>CAYRBP010000029.1:26601-47469 GCA_964422535.1 uncultured Ardenticatenaceae bacterium | reverse complement strand
AGTTCTCGGTCGACGAACCCATGGCGAACTCGTCCGTGTTCGTCTTGCCCAGGATGACCGCCCCGGCCGCCTGCAGGCGGTCCACGACGAAGGCGTTGTACGGCGGAACAAACCCCTCAAGGATCTTGCTGCCGGCTGTTGTCTGCACGCCGGCGGTGGCGATGATGTCCTTGACGGCCACGGGCACGCCCAGCAGCGGCGCGTCGTCGCCGGCCGCGCGACGACGGTCGGCCGCGGCCGCCTGCTCAAAGGCGAGCTGGTCGGTCACGGTCAGATAGCTGAGGATCCGGTTGTCGAACGCGACGATCCGGTCGACCATCGCCTCAGTCGCGGCCAGGCTGGTTGTCTCACCGCGCCGCAGCGCCTCGCGCAGTTCGGTCAGCGTCAGGGAAGTCGGGTCCATAGGGGGTGTGCTCGGCATCTCACTCATCCAGCACGGACTGGATGAGGAACTGGTCGTTGGCCGTCTCCGCGGCGTTGAACAGGGCGTCTTCCAGCGTCAGTCCCGGTTCGGCCACGTCCTCGCGCAGGACGTTTGTCCGGGCGACGGCGTGGGCCGAGGGCTCCACGCCGGTCAGATCAAGTTCGTTCAGCCGCTCGGCGTAGTCGAGGATGGCCGACAGCTGCTCCTGGTACACAGCGATCTCGTCGGGCGTCAGCCCCAGCCTGGCCAGATGGGCGATCTTGATCACGTCCGCATGTGATAGGGTCATGGTGCAATCCTGGAGCCGTTCTGATGCCGGGAAGCCGGGCCCGCGCGGCCGCGCGCCGGCGTCGTGTGCGCGTCGGCCGGTCCGGCTGTCTGGTTCAGTCGGCGACGATGGGTTCCTGGGCGTTGCTTTCGGCCGCTCCGTCTTCCGCGTCCCGCTTCGCTTCGCGTATCTTTTCGAAGGTCTCTTCGCTCCAGATGCGATCGGGGCCGGTCAGGCGGTCGATGTAGAGGATGCCGTTCAGGTGATCGATCTCGTGCTGGAAGATCCGGGCCGTCCAGTCGTTCAGGCGGAGGCGGATCTTGCGGCCGTGGCGGTCCTGGGCGCGGATGCGGATGGACTCAAAGCGCTCAACTTCCCCGACATAGCCGGGAATGGACAGGCAGCCTTCAATGCCGTCGACAACGGTACGTGATGTCCAGACGATCTCCGGGTTGGTTATGACGAACAACTCGCGCGTGCCCTCGATCTCCTTGCCCTCGTCGTCGACCTCGGGCAGGGTCACGATGACCGCCAGCTGGAGCGGAACGTCAACCTGCGGCGCGGCCAGGCCGACGCCTTCGGCCGCGTAAACCGTTTCGATCATATTGTCGATCAACTGCTGCAGTTCCGGACCGTAATCCGTGACCGGCCGGGCCTTCTGCCGCAGGATCTTGCTGGGGACAGTCACAATGGGAAGCTCGCTCATTTCAGCACTTATTCTGATTCGGATTCCGGCATTCGTCGAGGAATACGTTCCTCTTCCATCGCTTGCCGATAAACGTCGAGGAGGACGGCGTATTCACGGCGCCGGTCGCTGCCCTCGCGGATGCGCTGTTGCTGCCGGTATTCGTCGAGCCGGCGGAAGATGTCGCCCTGGATGAGGCCGGGGTTGGGCACATCTTCGAAGACGATGTCGCCCTTGGCGCCGGCCGTGTCGATGACCACCCGGCCATAGTTGAACAGCGTCGGGAAGAAACCGGGCCGCTCGGCGGCGACGTTCTGGATATTGCTCAGCGCGGCCTGCTTCTTGCTTTCGCTGAAGCCGAACGGCAGGCGGTCGATATCGATCACAAAACGGTCGGTCAACTGGAAGATGTCGTTGCGCCAGTTCTCAAGCTGCCAGATGAACCAGCCAAGGATCACCAGGAAGCCTATGCCCGTCACCAGGGCGTTGATGCTGTTCGAGACGCCCAGCTGGACCATGACGTAGGTCCCGACGAAGAGGGCGACGAAGCCCAGGAGGGGCGCGGCGATGTACTTCAGCAGGATGACGAAGCTCTTGCGGTAGGTGATGACGTTGCCTACTTCCACGCGCGAGCCAAAGCGCGTGACGAACGCGGCCCAGAAGCCTTCGGGCTTGGGGACGGCATTCCTGGGGATTGCCGGGCCGTCAACCGAGCGCAGGAACGGGTCAAGCTCGAAATGCTGCTCGATGGAACGGCGCATGGCCGCCTGTTCCTGGGCCGTGTCCATGCTTCTCACCCGGCTCGTCAGGCGATTGAGCGTTTCGCGCACCTTCTCCGGCTTGTCGATGTTGTCGAAGACGACCAACCCGGTCACCGCGGCCGTGGTGATGCGCGCATCGCCGATGTTGAACAGGTTGGCGATGAACGACGGCTTGTCAATGGACACGCTCTGGATCTGGCTGATGGGTACTTTGATGAGGTCGATGCGGATGTGGCGCAGGTCGAACTCGCGGTGCATCAGATTATTGCTGGTGATGGCGAAGTAGTCGTTGCGCCAGTCGAGCCAGCGCCAGGCGATCAGGAAGAGGCCGAAGCCGAGGATGAGCATGGGCGCGGCCCAGCGGAAGATACGCACCAGGCCGATGCCTTCCGGCAGGAGGACGTAGACGACCGGCGCGACCAGCACCAGTACCAGAGGCAGAAGCAGGCGCATCAGCAGGAACCAGACGCTGCGGCGCGAAAAGTACTCCAGCAGTTCCTCGGGCATCAGGCCAACATCAGGCCCGCGACGCGAACTGCGGACGAGCAGCTTGCGCGCCTCTTCCCAGCCCTCGGCGCTGAGGCCGAGCGGGTTGCCCTCCTCGTCCATTGCCGGCGCGAGCTGGGTGACGATGCGATGGTTGGCTTCGAGCAAGTGCAGGAAGGCGGGCCCGTCGATAACCAGCAACCGCCCGCTCTCGCTGCCCTTGACGGTGGCTGAATGGACGCTGGGCGCAAAAAGCCAGGTTTCGCCGAAGTACTGACCGGGCGTGTAGGCGCGCGTCTCGCGTGCGATGCCGTTGTTGTCAAGCGCGCGGGCGAAGAGGCGGCCTTCTTTGACGATGAACAGGCTGTTCGCCACGTCGCGCTGGTAGGCGATGACAGCGCCCTCGTCGAATTCATACTCGACGGTGATGCGGGCCAGGTCTTCGATCGCCTGGGCATCGAGGTTGTAGAAGATGGGAAGCTCTGCCAGGAACTCCTGTTTGCTCGTCACGGTCACAATTTTAACATAACGACGGGGGGCTGACTATCGGCCGCCGGCGCGAGCGATTCTTTTAAGACTTCGTGGGCGGGCGGCATCCGTGGCGAAACGCGGCCGGGAAAGCCGGCAGCATCGTGCCTCCCGCTCGCCTTGCCCTTGTCTTGCCGGCTTGAGGGCGATCGCCCTGACCGGCCCGTAACTTTGCGACGCGGCGAATGCTCGGCTATAGTATCGAGGCGGGCCTGTCATGTCTTTACTTACCGGTCTGTTCAACGTCCTGGCGCTCCTCTACGTCCTCCGTGGTGTCCAGCTGGCCGTCAGTATTGGCCGGCGCTGGGATAAGGTCGTCGCCAACCCTCTCACCCGCGCCAAGCAGGACCTGGCCGAACAGGCCGCGTTCTTCATCAGCGTTCCTCCGTCCGTCCTGCTCCACGAGCTGTTCCACGCCCTGGCCATCTGGGCCTTCGGCGGCGCGGTGATCGAATTCGGCTACCGCGTCTTCTGGGGCTACGTCGTCCCGGCGGGACAATTCACGCAGGCCCAGGAGTGGTTCATCAGCCTGGCCGGCACGCTCGGCTCGTTGTTGTTCGGCGTGGGCGTCTGGGCCTTGCTTCACAACTCGCCCAGCGGGCCGCTCCGTTACTACGGCCTGCGTACCTTGCGCTTCCAGATCTACTTCTCGCTCGTCTATTACCCGATCTTCAGCCTGTTTTTGCCGATCGGCGACTGGCGGGTGATCTACGACTTTGGGGCAACGCCGGTGCTGAGCCTGATGGCTGCGGTTACCCACGCTTCGGTGCTGGCCTGGTTCTGGCGTGCTGACCGGCAGGGCCGGTTTGAGATGGTCGCCTTCGGGTCGGAAGCGGAGGAGCGGCGCTTCGAGGCGCTGGCTGCCGCGGCCGAAGTGGGGGACACGGACGCCCGCCTGCGACAGGTCGAGGCGATGCGCCGGGGCGGCGCCCCGCACCAGGCTCAGAGTGCGCTGGAAAGCTACCTGAAGACGAACCCCGACTCGGCCACGGCGCACCTGATGCTGGCGATGACCAAGGCCGATGCCCGGGGCGCCACGGGTAAGAGCACCGTCGAGCACGCTGAGGCGGTCCTGGCCCTGAACCCTGACCCTACTCAGGCAGCACTGGCCCATCAGATCCTGGCGATCCACGCCCTTGAGGCGGGAGACGGCGTTCGGGCCGAAGCCGAGGCGACCCTCGGGCTGGGCGATGATGACGGGCGCGCGCTGGCCGCCCCATTGCGCGCGGAGCTGTTTGCCCTTCGCGGTAGGGCGCTGAGGCGGCAAGGGCGGCTGGACGAGGCAGAAGGTGAGGCCCGGCAGGCGCTGGCGCTGGCCCAGGCGACGGGTGACACGATGGCCGCCGGCCGCTACGCTGAAGAGCTGGACATCCTGGCCAAACACCGCGAACAGGTTGGTCGAAACGTGCCGGAACGCGTATGATGTGTCCGGTGCAGGGCGTGCCCATCACGCTCTGAGTTGAGAATCTGGTACGGAGAGGAGACTCGCTCCCCACAGGTCGCCAACGCCGATCGCCCGTGGGAGTCGTACATGAAGAAACAAAGGATGAATGTCATGTCAAAATCAGGAAGTTTGGCATGTGTCATCCTTCGTTGTATCCGTTATCGTTGAACAATTCGTTCGGAAGTCCTGTTTAGCTCGCGACGTCCGGCCCCCCACTACCGGACGCACAACCAGGAGGTTGTATGCGGGTCGAATTGCGCGATATCCGTAAGTACTTCGGTGCGGTGAAGGCCAATGACGGCATCAGCCTGCTACTGGAGGAGGGTCGCATCTACGGGCTGGTTGGCGAAAACGGCGCCGGCAAGAGCACGCTGATGAAGATCCTGTCCGGCTATCAACCCCCGACGGGTGGCCAGATACTTGTCAACGGCCAGCCGACCGTGTTCAACTCCCCGGCCGACGCGCTGGCCAAAGGCGTCGGAATGCTCTATCAGGACCCGCTTGACATGCCACCCTTCCGGGTGATCGACAATTACCTCCTCGGCCGTGACAACCGCACCCGTTTGAACTACGCCCAGGCCAAAGCTGAACTGGAGTCACTGGCCAGCCGCTATGGCTTTGAACTCGACGTTAACGCTCGCATCGATTCGCTCTCACTTGGCGAGCGGCAGCAACTGGAGCTGGTCCGTCTCCTGGCCGGCGGGGCGCAGATGCTGATCCTCGATGAGCCAACGACGGGTATCAGCGCCGAGCAAAAAGACCTCCTGTTTGAGTCGATCCGCAAGCTCGTTTTTGACGAGGGCAAGACGCTTGTCCTCGTCTCGCACAAGCTGGAAGAAGTCCAGGAGCTGTGCGGCCATGCCTATGTCATGCGAAAGGGCAAACTCGTGGGCGAGCAGGATTTGCCATGTCCGAATGAGGACCTGGTCGGGCTGATGTTCGGCCAGGTGCCGAAACGGAGCGAGCGGCCGCCATTTGAACTGGGCGAGCCGGTGCTGGAACTGAGCGACGTCGCCATCTCAACCTATCACCTGAAGATGAGCAATATCAACCTGACCGTCCGGGCCGGGGAGGTGTTTGGCTTCGCCGGTCTGGAGGGCAGCGGCCAACGCCTGGTCATGCAGGCCTGTGCCGGGCTGCAGCCGATCGACAGCGGGACAATCCGGCTCGGTGGCCAGGACGTCAAAGGCTGGTCGTATCATCGCTTGCAGGACTTCGGCATGGCCTACATCGCTGCCGGGCGCCTGGAGGAAGGGTTGGTGGCCGGACTTTCATTGACAGAGCATCTGGTCCTGGCGCGGCCGGAGCAGAAGTTCTTCATCGACTGGTCCGGCGCGCGCGGCGACATGTTGGAGCGGATCAAGACATACCAGATCGTCGGCCAGCCGGAGACGACGGCCGATAACCTCTCCGGCGGCAACCAGCAGCGGTTGCTCTTCTCCCTGCTGAACGCACCGCTCAAACTGCTGCTCCTGGAACATCCGACCCGCGGCCTCGATATTCGCTCGACGCAGTACATCTGGCAGCTCATGTACCGGCGCCGCAAGGACGGCACGGCTATCCTGTTCATCTCGGCCGACCTGGATGAGATCATCGAACATTCCGACCGTATCGCCGTCTTCTCCGGCGGCGTCATGTCGCGCGTTCTGAATGCGAGCGAAACATCGGCCGAAGAACTCGGTTACCTCATCGGAGGGCAGGCATGAACGAGACATCTTCCGGGCCGCCGCGCTGGCTGGTCAGACTCTGGCCGATCGTTCCCGTCCTGGCCGCAATTGGCTTCACCAGCATTCTGCTGATCATATACGGAGCCAGCCCTGGCGAGGCGTACCAGGCCATGTGGGAGGGGGCGCTGGGCGACCAGGACAAGATCCTGAGCGTGCTGGCCTTCGCGGTGCCGCTGCTGCTGGCGGCCAGCGGCCTGCTCGTCACCTTCACCGCCGGCCTGTGGAACATCGGCATCGAGGGGCAGATCATCCTGGGCGCGATTGGGGCGAGCTGGGTGGCCCTGAAGTTCACCGGGCCGACCTGGATGCTCATCCCGCTGGAGATCGCGGCGGGCATGGCGGCCGGGGCGCTGTGGGCGGCGCTTTCCGCGGTGCTCAAGACGCGCGGCAAGGTGAACGAGATCTTCAGCGGACTGGCGCTGAACAACCTGGCCATCATCCTGACCAACTTCCTCATCTCAGGCCCGTGGCAGCCTCCCGAGGGCGGCTCGTTCCGCGGCACGGCTCCCTTCCAGGCCGCCGCGCTCCTGCCCCGGCTCTGGGAATCGCGATTCAGCCCGCTCTCGGCCGTGCTGGCCATCCTGGCATTCGCCCTGGTCGTCATCACGCTGCGCGGCACAACCTGGGGTCTGAAGCTCAAGGCGCTGGGCAAGAACCCGCGGTCCGCCTTTTTGCTGGGCGTCAGCAGCGAGCGCGAGGTCATCCTGGCGATGATGTTCTGCGGGGCGCTGGCCGGGCTTGGCGGGGCGATCCGCACCCTGAGCTGGTTCGACAGCCTGCGACAGAGCATCTCCGGCGGCATCGGCTTCCTGGCGTTGTTGGTAGTCATGTTGTCGGGCTTCAAACCGCTCCTGGTGCCGTTCGTCACCCTCTTCTTCTCGGCCGTGCTCAACGGCAGCATCACCCTGCAGCTCAGGACCCAGCTTCACTCTGCGTTGGGCGGCATCCTGACCGGGTTCATCGTTCTTTTCGTGTTGCTTTTCGGGAACTTCGAGACCGTGTTCCGGCGCAAGCCAAAGGCTGAGGCCTCGGGTGCTCCGGGCGGCACCGCGTCGGAGGTCGCCCCTGACTTTCCGCCCGACAACATCTCCGCCGATCTGAGTGGAGGCGACTGATGAACGACAGCCAGCTCATCGCGGTCCTTGCGTCAATCGTCTTGCAGGCCTCGCCGCTCATCATCGCCGTCTGCGGCGAGATCATGACGGAGCGCTCCGGCGTGGTCAACCTGTCGCTGGACGGCAGCATGCTCATGGCGGCAATGCTGGGCTTCCTGGTTGGCCTGTTCACCGGCAGCATCTGGTTGGGTTTTCTGGCCGGCGCGGCGATTGGCGCCTTGTTCGCCTATATCGTCGCCTTTGGCAGCATCCGTATGGGCCAGAGCCAGGTAGCCATCGGCTTCGTCCTGGCCCTGCTGGGCGACGACCTGAGCGCCTTCCTGGGCCAGAACTACACCCGGCAGAAGGGGGTCTACGTCGAGCATATGGGGATTCCGATCCTGAAGGATATTCCCATCATTGGCCCGATCTTCTTTGACCAGGACATCGTTGTCTACTTCGCGTTCATCCTCATCGGCGTCACCTGGTGGTGGTTGAACCGGACACAACAGGGCTTGCACCTGCGCGGCGCCGGCGAGCGCCCCGCGGCCGCTTTCGCCCGCGGCGTCCATGTCAACCGTGTCCGCTATATCTACGCCCTTGTTGGCGGCGCGCTGGTCGGCATCGCCGGCGCTGCCTACTCGCTGGACGTCAAGATCGGCTGGTCGGACGGTCACATCCGGGGACTCGGCTGGATCGCCCTGGCCATCGTCATCTTCGGCGGCTGGTCGCCCATCCGTGGCGCGTTCGGCGCGCTGCTATTCGGTGCGACGAAGGCGCTGGCCACCGTGCTGCAGCGCACCTTCCCGGAGGTCCCGGTGGTGCTCTTCAACGCCATCCCCTGGATCCTGATGATCCTGGTCCTGCTGGCGGTCAGCAGCGATGCGGTGGATCGTTTCATCAAGGCTGCGCCGGAAAGCTGGCAGCGGCCGTTGCGTAATGTGCTGCGCGTCTCGCCGCCGATGGCGCTCGGGACGGCTTTCAAAGAGGAGTAGCGCACCCACAAATCGCGCCGGACGGAATGAATTATGCTTGATTACCTGGCACAACATCCTCGTCTCGGTCGGCTCTTTGACCTGCTGCTGCCGGTGCTGGCGACGCTTGCCGCGCTTGGGGTGGGGGCGGTCATGCTCCAGCTGCTGGGGGCGAACCCACTGGCGTCTTACCAGGCCCTCCTGCAGGGCGCCTTTGGCAGCCAGAACGCCATCGCTGACACCATCGTCAAGGCGACGCCGTTGCTGCTCGTCGCGCTAGGCATCTGTATCGCGTTTCGCGGCGGGGTGATCAATATCGGTGGCGAGGGGCAGCTGATTGTCGGGGCCATTCTGGCCACGATCGTCGGCCTGGAGTTTCCCACCGCACCGGCGATCGTGATCATCCCCCTGGCGCTTGTCGCCGGTTTTGTGGGTGGGGCGGCCTGGGCCGGCATCGCCGGCGTTCTGAAGGCGTATTACAACGTCAACGAGATCCTCAGCACGATCATGCTGAACATCATCGCCGTCCAGGGGATGAACTACCTGTTGCGCGAGCCGCTCATCGACCCGGCCCAGATGGCGAACGCCTCGCGCATCCCGCAGACGGCGCGACTGGAGAAAGCCTTCGACCTGCCGCGGCTGGTCCCTACCCGGCTGCACGCGGGCGCGCTGCTGGCGGTCATCCTGGCCTTTGTCGTCTACATCTTCCTGTGGCGGACGACGATCGGTTACCGCATCCGGGCCGTTGGCCTGAACGCGGCCGCCTCGCGCTACGCCGGCATCAACGTCAAGCGCAACATCGTCCTGGCGCTGGTGCTGAGTGGCGCGTTTGCCGGGTTGGCCGGCGCGGTTCAGGTCTATGGTGTGTCGCACCGCATGTTCACGGATGGGTCGGCCGCGGGTTTCACGGGTGGCGCCGGCTTCAACGGCATCGTCGTGGCCCTGTTCGGCAAGCTCCATCCCCTGGGGGCTATCCCGGCCTCCTTCATCTTCGGGGCATTGCTGGTGGGGGCCAACAGCCTCCAGCGCGCCATGCAGGTGCCGTCGGCGCTGATCGTCGCGCTGAACGGCCTGATCGTCGTGTTCGTCGTCAGCAGCGACATCTTTAGCCGCCGGCTGGCGCGCCGCCGCCAGCTCGTGGCGGAACCGGTGGCGGCGCCTGACTCAGATGTCGAAGCGGAAGTGCTGGCTGCGTCCGGCAGCGTAGCAGGAGGTGACTAGATGTTTAGCGAGCTGTTCACGTTGCCCGTCCTCATCGGCATCCTGTCATCAGGCATCCGCCTGGCGACGCCCTACCTGTTCGCCTCGATCGGCGAGATGTTCGGCCAGCGTAGCGGCGTGCTGAACCTGGGCCTCGATGGCATGATGCTGATGGGCGCCTTCGCCGGCTTCTATGCGACCTTCACGACGGGGAATCCGTGGTTGGGCATTCTGGCCGCGATCGTGGTCGGGGGCCTGATGGGCCTGGCCATGGCGTTCATCAGCGTCACGCTCCAGGCGGAGCAGGGCATCAGCGGCATCGGCGTCTACCTGTTTGGCCTCGGCATGAGCGAGCTGCTGTTTCAGAAGATGCTGGGGACTGTCGAGACCGTCCGCGGCTTCCCGCCGATCCACATCCCGGTACTCAGCGATCTGCCCGTTGTCGGGGAGATCTTCTTCCAGCACAGCTTCATGGTCTACCTGGCGTACGCCCTGGTGCCGCTGGCCGCGTTCATCCTGTATAAGACGACTATCGGACTCAAGATCCGCGCCGTGGGCGAGAACCCGGCGGCGGCCGACTCGCTCGGCGTCAGTGTCGCGTGGACGCGCTACGCCACGGTCACGCTGGGCGGCGTGATGGCCGGCATCGCCGGCGCGTCGCTGTCCATCGCCCTGCTGAACGTCTTTCAGCAAAACCTGACCAATGGCATCGGCTTCATTGCCGTTGCACTTGTCTATTTCGGTGGCTGGCGGCCGTATGGTATCTTGTTCGGGGCTTTGCTCTTCAGTATGGTCAATGCCCTCGGCGTATGGGTCCAGGTCCTGGATCTGCCAATCCCGTCAGACTTCGCGGTGATGTTGCCCTATGTCCTGACGATCGTGGTGCTTGCCTTCTCAGCCGGCCGCGTGCGTCAGCCGTCAGCGCTGACCAAGGTCTACGAGCGTGGAGGATAACGATACCGCTATGTTGACGATAAGGAGGTGATGCGTCGGCCGAGAACGAACGTACCGACCTGTGTCTTTTTGCGGGCGTGTCCCGCCCGCCGCCTGCATGGCAGCGCCCGTCCTGGTCCACGACCGGACGGATTGAGAGACAGTCAGAAGAAAATCCGAAACATGGGACCTTCCACACTTAAGGAGAGGAAGAACATGAAGAAGCAGATGCTGTTTGTGTTGTTGTTGGCCTTTGCGATGGCCCTCACGGCCTGTGGTGGGGCGACAACGACCACCGAAGAAGCGGTTGAAGAAGGCGCGGAGCAGGTCGTGGCGACGGAAGCCCCGGCCGAGGAAGCGCCAGCAGAAGAAGCGCCCGCAGAAGAAGCCCCGGCCGAGGAAGCGCCGGCGGAAGAAGCGATGGGACCTTTTCGCGTCGCAGTGGTGATGCCGAGCACCATCAATGACCTGGCCTTCAGCCAGAGCATCTACGACGCGTTGGTCGCCGTCCAGAACGAGATGGGCGCGGACAACTTCGAGTTTGTTTACTCGGAGAACATGTTCAACGTCGATGACGCCGCGGTTGCGATCCGCGACTATGCCAGCCAGGGCTATAACCTGGTCATCGCCCACGGCTCGCAGTATGGTAGCTCGCTGCAGGAGATCGCCCCGGACTTCCCCGAGACGAGCTTCGCCTGGGGCACGACGGTTGATACCTTTGGCATCCCCAACATCTACGCCTATGAGGCCCGTTCCGAGCAGGGTGGTTACGTCAATGGCGTGATCGCTGCCAGCCTGTCGGAGTCCAATGTCCTCGGCGTGGTCGGCCCGATCGAGACGGGTGATGCGAAGCTGTACGTCGACGGTTTCGCCGCCGGCGCGAAGTCGGTCAAACCCGACATTCAGGTGAACGTCAACTACATCGGTTCGTTCAGCGACGTCGCTCTGGCGTCGGAGGCGGCCACCACCCACGTGGCTGCCGGCGCGGACGGCCTGACCGGCACGGCCCAGATGGTTGTCGGCGCGATCGGCGTAGCCAAGGAATCGGGCACGCCGTGGTTCGGCACGCAGGCGAGCCAGACCTCGCTCGCTCCGGAAGTCGTTGTCGCCAACCAGGTCTACGATTGGTCGGGCATCCTGAACACCATCATCGAGAACGTCAAAGCCGGCACCCTGGGCGGCGAGTCCTTCGCCCTGACGCTTGAGAACGGCGGCCTGGTGATGGACTACAACCCTGATTTCGCCATGCCCGAAGATGTGATGAGCCTGGCCGAGGAGACGGTTGCCGGCATCGTGTCGGGCAGCATCGTCGTCGGTGAGGCTGCCGCGGCTCCTGTTGAGGAAGCCCCGGCCGAAGCAACGCCCATCACGTTTGGTGTCGTCCTGGTTGGCCCGCGCAATGACCGCGGCTGGAGCCAGGCGCATGCCGAAGGGGCCGAGTACGTCGTCGAGAAGCTGCCCGGATCTGAGGCCATCATCTTCGAGTCGCTCAACCCGGCCGACAAGCCCGAAGCGACGCTGGAAGGCGTGGTCGACGAAATGGTCGCCAGCGGCGCGACGATGATCCTGACGACCTCGGACGAGTTCGAAGAGGACACGCTGAGCGTGGCCGCCAAGTACCCGGAAGTCGTCTTCATCAACGTCTCGGGTGATGACGCCCTGACCGGCGAAGCGCCGCCGAATCTGGGCAATGTCATGGGCCGGATGGAAGACATGAAGGCCATCGCCGGTTGCGCGGCCGCCCTGGCGACAGAGACAGGCAAGATCGGCTATCTGGGCCCGCTAATCAACTTCGAAACCCGCCGCCTGACGGCCTCGGCCTACCTCGGCGCAAAGTACTGCTACGAGAAATACCGCGGCATGGACCCGGCCGACCTCGGCTTCACTGTGACCTGGATCGGCTTCTGGTTCAACATCCCCGGCGTCACGCTGGACCCGACGGAAGTCACGACCAGCTTCTTTGACACCGGCGCTGACGTTGTCATGAGCGGCATCGACACGACCGAAGCGATCGACATCGCCGGCCAGCGTGCCGCCCAGGGCGAAACGGATTGGGCGATTCCCTATGACTTCATGTCCGCCTGCGACATCGCTCCCGATGTCTGCCTGGGTGTGCCGTTCTTCAACTGGGGTCCGGCCTACCTTGACCTGGCGACCCGGGTCGGCAACGGCACGTGGGAGCAGTCCTGGGATTGGCTGCCGGCGAACTGGGAAGACCTGACGGACATCGACACGACCAACGTCGGCTGGGTCGACGGCCCGGCGTTGACCGATGAGATGAAGGCCAGCCTCGACGAGTTCATCGCCGGCCTGGCCAGCGGTGAGATCAACGTCTGGACCGGCCCGATCAACCTGCAGGACGGTACGGAGTACATCGCCGAAGGCGAGACCGCGACCGACGACGAGATCTGGTACCTGCCGCAGTTGCTGGAAGGGATGGAAGGCCCGAGCGAATAGAACCGCTCGAGTCGATGATTGACTGAATCAGTGGGCCGGCAGGCCGCCGGGTCCGCCGGCCCACTCCGAACTGCAGACCGCCACGACCGACTATTGAGCGAGGGCCACCGGCCATTGAATGACCACGAGTCCGCCATGAACGAAAGCGACCTTCTCCCCTCCGGCCATCCGCGCATCCATCGCCTGGAGATGCGCCAGATCGTCAAGAAATTCCCCGGCGTGCTGGCCAGCGACCACGTCGATTTTGATGTGCGCTCGGGTGAAGTGCACGCGCTGCTCGGTGAGAACGGCGCGGGCAAGAGCACCCTGATGAAGATCCTGTTCGGACTCTACCGGCAGGACAGCGGGGAGGTCTACCTGAACGACCAACTGGTCACGATCAATTCCCCGGCCGACGCCATCGACCGCGGCATCGGGATGATCCACCAGCACTTCATGCTGGTGCCGACGCTGACAGTCACGGAGAATGTTGCCCTGGGGATGAAGTCCTCGCGCGGCGTGCTGACGGACCTGAATCGCGTCAAGGCGCGTATCCTGGAGCTGGCGAAACTGTATGGCCTGCAGGTAGACCCGGATGCCTATGTCTGGCAGCTCTCGGTCGGCCAGCAGCAGCGGGTGGAAATCATCAAGGCGCTCTATCGGGGTGCTGCGCTCCTCATCCTGGACGAGCCTACGGCCGTGTTGACCCCCCAGGAAGTGGACGAGTTCTTCGTCACCCTGGAGCAGATGAAGAAGGACGGCCACGCCCTCATCTTCATCTCCCACAAGCTGCATGAGGTCTTGCGCATCAGTGACCGCATCACCGTTCTGCGTGATGGTCATGTCGCCGGCTCGCCGAAGGTGAAGGACACGACCAAGGAGCAGCTGGCCGAGCTGATGGTTGGCCGTCCGGTCGGCTTCCAGCCGGCGAAAGCGAAAGTGGAAGCAGGCATGCCCCGGCTGCGGCTGGAAGGCGTGCGCGCCCTGAGCGACATGGAGCATGAGGCGCTGCGCGGGATCAGCCTGGAAGTCCGCTCGGGCGAGATCGTCGGGCTGGCCGGCGTCTCAGGCAACGGCCAGCGCGAACTGGCCGAAGTCGCGGCCGGGCTGCGGCCGACAACCGCCGGGCGCATTTTCGTTGGAGAACTGGACGTGACCGGCAAGTCGCCGCGGGCGATCATGGACTGCGGTCTGTCCTATATCCCGGAAGAGCGCATGCGCGACGGGATGATCAGGGAATTCACTGTCGCGGAGAACGTCATCCTGCGCGAACACGACCAGACTCCCTACGCGCGCGGCATCTTTCTCAATCGAAACGCCATCAACTCGCGCTCGGCCGAGCTGGTTGAGGCGTACAACTGCAAGACGCCGTCGCTCGAGACGCCGGTCAAGAACCTTTCCGGCGGGAACATCCAGAAGATAATTCTTGCCCGCGAGATCTCGCGCCGGCCGCAGGTCATCATCGCCGCGCAGCCGACGCGTGGCCTGGACATCGGCGCAACGGAGTATGTCCATGCCCGGCTGTTGGAACAACGCGAGGCCGGCATGGCCACGCTGTTGATTTCTGAGGACCTGGATGAGATCCTGGCCCTCGCAGACCGGATCATCGTCATCTATGAAGGGCAGGTGATGGGTGAAGTCGCCCGGGCGGACGCAACGGCCGAGAAGCTGGGCCTGATGATGGCGGGTGTCGGCGTGACGGCGGCGGCCTAAGCCGCACCGGCCCCGCGCCGGCGTCTCCGCCGGCCCCACAGCCAGACAATGAAAAGCCCCAGGGCGGCGAACAAGGCCACCCGGGCAGCCGCTTTCTCCCGCTCCAGCATGTCCGGCGGCTCTGTTGCCGCGATCCATTCCAGCGTCTCCATCATGCCGGTTTGCAGCGGCCGCGCGCGCCAGCCCAACTCCGTCCGTGCTTTCTCGGACGAAGCGATGTAGGTCGCCCCGAGTGTGGCAACGAGCTCTTCGCTGAAAGCCGTCGGCAGGGACAATGCCGGCTGGACGCGGCCGGCGACCGGAGCGAAGCCGCGCACGTACCGGGCCGGGACCCGGGCCGCGGGTGGTCGTCTGCCGGTCAGCTGAGCCCAGAAGTCGACCATTTCACCCAGCGGAATGGCAGGGCCGGCCAGGTTATAGCTCTCGCCCGGCTTGCCCGTCTCGGCCGCGAGGATGTGGCCCTCAGCGATGTCTTCGACATGGGCATACGTCAGCTGGGTCTCAGGTCCGGGTAAGACGGGTAGCAGCCCGCGGTAGAAGAGGCGCATCATCTCGGCCAGCCAGCTCCGGTCGCCGGGCCCATAGGCGACGCCGGGCAGGACGATGACGATCGGCGCGCCCTGGGCGATCAGGGGCAGGGCGACGTGATAATGGGCTTCCCACTTCGTCCGGTCGTACTCCGACAGGAATGGGCCGTCCGCACGGTAGGTCTCGTCGACGAGTGCGCCGTGGGTGTCGCCGTAGACAGCCAGCGTGCTGGTGTAGACGATGCGCGGCACACCAAGTTCGTGGGCCAGCCCCAGCACGTTGCGCGTTCCGCCGATGTTGAGCGCTTCGGATAGTTGGCGTCCCTCGGGCGAGTAGTCATAGGCGGCGGCCAGGTGGAAGACGTGGGTCGCGCCGGTCATGCCGTCCCGCATGGAGTCGCGGTCGGTGATGTCGCCGGGGATCGGTTCGGCGCCCAGCGCGCGGAGCTGCTCGGCGCTGCCGGCCGACCGGGCGAGCGCCCGGACGGCGTAGCCCCGGCTGAGGAGCTTGCTGACGACATGGCGGCCGATGAAGCCGCTGCCTCCGGTCACGAAGGCGACCTGCGGTTTGCGCTTGCGGCTGGTTGAGGGCATGGCGCAATTGTAACCCCGACCGCCGGCCGGCCCAAACGGCCGCCGTGCGGCTGCCCGGCCGGCCGGGAGCGCGGTTGTCGGGGATTGCGGAGCAGAGGTCCGGCATAGTACTAAGGTCCAATGACTTCATGTCCCTGGCCGCTGCCCCGCCGGACGGTTATCCACTATAATGGGGGGCGGCGAAGGCAACATGCGTGAGTCAGCCGTAACCCTCCTTGACAGGCTCTATTCGCGCCTCAACCGTCAGATCGTGACGGTTCTGGTTGTCCTGCTGATCATTGAGGCGCTGACCATCGTCGTCGTCTTCGCGCTCTTCGGGGCCCGCCGCTTCACCCAGTGGCTGCCCGAACTGGCCCTGGCCTCCCTGTTTCTGCTGTTGTTTGGTTCGATCATCCTGCTGTTGCTCGGACGGTCACGGGAGCAGGCGCTGCGAGAGGTCAGCCAGTTGGTCGGCCAGGAATTGCAGGAGTTGCAGGCGGCCGAAGACCGTGCCCGTTCCCTGCAGAGCATGGCCGCCACGCTCAGCGCCACGCTCAGCTTCGAGCGGGTTGTGGATGAAGCCCTGGACGTGTGCAGCCTCGCGTTGATCGAGATGGGCATCCCGCGTGAGTCGCTCGTCGGCGCGGTCTTTCTGTATGAAGATGAGGAGTTGCGGCCGATCGCCCGCCGCCGTTTCCTCGGCGAAGATGCCGAAAAGTGCATACCCGGCCAGCGCGGGGTGGTCGGGGCCGCCCTGAAACAGGCGGAGCCGGTTGTGACCAACAACCCCGAAGCCGATCCGGAGTTGAGCGTCTTCGCTGCCTTTCGCGAATGCCTGACCGCCGTTTGCGTGCCGCTGCGGGCCGGGTTCCAGTTGTTTGGCGCGATGGTCATTGGCACCGATACGGCCGTCCAGTTCGACCAGGATCACTTTGCCCTGTTCACAGCCGTCGGCGACCAGGCCGTCATCGCGCTTCAGAACGCCCAGCTGTACCAGCGGCTGGAGGCGGAGAAGCACCGCCTGATTGAGGCGGACGAACAGGCGCGCAGAGAGCTTGCCCGCGATCTCCACGATGGCCCGACCCAGACCATCGCCGCGATCGCCATGCGGCTCAACTTCATCCAGAACCTGATCGACCAGGACCCGGCGCGGGCAAAGATCGAGTTGCAGCGGATCGAGGAGCTGGCGAAGAAGACCTCCGTCGAGGTTCGCAGCATGCTGTTCACGCTGCGGCCGCTGGTCCTGGAGACGCAAGGCCTGGGCGCGGCCGTGGACACGCTGCTGAAGCGCTATAGCGAGACCGATGGCGTTGAGACGCGGCTGATTGGCGGCGAGTTTGGCCGGCTGTTGAACAAGTCCGCCCAGGGCGTTGTCTTTGCCATTGTCGAAGAGGCCTTGAACAATGCCCGCAAATACTCCCGCGCCTCGCTGATTGAAGTCCGGTTCTGGCAGGCGGATAGCCTGTTCGCCGCCTCGGTGCATGATAACGGCGTCGGTTTCGACACCTATGACATCTCGCGCGACTACAGCACGCGCGGCAGTCTGGGCATGGTCAATATGCGCGAACGCGCCGAGCGCATTGACGGTTCGCTGCGCGTCGAATCGTCGCCCGACTCCGGCACGACGGTGACGCTGGTCGTGCCGCTGGATACGCAGGGGCAGGTCCCTGATCAGGGCGAGGCGGCGGCCGCGGAACCCGTTGAGCTGGTCGGCACCGAGACGGCCTGATGCTGCCGGTATCGCCCTCGCCCTTGTCGCTTCGTCGGCCGGTATTGATTCCCCACCTCAGCGTCAACGGACGCTGCGACTGCCGGTCGCCTGCCCGGACGCGACTTAACGGCCCTTTCATAGCGACCGGGCCCCGATTCTGCTATTCTATGCTCGCCGGCCCCCGCCGGGCGGGCGAGTCGTTCGTCACGTTTATGGCCGCAAGACGCGGTCGCGGTGAAGTATGGCCTTACTCCAGCAGATCGGTGAGTTGCTAAGCCGGCCGCCAGGCAGCATTGTCTTCCACCTCTTGGCCCTGTTCTCCCTGCAGGTGGTGCTGGCGCTCGCCTATGCTCGCTGGCGGCGCGACCCGGATGATGAGGCGGCCCGCCGCATGATGATCGCCGCGGGCGGCATCCTCGTCGCGCGGCTGCTGCTGCTCCTGGTCGGCGTCTATGCCAGCCTCGACCCACAACGCCCGGCGATCTATCTGCCGCCCCTTGAGCAAGCTATCAACACGGCAACGGCCATCCTGCTCGTCTGGGGCCTGCTGCCGATCGCGCCTGACCGATCGCGCGCGGCCGATGCCGTCCTGCTGGGCAGCATGGTCGTCGTCGCCATCATGACCCTCTTCTTCCTGCAGGACTGGCGGGCGCGTGCCGGGACGGGCGTCGGTTACGCCGACACGTCACAGGCGGTCATCTGGAACATCCTGCAAACGCTCATCCTGCTGGGCGGCACGGCCTGGTCGCTTCTGGATCCGCAGTACCGGCTGACGCTGCGGCCGTTCATCCTCGGCATCCCGCTGCTGGCCCATATCGCCCAGCAGTGGTTCGTCCCGGCGGCGACCCCACTCGGGGGCGAGCCCAATGCCCTCATTCGCCTGGGCTATCTGATCGCGTTCCCGCTTTGGGCCGTGCTGGCCTATCACGAAAACATCCGCAACCTGATGACCGCGACCGAAGCCGAGCAAGGCTCGGCCGAGCAACTGACGCGCACGCTGCGTCTCAGTACGTCGGTCATCGCCACGCGCATCCCCCAGCTCCGGCTGGAGCAAAGCCTTGAGATGATCACCGAGTTGGTCCCGGTGCAGTTCGCGACCATCGGCCTGATCGACGAGAAGAACCCGCAGCGGGTTCTGTTCAACCACATCCGGCCGCTGGCCTCAAAGGACACGGGCCATCAGGGCTGGCAGGTCAGCCTGGTCGAGCGCGGCGCCCTGCGGCTGGCGTATGAGCAGCAGCGCGGCCTCGAGCTGTTGCCCGGCGGCGTGGGCGCGCGCCAGGTGCATGAGCTGGCCCAGCAGTTCAACACGGGCCCGCTTGGGCCGGTCTTTGTCGAACCGCTCATGGCGGCTTCGAATTGTCTCGGCTTCCTCGTCCTGGCTGCGCCGCCGTCGGTCCCGGCATGGACAGACCAGGAACGGGCCCTGGTGCCGAGCGCGGCCGCCTTTCTCGCCCAGGCGATCGCCAACAGCCGCCAGCTGGAAGAGGAGATCGCAGCCCGCCAGACACCCGCAACCGAAACAAGCGAAGACCGCGAGACGGCGGCCGAACTCGACCGCCTGAACGCCGAGCTTTCTGACCTGCGTGCGCGCCTTGCCGAAGCGGAAGCGGCCGTTCGCCTCGTGCCCCCGGCTGTCGTGGCGACGGTCGCGGCAACGGCGGACGTTTCGTCGCCCAGGCCATTGCCGGTCCCGGCCGGCTCTGCGCTCGCTGATGCAGAGACCGGGACGGCGGTGACGCCGGTCATCGAAGAGGCCATCACCCTGGTCCTGCCGGCCATCCGGGAGAAGGGGCTGCAGCTTGATCTCTCGCTTCCGCCGGAGTTGCCGACCGTCGCCGTCCGCCGCGAGGTCCTGCAGCAACTGGTCGTCAGCCTGTTGGACAATGCGTGCCGGGCTTCGGTGGAAGACAGCGCGGTTCTGTTGCGCGCCGACCTGGCGGCGGCCAACGGTGGAAGCACGTCCGGCGCCGCCGGCAACAAACGCGTCCTGCGCATCACGGTCGCCGATGGGGGAGTGGGAATTCGCCCGGAGGACCAGGAGCGCGTCTTTGACTCGAGCTATTACCTGTCCGGGGGACAGCTGATCCCGGGGCTGGGCGACAGCAGCGCGAACCTGGCGATCGTCCAGAAGCTTGCCCAGGCCAGCGGCGGCAATATCTCGCTGAAAAGCTCCGAAGGCCAGGGCACGGCGTTCGCCCTTTCGCTGCCGATCACGGCGCTCTATACAGGCGGCGCGGCCGCGCCAGCCAAGCCTGCCCCTGGAAGCAGCACGAAGCTGCTGCGGCAACCGGCCGAGTCCGGGTCTTAGCTGATGAACGATCCTGAGCCGCGTAATTCCAGCTTTGATCGCTGGCGACGGAACCTGGCCCTGACCGCGGCCGTCATGGTAACGGTCATGATGGCCCTGGTGCTGGCTCAACTCGACGCGCTGAGCATGCGTATGCCGGGCGGTCGAGGGGTCCTGCCGATCGTCAACGCCCAGGCCACGGCCATCGCGGACGGGTCGGTCATCACCTTGACCTATGGTTCGGCCGCCGGCATGCCGATCGCCCTCATGCCGGACCTCAACCCGCGGCCGGACATCCCGATCGCCAACCCGCTTGTCGTTCAGGAACCGCCCGTCGTCTGCGGCGAGGTCCCGGAAGGCTGGATCCTGTACACGGTTCAGGAAAGCGATACGCTGGAGACGCTTTCCGCCGGCACCGGGGTGTCGGTCGGCACGCTGGTCGAGGCCAACTGCCTGGCTGAGCCGCAGGTGACAACCGGGATGCAGATCCTGCTGCCGGGCCAGCCCGCGCCGACGCCCATTCCCGCCGCCGCCTGCGGCCCGCCCCAGTGGTGGGTGCGTTACCAGGTGCGCTCCGGCGACACGCTCTCGCTTCTTGCCGTGCTACGCGGGACGACGGTTCAGGAGATCCTGACGGCCAATTGCCGCGACTCGCTTGACCTGACGGCCGGCCAGTTCATCTTCTTGCCGCCCGGTGGCGGGCCGATCGCGCCCCAACCGACGGCCGTCCCGCCGACAGCGACCGCGCCGCTGCCGACAACCGCGCCCGGCGTGCCCACCGCAGTGCCGACGGGCGAACGACCGCCGACGCGAGTCCCGCCAACACTGGAGCCGACGCTGCCCGCGACGGCCGTGCCGACCCGTCCCGGCACAACGCCTGTGCCGACCGCGACGCCGCCGTTCTTCCCGACGGCCACCCGGCCGGGCCTGACGCCTACTCCGCCGCCAACGGCGACGCCGCCCCCGCCGACCGCCACGCCGCGGCCGACCAACACGGCCGTCCCGCCGACAAACACGCCGCCGCCCCCGCCGACGGATACGCCGCCGCCCCCGCCGACGGACACGCCGCCACCGCCGCCGACGGACACGCCGCC
>CAYRBP010000029.1:0-26501 GCA_964422535.1 uncultured Ardenticatenaceae bacterium | reverse complement strand
CCGCCGACGGACACGCCGCCACCGCCGCCGACGGACACGCCGCCGCCCCCGCCGACGGATACGCCGCCACCCCCGCCGACGGACACGCCGCCACCCCCGCCGACGGACACGCCGCCGCCCCCGCCGACGGACACGCCGCCGGATCCGACGGATGTGCCGTGAGTCGTCTTCCGGCAGCCCGCCTGCCCCATTCCGCGCGCCTTGGAGAGCGTCTGAGGTGTGCTATAATCGTTGGTCGGCTATAAAACCGGCCGCGCTCGGCCCCATAGACGGGGAGCCCACCTGGGCCCCACTCTCTCAGCACGGTAGCGCTATCGGCATGGCCGTGCCATGGCGCGAAGCGAACGGACAAGATCAGAATGGGCGATATTGAAGACCTGCGCCAGGAGATCCTGGATCGGGTCGCCGACTACTACACCAAGGCGCATAAGAACCGGCCGTTTGAGCCGGGTAAGACGCCCGTTCAATATGCCGGGCGCGTCTTCGACGAGACTGAGATGCAGAACATGGTCAGCGCCGTCCTCGACTTCTGGCTGACAGCCGGACCGTATGCCGAGCAGTTCGAGAAGCAACTGGGCGCGTTCCTCGGCGTGCGCGAAGTCATCCCGGTCAACTCCGGGTCATCGGCCAACCTCGTGGCCATGACGGCGCTGTGTTCGAAGCAGCTTGAGTATGGCCTGCGGCCCGGCGACGAAGTCATCGTCCCGGCGGTCAGTTTTCCCACGACGATCAACCCCATCATTCAGAACCGCCTGGTGCCCGTGTTTGTCGATAGCTGTCTCGGCGACTTCAACCTTGACGTGACACAACTCGAGGCGGCCGTCTCGCCGCGAACGCGCGCACTGGCCTTCGCCCATACCCTGGGCAACCCGGCCAACATGGACGCCGTCATGGCCTTCGTTCGCAAGCACAATCTGCTGCTGATGGAGGACACCTGCGACGCGCTCGGTTCGACCTGGGACGGCCAGCAAGTCGGCACGTTCGGCGACATCGCCACGCTCAGCTTCTACCCGGCCCATCACATCACGATGGGCGAAGGCGGGGCGGCCTATACCAACCGGCCGCGCCTGGCCAAGATCGCCCGCGCCGTGCGTGACTGGGGCCGGGATTGCTGGTGCGGCTACGAGAACCCGGTCAATGGCAAGTGCGGCATTCGCTTCGAACGCGAAGTCCCCGGCGTTGTCGGTTATTACGACCACCGCTACTTCTACTCTGAGATCGGCTACAACCTGAAGCTGACCGACCCGCAGGCGGCGATGGGACTGGCCCAACTGGCCAAGCTCCCGGAGTTCATCGTCCAGCGCAAGGCGAACTTCGCCTATCTCTACGAAGGGCTGAAGCCGTATCAGGAATATCTGATGTTGCCCACCTGGCACGCCAAGGCTGTCCCAAGCTGGTTCTCCATGCCATTGCTGGTTCGCCCGGAAGCGCCGTTCTTGCGGCATGAGTTGACGCGCTTCCTGGAGACCAACAAGGTGCAGACGCGGTTGATCTTCGCCGGCAATATCCTGCGGCAGCCGGCCTATGAGGGTATCGAGGCCCGCGTCGTGGGTGATCTGCCTGTGTCCGATCAGGTGATGCGCGGCGGCTTCTTTGTCGGCATCTATCCGGGTCTCGACCGAACACGGTTGGACTACATGCTGGACGTTTTCGCCCGCTTCTTCGGGCAACTTTAGAGAGGCGATGCCGATTCGGGACGGTGCGACGGAAGTCAGGGTCGCTCCGGAGTGAGGAGTAGCATGAAAAAGCTATCGGTCATCATTTGCTGCTACAACGAGCGGGCGACGATTGAGGACGTCATCCAGAAGACGGCGGCCGTGGTGTTGCCGGCGGGCTGGACGCGCGAGATCCTCGTTGTCGATAACTTCTCGACCGACGGCACGCGGGAGATCCTGCAGACAGTCAGCCACCCGGATGTCCGCGTCATCTTCCACGAACGCAACATGGGCAAGGGGATGTCCATCCGCACCGGCATCGCCAACATGTCCGGCGACTACATGATTATCCAGGACGCCGACGCGGAGTATGACCCGGCCGAGCATCCGCGCTTCTGCGTCAAGGCTGACGAAACGAACGCGGCCGCCATCTTCGGCTCGCGCGTGCTGGGCGGCGATGTGAAATACAAGTATGCCCACGCCTACCTCGGCGTCCGCGTGCTGACAACGATGACCAACCTGCTGTTCGGCGGCAAACTGACCGATGTGGCCACCGCGACCAAGATGGTCCGGGGCGATGTGGTCAAATCGCTCAACCTGACGACGACCGACTTCAACCTGGACTTCGAACTGCCGGACAAGATCCTGCTATCCGGCCACCAGATCCTTGAGATACCGATCAGCTATAACCCGCGGACCTACGCCGAAGGCAAGAAGATCAAGACCAGCGATGGGCTGCGGGCGATGATGACCATGATTCGCGACCGGTTGGGCGTGACGCCGGTTCTGAAAAGCGGCCCGGGGACCCTGAACGCGCCCGTACAGGACGCATTGTAAGGTCGTTCGTAACCCTGGGCTGCTATCTTACGGGCGCTGGGTGTGCGGTAACTGGCAGTACGCAGCGGCCGTGCCTGAAGTCCCCGGGTTTCCAGAGTGTGAGGATGCGAGCCGGTTGTGAGGCCGGTTATTTTTTGCGATTTCTGCCCGCGGCACGGTAGCTCGCGTAAGAGAAGAGAGCAAGATCCATGAAGATTGTTGTTACAGGCTCCATCGCCTTCGATTACTTGATGTCGTTTCCCGGCCGGTTCACCGACTCACTGGTCGCCGGCAAGCTGGAGAAGGTCAGCCTGAGCTTCCTGGTTGATTCGCTCAAGCGCCAGCGGGGCGGCACAGCACCCAACATCGCCTATACCCTGGCCCTGCTTGGCGGCCGGCCGCGGATCATGGCGACGGCCGGGGTAGACTTCCGCGAGTACCGGGCGTTCCTGGAACAGCATGGGGTCGACACATCGGCCGTGATCGAGATCGAGGACGAGTACTGCGCTTCGTTCTTCGTCAACACCGATCAGGCCAACAACCAGATCGCCAGCTTCTACACCGGCGCGATGTCAAAGGCGGGCATGCTGACCTTCGCGGAATACGCGCCGGATGCCGACCTGACCATCATCACGCCCAACGATCCGGGGGCCATGCGCCAGTACGTGCAAGAGTGCAAGGAGCTTGGCATCCCCTATATCTATGACCCAAGCCAGCAGACGATCCGCCTGAGCGGAGACGAGCTTTGCGAGGGACTCGACGGCTGTCACCTGATGTGCGTCAACGAGTACGAGTTCTCGCTCATCCAGGAGAAGACCGGGCTGAGCGAAGACGAGATCATCGAGCGCGCCGGTGGGCTGGTCGTCACACTCGGGCCGGCCGGGGCGCGGATGGTCGTCGACGGCCAGGACCTGTTCATCCCGGTCGCTGAAGCGCAGCACATCGTGGAGCCTACCGGGGCGGGTGACGCCTACCGCGGCGGGCTGATGCGCGGCATGCAACTTGGCCTGCCGTGGGAGATCAGCGGGCGGATGGGGGCACTCGCAGCCGCCTATGTGCTGGAGCAGCTGGGCCCGCAGAACCACTTCTACACCCGCGAAGCGTTCGTCGCACGCTATCGCGAGAACTTCGACGATGAAGGCGCGTTGGATGTCCTGTTGCTGGACGCCGTTCCCGGTTGATCCCGCCTAGCGCCTGCCGTTTAACCATTCAAGAGCACAACCTACTCAAGGAGATTGAACACAGTCATGGAATTCGATGTCAAGAACCTCGACCTGGCTCCCGGCGGCCGCTACCGCATGGACTGGGCAGAAACAGAGATGCCCGTCCTGCGCGGCATCCGCAGCCAGTTTGGCAGCAAATCGCCGTTCGCCGGTCTGCGGGTCAGCGCGTGCATGCACGTCACGACCGAGACGGCCAACCTGATGACCGCCCTTCAGGCGGGCGGCGCTGACGTCGTCCTCTGTGCCAGCAACCCGCTGAGCACCCAGGATGACGTGGCGGCCGCGCTGGTCAGCTACTATGAGATCCCCGTCTACGCCATCAAGGGCGAAGATAACGAGACCTACTTCAAGCACATCCACGCCGTGCTCGACCATAAGCCCCACATCGTCATGGACGACGGCGCTGACCTGGTCAGCACGATCAACAAGGATCGCCGCGACCTCATCCCCAATATGCTGGGTGGGACCGAAGAGACGACGACGGGCATCATTCGCCTGCGTTCGATGGCCAAGGACGGCAAGCTGCCCTTCCCCATGATGGCCGTCAACGATGCGCTGACCAAGCACATGTTCGACAACCGCTATGGCACGGGCCAGTCGACGATGGACGGCATTGTCCGGGCAACCAACTACCTGATCGCCGGCAAGAATGTGGTTGTTGCCGGATACGGGTGGTGCAGCCGCGGCATCGCCATGCGCGCGCGCGGGCTTGGCGGGATCGTCATCATCACCGAAGTCGACCCTCTCAAGGCGCTGGAGGCGGTTATGGATGGCTTCCAGGTCATGCCGATGAGCCAGGCCGCGCCGATTGGTGATATCTTCGTCACGGCGACGGGCGATATCAACGTCATTGACGAACACCACATCAAGTCGATGAAGGATGGCGCGCTGCTGGCCAACTCCGGCCACTTTGATGTTGAGATCAACAAGCCGGCGCTGCGCGCGCTGTCGGTGGATGAGCCGGCGCGCGTGCGGCCGTTCGTTGAGCAGTTCACGCTCAAGCACAACGGCCACCGGGTCAACTTGCTGGGCGAGGGCCGCCTGATCAACCTGGCCGCGGCCGAGGGCCATCCGGCGTCCGTCATGGACATGAGCTTCGCCGGTCAGGCATTGGCCGCCAAGTATCTGGTCGACCACAAGGGCCAGCTCGAGAACAAGGTCTACACGATCCCGGCGTCGCTGGACCAGGAAATCGCGCGCATCAAGCTCGAAGCGATGGGGATCCAGATTGACAGTCTGACCGAGCAGCAGACGACCTACCTGAACTCGTGGGAAGAGGGGACCTGAGCCGGCCTTAGCCTCACCAGAAACTGGGGCCCTCGAAGGTCCCCGGTTTCTGTGGACGCACCCTAAACGGATGACAGGATGATCGGGAAGCGCTACACTCCCGGTCATCCTGTTGTTGATCCTGAGTGAAGCGCATCGGCCGCACGCTGCCAGCCCATGACCGTCCCCCGCGATAAACACAAGGCCGACCGCGTTGGAAGCGTCAAGTTTGCCCGCCTCGTTTCCGATGTGCTCAGCCCCCCGACGATGTTTGCCGCCATCGGTCTTGCTCTGGCCATCCACGAGCGGCCGAACATCTCCGGCGTGCTCTGGGGCGTGTTCTTCGGTTTAGCGGTCTCGCTCCTGCCGATCCTCTTCGTCGTCTTCATGCTCAAGACGGGCCGTATCGGCGACCTGCACATGAGCGCGACGCAGGAGCGCCACCTGCCGTACATCGTTGCCATCAGCGCCGCGGCGCTGGCCCTGGTTCTGGTCGTGGCCGGCGGCGGCCCGGCGCAACTCACCTGCCTGGCGCTGTTTAGTATCGTCGTCCTGATCCTCCTCGGTCTCATCAACACCCGCTGGCTGATCAGCATCCACGCCACGGCCGCGGCGTCGACCTGGCTGATCGCCGCCTTTGTCTTCGGCTGGCGGGTGGGGTTCATACTCCTGCCGCTGGCCGTGCTGGTCGCCTGGGCGCGTCTGTTTCTGAAGCGCCACACGCCGGCCCAGGTATTCGCCGGGCTTGCCCTCGGGCTCTTCACTGTGGTGGTCTTCCGGCAGCTTGGCTGTTTCTTCCCGTAAGTGTCTATGTTCGAACAAGAGCGATTTGTTGGTCGATTGCAGCGCCATGTACTGGCTGAACAGGATGTGGTCTCCTGTTTCCTGACCGGCTCCTTCGGCCGGCGGGGGGATGACCTGTACTCCGATGTGGATGTTGTCCTGGTGTACGAAGACGGCTCCACCCGCAACGCTGCCTGGGCCGGCCGGGCGACATTCGTCAAATCGGTCATGCCCTATGTGCCGGTGCGTTTCTTCGATGCCGGCCACGTCCGGCCGTACTTCGTTGTTGCCCTGTATAGCAACGGCACCAAGGTCGACTATCTGTTTCAGACCAAGGGGGACATACGCCCGTCCGATACCCAGCGCGAGGTGCGTATCCTGAAGGATACAGGCCGCTGGGCGGAGCAGTTTCAGGCCGAGGCTGCGCGCTATTCGCTGCCGCTACCCTATCTGAGCGCCGCCGAACTGACTGAACTCGATGACCGTTTCTGGGTTATGGTCTGGGACGTGATGCGCCAGCTCAAGCGCGGCGACACGGACAAGCCCTTCACGGTTTACCTGCAACTGCTGTCGTTCACCCTGCCACCGTTGCTGAACGTCCTGCCGCCGGAGGAGCCGGCCCGCCGGCCGCTTGTTCGGGCGTTTTACAGCAGCGACGCTCCGGCGACCATGCGCGCCCTGACCGAACTGCTCGACGCGTATGTGGCGGCGCGCGCGGCCGTCGTTCGGCGCGGCAACCTGGTCTTCGCGCCTAATACCGGCTTTGAATCAGAGCTACGGCGCCTGATCGACCGGCTCAGCCGCTAGCTTCTCCGCTCAGTCGAGCGCGAAGCACTCGCCGGTGTGGGGCGCCCTCACGTCGCCTGCCAGTCCATCGGCCGCCCAGGCCGCGCGGGCTTCGGCCGTCCAGCGCTCGTTGGTCCATCCCCAGCCGGGATTGCCGGGCTGGTCTAGGTGGCCGCTCAGATGCATGAGCAGCGTCTGACGGGGCTGCAGGGTCCGGGCGTAGCGGCGGACGTTGCTGAAAGACGGATGCGTTGCTCGCTTGAGCTTGCGTCCCCAGAAGGTCGTGTCGATGAACAGCAGGTCCGCGTCGCGCAACAGGGCGACCGCCTCGACTTCGGTCGCGCGCTCCGGGTTAGCCAGCCATTCGTTTTCGCTGTCGATGTCCCATAGAAGGACAGCCTTCGACCGGCCCGTTTCGATGACGTAGGCCGCGCTTGCGTAGCGCGTCCCGGCGTCGTTTGCGCCCTGGTCGGCGGTGTAGTGGGAGACGCTGACCGGGGTGATGGTCACGCCGGGCAGGTCGACCGGCAGCGGCCGCAAGACGCTACCCGGCGGATCCGGTTCATCGTTCAGCCGCGGCTCCAGGTAGTTGGCCGTCAGGAAACCGTGCTCGCGTCGCAGCCAGTCGTGCGTGGCGGCGCGACAATAGAGGGGCACCGGGGACAGATCGCGGCCGCGCCGCTTGCGGTTGCCATAGTTGGCAACGACCAGCCGGTTCAGTTCGGCGGTATGGTCGGGGTGCCAATGCGTCAGGATGAGCCCATCGAGGCGAGCGGCCGCGCCCTGCAGGTGTTGGCTCGCGTTCAGGCTGTCGACAACGCCGTGGCCGATGTCGAAGAGAAGGTGGTGGGCCGTGTCGTCCCCCTTCAGCGTGATCAGTGACATCGATGTATTGGCCTGAAGACCGGGCGCCTGGCAGCGCCGGCACTCGCAACCGAACTGCCGCAGCAGCGTGCCGTCTAGGCCGTTGACTCGCAAAATGTGGCCCATATGCTCCCCTGTGATCGTCGTTGACTTATTCGCGTAGGTTTCGCCCGCCTGATGATAACCACTGGTTCACCAGGGCGGTTACCGCCGGCGCCGCGCCGGCCTGGCTGAAGTTGAACCAGGCGATGCGTGTATCGCCGGCCCGGAACCAGGTCGCTTGTTGCCGGACAAGGCGGTGGGTCTCGAACTTGATCCGGGCGACGGCCTCCGGCAGCGTCAACTCCCCATCCAGGTAGGCCCACAGCTGCCGGTAGCCTAACCCGCTCATCGACGGCAGGTCCCGGCCATAGCCCGCCGCGCGCAGTCCCTCCAGCTCGGCCAGAAGCCCGTCGCGCATCATGGTGTCGACCCGTTCGTCGATGCGCCGGTAGAGGTCGTCGCGCTCCCGCCCGATGCCGGCCCGCAGGATGTCATAGTCCGGCGAGTCGCGGCGTTGCAGGTCCGACATACGCCGTCCGGTGGTGAGGGTGACTTCCAGCGCGCGGACGACGCGCCGGGTGTTCCGCGGGTCGATGCGGCCGGCCGCGGCAGGATCGAGCTTGTCCAGCCACCGCGCGGCTTCCCCGGCACCCAGCGCGCCCAGCGCCTCGCGCAGGGGATCGTTCGGCGCCACTTCCGGGATGCTCCATCCGTCCGTCACGGCGGCGACGTACTGCCCTGTGCCGCCGACCAGGATAGGTAAGCGGCCGCGGGCCAGGACGTCATCGATGGCGGCATAAGCCAGGCGCTGGTATGCCCCCAGGCTGATCGTTTCGTCGGGGTTGCAGATGTCGATCAGGTGATGGGGGACGGCGGCGCGCTCGACGTGGCTGGGCTTGGCCGTGCCGATGTCCATGCCCCGGTAGACCAGCCGCGAATCGGCCGAGATGATCTCGCCGCCAAAGCCCAGCGCCAGGTCGAGCGATAGGGCGGTCTTGCCCGCCGCCGTCGGGCCGACGAGTACGAGTAGTGGGCGCATTGGCGCGGACTCAGCCCTCCGCCTGGAGCCGGAACTCCTCCCAGAGCTGGCGCAGCTGCTGCTGCTCGGAAGACGAGACGCGAGGGGCTTCGGACGGGTCGGTCTGCAGCAGGCCGAAGATGGCGTCGGCGACGTCGAAGGCGGCATTTGGTCGGCCCAGGGCGCGCGCGGCGGCCGCCCGTTGCTTGAAAAGGGCTGCGCCGTCGGCAAGCCAGTGGCTCAGCGTCTCCAAAAGTTGAAGCGGTTCTTCGGTCAGGTCTCCGGCGCCATTGTCGACCACATAGCGCGCGTTGCCGTCCTCGTGCAGCGAGCGATGCTGCATGATCAGCATCGGGCGGCCGCAGGCCATCGACTCCGCGACGATCAGGCCGCCTGCCTTGGTCATGACGCAGTCGGCCGCCTGGATGAGCGGCGGCATCTGCTCGACGTAATTGAAGGTCCGGGCCGGGGCGTGCCACTCGGTCTGTCGCAACTGCTCCCAGACGTCATTGTCGCCCCCGGCAACGGCGATGATCTGGATCGGATGGCCGCAGTGGTTCAGCGTATGGATGAACGGATAGATCCCCTCGACCCGCTTGCTGGAGACGGCCAGCACGGTGAAGAGGTCTGGCCGGAGGCCCAGGTCGCCCCGCGCCTGGGCGGGGGTGATGGCCGGCTGGGCCAGCGCAGGGTGCACGGGCAGGCCCGTGACCCGGATGCGGTCGGGGCTGACGCCGCGTTCTTCTGCCTTCTCTGCGGCCAGCGCCGTCGGGACAAAATAGCGATCGATTTCACGGCTGAACCACAGTCGGTGCAGGTCGACCAGGTCGGTGATGACCGTGACCAAAGGGATGTTCGCGCCAGAGATCTTCATGTAGCCCTGCAGCGGGTACTGCAGCGCCGGATGGGTGATGACGATGACGTCCGGCTGGTACTGCTTGACGACGGTCGATAGCGAGTCATAGAGGATGAAGGTGAGCGCGACCTCGTTCAATCCCCGGCTCAGGCCAAGATTGGTGATCCGGTTGCTGAGCCTGTAGAGCTGCGGCCAGTCGCGGACGATACGGTCAAAGTCGAACTGGGCCGAGCGGACGAACTCAGGCGCGTCGGTCTCGCTGATGGGATTGACAATGGCAGCCGAGAGCGCGTGGCCGTAACGCAAACGGATGGCCCCGGCCACAGCTTCGGCCGCGCTACGGTGGCCGAAGCCGGTATCGGTGACCAGGATCAGCACCCGCTTCCTGGGCAGCTGGTTGTCGATGTCGATGCCGTCCGCGTTCATAGGCGCAATCGCCCGCCTTGTCGCATCCTGTATGCTCGCCCCGGTTCCGCGCCTTCACCAGCCGAGGACGGCATGGGGGACATGGTCACAGCGCACCAGGCGGCCATTGGCGTCTAACTCTATCGCAATCAGGTCGATGCGCCACGCGGTGTCCGGGGCGCAATGCTGGCCGACGTATTGCTCGCCGAGCGATAGCAACTGCGCCGCCTTGCGAGGCGTCAGCGCCTCTTCCGGCAGTCCATGGCCTGTGCCCCGCCGCGCCTTGACTTCTACGATGACCACCTCGTCGCCGTCCTGGGCTACCAGATCGATCTCTCCGCTCCGACAGCGCCAGTTGCGGGCAATGACGTGGTAGCCCAGACCCTCCAGGTGCTCGGCGGCATAGCTCTCGCCCCAGCGGCCGAGGGATTGGCGCTCAGCCACGGGCGCCACCGTTGGCCGCATCGCGTCGCTCGGGTGGCGATAGCAGGCCTGACAGTTGCTCGAGGAGGGGCGCCCACCGCTCCGTCCGTCGTGACCAGCGACCATGTTCCCGCACGCGGTTGAGGTCCGGGCGCTCGGCCAGGAGCCGGGCGTACAATGCCTCGGTCAGGTCGACCGTACGCCGGATGTCGTAGCGCTGGCTCGCCTGGCCGGCCGCTTGTCCCATGCGATCCGCGCGGGCCGGATCGGCGACGAGGGCCACTATCGCCTCCGCCAGCCCCTCTCCGTCTTCGGCGAGGTAGCCTGTCTCGCCGTTGACAACCGTATCAACGATGCCGGCTGCGGCGATCGCGACGACGGGCCTTCGCGCGGCCATCGCTTCAATGACCGTCAGCGGGTGGACTTCGCTCGTCGAGGCGGTGACGAACGCATCGGCCGCGGCGAGGTGATCGGGGATCGCATCGAAAGGGACAGCGCCGGTGAAGAGGACGCTATCCGCGAGCCCCAATTCGGCCGCCAGCCTGACCAGCGCTTCGGACTCGGGACCTTTGCCGACAACGGCCAGCCGCAGATCAGGCCGGCGGCGACGGGCCGCGGCAAAACTGCGGAGCAGGACATCGACGCTCTTCTCAGACGACAGGCGGCCGACGAACATCAGCAGGGGCGACGCCTCCGGCAAGCCGAGGTCCGACTTCGTCATCGGCGCGGCGGGCCGCTGATAGCGTTCAAGCTCAATCCCGTTCTCGATGACCTCGATCGGGCTGCGCACGCCGAAATCGAGCATGACCCGGCGCACGCTGTTGGATGGGGCGATGACGACATCGGCCAGATCGGTGAAGTCGGGCCAGACCTGGCGCATGATGGCGTCGGCGGCCGACTGGGGCAGGGACGTGTAAGCGCCGGTGTAGAGGTCATAGCGGGTGTGGTTCGTATAGACGATCGGGCAGCGGGCGTAGCGATGGGCCATCTCCACGCTCATGAACAAATGATGGCTGTGGACGATGTCCATCTGGGACAGACTCGCCTGCGCCTCGCGGGTGTAGCCAATGCCCAGGTAGTAGCCGTACTCACCGAGGCGGATGCCCGGCGAGCGAAAGACCCCCTGCGCTTCATCGTCGGGTTGCGATTCGCCCAGGGTGAAGATGACGACCTCATGGCCGCGCGACTCCAGATGTCGTTTGTAGAGCGCCACCATGCGCACCACGCCGTTGAGGACGGCCGGATCGTACGTTGCGGAGACCATGCCGATGCGCATCGGAGACCTGTCTGCCGGGGAGCCTGTGGCGGCGGAACTAGACGGCTTCCGCCGGGTAGTCCAGCTGGTACTGGCGGACGATCCAGTCGGTGTTGCGGATCTTGGTCGCCAACTCGGCCGCGAGATTGCGCATCAGGCGGTAGCCGAGCAGGGGGTAGGTCTCGCACAGTCGCATGAGCGCCTCGCGCGAGATGCGTAGCAGGAGCGTGTCGTCGCGGCTGACGCGCACGGTGGCCGAGCGCACGCCCTGGTCGACAAGCGCGACTTCGCCGAAAACCTGGCCCTGGCGCAGCTCGGTCAGCAAGACCGGTTCCGCGCTGGCCGCCCCCGGCAGCGAGCTGACCGCCCCCGGGTTCATGAGGACCTCAACCCCGCCGCGGCCGATCACATAGAGGTCGTCAGACGTCTCGTTTTCGCGCAGGAGCACGGTCCCGCGGTTATGAGTCTCCGGCGCGCAGATGGCAGCGACGAGGGTCAGTTGCGCCTCCGTGAAATCGGTGAAGATCTCGGCCGTCGACAACAGGGCTCGAACGGGTGCTTGCATAGACGGGTTCAGGATGTGCTCAGCAGGCGCTCGCGCTTGACTTCAATGGCGGCCAGCAGCGAGTCGAACGACCTGGAGAAGGCGTTGACGCCGTCGACCTGCAGTTGCTCGGTGATGTCGTCCAGGTCGATGGCAAGTTCGGCCAGGCGGTCGAGTACCTCGCGCGCGGCGTCGGGATCCTGCTCGAGGGTATTGGCGACGCGGCCGTGGTCGCGGAACGCCTCGACGGTCGCCGGTGGTATGGTCGTCACCGTCTCGGGGCCAATGAGTTCGTCAATGTAGAGCGTGTCGGAGTAGGCGGGGTTCTTCGTGCCGGTGCTGGCCCAGAGAAGGCGCTGGACCGGCGCGCCGTCCAGGCGGGCGAACGCGCCGGCGCGGTCGTGGAACAACGCCTTGAAGCGCTGGTAGACCAGGCGCGAGTTTGCGATCGCCGCCTTGCCCATCAGCGACGACGCGGCCGGGTCGTCCAGAGCGGCCAGGCGCTTATCGACGGCGGTATCTACCCGGCTGACGAAGAATGACGCGACCGAGGCGACGTGGCGCGGGTCCCCACCGGCTTCCAGCCAGCGGCGCAACCCGTCAATGTAGGCGCCGGCCACGGCTTCGTAGTGGGCCATGCTGAACATCAGCGTCACATTGATGTTGATACCGTCGCTGATGAGCTGGCGAATGGCCGGGATACCCTCCGGCGTGGCCGGGACCTTGATCATGACGTTCGGGCGCCCGACGGCCGCATAGAGCCGGCGGGCCTCGGCCACCGTAGCATCGGTGTCGCGGGCCAGATAGGGCGAGACTTCCAGGCTGACGTAGCCGTCGCCGCCGTCTGAAGATTCATAGAGCGGCCCGAAGAGGTCGCAGGCTGCCTGAATATCGGCGAGCGCCAGCGCCTCGTAGATCGCCTGGGTCGATGCGCCGGCCCGGGCCAGCTCGGCGATCTGGGCGTCATAGTCATCGCTGCCGGCGATGGCCTGCTCGAAGATGGTCGGGTTGGAGGTCATGCCGCGCAGCCCGTCGTCTTCGACCAGGCGTCGAAGCGAGCCGTCTTGCAGGTACTTGCGGCGGATGTTGTCGTACCAGAAGCTCTGGCCGGCGGCGTGGAGTTCCACGAGAGGATTGCTCATGAAGACGTCTCCTTATGGTCGAGCGAGCCGGTCGGGCGGTCGCCCTAAGCGGCCTTCTCTTCGCTCGCCCGATCGCCATAGACGACGCTCATCCCGCGCACCCGGCTGAAGAGGTTCTCCAGCAGGGCGATACCCAGGACGAACAAGAAGTCGACGGCGACGGCGATGGAGAAGGCGGTGGCGAGGTAGCCGAAGACCGTTGCGGCCGGGCCGGCCAGTCCGGCGGCGACTTCCTGGCGCAAGCCGATCAGGTGCAGGAAGAGGCCGGCGGCCAGCAGGATGGCCAGGAAGGCGGGCCATGCCCGACGGTCGGATTTGCTGGGCAACATCGCGTTGCTCACAGCGAAGATGAGATAGATCCAGAGGATGATGAAGGGCGTCGAGAACAGGTCGGACAGGGCCGAGGCCAGAATGTCGACATCGCCCGACTGGACGGATGCGGCCAGGTCGGTCACGCCGAAGACGCGAAACGCGATCAGCAGGATGACGGCCGTGCCGGCCAGTAGCGGGGCCGCGCCGATCAGGCTTTCACGGATCGGGCCGAGGTTCTTGCCCTTGTAGTACTCGACGTAGCCAAGCTGGAGCGTCCCATCCGGCTGGCGGCGCGGCACGACCGACATGTGGCCCGTGCGAACGCCGAGCAGGGTGGCCGTCAGCCAGTGGCTGACTTCGTGCAGCAGGACGCCGGGAAAAAGGACGATGGTATAGGCGACGAGGGCATATTCCGGCTTGCCGGTCATCAGCAGGCTGACGCCGTGCAGGTGGGCGTGGATCCAGCGCTGGAGCAGCAGGAGCGCGACCAGGGCAAGCACGACCCAGATGAACGGCATCAACGCGTCGGTCATACCATCGTCCTTCGCGGGTTCAGGGCTTAGCGCGCCCCGGCGACGAGCTGGATGAAGGACGGCTTGAGCGACGCGCCGCCGACGAGGGCCCCGTCGATATCGGGTTGGGACATGTACTCGGCGATGTTCTGCTCGGTGACGCTGCCGCCGTACTGGATGCGGATGAGCTCGGCCGTCTCTTGGCCGAACATCCCGGCCAGTGTATCGCGCACGGCGCGGCCGATGATGCTGCCGGCCTGGTCGGCCGACGCCGACTTGCCGGTGCCAATCGCCCAGATGGGTTCGTAGGCAACGACGCAGGCGGCCGCCTGTTCGGCCGTCAAGCCATCGAAGGCGGCGCGGATCTGGCCGCTGACGAACGTCTGGGTCTCACCTGCCTCGTTCTGGGCCAGGCTCTCGCCGCAGCAGACGATGGGCGTCATGCCGTGGGCCAGGACGGCCTTGATCTTCTTGTTGACCCCTTCGTCCGTCTCGCCAAAAAGGGCGCGGCGCTCGGAGTGTCCAAGGATGACGTAGCGGCAGTAGGGCTTGAGCATGGCCGGGGCGAGTTCGCCGGTGTAGGCGCCGCTCTCAGCGAAGTAGACGTTCTGGGCGCCGACGCCGACCTTTGTCCCCCGCAGGGCGTCGGCTACGGCCGGGATGGCGATAGCCGGCGGGCAGACGGCGATGTCGATACCGTCCAGGGCGTCGAGGGCCGGGCCGATCTCCCGGACGAAGGCGACGGCTTCATCGGCCGTCTTGTTCATTTTCCAATTCCCCGCGATGAATGGGGTGCGCATGGGTGAAGCTCTCCTTTGTGGTGGCGGCCAGCAGGGCCAACGGCCCGCTCTCATCCGGGGCCGGGGAGGGCCAGATGAGAACAGCGGCCGGACAATTCGTCGCTATGCTCATTATAGGAGAGGGGAGACGGATGGGCAATCGCAACAGCCCCGCAGCATGGCATGCCGTGGGCGGCAAGCCGATCGCGGGTTCGGCCTTCGCGTGCCCGTCCGCTGCGCTTGCCCGTCCCGGGCTACTCCTTCAGGTATTCCTCTGGCTTGATCGAGATGACCTGGCTCGAACTGTCGGGCTGGAGGCTGACGCCGTAGATCGTTTCGGCCGCCTGGACAGTGCCGCGGTTGTGGGTGATCAACACGAACTGGATCTGGCGGCTCAAGTCGCGCAGCATGTCGCGGAAACGGGTGATGTTGGCCTCGTCAAGGGCCGCATCAACCTCGTCCATGACACAGAACGGCGGCGGGGCGACGGTCAGCAGGGCGAAGATGAGCGCCGCGGCCGTCAGCGACCGCTCGCCGCCGGACAGCAGGGCCAGTCCTTGCTCGCGCCGGTTCGGCAGCCGGGCGATGATGTCGATCCCGCTCGTGGTCAGGTCGTCGGGGTCGGTCATGACCAGCCGGCCCGAGCCGCCGCCGAACAGCCCGCGGAACGCCTGGTCGAAGATGCCGTTGACTTTCTCCACCGTGGCCGCGAATGCCTCAGAGGTCAGGCTGTCCAGTTCGCTGATGATCGTCCGCAGTTGCTCGTCTGTCCGGGTCAGGTCCTCGACCTGCTGGCTCAGAAACTCGATCCGTTCTTCAGTGGCGGCCAGTTCGACCGGCGCTTCCGGGTTGATCGGCCCCATGCGGTGCAACTGGCCGCGATAGCTCTGGATGGTCTCTTCAATGTCGGGCGGGAGCTCGGCGACCGCCGGCAGTTCTTCAACCACGTCGGCCATCGGCAGGGGCAGGGCGCCGCTCTGTTCGGCATCATAGCTCAGCGATACGAGTCCCAGGTCGGCCCGGATGCGCTCCTGCAGGCCCTCGATGTAGTTCTGCTGATGCGCGAGCTTGATGCGCGCCTGGGTCAGCTGGGTCTCCAGGTCGTGGGCGTGTCGCTGGAGCGGGGCCATCTCCTGCTGCCTGGCAACCAGGGCGGCCCGGTCGGCGTCAATGGTCGCGCGCAGCGGCCCGATGATCGCGTCGAGCGCCTCCAGCTCAGCCTGGAGTGGTTCGACCGCTTCCTGCGCGGCGCGCTCTTCGAGCAGGACGAACTCGTTGCGGAGCAGGGCCAGGCGCTGGTTGACGCGGCCGAGCTGACCGTCAACCTGGTTGAGCGTCGCCCGGCGGCTGTCAACCACCGCCTGCCGCCCGGCGAGGATCGTCTGGGCGGTGGCCATCGACTGCTGGAAAACCTGCTGTTGCTGGGCTGTCTCGCCGACGGGGAGGGCGGCGAGTTGCGCTGCGGCGTCGGCCGCGGCAGCCTCGGCCCGGGCGAGCGCCTCGCGGTGGGCTTCGATCTGGGCCATGACCTGGGCAAGCCGCGTTTCGATCTGGGCGCGGGCCTGTTCCTGGGCCTGGCGCTGGCGAGCCAGGAACTGGCGCTGCTGGCGAGCGCTCTCCAGCCGTCTCTCGGCAGCTGAGGCGCGGGCCGCGGCGTCGTTTTCGGCCTGGCGCGCGCGGTTTTCGTCGCCCTGCTCGCGCTCGACCGCCGCCTGCAGCGCGTCTATTTCGGCGCGGGCGTTCTTCAGCGCGAGTTCTTCAGCGGCGATCGCCGCGGTCATCTCGTCCAGCCGCCCCCGTTCCTTGCGCCAGGCCGTCTCGCGGGCCAGGATGCCCCGGTCGCCTGCAGCGGCGCGGCTCTCGACGAGGCCGCCGGCATAGGCCACGAAACCGTCGGGCGTGGCCGCCGCGTAGCCGCGCGGCCAGGTTCGGGCCAGCCGGTAGGCCGTCTCGGCGTCGCGGACGATCAGGATGGAGCCGAGCAGGTGCTCGACGAGGGGCGCGGCCTGGGGCTCGCTGCGGACCAGGTCGCTCGCCCAGCCGATGATCCCGTCGCCGGCCGGCACGGGAGGCCGCTCGGAGGCGTCGCGCGCGGCCAGATCGGCCAGCGCGGCCAGCAACAGGCCGGCGTCGCTGTCGCTCTTGCGGCCGCGCGACTGGCTGACGGCCCGCCAGAGGTCGGCCGTGTCCGGCACCAGCCACAACGCCAGTCGCTCGCCAAGCGCGGCGGCCAGGGCCGGTTCGATCTCGGGCGGTATGGTGAGCAGTCCGGCGACCTGGCCGAGGATGCGGTTGGGTTCCAGGGCCAGCGACTGCCCGCGCGAGCGGGCCAGCATGGCAACCCGCTCTTCGAGGCGACCCAGTTCGTTGCGGCGGCGGTTGAGCGCCGCTTCCTGCTCGCGCAGGGCGCGGCGGGCGCGGTCGAGGGCGCTGATCTGTTCCTGGCGGCGGCGCTGGGCAGCCGCCCGCTCGTCGCGGGCCGCGCCGGTCTCGGCCTGTAACCGGGCCAGCTCTGTCTCCAGTTCGGGGAGGCGAGCTTCCAGGGCGGCCAGCTCGGCCGCGGGATCGTCGCCCGGCTGCGGCGCATCGAGTTCCACCCGGCGTTCGCGCAACTGGGCGAGCTGGCCTTCTAGCTGGGACAGGAGATTCTGCTGGCGGCGGCGTTCCTCTTCCGCGGCGCGGGTCGCGCTCTGGCAGCGACTGATCTCGGCCTGGAGCGCGGCCGTGCCCTGGCGAAAGCCCTGCCAGGCCGCGTGCTGCTCCTGCAACTGCTCCTGGGCGGCTGCCAGTTCGGCCGCAGCCGCGCTCAGGTCGGCCTGGGCAGCGGCCTGCTGGCGAGTCAGTTCCGGTACTTCGGATTCAAGCTCGGCGCTCTGTCGCTGCAGCAGCGTCCGTCGCTCGCCCAGGATGGCCTGCTCGCGGAGGGCCTGCGCCAGCGATTCGCGCAGGCGGTCGCGCGCCGGCTGCCGGTCGGCTATCTGCTGCTGGGCCGCGTTCATGCGTGACTGGAGCGCGTCGATGGCAGACTGCACGGCCTGAACGGCGACGCGCGACGCTTCCCAGGCCTCTTCGGCCGCGGCGGCGCTTTGTCGGGCCTGGCGCATGTCGACCTTGGCCTGCTCCCAGCGGTAGCCGTACCAGACGCGCAGCAAGGCGTGGAGATCGGTCGATATCTGGTCGTAATTCTGGGTGCGCGTCGCCTGGCGTTTGAGCGAGGTCAGCCGCGGCCGCAACTCAGCCAGGATGTCATAGACGCGCTGCAAGTTGCGCTGGGTCTCTTCCAGGCGGCGGAGGGTCTCGGCCCGGCGGGCCTTGTAGTGGGTGATGCCGGCGGCTTCCTCGAACAATGCCCGGCGCTCGTCGGAACGCAACGACAGCGCCTGGTCGACGAGGCCCTGCCCGATGATGGTGTACGTTCGTTCCGCCAAGCCGCTCGTGGCCAGCAGGTCGGCGATGTCCTTCAGGCGCACCTGCTGGCCGTTCAGCAGGTACTCGTTCTCACCGGAGCGGAAGGCGCGGCGGCCGATCTCGACCTCGGTGTAGTCGATGGGCAACCAGCCGTCGCTGTTGTCGAGCGTGATGATGACCTGGGCCAGTCCGGCGCGGGCCCGCCCGGCGCTGCCGGCGAAGATCATGTCGGACGTGCGCTTGGCGCGCAGGACGCTCGGGTTCTGCTCGCCCAGGACCCAGCGCAGCGCGTCCGCGACGTTGCTCTTACCGCTTCCGTTCGGGCCGACGATAGCGGTGATGCCGCCCTCGAAGACGAATTCCGTGCGTGAAGCGAAGGTCTTGTAGCCCTGAACGACGAGTTTGCGTAGTTTCATGACGGCCGTGCGGGAAGCTCCCACATGATGAAGCGCGGCCCAAAGGTCGCGCTGGCATTCTGCTAACTATATAATAACTGGCGTGGCCGAGGCAAACATCAGCCGCCAGTCGCTCCTGGACGCGATCGCTCGCCTGGAGTTACAACAAGAAACAGCCCGCGATGATGAGCCTCTGGCTCAGGCACTGCGTACGGCGCTCGAAGCCCTGCGGGCCAGGCTGGCTCGCCTGCCCGCAGCGCCTTCTCCCAACACCCAGGCTGAACCGGGCGTGCTGACCGCCCTGGTGGCCGATCTGTCCGGCTATACCGCGCTCTCGGAACAGATGGACGCCGAGCGGGTCCGTGAAGCCTTGAACGCGATGTGGCGGGAACTGGACGCGGTCCTGCTTGCCTGGGGCGGGGACATCGACCAGCACGCCGGCGACAGTGTGGTTGCCCTCTTTGGCCGTCCGCTGCCGCGACCTCATGACCCCGTCCGCGCCGCCCACGCTGCCCTGGCGCTCCAGATGGAGCTTGACCTGTTCAATCGACGGGCGCGCGACCTGGCCGGTGAAGCGCTGTCCGGCGGAGCGGCTTCCTCGTCCTGGGCCGCTTCGTGGCCGAGTCCGGCCATGCGCGTCGGCCTGGATATGGGCCCGGTCTATTTCGTCGACGGCGGTCCCGGCAACCGCGCCACCGCCGCGGGCGAGGCTATCCGGGTGGCGCGGGCACTGGAGGAGTGCGCCCCATCCGGCGGCGTGCTGATCTCGGCCGCGCTGCAGGCGCAGCTCCAGGGGCAGTTCGTCACCCGGCCCATGGAGGACGCGGCGAGCAACGGACGCTGGATGTCGCCGGAGCCGTCTTACTTGCTCCTGCGCGAACGGCCGGAAGTCGGCTTCGTCAGGCCGGGCAGCGCGCAGCCCCGGCTTGTCGGGCGGGCGGGCGACCTGGACCGGCTCGAAGTGGCATTTCAGCAGGCGGCCGACAGCGCCTCCCTGCAGGTGGTGACGGTGGCCGGGCAGCCCGGCAGCGGAAAGGCGCGTCTGGTGGCCGAGTTCGAAACGCGTCTGCGTCTCTTCAGCGGCGAGGCGGAGATCCTTCACAGCCGGGGCGAGCGGCCTCCACTGGCCGCGCCGCACGAGGTTCTGCGCGGGTTGATGGCCCGGCGCTTCGGCATCCGCCCGCAGCACAGCCGCAGAGTCGTCGAAGAGAAAGTCCGGCGCGGTCTGGTTGGGCGCGGCATCAGCCTGCCGGAGCGGGACGTGGAGACCCTGGCCGCGGTGGCGACGATGAGCCGCGATACCCCCGCCGTAGACGATGTAGTCCGCGCCGCCCGCCGGCTATTGGCCAGCCTGGTCACGGCCGCGCCGGTGCTCATCATTGTCGAATCGGTGCAGAACGCCGATCCCGACTCGTTGGCCATGATCAACGCTCTGGTCGACGAACCTGCCGGCCTGCCGGTCCTGATCCTGACCACGCTGGATACGGTTCTGCCGGATGAGCAACCGGCTGAACAGCCGGACGCGGAGTGGCTGCTGCCGTCGCCGGACCCCTTCGCGCCGAAAGCGCGCATCGACCTGGTTCCCCTGTCGCCGGTCGAGAGCCGCCTGCTGGCGACCGATATCCTTTCCCCGCTGTCACCGCCGCCCATGCGGCTGGTCGACCTGGTTGTGGCCGAAGCGGGCGGCAATCCGCTCTATGTCGAAGAACTGGTCCGCTACTTCATCGACGCGGGAATCGTCCGGCCCGGCGCGCGCTGGAGCGTGGACATGGCCGCGGCCGAGACTGTTCGCCTGCCCCGGACGCTGCGCCAGATGCTGCGGATGCGGCTTGACCACCTCCCCGAGGCGGAGCGGCTGGTACTGGGGCAGGCGTCGGTCATGGGCGACGTGTTCTGGGACCGCGGGCTGAGCGTGTTGCGGCCGCTGGGCGAGGGCGATCCGGGTGACGTGTTGCTGGACGAGGTGCTGGGCCGGCTGGAGGCGAGGGGCCTGATCCGGCCGGAGCCTTCTCTCGCCTTCGGCGATGCGCTGGCCCATCGTTTCGGGCGCTTGTTGCTCCGCGACGTGGCCTATGAGTCGCTTTACGCGCCCCAGCGTCGCGAGGCCCACCGGCAGATCGCCTCGTGGCTGGTGGAGTGGCGCGAGCAGGGCAAGCTGGGCGAGTGGTTTTCGCCGGCGGGCATGCTGGCCTGGGCCGCCCAGCAACAGGCGGTCTCTCCTTCATCCACAGGGGCGTCATGAAGAGCCGCGCCGAAGTCGAAAGCGCCATCGCGGTCCTGAGCGCGTACCAGGCTCGCCTGCGGGAGACATCGGGCGCGACGTCACTGGCCCTCTCCACGGCGCTGGCCGTCCTGCGTGAGGACCTGGCAGAGGCGACGCCCGAACGCGAAGGGGCCGTCGATGAACGGCGCAAGCAGGTGACCATCCTGTTTGCCGCCCTGGACGGCGTGGCGATGGCGCTGCTGGCCGCCCCGGACGGTGAACGGCGGCGACTGGTGAAACGGTTGTGGCAGCGGCTGGACGACACGGTCACCTTCCACGGGGGCGTGGTCGACAAGCACATGGGCGATGTCGTCATGGGCGTCTTCGGCGTTCCGGTCGCCCGCGAGAACGACCCGGAGCAGGCGATCCGCTGTGCCCTGGCGATAGAAGCGGCGGCCCGCGACTTCCTGGACGAGTTTGATCCGGACGGCCTGCAGGCTCTCGAGCGGCCGTCGCCGGTCCGCATTGGCGTCAATACCGGTCAGGTGGTTCTCGGCCGCGTCGGCACCGACGAAGCCCAGACGGTGATCGGCGACCCGGTGAACGTCGCCAGCCGGTTGAAGGAAGCGGCCGAAGGCGGCGTCATCATCTCGCATGAGACCTACCGGCTGGTCGAACACCTGGTGCGCGCTGAACCGCTGGGGCTCTTTCCGGTCAAGGGACGCCAGACGCCAGTCTCGGTGTACCGGGTCAATGGCTTGCGTCCCCGGACCGCCTATAGCAGCGGGCGCGGCGTGCGCGGCGTGTCCGTGCCGATGGTCGGCCGCGCGGCCGAGTTGGAACGGCTGCAGACGGCGCTGCGCGAGACCGTCAGCGGCGGCCGCGGCCGACTGCTGACGGTGATGGGCGAAGCGGGCGTCGGTAAATCGCGCCTGGTGGCTGAGTTCCTCCACTGGACAGATCATTTCCCGGTCCGAACCGCCGTGCTTCAGGGCCACACCGAGCAGCGCAACCAGCCCGTGCCGTATGGCCTCATGCGCGACGTCCTGGTCAATCACCTCGGCATCAGTGACAGCGAACCGCCGGCCGCGGTCGAACAGAAACTCATCGCCGGGCTGGCGACGGCGTTGTCGCCTGGCCGCCATCGAGAGCAGCCCATCCAGGCGCTGCGCGAGCGCGCCCGCGCCCTGGGGAGCCTGGTTGGCCTGGACCTGCCCGCGCGCGATCTGGGCGGCGACCCCGACGCGGCCTCGGCCCGGGAACGAGGGAGCATCTACCTGATCGACTACTTTGGCGCGCTGTCGGCCCGCAATCCGGCTTTGCTGCTGGTCTGTGAGGACATCCACTGGGCCGACGATGAATCGCTCGACCTGCTCGAGCGGTTGGGCCGGCTGGCCGGCACCGCACCGTTGCTCGTCGTGTGCCTTGCGCGGCCGCTGCTGCTGGAACGGCGGCCGGAGTGGCCGGGCGCGCGGGCCGGGTCATCCGAGGGTATCGAGACCGAGCCGTTCGTGATGCTTGATCAGCTTGCCGAAACCGAGAGCCGCGAGCTGGTCGGCCATATCCTGCGCAAACTCGACGACACGCCGCCCGAGCTGGTGGAGCTGATCGTCAAATCGAGCGGCGGTAACCCGTACTTCATCGAGGAGCTGATCAAGGTCCTGATCGAGGATGGACTGATCGCGACCGGCGACACGCGCTGGGAGTTGCGCCCGGAGCAGTGGCAGCAGGCGCAGTCTCGTTTGCGCGTCCCGGCCACGCTGACCGGCGTGTTGCAGGCCCGCCTCGACCGCCTGCCCGAGTTGGAAAGGGCGACCCTTCAGAAGGCGTCCATCTTCGGCGAGGAGTTCTGGGACTCGGCCGTACAGCAGATGAACGGCGAGTCTCGCCAGCCGTTTGCGCCGGCGCAGGTGCAGGACGCCCTGGCAGGGCTGGAGGCGCGGGACCTTGTCCACCGCATCCCGTCCGCGTTCGAGGGCACGCTGGCCTTTCGCTTCAAGCACGCGGTCCTGCGCAACGTCACCTATGACAGCGTGTTGCTGCGCGACCGGCCCGGTTTCCACCTGTCGGCGGCTCGCTGGCTGGAGGAACAAAGCGGCGACCGGGTGGGGGAGTATGCCGCGCCGGTGGGCGAGCACCTCGAGCGCGCCGGCCGGTGGGTCGAGGCGGCAACGACCTACCAAGCGGCCGCCCTGCGCGCTGAAGAGATGGCCAACCTGCCCGGCGCCATTTCATTCTACCGGCGGGCGATTGGCCTGCTGGGCGAGCGGCCGCAAACGGTCGAACGACGCCTGTGGCTGCTGGAGCGACTTGGGCGCGTCTTGCAGCAGCAGGGCCGGCTGGTTGAGGCGGCGGCGGCTTACGAAGCCATGCGGGCGGCGGCCGAACTGGACGGTAGCCTGCAGCCCCAGTCCCGGGCTGAAGCGGCCCTGGCGACGCTGGCCGGGCTGTGGCGGCGGCCCGAGGAATTGCTCCTGCGGGCGGCTGCGGCGGGCCAGCTGGCATGGCTGACCGGGGCGCAGCCGGAGTTCATCCGCGCCACACGGCTCCAGGCCGAAGGCGCGCTGATGGAAGGCCGCCTGGACGACGCCCTCCTGCTGGCCGGCGAAGCGATGCGACTGGCTGAAGCCGCGGCGGCCGAACGCGAGTACTTTGCAGCGATGTACTGCCAGGGCGACGCTCAGGCGCGCGCCGGTCGGGTCGATGAGGCGCTCGCCACGGCCGACCAACTGGCGCGGGCCGGCAGAGAAGCGGGCGAGGCCGGGCGGCGGGTCGAGTCGGCGACGGCGCTCCGGCTGGCCGGCCGGCTGTGCTCCAGGCCCGGCAGTCTCGACCGGGCGGCGGCGCTCCTGTCCGAAGCCCGATCGAGCAGCACGGCCGACCGGGAGGCTGGGGCAGAAGCCCTGGCCGATTGGGGCCACGTGTGCCTCGCCGGAGAGCAGTGGCCCGCGGCCGAAGCGGCGTTCGCCGAAGCCGCCGCCCATGCCGAATCGATTGGCGCGATGCTGCTGCGCTGGCGTTGCGACCTGGGGCTGGCCCAGGCGTTGCTGGGGGCGGGGCGGGCGGGTGTAGCCGCAACCCGTCTCCGCGTCGCGCTCCGGCAGATGGAAGCCGGCGAGGGCGTCGGCCGCTGGCCGGCGGTAGGTACGTTTCGCGCGTGGCTGGCCCGAGGCCTGTTGGCGCTCGGCCAGCCGGAAGCGGCGCAGGCGGAAGCTGAGGCGGCGCTGGCCCTTGCTCTGGAAACCGGGGCGCCGCTGTCACGGGCGGCGGCCTGGACCGCTCTGGCCGAGGTGCTGGCGGCGCGCGCCGGCAGCGACGGACCTGCCGTCATCGGCGGTGAATCCCTGGAGCCGGACCTGTGCCTGCGGCGCGCCCTGGAAGCGGTCGAGGAGGTGCAGGACGGGCCGGAGAAAGCCGTCTCCACGGCCGCTGCCCTCCGCGCCTGGGCCGGGTGGTCCAGCTCCCGGGGCGACGGCCGGCGGGCGGAGGAACTACAGGCTGCCGCGACGGCGCTGGCCGCTGACTGGGCAGTCGCCTGAAAAGCGAAAAGCCGCTCGATGAGCGGCTGTGCGTTTGACTGTGACTCCGGGAGGACTCGAACCTCCAACCTCGGCATTAAGAGTGCCCTGCTCTGCCAATTGAGCTACGGAGCCATCCTGACGTTCCACCATTATACCAATGCCGGCGCTCGAGGCAAAAAGTCAGCCCGGTCTGTGTGGTACAATCCGTGCCATGAACCAACGATTTCGCCCGCATCGGGCGCTCTTCCGCCTGTTGACCCTGGCGTTGCTGACCCTGCTCGCGGCCTGTGCTGCCGGCGCGACCGGGACTGCGCCGCCGCCCCCCTCGCCATTGCAGATCATCCTCGTCAGCACTGACTTCGCGACCGGGCAGCCGCGCGTCTCGTTCGCCCTGTTCGACGGCCCGGAAGCTGCGTCCGATGTGGCCGCTGTCAAGCTGAGCGCGCTGCCCCTGAGCGACGACCAGACGGCCGCCGCGGGCGACCCGGTCTGGAGCGGGCCTGCCGTCTCCTATTCCGACTACGAGATCCCATACTGGGTCTTCTACCCTGAGATCGACCAGCCCGGCTTCTGGGGCATCGTTGCCGACATCACCCTGGACGATGGCTCGACAGGCCAGGCCAACTTCGTGATCGAGGTCAGGCCGGAGAGCCTGTCGCCCGCCATCGGCGAAGCTGCCCCCCGCAGCGAAAACCGCACGCTGGCGACCGAACCCGATCTGACTCGCCTGAGTTCCGGCAACGACCCGGACCCGGCCCTCTACCGGATGACGGTTGCTGAGGCGGCCGCCTCCGGTAAGCCAACCGTCGTGGGCTTCGTGACGCCGGGTTTCTGCCAGACGAAATGGTGCGCGCCGGTGCTGGAGAGCGTCGACGCCGTGCGCGCCGAGACGGGAGACGCCGCCAACTTCATTCACATAGAAGTCTACGACGACTTTCAGAAGCTGACGCTGGTGCCGGAGATGGCCGAATGGGGGTTGGAGACAGAGCCCTGGGTCTTTGTGCTTGACGCCGGCGGCCGCGTTGCAGCCAAGTTCAGCGGCCCGCTCTCGCCCAGGGAGCTCCGGGAAGCGCTTGCGCCCCTGATCGGATGAGAAAGATAGCTGCATTCCTGACTGCCGTGGCGGCAACGCTGATACTGCTGCCGCCGGCTGCTGTCCGGGCCCATGCCGACCTGGTCGATGCCTCGCCCGGCCCCGGCGCGCAACTGACGGAGACGCCCGGCGAGATCCGCCTGACCTTCAGCGAACCTGTCGGCGCGGGCAGTTTCATTGAGGTCTACGGCGAGGGTTTCCGGTCCGTCGGCCCGCTCGAGCCGCAGTTCGACGCCGCGCACCCGGAGCAGTTCTACGTGTCGCTGCCGGAACTGACGGCCGGGACCTACACCGTCCAGTGGTCAGCCGCCTCGGCCGACGGGCACGAAGTCAGCGGCAGCTACCGTTTCACCGTCCTGCCGGCGACGCCGGCCGGCAGTCCCTCCTGGCTGGTGGTCGGGCTGGTGGCTGCGGGCGCGGCCGCAACGGTGTTGTTCCTGGCCTCCCGACGCCGCTGAGTTCACCAGCCGGCTGCCTGGAAGATCGTCCGCAGCAGGTCCTCGCGTTCGGCCTGGGTCATGAGCCGGGGCCGGGCCCAGTTCTCGATCAGCCCTGTCCACAGGTCGACGGCCAGCAGCCGGCCGTCGTAAACGATGAGGTTGTCGACAAATGTCTGCCGGGTGCCCATCATGTCCATCTGGTCAAAGAACAGGTTGCCGAGACCGTAGTGGATGAACGCCCCGTCGGCAAAGGTGATGCTCTGGGCGTGGTGTCCCTGGCTGCCGGATACGGCGTCCGCTCCAGCCGCGGCCAGCCGGGCGAAGTCGGCGGCCTGTTCGCCGGTGGGCGGGTACTGGTAGTACTCGGTGTACTGCAGGGTGGCGATGACGACCGCGCCTTCGGCCTTGAGTTGGGCGATCTGCTGTTCCAGGCTCGGGTCGCACGGCCGCGAGCCGGCCAGCGCGCCGTCGGCGAATGATGAGTTCGGGCCGAAGTAATTGCAGCCGACGAAGGCGATCCGGTTGCCGTTATGCTCGAAGAGGGCAGCCCTGGCCGCGTCGGTCCCGTCACGGCCGCCGCCGAACCATTGCATGCCGGCCGCCTCATACATGTCAATCGACCGCAGGAGGTCGTCGCGCCCCCAATCGTTGACGTGGTTGCCGGTCAATTCGATGACATCCGTGCCCAGGTGCTTCAACAGCTCGAAGTACTTGTCCGCTGAACAGAAGATCGTCCCGCCGTAGGGGTCCGGGAAAGGGC
>CAYRBP010000028.1:0-52040 GCA_964422535.1 uncultured Ardenticatenaceae bacterium | reverse complement strand
CCCTGACTTGCGTCAGGAAATGATTCGATTGTGAGTGAGCGAGCAATAGCCTGTCGGGCCGGCGGACAATTGAACGATGTGACCGCTGCCCCAAGAAGGGCGAGAACCCGTCTTCAGGGCTCTTGCCACCAGGCTGGTTTGATCTTGCGGGCAAACCAATAGAACACGATGAGGGACACAATGAAGCGAATGACTCAGTTTTCTCTGTTACTGCTCCTATCCTTGCTGGCCTTTGGCCTGGTGGGACCGCAGGTGGCGGAAGCCGGTGTCTTCGACGCGGACGAGGAGGTCACCTACAAGGAATACTGGGTCGACCATAGCGAGTTCACCGGCAGCTTTGTGGTTGTCGGCGGCATATGCATCTACGACAAGCCAGGCGGTGGCTCCGCCTTCATTGAGCCCGGCAAACTTGACACCTGCCCGAAGGACATGGACTTCACCATTCCGGATGACATCTCCCAGGCGGAGAAGGTCGAGATGGTCGTCGATCTCTGGCGCAACTATGACATCAAGTCGGCCCGCATCCAGTTTAATGGCGGCACGGTCTATGAGTCAGAGGTTGGGTTCGACTGGAGCCGCACGCCCTGGGTCGTCGAAGTCGACAAAGCCGACATCATCAACCAGGGCACGAACACGATCACCATCTGGGGCGAGCGGCCGTACCACATCAAGGACCTCGGCTTCCGCGTCTACTATGACAACGACAGCCCGCTGATCCCCGGTGCCGGCAGCGACGTCACACCGCCCGACGGCGAACTGCTGACCGTCACGGGCGACGTGGGCCAGCCGGTCTTCAATGCTGCCGACGGCGGCCGCCTGATCGTCAACAGCGACAAGGTCACCCTGACTGCCTCGGTCACCGATGCTGCCTATGTCGAATTCCATGGCTACTACGACGGTTACGACGAGGACAACGATGGCGCTTTCCGCGACTGGCACAGCCGCGGCCGCAACAACTGGTGGCCCGGAGGCACCGAGGAGAAGGCGACCGGCGGCACTATTGACCATATCGGCACCAAGACCGTGCCGGGCGGCAACGGCAACGTCAGCATCGAGTGGGATATGCCCTATATCATCAACCAGCCGGGGGTGAAGTTCAAGATTCGTGTGGTTGATGCGGCCGGCAACGTGCGCGAAACGGCGGGCGGCGTGTCGGGCGAGTTCAAGCTGGCGCGCAACTACCCGGTGATCTATTACACCATCCCCGACTTCGACGACTTTGGCTTGCACATGTCGGGCGAACGGCCGCAGGACGCCCAGTACACCATGGTCCTGCCGTCCGCCGCCGACCTGCCGCTGAGCTCGTTTTTCCGCACCTGGTTGATCGGTTCCTACTGGAAAAACCCGCGCTTCACCTGGAACGACCTGCCGCAGACGCCCGTGCGCGCTGCCGATGGCCGCGACGAATGGACGATCGGCATCAAGGACTTCGCCAAGAACGCGGTTAAGAACGGCAACAACAACATCACCTACTATTACAACGGCAATGGCGTGGGCCAGTTCATTGAGAAGCCCGGCCCGATGCTGGTCCTGGAAGGCAACAACACGGTCACGCCGGACACCAGCAAGCCGACGATCAAGTCGCGTTTTCCGGCCAATGGGTCTGTCGGGGCCAGCCGGATCGAGCCGATCACCATCCGCATGGCCGATACCGGGTCGGGCGTCGACTGGAGTACGATCATCATGTCGATCGACGGCGTGCCGGTCGAACCGACGATCACCGGCACGGCCATCGACTACTCGATCAGCTACCTGCAGCAGCCGTCGTTTGAGCCGTCTACGACCTACACGGTGACGATCTTCGGCTGCGACCTGATGGGCAACTGCATGAACGGGGCTGATGTCTTCTCCTTCACAACCGAGGCGAAGGACGAAACGCCCCCCGTCATATCCAATGTCCTGGTCAACACGCTCGACACGACGGCCGACATTACCTGGACGACGGACGAGAAGACCGATACCGAGTTCGACTACGGCCTGACCCAAAGCTACGAGCTGCCCGGCGTGACGGATCCCACTCTGGTGACCAGCCACAAAGTCAGCCTGACGAACCTGCTGCCGGATACGGTCTACAACTTCATGCTGACCGCTACGGACTTCGACGGCAATACAACCAGCACGGACAACCTGACGTTCAAGACCAAGGCAGCGCCGGGAGAAGTGCTTTCTGACAACTTTGACGATTGCCAGCTGGATACCGAGGTCTGGAGCTTTATCAACCCGCTGAATGATGCGACGATGACCATGACCGGCCAGGGGATCCAGATCGCCGTGCCGGCCGGCACCGGTCATGATATCTGGAAGACAGGCGTCAACGCGCCGCGGGTCATGCAACTGGTGCTGGACCAGGACATGCAGGTCGAGGCCAAGTTCAACACGGCCGTGACCAAAAAGACCCAGATGCAGGGTATCCTCTTCCAGCAGGACGACACGAACTGGCTGCGCTTCACGTTCCAGAGCGATGGCAGCGTCACCAGCGTCACGGCCGCCCAGGCCAAGAACGGCAACAGCAACGCGACCGTGCTGTCCAGCCAGCCGATCGTCATCACCGCTCCGCTCTGGCTGCGCGTCAGTCGCGACGGAGATACCTGGACAGCTGAAGTCTCGTCCGACGGCCTGCTTTGGACGCCCGTCGTCGGTTTTGACCTGGACCTGACGGTGACCAAGGTCGGCGTGTTCGTCGGCAACACCGGCAGCAACCCGGCCTTCACCGCCGAGATCGACTACTTCGTTTCTGCTTCCGACCCGATCGCGCCCGGAGGCGACCCGGTCACCCTGGATGTCGTGGTCAATGGTCTGGGTACGGTCACGAAGAACCCGAACAAGACCAACTATACCTGTAACGAGGCTGTCACCCTGACCGCCACACCGGCCCCGGACTGGAGCTTCAACGGCTGGGGAGGCGACCTGACTGGCTTTGAGTTGGTCAAACAGGTCGTCATGGACGGTTCTAAGGACGTCATCGCCAATTTCACCAATGCCACACCCTATAACGTCGACATTGTGATCGATTCACAGGGCGTTGGTGACGGCGGCACTGTAACCAAGACCCCGGACAAGGCAACCTACCTGTACGACGATGTTGTCGAACTGGAAGCGCTGCCGAACCTCGGATGGACTTTTGAAGGCTGGAGCGGTGATCTGGTCAGCCCGGATGCAACTGAAACCCTGACCGTGACCCAGAATTACTCCATCACGGCGACCTTCAGCCAGGACCAGTACGTCCTGTCCCTGGGCCAGATCAACGAAGGCTTCGGCGATGGCGGTGACGTGGCCGCTACGCCAAGCCAGGCGACTTACCTTTACGGCACTGATGTTGAACTGCTGGCGACGCCCGCGACCGGCTGGACGTTTGCCGGCTGGGAAGGCGACATCACGTCCTCCGATAACCCGTTGGACTTGACGATGACCAGCAGCATCTCGGTCAGCGCTCGTTTCATCCAGGAAACCTACCCGCTGAACATCATCATCAACAGCACGCCTGTTCCGGGCGGCAGTGGTCCTGGCGGCACGGTCCTGAAATCCCCGGACCAGCCTGAGTATGGATTCGGCCAGGTCGTCACGTTCACGGCATCGCCCTTCGGTGGCTGGTTCTTCACGGGATGGGGCGGCGCGCTGAGCGGAACCGCCATTACCGAGACGCTCGAAATCCAGGGCGAGACGACGATCGAGGCCAACTTCCAGCAGGAGACCTACTCGCTTGAGGTCAACGCGGTCGGTGAAGGGACTATCAACGTCAACCCGGTCAAGGCGACCTACTTCTATGGCGACCAGGTGACCCTGACGGCCGTGCCGGACCAGTTCTACGAACTCAAGGGCTGGAGCGGCGACCTGAGCGGCAATGGCAACCCGGCCATCATCACCATCGAGAAAGATACCGTCATCACCGGTACCTTTGGCATCGACAATACGCCGATCGAGATCACGGAGTACTCGGTCGATGTCTTCCCCGGCGGTACGTCGGCCAAGGTCAACTGGAAGACGGATGTACCGGGCACCAGCCGGGTCGACTTTGGTCTGGATGAGTTCTACACGCTGGGTACGGTCACCGACGACGACCTGGTCAAGGACCACGGCCTGATCATCACCGGCCTGTCGCCCGATACGCTCTACCACTTCCAGATCACGTCGGTCGATGCATTTGGCAACTCGGTCAGCACGGACGACGACACGTTCTCCACGCGCCGCGGAGACGGCGTGGTGTCAGACGACTTCAGCGCCTGCGGCAACCTCAATCCGGCGCTATGGGAGTTCATCAATCCGCTGGGCACCAGTTCGGTTCAGACGAACGGGACCCAGGTGCTGATCAACGTCCCGGCCGATGTGGAGCACAATGCCTATCAGGGCAAGCCCTTCCCGCGCGTCATGCAACAAATCTCGGATGAAGACTTCACCGTCGATGTCAAGTTCGAGTCTCCGCTCGACGCCAAACTGTCCATGCAGGGCATTGTGATCGAACAGGATCCACAGAACTACCTGACCTTCTCGGTCTACAGTCGCTTCCCCGGTGAGGTCGTCCTCTACGCCTCCGGCGTGGTGAACGGCACCGGATCTGCGTTGTTCACCAAGCCACCCAAGATCGCTGAAACGGCGGAGTTGTGGCTGCGTGTCGAACGCACCGGCAACGAGTGGAAGATGTGGTACTCGTTCGATGGTCAGGACTGGGTCGTGGTGAATACCAAGGCTCTGGAATATGACATTGTGGCGAACAAGCTCGGCTTCTTCGCCGGCAACGCCAAACAGGCCGGCAACATCCCGGCCTTCACGGCCACGGTGGACTACTTCTTCAATCAGGAGTCGCCGCTTACGCCGGAAGACGCGCGCTATCCGATCCAGATCGGCATCACCGGCCAGGGCACGGTCACGCGCAATCCTGATCGCTCGGGATACTATTGCGGCCAGGAAGTCACGCTGACGGCCAAGCCCAAGCCCGGCTGGGTGTTTGGTGGCTGGAGTGGCGACATCACCGGAACGTCGTCCGTGCGGACGATCATCGTCGACGGCCCGATGAACATCATGGCGCTTTTCCGGGATGACATCGGCCCGGGCGGTTTCTTGAACTACCTGCCGATCGCCGTCAGGTAGTCAAGTCAGTCCGGCAGGCGACGGCGAACGCGGCCGTCGCCTGCTTCTGTTTGCCGGCTTCGCGCGGCCCATCCGGCGAAGCCATACTCGTTCACAGCCTTGCCGGCCAGCCGGGGCGATAGTCCGGCCGGCCGGCCTGTCACGGTGTGCCTGCCTGTTCACCCTTGGTCACCGAGTCGGGCTGAACGCAATGATCCAGGAGTGTGAAATGAAGAACGAGAGAGTCTCGTCGAAGTCGTTATCTGTCATGGTGCTGGCCCTCCTGCTGCTGCTTGGCGTGGCCCTGGCATCGGCGCCGGCGGCGCGCGTGGACGCCCAGAGCGCGCCCCGGCCCACGGCCGAGGAGCTGCTGGCCGATTCCTCCAAACCCGGCCTCGAGGGTGGCGGCCCGGCGTTGCCCATCCCCTTCTCGCGGCCGCAACGACCCGTACGGGACGGAGCCTTGTTCACTTCCGCACCGAACGCGCCGTCAATCGCGGTCTGGTATGGTGCGGCGCAGACCTTTGGCGACGATGGCGATCCGCAGAAGTGGGTCAACATCCTCGGCAATGTCTCCAGCGTCCTTCCGATCTCCTCTTTCACCTATTCGCTCAACGGCGGCCCGGCCCAACCCATCTCTCGCGGCCCGGACAATCAGCGATTGGCGCAGACGGGCGATTTCAACATTGAACTGGACTACACGGACCTCCAGCCCGGCGCCAACACGCTCGCGATCAATGCCACCGACTCCGGCGGCGGCGCGACGCAGGCCACCGTGACGGTCAACTACCAGGCAGGACCGAACTGGGCGCCCGGAAACTACACCTATGACTGGGGGACCGTCTCCGAGGTGGACGACCTGGTACAGGTTGTGGACGGTAGCTGGGAAGTCAATGCCGGCGGCGCGCGCCCACTGGTCTTCGACTATGACCGTATTCTGGCCATCGGCGACCTCTCATGGCGCGATTACACGGTCACGGTCCCGATCACCGTTGCCAGCATTGACGACAGCGGCTTCTTCGCCCCCAGTAATGGCCCCGGCGTTGGCGTCATGGTCCGCTGGCAGGGACACTATAAGGACCCGGGGGATACGTCGCCCCTGACCGGCTGGCGCCGGCTTGGCGCGCTCGGCTGGTATCGCTGGACCAAACCCGACCCGCAGCAGCCTGATATCGTCTCCGGCTTCCAGTTGCTCGGCCACACCGGCATCAAGCTGGAAGAAGACTCGCGGCCGTTGGTCACCGGCACCACTTATATCTACAAGCTCAAGGTCCAATCGAACGTCGACCCGACCAAGCCGGCCACCTACTCCTTCAAAGTCTGGGAAGAGGGCCAGCCGGAGCCGGCCAACTACGACTTCGTCAAACCGGGCCGCACGGGCGAACCGCCCAGTGGGTCCGTCCTGCTCATCGCCCACCACGTCGATGCGACGTTCGGAGACGTGACGGTAGAACTGGCCTCGGTCCAACCCAAACCGACCCTGACCGTCAGCACGGTCGGCACAGGCAGCGGGCAGGTGACCGTCAACCCGGACAAGACCGGCTATCGTTTTGGTGAAGATGTCGTGTTGACGGCCCAGCCCGATGCTGGTTCGGTCTTCCAGGGCTGGAAGGGCGACCTGACCAGCACCGACAACCCGGCGACGATTTCCATGTTCCGCTCGCAGAAGGTCTCCGCCTTCTTCGCCGATCCGACTGTCGAGGTTCCCGTCTCTGACGACTTCAGCGGTTGCGTTCTGGACAATAAGGTCTGGGAGTTTGTTAACCCCCTGGCTGACGCAACCCTGACCATGACCGGTACACAGGCGCAGATCGCCATCCCTGCGGGTGTCATCCACGATGTGTGGTCCACGGGCATCACCGCTCCCCACATCCTGCAGGTAGCGCAGGACGAGGACTTCGAGATCGTCACCAAGATCGATTCGACGTTGTCGAAGAAGACCCAGATTCAGGGCATCCTGATCCAGCAGGACGACTCGACATTCATGCGCTACAACGTCTGGAATGACGGCAACGTGACCAAACTCCAGGCCTATACCTTTGTTGGCAGCAACAACACCAAGCGATATGAGCAGACGCTGGCGCTGACCGCTCCGACCTGGCTGCGCGTCGGCCGCGTCGGTGACGACTGGACGCTGGCCTATTCGACCGACGGCACAACCTGGCAGCCCGCGGTTGCCTACACCTTCGACATGACTGTGACCGGCGTTGGCCTTTTCGCCGGCAATGCCGGCCAGAAACCGGCCACCACGGCCCAATTTGACTACTTCTTCAATACCGCTAGCCCGATCGATCCGGAAGACGGCGGGACCGTCCGCACCCTGAATGTGAATGTCGTCGGCCTCGGTGACGTAACCGTTGACCCTGACAAGGAGTCTTATGCCTGCGGCGAGGAAGTGACGTTGACGGCCGCAGCCGCACCCGGCTGGTCGTTCATCGGCTGGAGCGGCGCGCTCTCCGGCAGCGAGCAGACCAAGAAGTTGGTCATGAACAAGCCGGAGACGGTCACCGCGACCTTCGCCCCGACCAGCAGCTACACGCTCCAGGTGAACATCGCCGGCAGCGGCGCGGTGACCAAGAACCCCGACCTGCCGAGCTATGGGGCCAACCAACAGGTGCAGCTGACCGCTGTGCCGGCGGTGGGATGGTCGTTCGCCGGCTGGAGCGGCGATCTGTCCGGGACCGCCAACCCGGCGACGGTCACGATGACCAAGAACACGGTCATCACCGCCACGTTCGAGCAGGCTGACAAACGCTCGCTGACGGTGACGACGGTTGGCCTCGGCTCGGTCACGGCCGATCCGGACAAGCCCGGTGGTTACGACAACGGCGAGGTCGTCACCCTGACGGCCGTGCCGGCGCCTGGCTGGTCGTTCGCCGGCTGGAGCGGCGACGCCTCCGGTTCCGCGACATCGATCCAGGTCGTCATGGACGCTGACAAGTCCGTCACGGCCACGTTCGCCCTGAATGTCCATGCGTTGACGGTCAACGTCAACGGCAATGGCGCGGTCACCCGCGCGCCGGACAAACCGCTTTACTACAACGGCGAAGTCGTCGAGCTGACGCCGGTGCCGGCCCCTGGCTATGTCTTTGTCGGCTGGGGCGGCGACCTGAGCGGCGCGGCCAACCCCGCGCTACTGACCATGAACGGTCCCAAGACTGTTACCGCTACCTTCGTTGAGGCCGCCCAGTTCAAGCTGAACCTGAGCAGCAGCGGCAACGGCACGGCGGCGGCCGATCCGGCTAAGAGCTCGTACAGCTTCGGCGACGTCGTCACCCTGTCTGCCACACCGGACCTCGGCTATGCCTTCATTGGCTGGAGCGGCAGCCTGATCGGCCTGGAGAACCCGGCCGTCATCACGATCACCGAGGACGTGACCATCACCGCGGGATTCGGTCTGGACAACCAGTACAGCCTGGTTGCCAACAGCGCCGGCAACGGGACGGTCAGCGTCACCCCGGTGGATGACCTGTACCCGGCCGGCTATCCGGTCACGCTACGAGCGTTGCCGGAACTCGGCTACCGTTTCGTCGGTTGGAGCGGCGACCTGGCGGGTAATACGAACCCGACTGACGTGGTCATGGACGCCAACAAGGTCATCACGGCCACCTTCGAGCTGGCCCCACCGGTCACGCTGACGACGACGGTTACGCCGCCCGGCACGGGCAGCATCACGGTTGAGCCGCTCAAGGGGCAGTACCTGGCCGGCGAGGTCGTCACCCTCACCGCCAAGCCGATCGCCGGCTATGCCTTCGCCGGCTGGCAGGGTGGGGCCGCGGGCAACACCAATCCACTGGAGCTGACGCTGGAGGCCGACACGGAAGTGATCGCGGCCTTCAGCAACTCGCCCTATCCGCTCTCTGACGATTTCAACACCTGTGAAATCGACTTCGGCTGGGGCTGGGAGGACCCGACAGGCGCGGCCGAATACGTGGCGACCGGTTTGGGCGCCCGCATCACCGTGCCCGATGGCGAGGACTATAACATCTCCGTCGACGGCAACTTTGCGGCCCGGCTGATGCAGCCTGCCCCGAACACCGATTTCCACTACGAGGTGAAGTTCGAATCGACGCCGTCCCAGCAGTACCAGATGCAGGGCATCCTGCTGGAGAACACGGCCGATGACTACTTCTACGTCGAGTACCTCCACGATGGCACGACCCTGCGGTTGTTCGCTTCTACGATCCGCAACGGCACCTCCTGGAAGCGGGCCAATCTGCCGCTGACGCTGGACGGCGACCTCTACCTGCAGGTGCGCCGCCGAAACGACACCTGGCGCATCTACTACGGCACGGACGGCCAGACCTGGACGCAGGCGGCGTCCTTCAAGTACATCATGCCTGTCAACAAGGCGGGTGTCTTTGCCGGTAGCGACAGCCGCAAGGCCGGCGGGCAACCCGGCTTCACGGCCGTGGTAGACTACTTCTTCAACCTGAAGGCGCCGATCCTGGACGAGGACGCGGAGCCGCCGGTCATCAACCTGTCGGTTGTCGGCGAGGGCAGCGTCCAGAAGACGCCGAACAAGTCGATCTATGAGTGCGGCGAGTCGGTCAGCCTGCTTGCCAAACCGGCCAAAGGCTGGACCTTCGCCGGCTGGAGCGGCGGGCTGACCGGGTCAAACCCGCAGCGAACGGTGATAGTCACGGGGCCGCTCAACGCGACCGCCACCTTCAGCAAGGGCATCCCGGTGCTGAAGGTCCTCCTGCCGATGGTTATCCGCTAGACTCAACCGTATCCGGCCGGACGGCCACTTAAGTAGGGTTGTAAGCTCACAGGCATATTCTGTGATTGGTCTGGAAGACACCTTACGAGAGTGACCGTCCGCCGGACGGCCGATGCCCACGGGGAGCAGTATCCCCGGTCTGCGGGCCGACCCCGCCTCACGGGAACAAGAGGAGCAGCCGCCCGCCGAGGGTGGTGCAAACGATTCAGTTCGACCCAACGTTTGAGCAACAGTCATTCGGCGGAGAGCGCTGCGAGCCGTCGCGTGTCTCCCAGGACGGACGCATGAGTCTGGTCGCGCCAGTTTGCGTCCGGACAGTCCCAACCGAAACGACACGCTTTCTACGAGGAGTAACATGACTAGAATAGCGCGTTTGGCAACAACATTAGCGGCTGCGGCCGTGGTGCTTGCGGGCCTGCTGGCCTTTCCCGGTTCCACCCGGGCTGGGATCTATAATGCCAGTGGAGAAACGACCTACAAGGAGTACTGGGTCAGTCACAAGAGCTATACAGGCACTTGTCTGGAAGATGGCTCTCCTGAAAAACCCTTCGGCAATTCCTTCTATATCGAACCGACGCCCAAGTGCGACAAAGTCTTGCAGTTCGACATGCCCGATGACTTTGCTAACGCGGCCAAGATCGAGATCTACATCGACCTCTGGCGAGGCTACGATTCGGGCGGGTTGAAGTTCAAGCTCAACAACAGCGCCACCATCCGCCAGCCGGCCGTTGGCTATGACTGGAGCCGCACCCCCTACATCACGGAGATCGGCAAGGACGAACTGAACGTAGGCGCTAACACGATCACTTTCTACGGCCCAAAGCGCTACCACGTCCATGATGTGGCCTTCCGCGTCTACTACGACAACAATAACCCGCTTCAGCCTGGACCCGGCAGCGATGTGACGCCGCCTGATGGCGCGCTTGTTTCCGTTCAAGACGACAACTCGACCGAAGACACGAATGCCGGCGGCACGCTGCAAGTCAACAGCAACCAGCTGAAGCTGACGGCCAATGTCAGCGGCGACGTCGCGTATGTCGAATTCCACGCCTGGTACGAAGGCTATGACGACGACAACGACGGCATCTGGCGCGATTGGCACAACGTGAACCGCAACAACTGGAACCCCGGCGGGACTACGCCACAAGAGCTTGGCGGCACCATCAACCACATCGGCACCGTCAAGCCGAAGGATGGCGTCGCCACAGCCACCTGGGATCTGACCCACGTGGTCAGCCAGCCGCAGGTCAGGTTCAAAATCCGCGTCGTCGACGCGGCCGGGAACGTCCGCGATGCCGCCGGCGGCCAATCGGCCAACTTCAAGCTGGTGCGAAACACCCCCACGCTGGCCATCATCATCCCAACATTTGACGACTTCGGTCTGCACATGTCGGGTGAGAAGCCGCAGTTTGTTGACTATGACTTTAATGTGGCGGCCAACACCGCCGATTTTGACACCGGCTATCTGGTCGGCATGTACTGGCGGCGGCCGCTGTTCTCGATCAACGGCTCCGGCACCAAGACGGTGAACCCGGGTCCAGACGAGTGGATGCTCGGGGTGCAGACCTTCAACTATGCGGCCCTGAAAACCGGCAAGAACCGCATCACCTACTCGTATAGCGGCAGCGGCGTCGGGCACTTCATCGAGAAGCCTGGGCCGATGTTCGTCCTGCGACGTAGTTCGGGGACGGTTGCCGACGTGGCCCCGCCGTTTGTCAGCGGGCAGAACCCCGCCCCCAACGCGACCAATGTCGACCCGAAGGCACCGGTCGTGCTCAACGTCAATGACCTCATCTACGGCGTTGACTGGACCAGCATCCAGTTGACGGTCAACGGTCAGAACGTCGGGAACCAGCTCAGGATCGATGGCGTCAATAGCAGCTATAAACTGACCTACGATCCCTCGCAGGGCCTGGAGTATGATCAGCAGTACAACCTGGGCGTGAACGCGTGCGACAACGCCGGCAACTGCATGAACCAGGTCAATTACAGTTTCACCACGGCCGAACCGGACACAACGCCGCCGGTGATCAGCAACGTGGTCGTCGATGCCTCTCCCGTGGGCGCGCGCGTCACCTGGACGACCAACGAAGCCGCAACCAGCCGCGTCGACTACGGCCCCACGGCAGCCTACGAATTGGGAAATGTCTCGCTGCCCGACCTCGTCGTCAACCATACCATTGACCTCGCCGGGCTGACCCCTGATACGCTCTATCATTACCGGGTCACGTCGGTTGACGCGCAGGGCAACCAGAAGAAGACGGACGACCTGACTTTCAGGACCGACGAGTTCGGCACGATCGTTTCGGATGACTTCAACGCCTGCTCGCTCAACCCGCTGTGGACGTTTGTCAATCCGCTGAACGACGCGGACTACACCATGAACGGCACACAGCTACGGCTGACCGTGCCGGCCGGCAAGAGCCACGACTTCAAGGCGCCGAGCATTCCGCCGCGCATCCTGCAGCCCGCGGCCGCCGGCAACTTCAACGTCTACGCCAAATTCGATACGCTGCCCACCGCGCAGACACAGCTGCAGGGCATCATTGTCCAGCAAGACGCGCAGAACTATGTCTACGCCAGCCTGGAGTACACGCTCAACAACGGCGTGCCGGAGTTGATCGTCTACAACGCCTATGTCCAGAACAATGTCCGCGTGAAGGCTTTCAAGAAGTCGCTGGCCGGCACGACAGCGCCCCTGCTGTTGCGCCTCGAGCGAACCGGCGACAACTGGCGAGTCTACACCTCACCCGCCGGCAACCCGCCCACCTGGACGGCGATGGCCGCGGCCCATACGTTCGTGATCACGCCCATCCAGGTTGGCCTCTTCGCCGGCAACAGCGGCGGCTCGGCCGCGCCAGCCTATACCTCTGTGGTCGACTACTTCTTCAACGCGGCGTCGCCGATCGAACCGGAGGATGGCACCCCATTGAGCGTGGACCTGTCGACGGCCGGGAACGGGACGGCAACGAAAACCCCTGACCTGCCGTCCTACGTCTGTGGCGCCGAAGTGGCGATCAACGCCACGCCGGCCGTGGGCTGGAACTTCACCGGCTGGTCTGGCGACTTCAACTCGACCAACGCCAGCGAGACGGTCGTCATCGACGGCCCGAAGTCGATCACGGCCAACTTCACGGCCATCCCGTATACGCTGAGCATCAACGTTGCCAACCAGGGCACCGGTGGCGACCAGAACAAGGTTGAAAAAGACCCGGACAAAGAGACCTACGTCTACAACGATGTGGTTAACCTGACCGCCGTGCCGCAGCCCGGGTGGACCTTCGTCTCATGGAGTGGGGCAGTCACGGGACCGGAGCTGTCCAAGTCGCTCACCATGCGTAAGGACGAGTCGGTTACCGCAACCTTCAAGCAGGAGCAGTACACCCTGAACCTGCAGGTCGTCAACAACGGTATTGGCAGCGGCGGCACGACGACGGTCACGCCGAACAAGCCCGCGTACGTCTACGGAGATGTCGTCGAGCTGAAGGCGGAGCCGAAACCGGGCTGGAAGTTCGATGGCTGGAGCGGCGCGGTGAATTCGACCGCCCTGACCGTTGAATACACCGTCACCGGCAACGCCAGCGTCACGGCGACTTACACGCAGGAGCTGTACGACCTGAATATCCAGATCATCAGCGGTGGCGTGGGAGAAGGCGGCGTGGTGCTGAAGAACCCTGACAAGAGCAAGTACGTGTACGGCGATGTGGTTGCCCTGATCGCCGACCCGAACTGCGGCTGGACCTTCACCGAATGGGGCGGGGCGCTGTCCGGCAACAACCCGGTCGAAGTGGTCAACATCACCGGCAACACGAACGTGACCGCGAAGTTCACCCAGGAGAAGTACAAGCTCAAGATCACGCTGGACGGCCCGGGCAACGTCGCGGTCAGCCCGAAGAAGGACGACTACTACTGCGGTGATGTTGTCACGCTGACGGCCGTGCCCGCAGTCAACTACTTCTTCGGCGGCTGGAGCGGCGACCTGACCGGCGCGCAGAACCCGGTGGACTACACCATCGAGGGCAATACCAACATCACGGCGCGTTTCACCGATAACCCGCCCCCAACCGTCACGCCCATCGACGACAAGACGATCCGGGTTAACAAGCTGCTGACCATCAATGTCAGCGCCACGGATATCGGCAGCGAGTCCCTGACGCTGACGGCCGAGGGGCTGCCCGAAGGGGCGTCCTTCGTCGACAAGGGCAAGGGCGCCGGCGTCTTCACCTGGAAGCCGGGGGTGGCGCAAACGGGCGACTACAGCGTGACGTTCATCGCTTCCGACGGCAACAGCATCGGTAGCGCGACGGTCAACATCAAGGTCACCGGCAACCCGGTGGTCCTGCCGGTCATCGTTGGCCCCTAGCCGGGATGCCGGTAACATAGCGAAAACGAGTGCCATACCAGAGGCGCGGCAGGTGGCGGGCCAACCCACCACCTGCCCGCTCCGGAATACAACGTCAACAAGGAGTGATTGGTAAGATGAAAGTTGGAATCTTGGCGGGCGGGCACGGCACCCGCCTGGCCGAGGAAACGGAGATCAAGCCGAAACCGATGGTCGAGATCGGCGGCAAGCCGATCCTCTGGCACATCATGATGCACTATGCGTGCTATGGTCACAAGGACTTCGTCGTCGCCCTCGGCTACAAGGGTGAAGTCATCAAGCGCTACATGGTCGACTATTGCTCGCTGAATAGCAACCTGACCATCAACCTGAAAAACGGCCAGGTCCAGCGGGACGATTCGGACGGCATGGAAGACTGGACGGTGCGGTTGATCGACACCGGCCTGAACACCATGACCGGCGGCCGCATCAAGCGTCTTCAGCCCTACATGGGCGACGAGACCTTCATGCTGACCTGGGGCGACGGCGTTTCGACCGTCGATCTCAACGACCTCTATCGCTTCCACAAGGCTCACGGGAAACTGGTCACCCTGACGGCCGTCCGGCCGCCTGCCCGCTACGGTCATCTGGAATTCGACGGCAACCGCATCAAGGAATTCACCGAGAAGCCCCAGACGGCCGAAGGCTGGATCAACGGCGCCTTCTTCGTCATGGAACCCGCGGTCTTTGACTATATCGATGGGGACGAGACGCAGTTTGAAAAGGAACCGCTGGAACGCCTGGCGGCCGACGGCCAGCTGATGGCCTACAAGCACGACGGCTTCTGGCAATGCATGGACACCCGGCGCGACAAGCATGTTCTCGAAGCGCTGTGGGACAGCGGCAAAGCGCCGTGGAAAATCTGGTAGGCAAACAGGAGAGCGAGTGGACTCATGCGCGTATTAGTGACAGGACACAATGGCTACGTCGGCACCGTCATGGTGCCCATGTTGCTGCAGGCCGGACATGATGTGGTCGGCCTCGACTCCAATCTATATGCGGGCGCGACCTTTGGGGCGAACAATATCACTCAGTCCGTCCCGTCGATCGTCAAGGACGTGCGCGACGTCACCCGGCAGGACCTGGAAGGCTTCGAGGCCATCATCCATCTGGCCGGCCTTTCCAACGATCCGTTGGGCGACCTGAACCCGGAACTGACCTACGACATCAACTACCGCGCCTCGGTCAACCTGGCCAGGCTGGCCAAGGAAGTGGGGATCGAGCGCTACATCTTCTCATCGTCGTGCAGCAACTACGGCGCCGGCGTCGATGACTGGCTCAATGAGCAGTCGGCTTTCAACCCGGTGACGCCCTACGGCCGCTCCAAGGTCATGGTTGAGGAAGAAGTCTCCAAGATGGCAGACGACAACTTCAGCCCGACCTTTCTGCGCAGCGCCACCGCCTATGGCGTTTCGCCGCGCCTGCGCTTTGACCTGGTCATCAACAACCTGACCGCCTGGGCCTACACGACCGGCCTGGTCTACCTGAAGAGCGATGGCACGCCGTGGCGGCCGGTCGTCCACATTGAGGATATGTCCCGCGCCTTCCTGGCTGTGCTCCACGCGCCGCGCGAGCTCGTTCACAACGAGGCCTTCAACGTCGGCCGTCCGGAAGAGAACTACCGTATCCGCGAGCTGGCCGAGATCGTGTCCGAAGTGGTTCCCAACAGCCGGGTCGAGTTCGCCGAGGGGGCCAGCCCCGACAAGCGCAACTACCGCGTCGACAGCACCAAGATCGCCCGCGTCCTGCCGGAGTACAAGCCGACCTGGACCGCGCGCAAGGGTGCCGAGCAGCTCTTCGAGGCCTACAAGCAGATCGGCCTGCAGGTTGAGGAGTTCGAAGGCCCGCGCTATCGCCGCATCGACCACATCAAGATGCTCATCGCCGAGGGCCGCCTCGACCAGTCGTTGCGCTGGACCGAAGCCATCCCGGCGTAGGCCTGACATCCTATCCCGACAGGTCCGGGGCGCTCCCGGAGCGCTCCGGTCCTGTACCAGGTATTCCTATGGCAATCTACAAGAACGAAACGACCTGTCGTTTCTCCGGTTCACCCAACCTGGAAACGATCATCGCCTTTGGCGACACGCCGCTGGCCGACCGGCTTCTGCGCGCCGACCAGCTCGACGAGCCTGAACTAAAGGCGCCGCTGACGCTCGTCTTCTGCCCCGATTCATCGCTGGCCCAGATTCGCGAAACGGTCGATCCGGAGATCCTCTTCTACGCCGAGTATCCCTATTTCTCGTCGGTCTCGCAGTCGCTCCTGCGCCACTTCCGGGAGAGCGCGCTGCACATCATGGAAACGCGGCCGCTGGATGGGGGTAGTCTGGTCATCGAGGCCGCCAGCAACGACGGCTACATGCTGAAGAACTTCGCCGAACGCGGCATCCCTGTCCTGGGCATCGACCCCTCGAAGGCCCCGGCCACCGCCGCCCAGGAAGCCGGCATCCCGACGATGATCACGTTCTTCACCACCGATCTGGCGCGCCAGTTGGCGGCCGAAGGCAAACGCGCCGACGTCTTCCTGGCCAATAACGTCCTGGCCCATGTGCCCGATCTCAACGGCTTCGTCGAGGGCATCAAGACCATCCTCAAGCCAACCGGCGTGGCGGTGATCGAGTTCCCCTATGTCGTCGATCTGGTCGACCACGTCGAGTTCGACACCATCTACCACCAGCACCTGTGCTACTTCTCGGTCACGGCCGTCGACAAGCTCTTCCGCCAGCACGGCCTGTTCCTGAACGACATCAAGCGCACGTCCATCCATGGCGGCTCGCTGCGCATCTTTGTCGAGCCGCGGGAGAATGTCCAGCCGTCGGTCATCGACCTGTTGGCCATGGAACGCGAGCGCAAGGTCGACACCATTGACTATTACCGCGACTTCGCCGAACGCGTGCAGAAGGTCAAGACAGACCTGCGGAAGATCCTGCTGGACCTGAAGGCGCAGGGCTGTCGCATTGCCGCCTATGGCGCGGCGGCCAAGGCCACGACGATGCTGGCCTACTGCGAGATCGACCAGTCACTGGTCGACTATGTCGTGGACCTGAACAAGTACAAACACGGCCGCTACATGGGCGGCAACCGCCTGCCGATCTACCCGGTCGAAAAACTGCTGGAAGACCAACCGGACTATGTCCTGTTGCTGGCCTGGAACTTCGCCGAGGAGATCATGCGCCAGCAGTCGGCCTATCGCGAGCGGGGCGGCAAGTTCATCATCCCCATCCCGGAGCCACGTATCGTATAGGCCTCCGGCCACCAGGTGACAGCGAATGACGACCGGAACCCGGCCTGACAGCGCAAGGCCCAAGAAGAAAGGCCGCACGGCCGCGCTGCGCAAAAGCGGCAAACAGGCTGCTCTCGGCATCCTGGGCGAGGAGTCGTACTTCACCCTGCGCCTGTCGGCTCAGCGGTGGTCTGACACGCTCAAAAACAAGCGCCTGCTCATCATCCATCAGATGGGCAAGGTCGGCTCGACGACCATCAACGCCTCGCTCCGCGCGGCCGGCGTGCGCAAGGAGATGAGCGTCGCCCAGACCCACTTCCTGAGCGATGAAGGCCGGGCATTCGTGCGCGGTCTGGAGGTGGAGGCACTCGGCGGAGAGCAGAACCTGACCCGGCGCGATATCCGCCTGCGCGTTCGCGACGACCTGCTGGCCAGGACACTAGCCGACATGCGCCGCAAGGGGGACCACTGCTGGGTCATCACCCTGGTGCGCGATCCGGTCGCCGCCAACCTGTCCGGTTACTTCCAGCAGAATATGTGGTGGCCCAGGGAGCTCCGCGAGGCGTGCGAGGCGGGCACACCCGGCTGCCAGGCGGCGCTGCAGGAACGCTTTCTGAGCTGGTATCCGCATGAAACGCCGCTGCGCTGGTTCGACATGGAGATGAAGCCTGTCTTTGGCATCGACGTCTTCAGCACGCCGTTTGACCGGGAGCGAGGCTTCCAGATCTACGAGGGTGACTTCGCCACCCTGCTGCTGATCAAGTTGGAGCGACTGAACGATGTCGGCGGCCGCGCCCTCAGCGAGTTCCTCCGGCGCGATCAGCTGTCGCTGGTACAGGCCAACACGGGCGGGGACAAGTGGTACGGGGCGCTCTACGATGAGTTCAAGCGGACCGTCCCCCTGCCGGCCGGTTACCTCGACCGGATGTACGGCTCGCCCTATGCCCTGCAGTTCTACACGCCGGAGGAGATCGCTCGCTTCCGGCAGTCCTGGGCCCGGTAGCGACCGGTATCGAAGATTCCCCCCTCGCGCAGGCAGCCCCCGCCGGAAAGTCCCTCCCGGCGGGGGCTGCTCCGTTTCAGCCGTTCACTGTCTCAGGGGATGCAGTGATCGGCCGCGCCGTTCTCGTAGATGTGCACCCGGCTGTGGACCCATCCTTTCGAGATGATGTCCAGGTCGCCATCCCCGTCGATGTCCACTGCCTGGCTGGACTGGTAGTGCGAATCGCCGTCGTGAACAACGAATAACCGCCATGACTCGCCGTCGCCCAGGTTCTCCGCGATGTGGAGCTTGGCCGGGTACTCCTCCGCGTCAACGAACCTGATGCGGTATTCCCCGACGATGACATCCATGTCACCATCCCCGTCCATGTCCGCCGTATCCATACTTTCAGCATTCCGCGGTGGGGAGCTGCTTTCGACCGTCAGGATCGGGTGCTCGAGCCAGTTCAGCCCGGCACGTTGCTCGTACCAGGCGACGCGGGTCAGCGTGGTTGTGTGACTGGGTCCGATGACCACGTCGAGATCGCCGTCGCCGTCCAGATCGTTCAGCCGGTTGCGACTGATCTGCCCATCATCCCAGGGGAAAGCGCTCACCAGGGTCCAGTCGCCGGCCGGCTGATCCTGATCGTTCCGCAACCACTTTTGACCCAGCATCAGGTCGAGGTCGCCGTCATCGTCGATGTCGCCGGCCGTTATCTCTTCGCCAAGCGAAACGGTGGAGAGCGTCCGGCGCGGCCATGTCTCGGTCTCAGGGTCGGCCGGCACGGTCAACATCTGGATCCCGTTGGGGTTGGCGGCCGTGCCTGTCTTCTCCGTGTCGTCCCAGGTCACGGCGATCTCCAGCGGCCCGCCACTGGTGAAGCGGCCGATAGCCACGCCCTGAACGGGGTCGTTGACCGGCATGACGGTCGGGCTGTCAATATTGCCTAAGACGGTGAAGGTCGCGTTGCCGTTGTTGCGCGCCCAGACGAACGGCGCCCAGACGCCCTGGTCGATCTCGACTGATCCGGCCGTGCCCAGCAGGTCGGTGTCGCCGTCGCCGTCGAAGTCTTCGGCGGCGATGGTGTCTGTCAGCGGCGCGCCGATGGCCGTCCGTGCCCAGGTCCCGCCGGCCGAGCCCGGGTTGCGGTACCAGTACTTGCCGGTGACGATGTCGAGATGGTTGTCGTCATCGATGTCGAAGGTGAACATGAACGTCGCCTGACCGTCGCGGTTGGAGTCGATCTCGTGCCTCGTCCAGCGATCGAGCGGCCGCGGCGGCGCGCAGGAGACGGCCGTCGGCGTCGGCGGCGGTGTGGGCGTCGCAGTGGGTGGCGGCGTCGGCGTCGGCGTATGGCTGGGCGTGGGAGTTGCGGTCGCGACCGGCGTCCCCCCCGCTCCGAGGGCGATCACGATCCCGTCCAGCTTCTCCGCGCCGAAGCCGTGGCTGCCTCCGTTCCAGAACAGACCGGGCCCCCAGGTGCAGCTGGTTGCCGGCCCGAGGCTGCCGGGCAGGCAGCGGACGACGTCATCCTTGTTTCCGCTCGCCCCGGGCACGGTGAACGCGCCCGCCTGCGCCAGGTAGAGCGCGCCCGTTGCCGGGTCGCGCCAGATGCCCGTCGTATCCTCGCTCGTCGCGCTCAGGGCAACGTCGGAACCGTCGAAGGCAAGGGCCCAGGTGCCGGCGGACGTCGCGCCGGGAGTCGTCAGGCGCAGCTCCAGCAGGTCCTCGTCGGCCGCCGTCAATCCGCTTACGTTCGCCGTGCCCAGCGTGCTCAGCAGCAGACGGCCGTCAGCCCCGATGCCGATCCCGTCAATGTCCTCTCCATTCGTTGTCAGGCCCAGGTCGGACCCGTCCACGTACCAGGAGAAGCTCCCGGTCACCGGAGAAAGGCGGATCACATCTGAATCGTCGACCTTGCCAGGACCGGGCACGGTGAACGGCGCGTCCAGACTGAACAGGATCGATCCATCCGGCATGAACGTGAAAGCGTCAAGGTCCGTCCCGCCCAGCCCAAAGGCCGAGCCGTCGAAGAAGATGGACCACCGGCGCGAGCCTGTGTCGTAGCGCAGGATGTCTTCGTCGGCGAAGGTGACGCCGCCGGCCGCGCCGCCGGAGGTGGAACTGACATACAGGATGTCGCCCGGCCCGGTTGGAGGCAGGCCGGTGGCGGTCGCCGTCGGCGTTTGCCCCGGCGCCGACGTGGCGTTGGGCGATCCGGCGGGGGTCGCCGCGATGGCCGGGTCAAAGGCGCAGCCGCGCTGCTCGTAGGCCAGAACACTGTTGTGGTTCCAGCCGATGGAGTAGGCGTCGATGTCGCCGTCGTTGTCCAGGTCGGCTAATTGCGCGCCGTTGTGGTGTTCATAACCCTGTCCAGCAACGTGACGCTTCCAGCTTCCACCCGCGCCATCGAGATTCTCATAGACGAGCATCCGGGCGTTCTGTGGCGAAGCCAGGTTGTGCTCGCCGGCCACCACATCTTCATCGCCGTCCCCGTCCAGGTCGGCGACATCCACGCTCATCGGCGCGATGGGGAGGTCGATCACCGCCTCCGACCAGGCAGACGCCGGCTGGCCGGCGGGTTGCCGGTACCAGGCGAGTTTGCGGCTTGAGCTGTTGGCGGTCTCGTAGCCGATAATGGCGTCGAGGCGGCCGTCGCCGTCGATGTCGGCCAGGCGGTTGCGGTCGGGCAGGTCGCTGGTCGTGTGCAGGGTGGCCGGCGTCCAGTCCCCGCCCTCATCGAGGTCGTTGCGCAGCCAGGTCGTGCCCAACAGCAGATCGGTGTCGCCGTCGCGGTCGATGTCGGCCGCGCTCAAGGCTTCCTCCTGGGTCACTGCCGACAGCGTGCGGATGGCCCAGGCCTCGTTGACCGGGTCAGCCGGGATTGTCAGCGACTGCAGCGTGCCGTTGCGGTGCCAGGAGAGGGCGATCTCGGTCACGCCCGGTGTGAACTGGGCAGCGACCGCTCCTTGCAGGAAGTTGCCGTCCCCCGCCGGCAGGTTGGTGTAGACGGTGAAGGTGCCGCCACCGTCATTCTGGGCCCAGACGAAGGCGTTGCCCATCTCCGGTTTGTCCGGGTCATTGTTGGTCGTGCCCAGGATGTCGATGTCCTGGTCGCCGTCGAAGTCACCCAGGACGGCCATCTGGTCCAACCCGGCGCCGATCGCCCGTCGCTCCCACGTGCCCCCAATGACGCCCGGGTTCCTGTACCACCACGCCCCACTGACGAGGTCGGCGAAGCTGTCGCCATCCAGGTCGGCGGCGTCAATGAAGACGGCCCGGTTCGGCCGCGCGGGGTCGATGACGGTCGTCCGCCAGTTGTCGAGGCGGCTCGCGCACCGCTCGTGGTCTCCGCGCAACCGGTTCAGCCACACGTCGACGCGCGGGGTGTTCTGGGTATAGGGCTTGCCGAGGATGTCCAGGTCGCCGTCGCCGTCCAGGTCGGCCACACGCGCCTCGTGGTTGCCATAGCCGGTCGCCATGACCGTCGTCTCAAAGCCGCCCTGGCCGTTGCCGAAGAGGATCATCATGCGGGGGGCCGGGTTGTAGTCGGGGTTGCCCGGCGTGAAGCCCATCTCGGCCAGGAAGATGTCCCGGTGCCCGTCCTCGTCCAGGTCAGCGATCTCCAGGCTGTGGGCGTTGTCAACGGTCATCAGTTCGTGCGTTTGCCAGTTCAGGCCGTCGGTCGTCTCGTACCATTTGAGCATCCCTGCGAACTCGCCCGGGGATTGGACGACCTCCGGCCAGCCGCCGGGGACGATCTGGCCCACAGCCATGCGGGTCAGTCGCTGGTTGTCGATCCAGCGCGCGGTGAAGCTGCCGCCGGCTTCCTGCTGAAACCAGCGGCCGCCGCCGACCAGGTCTTCGCGACCGTCGCCGTTCATATCGGCCGCCACCAAGCCTTCATACTCCGGGGTGACGCCGAGCGGCATATCGCCAATGATGCGGATGTCTGGCCAGGGCTCGGTCGTTCGCGGGTTGGGCGGGATGTCGGCCAGCAGGAGCGATCGGGCGTTCTGGTTCCAGAACGCCAGCTCCGCCGCCGCGTCGCCATCGAAGTTGCCGAAGACCATGTCGTGGTGGCGGCGCTGGGTCGTGTCATTCAGGCCGCCGGTCTTGACCAGCCGCCGCGTCCACTCTCCGCCGAAGTTGGGCGCGGGGTTCTCCCACCACCAGACGTGGGGGCACGAACCGTCGCAGCCGAAGACGATGTCGGGGTCGCCGTCGCCGTCGATGTCATGGAACGTGCCGCCGGCCTCGATGCGGAGTGCGTCGCCCTCAATGATGCGCTGCGTCCAGCCGGTAGCCGTGCGTTCATACCAGACGATGGAGGGGGCCGTCTTGCGCGTGGCGACGACGAAGTCGTTCAGGTTGTCGCCGTTGATGTCGAGGACTAGCGTTGCGGTTTGTTCCGTCGTCGCGGAACCGGGTTGTGGCGCGGCCAGGTCGCCGTATTCGCTGGAGAGTCGCGTCCAGGCCAGAGGGGACGCCGCCAGGAGGACAGCCGGCTGAAAGAGCCTCTGTCCGAGCGCCGCCGCGCCAGCGGCAAGAACCGCGATGAGGATGATGACCGAGGCGAAGGTCGCAGTTCTGATTGACATCATAGTTGTCACCTGCACCGGACGAATGCGCGTTGCGCGCGCCCGAACTCTCGTTGCCCTGCTGAGGGTCTACTTGCCTGTGACTGCTTGCCGCAGTCGCTCCGTCCATCCGATCTCCCTTCGAATCTCGCAAATCGTGAATGAAGGCGGCGCGTCAGGTCTTTGCCTGACGCGCCAACCTTTCAAGTTGCAGGAACTCGGTACAGCGCGATCGTAGCCAGTGAGCCAGTTAGGATGTGGCTCAATGCTTACGGGCGGCTATCACAGGGGAAGTTGCCCCATTGTGGCGCTTCGCTGCCGGGAACGGCCAGGACCTGGAAGCACATATCGAGCGGGTACCAGTCGTTCGGATTCTCACCGCCCCAGATCGGCTGCATCCAGTTAGACACCGCCTTGTTCTGGCCGTTCTTGAAGACCGAGCGCTGCCATGTGCGCGGCTTGTTCCAGAGGATCGGCCGTCTATCCTTCTTCCACATCGCGTTCGCGCCGACGCTCCACTGGACAAAATTCGCCCCGCCGACGGGAACCCTGTTCAACTTCGTGCAGTTCTCGCGCCGGAAGTTCTCATTGCTGTTCTTTTGCCAGAAGCAGAACTGCATCTTGATGTCGTCCTGCGGCACGGGCTGGTCGAATATCTTCACCCGGAAGTGGAACGTGATGTTGGGTGTCTCGCTCCAGATCGGGTTGCAGCCGGCGGGGATGGTCTTATCCCCGATGCCGTCGGTGTCAAAACCGGGGAACCCACGGGCGGCCGTCGTCACGGTCCCGTCCCAATCGTACAGCAGGGTCTGCCCACCAACGGTGGGGCAGGTCTGGGCCAGGCCGCCGGCTGCGGCCGCGGGCTGAACGCCCACACGAGCCAGGCCCACCAGCGCCAGCAGTCCAAAGAGTAACCCGCTGGCGACGATCACTATTCTTGTTTGTTTTGTCTTGTTCATTGCTCCTTCCTACCTCGACGTCTATCGTATGGCTACGAACCGCTTGCTGCTGTGATGCGAGTGGGCGGCCACCCGCGCCAGACCTTATACCATGCCGCGGATTGCGATGTCTACTCACTTTGCCGCCTCTGCCGGATGGCTCATCCAATGCTCAGGCCTGCCGGCACTACGCCTGCCCAACCGGTCGCGCATGGCAAGGCTCAGGCATCACGCACTTTACTTGCCCCACGTTACAGGCGGTCTTACGATCGGGTCCGGCCGGGTGTCCATGAGAAATCGCGAAACGCCGGTACAAACTGCTTGCCTGCGTTCGCACACGCGCCGAAACTACCGTGTTGATCCGCCGGCGACGCCTGCAACCGCCGCTGCCGGTTGAAGGATCTGATGGTCCGCTCCCTCGCCGGTCGCGCCTCATCCGGGGCCGGGGCGACAGTGTTCGGCGGTGTCGGACGGGCCGGAAACGCGCAAGAAAACTGGAAACCGACGTATGAACCGCTTTCGTCTCGCTCTCAGTCTCAGTTCGCTCCTCGTCATCCTGTTGCTCGTCGTCTCTCCCGGTCGGGCGGAGACCGGCGGCTTCTCGCTGACGACCAGGACCGTCGGCGATGGCACGGTCGACGTCAGCCCCGCACCCCCATACAGCGACGGCCAACAGGTCAGCCTGACGGCCAAACCCGCGCCGGGTTGGTCATTCAGCGCCTGGACACTTGGCGAGGACAATAACTGGGCTGACGCGGAGCGCGACTTCCGCCTGCCGGTGACGGTTAGCGCTGCCGGTTTCGCCCGCAGGGACAAGCCGGTCGACGTCGAGATCGACTTCCAGGCCCTGCTGGATGGCCTGGGCGGGGGCACGTTCGACCCGGCATCGGTTCGCGTGGTCGAAGTCAGCCCAGGCGGTGAGATGGTCGATGATAGCGTGCCGGCCCAGTTTGCCGTCAGACAGGTGCTGGACGTTAACTGGGAAGGCGCGGGGGCCTGCGCTACGGCCGTCCCCGGCCAGGGGACGGTGACTTTCATCATGGAAGGCACCACGGCGGCGGGCGCCAGCCGCACCTACCACATCTACTTCGACAAGACGGGCAAGGCGCTCACGCCTCCGTCGGTTCCGCAACTGGTCAAGGTCACGGACGGCGTGGCCGATGAAGGCCAGCCGGCGGTCAGGGTCGAGACGCCGAATGCCACCTACTATTACCACAAGCTGGGTGCCGGCTTCTCCAGCCTCAACGACGCCGACGGGAACGACTGGATCAGCTACAACTCAGCGCCGGAAGCGGACGGCCGCTTCCGCGGCATCCCCAACGCCGTGCATCCCAACAACGGCGGCGATCTCCACCCGGGCGACAAGGACTCCGACACCTGCGTCCTGAACGCCGGGCCAATCAAGGCGACGCTCTACTCCAACCGCATCCAGACACGGACGCGCTGGAACCACACCTGGGACATCTACCCTGGTTACGTTCGCCACACGATCAACGAGGCCCGATTCGACTACTACTGGCTTTATGAGGGAACCCCCGGCGGGTTGCTGGAGCCCAATAAGGATTATGTGGTCTTCTCGGATGGCGTCCAGATCAAGGCCGGGCAAACACGCGAACTGGACATCCCCGGCGACGAGTGGGGATTTGTGGTCGACCCGGACGTGGACCGTTCGATCTTCCTGATCAAGGAGGAAGGCGACGACAAAGTCGACTCCTATCGCGACCTGGACGACTCGATGACCGTCTTCGCCTTCGGCCGCAACCTGAGCAGCAAGCCGTTTTTGCCGGCGACGGCCGTCCCGGCTCACTTCATCTTTGGCCTGATGGAGGCCACCACCCTCGCCGACGCCACGCCGGTCGTCAACGACGCCTTCAAGCCGCTGGCCGCCACCACCGGCGAGGCTGAGAGGCGCACCGGCAGCGACCTGGGCAGCGCGAACCCGCTGCTGTTCACCATCACCGGCGACCATCTCATCACCGCTCGCTTTGTCAGGCAGCAGTACACGCTGACAGCGACGACGAGCGGTCCCGGAACCGTCACCCGCGAGCCCGACAAGCCGACGTACGAATACAACGAAGTGGTCACGCTGACGGCCGTGCCGGGCGCGGGCGCGCTGTTCACCGGCTGGGGAGGCGACGCGAGTGGCAAGGCGAACCCCATCCAGGTGACCATGACCGGCAACAAGCGCGTGACCGCTTCGTTCGCCCCCGGCTACACCGTCACGACGGCCGTCAATGGCGAGGGGACGATCGCGCTCAACCCGCCAGGCCCGACCTATGTCGCCGGCACGGCCATCACCGCGACGGCCGCGGCCGCTCCCGGCTGGGTCTTCGATGGCTGGTCGGGAGACGCCACCGGGAAGACCAACCCGCTTTCGCTGACGGTGAACAAAGATCTGTCGCTGACGGCCAGCTTCGTGCGCGGCACGTTTACCCTGGAGGTGGTTGCCGGGGCACATGGTGATGTGACATGGAAGCCGAAGAAGGCGACCTATCAGGGTGGTGATATCGTCACCCTGACGGCCACGCCCGAACCCGGCTACCTCTTCTACGGCTGGTCGGGCGACCTGACCGGCTCGGCGAACCCGGCGACGCTGACGATGGTCAAGAATAGCTCGGTCAGGGCCCTGTTCGTGAAGCAGGTCTACCTGCCGCTGGCGATCGACGCCGGCGCGGAGTAGCCCGGACCGCGGCCGTTTCTTAAGAATCGGCTGTGGTCTGTTCTTGCCGGACCGGCTGTTAAGATTCGCCTTAAGCTCACCGCGTTATGATGCCATCCTGGATAGGAGTACTGGAGTACTAGTCGACCTCTTGCGGATCGGCCGGCTGGAAAGTAGCCAACTCGAGTACGACAACTGAACACCCGTCGCCGCGGCCGCTGGTTCAGGGCCGCGACATTCACATGCGCCATTGGCCATTTCCCGCTGTCGCAGCCCTTCTCATCGTTGCGGCAACGCACTAACGGAGGCACGTCCATGATACGTTCCCGGTCGACACTCGTACTCGTCTTCGCCCTTCTGCTGGCCTTGCTGGCGGTTGCCCCGTCCAGTCGCGCCGAGACCGACGACTTCACCCTGACCGTCAACACGGTCGGCAACGGCACGGTCACCGTCACCCCGGACCCACCGTACAGCGAAAACCAGCAGGTGACGCTGACCGCCGTTCCCGATGCGGGCTGGAAACTCGCCTCGTGGACATCGGGCGAGGACGACAACTGGCACGACGGCGAGCGCGACTTCCGCGTCCCGGTGACGGTCGGCGCTAACGGCTTCACCCGCAAGGACAAACCGGTCGACGTTGAGATCAATTTCCAGCAGATCCTGAACGGTCTCGGCGGCGGCACCTTCAATGCCGGCTCCGTTCGGGTCGTCGAAGTGGACGGGAACGGCGCGCTGGTTGATGACGATGTGCCGTCGCAGTTTGCCGTCAAGAAGACGCTGAACAACAACTGGCAGGGCAACGGCCTGTGCGCGACCGACCTGCCCGGCCAGGGCACGGTCACCTTCATCATGGAAGGCAACACCGGCGCGGGCGCAACGCGGTATTACCAGGTCTACTTTGACAAGACCGGCAAGACGGTCACGCCGCCGTCCGTCACCGATCTCGTCGTCCTGACGGACGGTGTGATGGATGAGCAGCAGTCCAGCGTCAAGGTGGAAACGCCGATCGCGACCTATTTCTATCACAAGCAGGGGGCCGGCTTCTCCAGCGTCAATGACAAGGGCGGCAACGACTGGGTCAGCTACAACCAGGCGGCCGACGCGGCCGGCAAGTTCCGCGGCATCCCGAACGCCGTCCACCCGAACAACGGCGGCGACCTGCACCCCGGCGACAAGGACTCGCGCACCTGCGTCCTCAACGACGGGCCGATCAAGGCGACGATCTATTCCAACCGGCTGCAGACCCAGACTCGCTGGAACCACACCTGGGACTTCTACCCCGGCTATGTCCGACATACCATCAACGAGGCCCGGTTCGACTACTACTGGCTCTATGAGGGCACGCCGGGCGGCGCGCTGGACGTCAACAAGGACTTTGTCGTTTTCTCCGACGGCATCCAGATCATGGCCGGTGAGACGCGCGAGTCGGATATCCCCGGCGATGAATGGGGCTTCGTGGCCGATCCCGATGTCGGCCGCGCGATCTACCTGATCAAAGAAGAGGGTGATGACCTGACGGACTCGTACCGCGACCTGACCGACCTGATGACGGTCTTCGCCTTTGGCCGCAACCTGGCCAGCAAGGAACTGCTGCCCAGTGCGACGGTGCCGGTCCATTTCACCTTCGGCCTCATGGATGAGACAACGCTGGCAGGCGCGACGCCGATCGTCAACGATGCCTTCAAGCCGCTGACCGTCGCCCCGGCCGCCGGCGAGAAGCGCAGCGGCGCCAACCTCGGCAGCAGCAACCCGCTGCTGTTCACCATCACCGGCGACAATGTCGTCACGGCCACGTTTGTCAAGGAGCAGTTCACGCTTGACGTGTCCGTCGTTGGCGCCGGCAGCGTGACCAAGTCCCCGGACAAGCCGGCCTATGAGTACAACGAGGTCGTGCAGCTGACGGCCGTGCCGGGCAATGGCGCCGCCTTCACCGGCTGGAGCGGCGACGCGTCGGGCACAACGAACCCGCTCCAGGTGACGATGACCGGCAACAAGGCTATCACGGCGAACTTCGCGACCGGCTACTCCGTTCAGACATCGGTCACTGGCCAGGGGACGGTCGAACTGGACCCGCCCGGCGGTACCTACCCGGCCGGGACAACGATCACGGTGACCGCCGTCCCGGACCCGGGCTGGGAGTTTAGCAACTGGTCGGGCAACCTCGTCGGCACCAACAACCCCCAGTTGATCACCGTCGGGGCGAACCTGTCGATCACGGCCAACTTCGTGCAGGGGGAATACACCCTGTCGGTGAACGCCGGGCCGAACGGCTCAGTCGACTGGTTCCCGAAGAAGAGCACCTATCTCGGCGGAGAGGAAGTGACGGTCGCCGCCCTTCCTGCCGACGGCTATGTGTTCGACGGCTGGACGGGTGATCTGGTCAGCGACAAGGCGACCGAAACGGTGACCATGGTCCAGGACACGGCGATCACCGCCACCTTCAAGGCCGCGGTCTACTACCCGCTGTCGGTCACGACGGTCGGGCAAGGCTCGGTCAACCGGACGCCCAATGCCGCCCAGTATCTGGAAGGGACGACGGTCGAACTGCAGGCCGTGGCGGCGACCAACTGGGCCTTCGTCGGGTGGAGCGGGGCTGCCAGCGGGACGACCAGCCCGGTGCAGGTCCTGATGGACGGCCCGAAGTCGGTCACAGCCACCTTCCAGCAGACCGCCTACGCGGTCAACGTGGCCATCGTCGGCGACGGCTCCATCCTCAAGGAGCCGAACAAGACCGGATATGCCCCCGGCGAGGTCGTGACCATCACCGCCACCCCGGCCGATGACTGGACGTTCGGCGGCTGGAGCGGGACGGAGACCGGCACGGCCAACCCGCTGGTCGTCACCGTCAACAGCGACGAGAATATCACCGCGACCTTTATCGGGCCGCTGACGCTGGAGACCAAGGTCCTCGGTTCCGGTACGGTCCAGGTTGTGCCGGAGAAGGACATCTACACGCCGGGCGAGCAGGTCGAGCTGACAGCCGTCCCCGACGATGGCTGGATCTTTGCCGGCTGGACGGGCGACCTCACCTCGACCCAGAACCCGGCCCAGATCGTCATGAACAAGGCCAAGGTGATCACCGCCGTGTTCGTGGAGCCGGGCGTGATGGTAACCGACAACTTCGACCGCTGCAGCCTGGGCAGCGAACCGTGGACGTTTGTCAACCCGCTGAACGACGCGACAGCGACGACCAACGGCGCGCAGCTGCGGATCGTCGTGCCCGCTACGGCTGACCACAACGTCTGGAAGGACGGCAACAACGCGCCGCGCATCATGCAGCGGGCCAATGACGCCAACTTTGACCTGCGGACGCGGTTCCAGTCGAACGTGACTGAGACCTTCCAGATGCAGGGCATGATCATCGAGCAGGACGCCGGGAAGTACCTCCGGGTTGACTTCTCCGCCACCGCCGATGGCCAGGACACGCTCTTTGCCTACAGCTTCGACCCGCTCCTGGCGAATCCCAAGAAACTGATAGACCTGGATATCGCCGACGCGGGTGTGATGGAACTGAGGGTTTCGCGTAACGTCAACACCGACCGTTTCACGGTGAGCTACCGCTTGAACAACGATACGGACTGGACGACGGCGGGAACGTTCACTTTCGATCTGGCGGTCACGAAAGTCGGCGTGTTTGCCGGCAACACGAAGCCGAAGAACGGCACGACCCCGGCCCACACGGCCATCGTCGACTACTTCTACAACGCGGCCGACGGGGTCGAGCCGGAGGACACGCCGTTGCTGACTGTCTCGACGAACGGCTCCGGTACCGTCCAGCGGAGTCCGGCCGGGCCGCTGTATGCCTGCGGCTCCCAGGTCACGCTGACGCCGAAACCGGCCATCGGCTGGGCCTTTGACAGCTGGAGCGGCGACCTGTCGGGCAGTCAGTCACCGGTGATGGTGACGGTCAACGGGCCGAAGAACATCATCGCGAACTTCGTCGGGAGCGGGCTGGAGTACAACCTGCTGCCGATGATCATCCGCTAGCGCAACCGCAGAACCCGGCGAGAATCACGCCTGGCGTGATTCTCGCCGGGCGCAGGTCAGAAACCCGGTTTCCGCGTGCAGGCGCCTGCGCCGGGACCGGGTTTCTTGCTGATGCCCTCAGCGATAGATCTGCACCACGTCCCGACGCAGGTCGACGAAGATCGGGTGCAGGCAGGTGATGATCGCCGCCAGGCGGCCGGCGACTCGTTGCCGGTATTCGACGGTGAGTGGTTCCTCCGGGTAGACCTCGTAGATCTTCGTCCAGCCCCGATCCCACATCTCCGCTTCAATGCTCTCCCCCAGCGTCGACTTGATCTCAAACAAGTGGCGGCGGAAGCCGTCGAGCAGGTAGCGGTTGAGGTCATGGTCGCGGGCCTCGAAGTGGAAGCCCAGTTCCCACCCCTGGATCCGCTGGCCCGGCCGCTGGGAGACGTGGCCGACCTCGTAATGCAGGCTCGCCTCGCCGTAGTGGATCTGCAGGAGAGTGCGCCACGGCCGGCGGACCTGGAACCCTCTCAGCGGCTCGGGCAGAAACGGCCCCAGCGCGGCCGGAAGCGTCTCGATGAATGCGCTCTGCGATAACGTGGTCATGACCCTTGTAGTATAATCGGCTGCCGGACGTTTCACACCCATGACCACCACGCGCCGCACCTGGGGACAGTTTGCCACGCCGCCCGACCTGGCCGACCTGCTGCTCGGTTTCTGCCTGCGGCGCTCGACCGACCGGCTGCTCGACCCCAGTTGCGGCGAAGGAGCGCTGCTCGGCCGCGCGGCGCGCTGGCAGACGTGGCAGGACGAGGCGCCCGACCCGCCGCCCGGCACGCTGTACGGCGTCGAACTGGACGCCGCGGCCGCCGCTCGGGCCGCGCAGGCCCTGCCCGGCGCCCACTTCACCGTCGCCAGCTTCTTCGCTCTCCAGCCTGACGCCTTCGACCCGTTCGACGCGATCATCGGCAACCCGCCCTATACGCGGGCGGAGTGGATCGACCGTCTGCCGCGCGGCGTTGATGCCCAGTTGTCGCTCTTCCCGGATGCGGCCGGCGCCGCCGGCGACGCCGCTGCGCCTGATCGCGTCCGCCGGCCCGTTGTCCCCCATGCCGTCTGGTCGCCGCTGGGCGGCCGTTCCGGTCTGTTCGCCTACTTCCTGCTGCATAGCCTCGGCTTTCTGCGCGAAGGCGGCCGGCTCGGCTTTGTCGTGCCCAATGGCTGGCTGGACGTGGCCTACGGCCGCCAGCTCAAGCAATTCCTGCTCAACCACTTCCGGATCGTGGCCGTGGTCGAGTCGGCCGTGGAACGATGGTTCGACGAAGCCAGCGTCAACACCTGCCTGCTGATCCTGGAGAAGGCCTCGCTCCCGGAAGAACGGGCCGCCAACCGTGTCCGTTTCGCCCGGCTGCGCCTGCCGCTTCACGAACTGCTCGGCGGCCCCGATGACGCCGAACGCGTCACCCTTGCTGAGCAGGTTCTGGGCAGGCTGCTGCCCTCGGCCGACCGCCACTCTCCCTCGGCCAGCGTCCACGTTGTGGCCCAGGGTGAACTGGACGCCGCCGCCCGCTGGGGGGCCTACCTGCGCGCGCCGGAAGTCGTCTGGCGCCGTGCGCTTCCTGATGCCCGTCCGCTGGGAGCGTGGGCAACGGTCCAGCGCGGCTATACGACCGGCGCAAACGGGTTCTTTTATCTTCAGGAATCCGACATCGCTTCCTGGGGGATCGAAGCCGGCTACCGCCGCCCGCTGCTGAAGTCGCTCCGCGGTGTCAACCGGCTGGTCGTCGGCCCGGCCGATTGCAGCCATCAGCTGCTGGCCGTCCCCGCGGAAGGCGTGCCCACCACGTCCGGGGCAGAGCGCTATATCGAATGGGGTGAAAGCCAGGGCTTCGGTCGCCTGCGTACCTGCGCCGCGCGGCGGCCGTGGTACGCCCTGCCGCAGCAGGAACCGGCCCGGCTTCTCCTGCCAAAGGGCGTCTGGCAGCGCCACTTTGCGCCACTGCTGGACGGGGATGTCGCCGTCGACCAGCAGTTGTATCAGGTTCGCCTGGCTGCGGGCGTCTCGCCGCGGGCCGCGGCGGCGTTGCTGAACAGCGCCTGGTTTGCGCTTCAGTGTGAAGTGAAGGGGCGGCTCAATTTCGGGGACGGGGTGCTCTGGCTGGCGGCGTATGAGCTGGAAGAGATGCGCCTTCCCGACCCGCGGGCGCTGGATCCCCGGATGCTGGCCCGGCTGGAGATGGCCTTTGACGCGCTGGGCGCGCGCCCGGTGGGCGAGACCGAAGCTGAGCTGGACCTGCCCGACCGCCGCGCGCTGGACGAACTCGTCTTCGATATCCTGGGCCTCTCGGCCGCCGAGCGCGAAGCCGTGCGGGATGGGTTGCGGGCGGCCCTGGACGGCCGCCGGCAGCGCGCCGGGTCGGTTGGCGGTCGCTCCGCAGAAGCGAGGCGCGGATGAGCGTAGACCGCGCCGGGCAATACGAGGCCGTCTTCGCGGCGCTCAATGACTGCTATGGCACGCCCGAGTGGGTCCCGGGCGAAGACCCGGTCGACGCGTTGGTGGGGACGATCTTGTCCCAGTCGACGGCCGATACCAACACCGCGCGGGCTTTCGCCCGGCTGAAGGCGCGCTACCCTGACTGGGAGAGCGTCATCGACGCGCCAGTGGCCGACCTGGTCGAGACCATCCGCGTTGCCGGGCTCGCCAACCAGAAAGCGCCGCGCATTCAGGACGCCCTGCGCACGATCCGGCAGGAGCGGGGAAGCATCAGCCTGGATTTCCTGACCGGCATGCCGCCCCGCGAAGCCGAAGCGTGGCTGACACGCATTCATGGCGTCGGCCGCAAGACGGCCGGCATCGTCCTGCTCTTCTCCCTCGGCATGCCCGCCTTCCCGGTCGATACCCACGTCCATCGCGTCAGCGGCCGGTTGGGCCTCATCCCGCCCAGGGCAAACCCGGACAAGGCGATGGACATCCTGGAAGCGCTCGGCGCGCCGGAGACCTACTACCCGTTCCACATCAACCTCATCCGCCACGGGCGCGCCGTCTGCAAAGCGCCGTGGCCCCTGTGCGAGCGCTGCCCGGTTCAGGACCTGTGCGATTATTACCGGGCGGCCGCCGGCGTTTCGCATTCGGCCGGAGTCTGATTACAATCTGTATCTGGAGCTGTCGCAGCGCGGCCGATCGATCATGACCCAGACCCGCACCAACGACGAATGGATAAGCGACCTGGCCCAGTCAGGCCCGCGCCGGGACCAGGCCCTGGCCGACTTGCGTCTGATCCTGCGCCGGGGCCTGGAGCGCGGTCTCATCGGCCAGGTCGATACCTCCGCCCCGGAGTTCGGCACGCAGGCGGACGACTTCGTCCAGGAGGCAATGCTCAAGGTTCTCGACAACCTCGACTCGTTCGCCGGCCGCAGCCAGTTCACCACCTGGGCCCACAAGATCACCCTCAACATCGCCCTGACCGAACTGCGCCGCAAGCGCTGGAAGGACACGTCGCTCGAGCAACTGACTGAGACGGAGACGGGCGAATACACCCCGTCGTTCGCGGCCGATCCGGCCGCGCAGCCGGAGCAACTGACCGAACGACGCGAGTTGATGGCCTACGTTAGTCGGCTGATCGCCGACGAGCTGACCGACAAGCAGCGCACGGCCCTGCTGGGGGTCCTGGCCGGCATGCCGATGGCCGAGGTCGCGGAGCGGCTGGGCTCCAACCAGAACGCGCTCTATAAGCTGCTCTTTGACGCCCGCCAGCGACTCAAGCGGCGCATGGCCGACGACGGCCTGACGCCGGAGGACGTGATGGCGTCCTTTGCCGAGCCGAAGAAGCCGGCCTAGTGCGGCCGGTCGATGTAAGAATGGGCCTGATGCCGGCGTCTGATAGGCAGAGAAGCACCATGAACCGACTTATCGATCGAATCAGACAGTGGATGCAGGGCACGCCGCCACCCGCCAGGGTCGATCCGGCGCCGGTGCTGGACGAAGCGGCCGTCAGTCGTCTGATAGACGCGCTGTGCATGACCCGCGAGGACGAGATTGATTGCGCTCAGGTCTACGCGCTGCTTGACGAGTACGCCGAACACCTGATCAGCGAGCGGGACGCTGCGGCGCTTATGCCGCTGGTGGCCCACCATCTGTGCCTGTGCGGTGACTGCCGCGGCGAACAAGAGGCGCTTCTGCTTGCCCTGCGCGAAGAATCCGCGGCCTGACGCTCCACATCACCACAACCCAACAACGAGGAGAACGCAACCGTGGCAAAGGCAATCTGGAACGGCGCTGTGCTGGCCGAAAGCGAGAAGACCGAGCAGGTCGAAGGCAACACCTACTTCCCGCCGGAGTCGATCCACCGCGAATACTTCCGCGAAAGCGACCGGCATACGACCTGCGCCTGGAAGGGTGTGGCCAGTTACTACACCATCAGCGTCAACGGCGACGAGATCAAGAACGCCGCCTGGTACTATCCTGATCCCAAACCGGCAGCGGCCAACATCAAAGACCATGTCGCCTTCTATGGCATGGTCCAGATCATCAAGTGAGTTTTCTATGCTTCTCGCGGGCGACATTGGCGGCACCAAGACAGTCCTGGCCCTCTTCTCGGCCCAGGAAGATATGCGTGACATCGCGCGCCATCCGGAGATGGAGCGCACCTATCCCAGTCAGCAGTATCAGTCACTCGAGCTGATCATCAGCGAGTTTTTGCAGGACAGCCCCTACGACATCACGAGCGCCAGCTTCGGCGTGGCCGGCCCTGTGGTCAAGGGCCGGGCGCAGATCACCAACCTGCCCTGGGTCATCGACGCCGACGCGATCGGCGAGCGCTTCGGCTTTCGCGTCCACCTGCTCAACGACCTGGAATCGATCGCCACGGCCGTGCCCCACCTCGAACCGGGCGACCTGATCACCCTCAACGAGGGCCAGGCGGTCGAAAACGGGGCCATCGGCGTCGTCGCTCCGGGGACTGGGCTGGGCGAAGGCTTTCTCGTCTGGAACGGGACGCGCTACTCGGCCCACCCGTCGGAAGGGGGCCACACGGCCTTTGGTCCGACGACACCCGAACAGCTGGAGATGCTCAACTACTACCTGCCGCGCATGGGTCACGTCAGCTACGAGCGCGTCTGTTCCGGGCTCGGCATCCCCAACATCTACACGTTCTTTCGCGAGACGGGACGGCATGAGGAGCCGGCCTGGTTGCGGGCGCAGCTGGACGAGGCCAGCGACCCCACTCCGGTCATCATCAAGGCGGCCGTCAACGGCGAGGCCGACATCTGCGTTGCCACGCTGCGGATGTTCATGGAGATCCTGGGCGATGAGGCGGGCAACCTGGCGCTGGTCGTCCTGGCCACGGGCGGCATCTATCTCGGTGGCGGGATCCCGCCGCGCATCCTGCCGCAACTCCAGAGCGGGCCGTTCATGTCGTTCTTCCGCGACAAGGGCCGTTTCAGCGAGATGATCGGCCGCATCCCGGTTCACGTCATCTATAACCCGAAGACCGCGCTCTACGGCGCTGCGTATGACGCCCTAGAGATGGACCTTGGCTGAACCGATCGTGCGCGTCAGCCCCGACGCGGCGGCGCTGGCCGAAGCCGCGGCGGCCCGGTTTCTGATCGAGGCGACGGCCGCGGTCGAGGAGCGCGGCCGTTTTCTGGTCTGCCTGTCCGGCGGGGCCACGCCGCTGGGCCTGTACCGTGTCCTGGCTGCCTCGCCCTACCGTGACGCCGTGCCCTGGGCCGCGGTCGAAGTGTTCTGGGGCGACGAGCGCCTGGTCCCGAAGGACGACCCGGAGAACAGCTACGGCCAGGCGCGCGACGCGCTGCTTGACCGCGTGGCTGTGCCGGCGGCCAACATCCACCGCGTGCGCAGCACGATGTCCCCTTCGGCGGCCGCGGCCGACTACACCGCCCGCCTGCGCGCGGCCGCACGGTCGTACGGGTCGGCCGCCGGCTGGCCCCGGTTCGATCTCGTCCTGCTCGGCCTCGGCCGCGACGGGCACACGGCCTCCCTCTTTCCCGGCTCGCCCGTCGAGCAGACCGCGCCGGTCGTCGCGGTCACGGCCGACTATGACGGCCGTCCCGCGCATCGGGTCACGCTGACCCCGCCGGTCTTTGACGACGCCCGCCGGGTCTGGTTCCTGGTGACCGGTGAAGGCAAGGCGGAGGCGGTTGCGGCGACGCTGCGGGGCCCGCACGACCCGGCCCGCTGGCCGGCGCAACGCATCCGGCCCCTGGGTGGGGAACTGAGCTGGTGGCTTGATCCGGGCGCTGCCCGGCTCCTATCGTAAGAACCGATGGCGCCGCGCCGTCTGGGGTGAAGAGCCGATTCCGGCTCGTTTGCGCTCATTGTCGAACAACATGCTTCAAGGAGACACCATGGCTGTCGTTGCGCATAGCCTTCACAACCTGCAAGTAGATATCCAGGTCGAGGAACCCGGCCGCCCGGGCCACCGCCTGCTGGCCGACGAACCGGTCGAGGATGGGGGCGAGGACCTCGGCTTTTCGCCCTATGACCTGCTGCTCAGTTCACTGGCAGCCTGCAAGGTCATGACCGTCCAGCTCTATGCCCGGCGCAAGGGGTGGCCGCTGACCGGCGTGACGCTTAGGCTCGACCACCGGACGATCACGGCCGCCGAGTGCGACGACTGCGTCAGCCCGCCCGAGGCGAAGGTTGAACGCATCGACTGTGAAATCGCCTTCGAGGGCGATCTGGATCAGGCCCAGCTGGACCGCCTGCGCGATATCGCCGACCGCTGTCCCGTCCACCGGACGATCACCGGCGAAGTCAAGATCCATACGGCGCTGGCCCAGGAAATACTGACCGCCGCCGCCGCGGACTGAGCGAAGCCCGGTCGGGCGCAACGCGCCTGATCGCGGGCGGTGCGCCCGGGCATCACGCGGCCGTTGTCCGGCGCGCCCAGGCGATGATGGCCACCGCCAGCAAGACCGGCGCGACCACAACCCCAACGAACAGCCAATCGTAGCGCCGCGGGTCACCGCCCAGCGCGATCACCCATTCCGGCGAGGTCATGAACCCGGCGAAGAAGGCCACGCCCGGCGCGAATGACAGGCCTTGCGCCGCTGCGCCGGCCGGGTAGACCACCAGCCGGGGCGCGTCGTAGCTGACGACCAGCGACTGGGGCGCGGCCGCCATCCCGCCCGGCAGGACGACCTCAGGTTTGCGGCCGTTGTCGCCTGACACAGCCGTTCTCAGGCGGATGACCAGGTCCGGGCCGGCCTGCCCGATGGTCAGGTTCCGGTGCGACTTGTCGCCTGAGACGGTCATGAGGCGCGCGGGGCCTCGCTGCTCCGCGTTTTCGGGCGTGAAGACGAGGACGACCGAGAAGTCCGAGGTCTCAGCCACCGCTGAGGACCAGCCGGCGGGCGGCCCGGCCGCCAGCCATGCCCCGGGCCCGACCTGTCCGTCTGTACTCGGGCCCGCAGGCCCGGCCCACGCCAGCGCCGGGAGGCGGTTCATCTCGTCCATGTAAGGCCCGGGCCCTGTGAGGCGGTAGCGCGCGAACGCGCCCGGCGGCATCTCGCCCTCGATCGCGGCGGCCGCCTCGGCCGGATCAAGCGCCCGGTCGAACAGGGCCAGGGCATCGACTTGCCCTTTCCACTGCCGCTCGCCGTCCGCCTCGTTGCCGAGCAGGAGCGGGTAGGCGTTGTCCCACGGCGCGAGGCGGGCGCTGTTGAAGAGCGCCGCCAGCAGAAGCGCGACGGCGGCAAGGTAGAAGGACGACACGAGCGCGAGATTGCGCGGAGTCGCGGCCGCGGCCACGGCGGCGGCGAAGCCAACCGTCCACGCCCGGTAGACCCACAGCCCCAGCGCCAACCCGGCGGCGTTGGCCGCCACGTCAGCCACCGACGGGACGCGGGCCGGCATGAAGAGCTGGGCCGCTTCCAGCGCCACGCTGAGCAGCAGCCCGTAGCCGATCACCCGCCGCGCGATATGCCCCCAGGCGAGGCCCCGGCGCGACAGGATGCCGGCCAGCGCGAAGGCCAGGGGCGCGATCAGCAGGACGTTAAGCGGGACGTCGCGCAGGCTGGTCGGAGCGAGGCTGAACCGCTCGAGCGGGACATGGCCGTCGAAGACGAACTGGAAGGGCGTCAGCCGCAGCGCCAGCAGTCCCAGCAGGCTGCCGAGCGCCAGGGCGTAGACCCAGCGCCCGGGGACGCGCCGCTCAGGCAACCCAGCCAACGCCGACCTCGCGCGCCCGACGGGTGTAGGCGTCGATGTGGGCCCGCGTAACCTCGTACATATCCTGACCGGCCTGGAAAGCCTTGAACCAGTCGGTGATCTCGGCCAGCGCCTCGACCCAGGTGTAGACCGGCCGCCAGTTCAGCCGGTGGGCGGCCTTGTCCCAGCTCAGGCGCAGCAGGCCCGTCTCCACCTCGGCGTAGCCCGGCCGGGTGTGGACCCATGAGCCGCTGCCCCACAACTCGACCAGCTTCTCGGCCAGGTCGCGGGCCGGGACGCCCTTTTGCTCCAGTGGGCCGAAATTCCACGCCTCGCCGTAGGCCGGGCCGTCGCGCAGAAGCTTGACCGCCAGCCAGAGGTAGCCGCTGAGCGGCTCCAGGACGTGCTGCCACGGCCGCACGCTGAGCGGGTTGCGGACGCCGATGGGGCGGCCGTCCATGAGCGCCTTCATGCAATCAGGCACGAGGCGGAAGTCGGCAAAGTCGCCGCCGCCGATGACGTTGCCGGCCCGGGTCGAGGCGATGGCGACGCCGTGGTCGGCGTGGGCGGCCGCGGGGAAATAGGTGTCGCGGTAGGAGGCGATGGCCAGTTCGGCCATCGCCTTACTGGCGCTGTAGGGGTCGTGGCCGCCGAGGCGGTCCGACTCGCGGTAGCCCCACAGCCACTCCTGGTTCTCATAAACCTTGTCGGTCGTGATGCTGACGAGCGCCCGGACGCTGCCCGTCGCCCGGATCGCCTCCAGGACGTTGACGGTGCCGCCGGCATTGGTGTCAATGGTCAGCTTCGGCAATTCGACGGACCGCAGGACGATCGGCTGTGCCGCCAGGTGGAAGATGAGCGCCGGCCGCGCCTCGGCCACGACGGCCCGCACCTGGTCATAGTCGCGGATGTCGCCGCGGACGTCGGTCATGCGCTCCGAGAGGCGCGAAACGACGAAGTTGCTCGGCGTGGTTGGCGGCTCCGGCGCGCTGAAGCCGGTCACCTGCGCGCCCAGTTTCAGCAGCCAGGTGACGAGCCAGGAGCCCTTGAAGCCGGTGTGGCCGGTGACGATCACCGGCAGTCCTTCGAACGCCCCGTCGAACGGGGCTGCGTGGTTATCAGTCATGTGTCGTTGCCTCTCTTCAGAAGGGTCATCAGCAGTCTGTGCGAATCATTCGGGCGGTGCATTCGGGTGGGCCGCGTTCGTTTCACTTCCTCTCCCGCATCACCCGGTCATAGACCAGCAGCGTCTCGGTCGCGGTGTTCTCCCAGGTGAACTTGGCCGCCTGTTCCGGGCCCTGGCGGCGCAGGTCGGCCGCCAGGTCCTCCTGCATGACCAGCGAGATGATCGCCCCAGCCATCATCCGCGGATCGTCCGGGTCGACGGCGAAACCGGCCGGCCCGACCACCTCCGGCAGCGAGCCGCTGTCCGACGCGACCACCGGCGTGCCGCAGGCCATCGCCTCCAGCGGCGGAAGGCCGAAGCCCTCATGGCGGCTGGGGAAGGCGAAGACCTCGGCGTTGCGGTAGAGCACCGGCTTGTCGTCCTCATCCACGAAGCCGATCCAGCGCACGCGGTCGCTCAGGTTAGAGCGCCGGATGTACTCCTCATAGTCGGGGAAGGTGGGCGGCGCGGCCTTCGGTTTGCGCCCGGCCAGTACGAGTGGGTAGTCCGGTCCAAGCGCCTGGGCGACGTAGGTATAGGCGTGGAGCAGCGTCAGCACGTTCTTGTGCAGCTCGTATCCACCCAGGTAGAGGATGTAGAAGTCGGGCAGGTCGTACTTCCGCAGTATGGCCATGTCGAGCAGACTGTCGGAACCGGGCCCGCTGCCGGGTGTGTACTGCGACCCGACGCCGAGGTAGATCGCCGTCACGTCGGCCTCGTCCATGCCGAGGTGATCGATGATGTCGAGCTTGCTGCTGAACGAGTCGGTGATCAGGTGGTCGGCCCCGCGGGCCGAGGCGGTGACCAGGGCGTTGTAGAGCCGGGCTTTCATTCCGCGGTGGTATTCCGGCACGAGCAAGGTCGTCAGGTCATGGACGGTGACGACCAGCGGCACGGGCGAGCGCAGTGGCCCGCCCCAGTAGGGGACATGGGCCAGCGTCGCGCCGGCTTCGGCGCAGGCGCGCGGGAAGAGGCTCTGCTCGAAGCGCACCTTGCCGGTGTGGCCGGCGCGCGTGGCCACCGGCAGCACCCGGACGCTTGGCGGCACGTCGGCCGCAGGCGCGTCGCCCGGCGCTTCCGGGTGGACAAGGGTGATCGTCAGGTCAGATACCAGGCGGTTGAGCTGGTAGACCAGTTGCCGGGTATATTGGCCGCTGCCAGTGTGGGGCTGGTTCCAGAAATAGCCGTTGATGGCGAGATGCATAGAGGTCCTGATTATAGTGGAGTTGGGAACCGGCGGCAGCTTTACCGGCTCGCGGCCGTATGATATAGTTTCCGCAACCAGCGGGGATCATGATCGACCGAAAGAACCGGTTTGCCCCCGGCCGAGGCGCCTTACTGCTAGCCGCTGTCCTCCTGGCCGTCGTGGGTTACGTGTTGAGGGACTACCGCGGCGTGCCCTTGGGAGCCCTGGGTTCGCTGCTATGGCTTGGCGCCCTGTTCATCAGTTTCGTCCTCGGCACTGTCTATCTCTCCCGCACCCTCTTGCCCATTCCCGGCGGCACCGGCTGGTCGGCGGCGTTCACCCTTCTGTGGCGGCACTTCCTGTCCGGCGCTCCCGGCCTCCCGGATGCCGAAGGCCAGAAGCCCATCACCGTGGCCGCCAAATTGCGCGAGGCGCAAGGCCTCGAGATCGCTTCCAGCTTCGACGCGCTTGGCGCCGGCTTCTTGCCCAGCCACCAGGCGGCCTCGATCGTGCGCGGCAATACCTACTCGCGCGCCGACGGCCCGGGGCTGATCTTCCTGAAGTCGGGGGAGACCATCGGCGGTTTGTTCGACCTGCGGCCGCAGTCGCGCAGGCAGCCGCTCACCGTCAACTCCCGCGACGGCATCCCGCTGAAGACCTCGATCGGCGTCAGCTTTCGCGTCCGGCGGCCGCGCGACGCTGAGGGCACGCCGACCGTCCCGCCGGATCAGGAGCGCCTGCCCTACCCCTACGACCGCGACGCCATCTTCCACCTCAACTACACCGGCAGCGTCGGCGAAGGCAATAACCTGCGCGCCTGGACGGAACAGGCCCTGCCGATGGCCTCCACGCTGCTCGTCAGCCACGTTGCGCGCCACCCACTCGATGCGTTGCTGGAGATGGGTGGCAGCGAACCGCTGAACCGCATCAAGCGCGAGATCGAGACCGAGTTGAAGCGGCAGTTCGAACCGGAAGGGATCGAGATCGACAGCGTCAGCATTGGCCCGCTGGAGGCGCCGCCCGACGTGGCGCGCCAGCAGCTGGAGACCTGGCAGGTCGAGTGGCAGGCGAAAGTCGACCAGGAGACCGCCTCCGGCGAGGCCGAGGCCCTGCGCCTCATCCAGCAGGCCCGCGCCAAAGCCCAGATCGACATCATCGATAACCTGGTCCAGAGCATCGAACTCATGCGCCAGCAGAGCGATGCCGGCCTGCACGAGATCATCATGATGCGCCTGGTCAGTATCCTGGAAGGCGCGCTCGGCCAGGAGGCGGCACGCTCCGCGCTGCCCCCGGAACTGGTGTCCGCGCTGGAAGCGGCTGACCCGTCCCACAGGCTGCCCGAGCCGGATGATGACGATGAAGAGGAGGACGACGAATGACCGCGGCGCGGATGGCCGGGTTGCGAGACGCCTCCTATCGCTCGGTCCAGCGCGCGCTGGCCCGCCGCGGCGAGGTCAACTGGCCGCTGCTGGCGCTGGTCATCCTGTTCATCGGCTACTGGATCTTCGTCTGGGCGCTCATGCGAGTCAACGGCGACCAGGTTGTCGCTCGCTGGCTGCTGCGCGGCACGCCGCCGGGGCAGTGGTACATCCCGGGCATGCTGCCGTTCCTCGCGTTGCTGGCCGAATTCTTCAACTGGCGCGTGTTGCTCTGCTTCGTCCCGCTTCTGATCGGCTGGCGACTGGCAACCGAAGCGGCCGTCAGCCTGATCCAGGTCTTGTATGACTGCCCCGACCGCGAGACGGCCCGCGACTTTCTCAGCCGCCACCGCCGCCGGTCGGGAACGGTCGTCGATGCCCCGGTCGAGATCACGCCGGAAACGCTCGATTCGTTGCGGAAAGACTCGGTCCTTCTGCGCGTCGGCGGCTCGACCAGCATCTCCGTCCCTGGCGGTCATGCCGTCGTGACCGAACTCAATAGCCGGTTCAGCCGGGTGCTCGGGCCCGGCACTCACCAGTTGGGCCACTACGAGTACATTCAGGCGATCATTAACATCCAGAACCAGGAGCGCGCCCAGGACGATGTGCCGCTGGTGACCAAAGAGGGCATCCCCCTCAGAACGTCTGTCGGCGTCAGCTTCCGCGTCGACCCGGGTGAGGAGTTGTCGTCGCATGGACGGCCGTACCCTTTCACGGACGCGGCCGTCGAGAAGGTCGCCTATGCCCAGACGGTATCGGGTGGCGCCCGACCATCCGGTTGGGAAAGCGCCCCGCTGGGCCGGTCGATCCGCGAGCTTTCCTCGATCGTCTCCCAGTGGCGTCTGGACGAGTTGATCGTCCCCGGCGAAAGGACTGAGGAACCGCACAGCATCATCCGCCGGCGAGCGGAGAGGGCGGCCCGCGCCAAGCTGAAGGAACAGGGCATCCTCCTGAATAGCCTCGTCCTGGGTCGCCTGGCGCCGCCCAACGAGGCCACGCAGCAGTACATCGACTTCTGGCTGGCCAACTGGCGAAAGCGCAACCACATCGCCCGCGCCAGCGGAACGGCCGTGACGGTCCAGGAACTGGAAGTCGCCCGCGCCGAAGCGGAAGTGACCATGCTCCATGCCCTGGTTGAGGGCCTCAACCAGGCGAGCAGCGAGACTGACGGTGACGACGCTTCCTATGTGCTCGCGCTCAGCCTGGTCGATGCGCTCGACAAGATGACCCGCCAGTCCAGCCCGCGACTGGCTTCCGGGGCGGCGCAGGGCGAACAGCTGACGGCCCAACTTGCCCGGCTGCGCGAGCAACTGGCCCGCCTCGAGCCGGCCGCTGACCGCGAGAGCAGTTCCGCCGGCCACAGGACCCCGTTCATCCCGTCGAGGGGGGATTGATGACGCTGCTCGCGGCCCAGGGCACGGCGCAACCTTCCGGTGACCCGCTGGCTGCGTGCCGGGAGCGGGTGGCCATCCTGCGTGGCTTGCTGGCCATCCTGTTTGAGGACCCGCCGTCACCCGAGTTGATCACCGTCGACAACATCCTGGAACGCTATCGGCTGACGCAATTCGGCGCGCCGGCGATGGCGGCCATCGAGCAGACACAACGCGTGGTCCGGTCACGGCGGAGCGAAGGGCAGGTCGGACTGTGCGAATTCCACATCGGCCTGATCTACCTCTATTTTGGCGACCCCCGGGCCGCCGCTAACCAGTTCGCCATCGCCCGCCAGCAGTGGATGCTGGAAGGGGATGGGGCGGGCATCGCCCTGGCGCACTATGCCCAGGGCGATGCGCTGCGCCATGCCTATCACTATGAGGCGGCCATGGCTCAGTACGGCCGGGCCGAGCGCAGCCTCGCGCGTGTCCTGTACGGCGCGGCGGCGGCGCGCCTGGCTGCGCTGGAGACGGCGCTCCGGCCGCGCCTCGCCGGCGAGCGGCGGACCCTGCGCGAGTTGATGTGGCCGCATGATGGACCGCCCGGCGGCGTGCCGAATGGGGCCGGCGCGGCCGGAGCCGCGGCCGAAGCGCCCGGCGTGGGGCCGGCGGGAGCATCCGCCACCGGGCCCGAGGCAGCGCCTGCCGGAGCCGCCGGCCCAGCCGTGACGGAGATCGACCGCCCAGGCATGCCTTTGCGGCACCTTCCGGAACCGGCGGTCGCTAACAGGGTTAGCCCCGTGCCCGGCCATGACCTGACGGATGGCCGTTATCGCTGGTTCACGGTCTACAAGCGCGCTGATGCTTACTTGCCCGAATTCACTGAAGGTACCTGGCTGCTGGTCGACTCGCGCGTGGAGCCCGGCGTGCAAGACGGCCGCGCGATGGTCGTCGTTGCCGGCCGGCTGGCGGACGCGGGCAGCGTCATCGTCCGGCCGCGTCCGGCGCCCGCAGATGCGCTGTTCTACTTCCTGGGCTACCGCGTAGCTGCCCTGGCGGAGGAAGCGGGCGATTCGCTTGTCCTGGACGATTCCGGGGCCGCAATCCGCATCCCGGATGCGGTTGTGTTGGGCATCGTCGTCGGTAGCTGGCACAATATCCTGGGTTAGCGCGGCCGGAATTGACAGCCGACCGCCGTCATCGTCATGCTTCCGGCGCGCGCCGCGCCGGGTCGTTGCTTATCGTGGGTCGAGGGAGAACGGCATGGACGGACATGTTGTGTTGGTCGGAGCCACACTGCTGGATGTGAAAGGCAAGCCGACGGCAGGGCTTGCACCGGCGACTTCGAACACGGCCGAGATTCGCTCGACGCGCGGCGGCACGGCCCGCAACGTGGCCGAGAACCTGGCCCGGCTGGGGGCCAACACGCTCCTGATCACGGCCGTCGGCGATGACCCCACCGGCCGGCAACTGCTGGCCCAGACGGCCGATTCAGGCGTCAACCTCGACCACGCCCTGGTCGTGCCCGGCCAGCCCACCGGTTCCTACATCGCCCTGCTGGAAGCGGACGGCACGCTATCGGTTGCCCTGGACGACGTGCGGGTCATGGACGCGATCACGCCCGAGGTGCTTGATGAGCGCCGCGACCTGTTCGCCTCCGCTGACATGGTGGTCATGGACGGCAGCCTGTCCGAAGCCACCATGCGCGAGATCGTCGCCCTGACCCGCGAGTTTGGCGTCAGGCTGGTGGCCGATCCGTCTTCGGCGCGTCTGGCCTACAAGTTGCGGCCGTTCCTGCGCTACCTGCATCTGGTCGTGCCTAACGAGGTCGAAGAAGCGGCGCTGTGTGAGGTCGACTTCCCGGGCTTTGATCCCAACATGAGCCTGGCGCTCGCCCGCCGGCTCGTCACGGCCGGGGTCGAAAACGTGGTCGTCACCCTGTCGGATTTCGGCCTGGACTACGCCACGGCCGACGAGATGGGCTACATCCCCCCGAAGTACAGCCGGATCGTTGACAGCACCGGCACCGGTGACGCCGTCACGGCGGCGATCATCTTTGGCATGTTGAATAACCTGCCGGTGATCGAGTCTATCCGGCTCGGCGCTGCGGCCGCCAGCCTGACACTCCAGTCGCCGGAGACCGTCGTGCCTGATCTCAGCCTCGATATGCTGTATGATCACTTGATCGTCTGAACGAAATATCCCACCTTCCCATTCATCGAGCTATCCATGATCACCCCCTTTGGGAACAACATCCTCGGCCTGGTCATCTGCTTCGTCTATGTCTTTGCCATGATTGGTCTGGCCGAGGGGCTGCGCCGCTGGCGAGGGTACGAGTCAAGCTTCACGCGCAAGGTAATCCACATCGGCGTAGGCATGATGAGCTGGTTCTTGCCGTTCCTGTTCACCTCGCCCTGGCCCTTTGTGCTGGCCTGCCTGGTCTTCGCCGTGCTGAACTTGCTCGACTGGCGCTACGGCTTCTTCGCGTCGATGCAGAGCCGCCACCGCAACAACCTGGGGACGGTCTACTTCCCGCTGGCCGCGGCCGTCGTGGCGATCGTCTTTTGGGAGCAGCCGCCTTTGATGGTGGCCGCGCTGATGCCGCTGACCTGGGGGGATGGCCTGGCGCCGGTGGTCGGCGCGGCCTACGGCCGCCGCACCTACACCGTCCATACGAGCGTGCGCACCCTGGAGGGATCGGCCGGCTTCTTCATCGCCGGGTTCATCTTCACCTGGCTGGCCTTGTGGGTGATGCCGGGAACGCCGGACATCAGCCCCATTCAGGCTGTCTTGCCGGCGCTGGTCATCATGGGGGTGACGACGCTGATCGAAGCTGTCTCGGTCTGGGGGCTGGATAACCTGACGGTCACGGCCGCGGCGATCATCATCCTGAGCCTTTGGCCGTTCTAGCGTGCCGGTTCAGCCGCGGACGGGCACGGACACGAGTCGCTGCACGCCCTCGCCGCCGCGGCTCCGCCTCATCCGGCTGAACCCGGGTTCAACTCGCTTCACCTCCAGCCCTCATCACCGATGAGAGGGACGAAGGCGACCGGGGCCAGTTCTTCTTCCTCGTAGTGGGTCTGCCCGAGGCGGCGCAGCAGGACCAGTGTCTGGTGCCTCCGGCTGCGGCCGACCGGCATGACCAACCGGCCGCCAACGGCCAGTTGGTCGCGCAGCGAAGGCGGCACGCCCGGTCCGCCGGCGGTGACGATGATGCCGTCGTAGGGCGCTTCGGCCGGCCAGCCGCGTGTCCCGTCGCCCTCGTGGACGGTCACGTTGGTCACCCCGGCCGCGGCCAGATTGGCCCGGGCGAAGGCGACGAGTTCCGGGTGGCGTTCGACGCTGTGGACGTGGGCTACCAGCCGGGCCACCACGGCCGCGGCGTAGCCGGACCCGGTCCCGATTTCCAGCACCCGGTCGGCTGGCTGTGGCTCGATCATGGCGATCATGTAGGCGACGACGAAGGGTTGGGAGATGGTCTGCCCGGCCGGGATGGGCAGCGGCCGGTCGTCGAAGGCCCGCTTCCGGTCCCCGGGCAGGACAAATCGCTCGCGCGGCACGGCCCGCATGGCCGCCAGGACGCCGGGATGGCGGATGCCGCGGCCTTCGATCTGGCGTTCGACCATGTCCGCCCGGCGGCGCTGATACTCATCCTCTCCCGGCTGGTCTTCCACAACCCAGTAATATCATCCTGGCGGCCGGCGGGCAAGCGCTCGCCGACCCGTCTCAATTACCGTCGCGGCACCGCTATTATGTATAATCCTTTCGACTCTGGAGCATATGAGTATGGGGCATACGATCAGCGGCGTCGCCGTGCAGGGATTCAACATCCTGAAGGAGGTCCTCAACCGCCTGATCGGGATTTTTGACTTCCTCCTGGCGCTGCTTGGCATCTTGCCGGCCAAGAAGCTGCGCCTGCGCTTTGTCATCCTCCGGGATGAGAAGGGACTGCCTCTGATTGCCGACAACGTGGCCATGCGCGCCTATGAGGAGACGGTTGTCCTGCTCAGCCGGGCGGCCCGCCTGACGATCATCCCCAGCGGTTGGAAGGTGGTCAACGCGCCCTATGCCTCGCCCCGGGCCGCGCTCGACGTGCGCTGTACCGACGGCGCCTGGTCGGACGATGCCGGTGAAGCCGGCGCTTACTATCGCAGCGTCATGGCCAAGACCACGGCCGGGACGTTACTCGGCTATGGCGCGCCCCTGACAGTCTTCATCGTCCGCAAGATCAGCGACAAGAACGGCTGCTCGCTCGGGGTGCTGACCGACTACGTCACGGTGGAGGCCGGAACGGTGGCGCGCACGCCGCGCCTGATCGCCCACGAGATCGGCCATGCCTGTGGCCTCTGGCACACGGACGACAAGGCCAACTGCATGTGCGCCATTGGCCCCGGCGAAAAGCTGACCCGCTGGCAGGTAGCCGTGCTGCGTAACTCGCGCCACGTGACGTATCTCTGAATCCTGTTCCCCGCATGCTCGGGCGACGCCGGGCCGGAAGCTGCGTCGCGGGAGGTTGGCAGATGGACAAGCTCTATGGCGGCCATAGCATGGTGGCCCCGCTGCAGACGGTGTTGGTCCGGCGGCCGGATGAGGCCTTCGGCGCGGCCGATCCCGTTCGCTGCCACTACACCGCCCAACCCTACCTGCCGCTGGCCCAGCAGGAACACGACGCCTTCGTCAATACGCTCCTCGGCTGTGGGGCGGAGGTCATCTACCATGATGGGGCGCTGGCCGACCACCCTGATGCCATCTTCGTCCATGACCCGGTGCTGATCTGCGATGCCGGGGCGATCATCCTGAGCATGGGCAAGTCCCTGCGCCGGGGCGAAGAGGAGGCGATGGCGGCCGTCCTGTCCCGGCTCGGCGTGCCGATCCACTATCGCCTTCACGGCGAGGCGCTGGCCGAAGCGGGCGACCTGGTCTGGGTCGACGACCACACCCTGGCCGCAGGGCAGGGCTTTCGCACCAACGCGGCCGGCATCGCCCAGTTGCAGGAGGCGCTCCGCCCGCTTGGCGTCAGCGTTGTCCCGGCCCACCTGCCATACTTCGACGGCCCGGAGGCCTGCCTGCACTTGATGTCCGTCGTCAGCCTGGTCGACGTGGACCTGGCGGTGGTCTATCGGCCGCTGCTGCCGGTGCCTTTCTACCAGCTGCTCCTCGAGCGCGGCTATGAACTGGTCGACGTGCCGGACGAGGAATTCGCGACGATGGGGCCGAACGTGCTGGCCCTGGCACCGCGGCGCTGCCTGATGCTGGAGCATAACCTGGAGACGAGCCGCCGCCTTGAGGCGGCCGGCTGCGAGGTGACGCTTTACCGCGGCGACGAGATCTCGCTCAAGGCCGAGGGCGGGGCGACCTGCCTGACGCGGCCGATCCTGAGGGGATAAGAGGCGGGGGACCATGCCGCGCATCCGCGAACTGGGTATCTACACCGGCGTTCTCCCCGCCGGCCCGCGCAACGCCATCACCGATGTTGCCGGCGTGGGCGTCGGGCACTTCACCCTCATCCAGGGCTCGCCGCAGGCCGGCCCGGACTGGCGGCCGGGCAACGGCCCCTTCCGCACCGGCGTGACGCTCATCCTCCCGCACGGAGGCAACCTGTACGAGGACAAGGTCGCCGCGGCCGTCCACACCATCAACGGCTTCGGCAAGGTCGCCGGCTTCGAGCAAGTGCGCGAGCTGGGCAACCTGGAGACGCCCATCGCCCTGACCGGAACGCTCAACGTCCCGCGGGTGGTCGATGCGTTGATGACCATCGCCATCGAGCAAAACCCTCACCTGGGTCTCGGCTTCCCGGAGAGCGGCTATGGTGGCTACGCCAGCGTCAACCCGGTCGTCGGCGAGACGAGCGACGGCTACCTCAGCGATCTCCAGGCGCGGCCGATCGGCCTGGCCGAGGTGCGCGCGGCGCTCGCGGCCGTCTCGACCGGCGACGTGCCGGAGGGGGCGGTTGGCGCGGGCACCGGCACGAGCTGCTACGGCTGGAAAGGGGGTATCGGTACGGCCAGCCGGGTGCTGCCGGTCGCTGCCGGCGGTTTCACCGTCGGGGCGCTGGTCCAGACCAACTTCGGCAGCCCGGAGGAGTTGGTGATCTGCGGCGTGCCGGTCGGACAGGCCTTGCGGCCGCCGCCGGCCGGCGAAGGAGGACAGAGCGCAGACGTAGACGCTCCGGGCGATGGGCTGCCTTCTGATGACCGCGGCCGGCGCGGCAGTTCGATCATGATCGTCCTCGCCACCGACGCCCCGCTGGATAGCCGGCAACTGGAACGGATGGCCCGCCGGGCGGCGTTTGGCCTGGCCCGCACGGGCAGCACCTGCCACGCCGGCAGCGGCGATTTCGTGATCGCCTTCTCGACGACGCGGCGCATCCCCGATCGGCCGGAGCGCGTGGTGACTGAAGGGCCGGTGGTTTTCGAGCAGCCGATCCTGAATGACCTGTCGCTGGCCGTCATCGAGAGCGTCGAAGAGGCCATCTACAACAGCCTGCTGATGGCTGAAACGATTGTCGGCCGCCACGGACACGTGCGCCACGCCCTGCCGGCCGAAGACGTGGCGCGACTTGTGCGGGCGCGTGGCTCAGTTTTCCTTTAGCACCTCGCCATTCTAAGCAACTTCATACAACAGATGTCGTAAACTGAAGCGTATGAGATGGGTAATGCGTTCCAAGATTCACAAGGCAACAGTCGTTGAGGCTGATGTCAATTACGTTGGCAGTATCACGATTGATGCCGACCTGATCGACCGCGTCGGCCTGTGGCCGGGCGAGCGGGTGCTCGTCGTCAGCAACACGAGCGGCGCGCGGCTGGAGACCTACGTCATCCCCGGCGAGCGCGGCTCGGGCTATATCGCCATGAACGGCGCGGCCGCCCACCTGATCAAGGCCGGCGACGAGATCATCATCATCGGCTTTGAGTTAGCCGAGGAACCGGTCGTCCCGCGCCAGATCCTCGTCGATGAGCGCAACCGGTTCGTGCGCGATCTGCCCTGGGGCATGACCGCTCCGTTCTCCTATCAGGACCTCGAGCCCGCATTTTAACCGGCCGCTCGACCTGAACCGACCTCCACCGTGGATGGGGAACGATCCGCTCCCCATCCACGGTTCGTTTCTACCCCGTTTCTGCGCGGCCGGCCGTGCTGCACCCCCGGTTTTTAAGTCGCCAAAGGTCCAGGGTCCGGGTATTCTTTGGCCTGAGGGAATCACCATCGATGGAAAAACTGCTTGAGAACACCCGGTATATCGCGCTGCTTGGCGTCGTTACGCTGCTCATAGCGGCGTTGGTGGGCTTCGTTTGGGGCTTCACTGAGGCCGTCCGCGGCGTCATCGCCCTGGTGACGACGTACGGCGCCAGCCCGCAGATGGCGATCATCCTTATCGAGACGATCGACATCGTCCTGATCTCGACCGGCCTCCTCTTCTTCGCCGTGAGTCTCTACGAGCTGTTCATCAACGACCTCGAACTGCCCGACTGGATGGAGGTTCACGATCTGTATGCGCTCAAGGGCAAGCTGAGCAGCATCATCATCCTCGTCCTGGCCGGCAAGTTCCTGGAGAAACTGGTCACCTCGTCCGATTATCAGGGCATCCTCTACATGGGCCTCGGCGTCGCGGCCGTTATCGCCGCCCTGGTGGCCTTCACGGTCCTGGGCACGCGCGGCAATCACTGACCGGACACCGGGCTGAATGAGCGCCACTCCCTACGTTGACGCCCGCCGGCTGGTCAAGACCTACCGCACGCCCGCGGGCGATTTCACCGCGCTCAGGGGCGTCGACCTGCAGGTGAACCGGGGCGAGTTCGTTTCGGTCATCGGCAAGTCCGGCAGCGGCAAGTCCACCCTGATCAACCTCATCACCGGCATCGACCAGCCGACCTCCGGCGAAGTCATCATCGGGGGAGAGGCGCTGCACCTGCTCGACGAAGAGCAGATGGCCGATTGGCGCGGCCGCCACATGGGCATCGTCTTCCAGTTCTTTCAACTGCTGCCCACCCTGACGCTGGTCGAGAACGTCATCCTGCCGATGGACATCAACAAGCTCTATCCGGCTGCAGAACGGCGGGAGCGGGCCATGCGCCTGCTGGAGATGGTCGACATGGCTGATCAGGCGCGGAAGCTGCCGGCGGCCGTCTCCGGCGGCCAGCAACAGCGCGTCGCCATCGCCCGTGCCCTGGCCAACGACCCGGGGCTGGTCATCGCCGACGAGCCGACCGGCAAC
>CAYRBP010000027.1:0-52937 GCA_964422535.1 uncultured Ardenticatenaceae bacterium | reverse complement strand
ACGAATATCGTCAATCAGGGCTCGCGTTTCCGCGTTCAATGTTCCATTTGTTCGTTCCAGAGCAGGGCTTCGGCATGTTCGACGTGGTGCTCGATTGAACCTAGCACGACATCAAGCAGGGCATTCCCCTTCAGCCACGGGTACTTACCGGCGGCCATCAGGTCGTCAGGCGGCGCCGCTTCCGCCAGCGCTACGAGCCGGCGATAGCCATCGCGCCAGGCCTGGTGTACCGCCGCCCACGGCCGCGGCGCATACGTAGCCTGAATCGTGGCATTGAACTGATCTATGTGCTCTTCAGACTCCGGGTCTTCGCCCGCAAGCCAGTCGGGCAGCGCGGGCTCGCGGTTGAGGCGGGCCGCTTCCAGGCGGGCGATCGAAAGCTGCTGCCAGGCCATCAGGTGGGCGACGACATCCTTGATCGACATCCCGGCAGACGGATGGAAGACCGCGGCCGTTTCCTCGGTGATGCCGGCCAGCATGTCTTCCCAGCGGCTGAATTCTTGCCGCTGCGCGGCCAGGATCGCTTGAGTGTTATTCATCGGCTTTCTCCATCCGGGCCGCTCGAGGCTGCCAGGATCACGTCAACCGTCCGCTCGACGTTCAACCCCGTCGTGTCCACGACCAGCCAGCCTTGTCCCGCCAAATCCGCGACGATTTCGCCCAGCTGCCGGTAGACGTCGCGGATGCCCTGGTCAATGTAGGCCCGAGCCTGACTATCGCCGGAGCGCTTCAGATTCCGGCGGTGGGCCTCGGCCTGGTCGGGGAGGAGGACGACCCGGCGCAATGCGGGGTGCGCCATCAGCCCGGCGTAATCGGCCGCCAGGTTGTCGTCCCAAAAATCGTCGATGACGACAGCGAAACCGGCCGCATGATAGGCCCCCGCCATGTGGCTTGTCGTGTCACGAGCGAGGGCGATCTGTAGCGCGAGGTCCTCGGCCCACTCGGCCGCGGGCAGCGCCAGACCGGAGACGACCATCATCCGCAGGTCATCGACCGGGATGTGGAGGCCCAGGGGAAAGCGACCAGCCAGGGCCCGGGCTGTCGTGGACTTGCCGACGGCCGGCGGGCCGACGATGACGAAGATGGAAGGCACGATCGGTCGCTTCCGGGCGGGGTGCCACGGCTACCCGACTGGCCGCGCCACGGGAAAGGTCCAGGTCCCGTCGAGGATCGCCTGCCGCGGCCGGTACATCCGCACGGTGTAGTTCCAGCCGGGCACGATCGGCAGGTAGTTGGGCGCGGCCTCATCGGGACCGCCGAAGCGCATCGTGAACGACCCGTCGGCGTTGGGCGTGGCGGTCTGGCTGTTGACCGAGTAGGCACCGGCCTCGTTCTTTTCGAAGTACCCATCGGCGTTGTAGACGCTGATCGACCAGAAGCCGTCGACCGGGACGTCCTTCACCGTCAATTCATAGGCTGTCTCGCCATCGGCGTGTTCCGGTTCAATGGAGTCGTACATGGCATCATGGGGCGGGTTGCCGCCCCAACCGACAGCCGTGCCGATCAGGTGGTGGACAGGATTGACCTCCTCGCGCCGGCCGAAGGCCTGCCTGAAGTCGACGTTGCCTGCCGCGCTAAGCGCCTTCACCGCCTCGCGGATGGCCGCGAGCGAGTCCTGGTCCCAGTTCGGCACCTCGAAGCGCCCCGGGTCCACCTGTTCAATCGTCAGCGCGTCCTGCAATGCGTGGACCTTTGCCAGGTCGGCCGGGTCAGTGGGGTTGACGAAGGTCCGAACAACGAGGACGACGTAGCGCGTGCCAATCTCGCCTTCCGTGATGGTGTAGCGGCCCGGATCGTAGTGCGTGCCCACGGCGTAATGGTCCTGGTTGATGACCAGCATGGACATGAACCGATCGCCCGCGTCGGGCAGCGTCACCGTTGCCGGGCCGGCAGCGAGATCCAGGATGGCGACCGAGTAGACAGTGTCGCGGTTCATGCGCACGACGTCTTGATTGTCGATCGGGGCCAGTTCACGGATATGAAGAAATCGACCGGTACCGACGGCCGAGACAAATCGGGCCATGTAGGCGTCGGTCTCGGCGCGAACGAAAGTATCGATGGTTACCTTCACGGCACGATCAGGGGTAGAAGCGGTCATAGTGAGCGTCATGCCCTCCAGTTGCGAACATCAGGGGCCACCGAAGTGACATACGGTAAGATGGACGAGAGCATAGCAGCAAACGATCCGTCATTCAATCTCATCGCTTTGGCGACGCCTTCTTGCCCTTCGCGGCGGCCGCGCCGCGCTGTTCCTCGACCCTGAACGCGACCATGCGTCGGATCAGGTCAAGGGGCATCGGCTGGTCGAGCGGGAACTGGACCGGGCCCTTGGCATACTTGTAACCGCCAAGCTCATCCTTGAAATGGGCGATGCCGCTTGGCGTCGGGTAGAAGCCGATGTGGTTCTTGCTCGCGCCGAAGTGAACCAGGCTGCGGCCGAGCAGGGTGAAGGTCGGGACGCCGTAGTTGATCGTCTCTTCTGCCTCCGGTGCGGCCTCGCGGATGGTCATCCGGACCTGTTGCAGGATGGCCTGCACCTCGGCCGGGAAGGCGGCGATGTAGGCGTCTACGGTCTCGGCTGCTGTCTCGTTGATGTCAGTTCTCCGGTCGCACAGGGTTCGTCGCCATCTCGCCGACGACTGTCGTCCACGGCCGCACGCGCCAGCCGGTGACCAGCCCGTTCTTCACGTAGGGATCGGCGGCGACAAAGCGCTCGACGACCTCCGGCGAATCGGCCTCAAAGACAAACACCGCCCCGTCCGGCGGCTGGTCGAGCGCGCCGGCCAGAACAAGCTCGCCGCGCTCGACGGCCGCCCAGGCCAGGGCCAGGTGCTCGCCGCGGAAGTGCGGCCGGCGTTCCATGTAGTCGGCAGCGTAGTCGTAGAAGAGAAGATAGTGCATAGGGACCTGTAGTTGAAAGACATTGTAGGCGGGCACGAGACTCACCGCAAGCCTCAGGAGTCATCGCAGCGCGTCCCGAACCGCGCGTCAATCGGCGAAAAGCCTTTCGAAGCCTGAATAGGGTTCCAGAGGAATGATCTCGAAATCGATCAGGCCGGCGGACACGAGAGGCAACTGCGAAAGCACCTGCTTCGCCTCATCCACCCCCGCACATTCAAGGATCAGGACGGCCGTCCTCCTGTCGGTTCGGAAGTAGACCGCGCGAATGACGTCGGCCTGTACCAGGCGCCAGACGTCTCTTGCCTCCTCCACCAGATAGGGTTGGAAGTCGGCCGGCGAACTGCCGGCGACTTCACGCTCAAGAGCCAGGATGCGCATCGTTTCCTCCCTCCGTGTGACCGGCCATTCACCTATCGCTTCGTCGCCTGGGCAATCAGCAGGCGATCGCCGGGATGACGACGATAGCTGGGCCGGATCACCGGGGCACGCGTGCCATGTGCGCCTGAGTCCCCGCGGCCTCAGGCACGGGACAGCTTGAGCAATCTCAAACCGACGAGGATGTGCCATATCATCAGAAGCAGGCCGGCCAGTGGAATGAAGGCAAGTCCGACGAGGTCACGAACGCTGCCCGGCGCGAGAAAAATCAAGGCGCAGTAGGCCAGGTCGAGCGCGGCCGCAGCCATCCCAACATAGGCCGTGACGCGACCGAACAGGTGACTTCGGAGCATGACGGCCGACGTGATGATGCCGGCCGTGGCGAGCAGGAGGAGGCTGTAATAACCACCCGAACCGGGAAGCCCTTCGGGAGCAGTGAAACGGTCCATGACCAGTATCGCCTGTCCCGCGGCCAGCATGCTCGCCTGCTGGGCCACGTCTGTCGCCGCCGCGAACTGCTCGCTCAGGGAGAGCATCGACAGGGCCGGGTTGGCGACAAGATAGATAGTGATTCCGGCGAAAGCCAGCAGCGCGGCGATTGCCATATAACTTGGGCTGGCGCGTCTGAGAAGAACATAGAGCGCGAGGAACATCAAACCGAGCAATGTGTAATTCACGACGTCGAAGAGATTGAGGTAGGCGAGCCCAAGAAGCCTGTTGGTCTGAAGTAGCGAATACCATCCTTGGATCGAGTCGGGCTGAGCCTGCGCCGCAAATAGCGAGATCTCCGCCGCGATGTTGCGTCGGAAGAGGACTGCCGCGATCAGCGCGGCTGCCCCGCCGACGCGGTAGAGTGGTATCCAGTCGGCATCACTCCCTGTGGCTTCGGTAGCATCGTACGGTGTAGTCATCGGTTCTACCCCCCACGGAAACGGACGGGTACGGCGCGCCTCCCTGCAGCCCTCTGTAGGTGAGCAGCTGATAGGCGAGCGTATCACAATGGATTTGTTCTTGCGCAATGGCCGGGATTCAACCCACCTGAACTACTGCCGGTCGCTCTCTAGCCGCACGCCGTGGCGATTGGCTACGGCCACAATACTCTGCAGATCGGCCGCGCCCGAGGCATACAGCGCCGACAGGTCGCGCGAGAAGCCGTCAAACGGAGCGCCGATAGTGATCATCAGCAGCCGCGCTCTACCTGACGGGATTCTCACCGAGTGCGCCGCGCCGGCCGGCAACATCTGCACCGTGCCGGGGCCGCCGCCCTTCCACTCACCGTTCACGTAGAATTCGACATGTCCTTCGATCACGTACTCGATCTCGTGCCACGGATGGTAGTGCGCTGGGGGCCCGTCGCGGTCGGTCGATTCGTACTCGATGACCTGCACGTTGCCCTCCTCGGTTACGCGCAGGTGGATCGCGTCGTCGGGGTAGTGAACGGTTTCGAACTGGCTGCCGTCAATGATGGTGGTCGTCATGTTGACAGTCGTAGACATGGGATGCCTCCTGTTGACCAACGTGACCGAATGAGAGCTACTCACGTGCATTATAAGGACGGCTAAGTGCGGGTCAACATTGGGAAAGCTGACACAAAGTAGCGACTCGGCCCTGATGCGTGCCCCGGTGTCCGTGCATCGATGGTGCCGTCCGGTATACTAACAGCCGATATGACGGGACTTAAGCACATGATGCCAACCGACATCGACCGCGCCCTTGAGCGCATCCTCCCCCGGGTGGCCAAACCCGGCCGCTATACCGGTGGCGAGCTGAATCAGGTCGTCAAAGACTGGGGCGTGGTCGATTACAAAGTCGCCCTGGCGTTCCCCGACATCTACGATATCGGCATGTCGAATCTCGGCTTGATGATCCACTACGACATCATCAACAAACACCGCAACCTGCTGGCCGAGCGGGTCTACTGCCCGTGGCTCGACATGGAAGCGATGATGCGCGAGCGAGGCCTGCCGCTCTACTCGCTGGAGACGAAGCACCCTATCCGCGACTTCGACATGCTCGCCATCACCCTGCCGTATGAGCAGCTCTTCACCAATGCCCTGAACCTGATGGACCTGGCCGGGATGCCGGTCCGCTCGCTCGACCGGGACGCGAGCTACCCGCTGGTCGTGGCCGGCGGCCACGCCTGCTACAACCCGGAGCCGATGGCCCCGTTCATCGACGTTTTCGTCATCGGCGAGGGAGAAGAGGCGCTGCTGAAGATCATCGGCACGATGCGCGCGGCCGCCCATCTCGATCGCGAGACGCAATTGCGCCACGTGGCCCTGATCGAGGGCTGTTACGTGCCGCGCTTCTACGACGTGGCTTACCACGACGACGGCACGGTCGCCGCCATCACGCCGACTGTGCCCGAAGCGCCGGCGAAGGTGCTGAAGACCATCGTGCCGGTCATGCCGCCGCCGGTGACCGACTTCGTCGTGCCGTTTGTCGAGCTGGTCCACAACCGCGCGCCGATCGAGATCATGCGCGGCTGCACCCGCGGCTGCCGCTTCTGCCACGCCGGCATGGTCACCCGCCCGGTGCGCGAGCGGCCGGTGGAGGAAGTGCTGGCGGCGATGGAGCGGATCATCGAAGCGACCGGCTATGAGGAGATCTCGCTGCTCTCGCTGTCGTCGAGCGACTACACCCACGTCCTCGAACTGACCGAGGAGATCGGCCGGCGTTTCGGCGGCATGGGGCTGAACATCTCCCTGCCTTCGTTGCGGATCGAGACGGTCAGTACCCAGCTGATGGATAACCTGGGCGACAGCAAGCGCAGCGGCTTCACGCTGGCCCCCGAGGCGGCGACGGAGAAGATGCGCAACATCATCAACAAGTATGTCACCCACGAGCAGTTACTGGAGACGGCACGCGAAATCTACCGGCGCGACTGGCGGACGATCAAGCTCTACTTCATGATCGGCCACCCCCAGGAGACCATGGAGGACGTTGAGGCCATCGCTGACCTGGCCCGGCAGGTGCTGGCCGAGGGGCGGCGCTTCCACGGGAACAAGGCGGCCGTCAACGCCGGCGTCAGTACCTTCATCCCCAAGCCCCACACCCCCTTCCAGTGGGAACCGATGGGCCAGTTGGCCGACATCCGTGCCAAGCTGGAGTACCTGACCCGCGAGTTCAAGCGACCGGGCCTCAAGCTGCGCTGGAACGACCCGGATGAGTCGGCCTTCGAGGGCTTTCTGACCCGTGGCGACCGGCGGGTGGCCGAGGTGGTCGAACGGGCCTGGCGCAAGGGGTCCAGGTTCGACGCCTGGCATGACGGCTTCCGCCCGGACGCCTGGCGCGAAGCGATGGCCGAGGAGGGCCTTGACCCGGCGTTCTACACCCACCGGGCGCGGCCGATCGACGAGATCTTTCCCTGGGACCATATCGATGTGGCCGTCACTCGCCGCTTCCTGACCCAGGACTACCTGATGAGCCAGCGCGAGGAAACCCGGGTCGATTGCCGCCAGCACTGCTTCGCCTGCGGCATCCTGCCCAAGCTGAAGGACCTGCGCCGCGAGACCCCGCCGGAGGCATGGGAGTGCCCGCCGGTGACGGCCGTGGCGGATCGAAAGAAGACCCTCGTCTTGCCCGTTGTCGGCTGAAAAACGTTTCGCTGGTTGCGTTCATTCAGGTGGACGTGTTACCATGCCTTTCGGCAGTGGGCCAGCGGTCGCAAACGGGCACGGCAGCATCAGTCGGAAGCAACACATCCCGTTCTGAAATCGAATAGGTTCCGGGGGAGCACGGAGGCAGTATGAAACAGGGTATCCGGTTCCTGTCGTTCGTGCTGGTGATGGTCGGCGGACTTTTCGTGCCGCCGGCGCTTCAGGCTGCGCCCCAACGGGCCCAGGCCCCTATCCTGGTTGACCGGGCGGGTGGTGGGTATAACGGTGTGGAAGTCACGCTGTCGGCCGACGCGGCGCCGTCACCGGGTGGCGTCGTCACGTTGACGCTCGTTGCCCGGCCATTGCGCGACGCGCCTGACCTGGCCGTGGACTGGGAACTGCCCGACGGCGGGCGCTTGCTCGACGGCCCGTCGATGGCCTGGCTCGGCCCGGTCTCCGCCGGCCAGACGATCTCGGTCACACGACGCGTCCAGGTCGATGGCGAGGGCATCTACCAGGTTCGCGCCCGGGCCTTCTATTTCCCCAACGACGCCACCGCGCTCGCCGCGACCGGCGTCCTGTTTTTCGATGTCAATGCGGATCGGCCGTCGGCTTCGGACCTCGACCCGCGCGTCCTCCCTTACAATCCACCGGCGGACAAGCCAACCATCGACAAGTCAACCCGGCTGGATGCGCCGGCAGCGGCCGACGACGATCCCTGCTTCAACGTCAGCGGTTTCCTGGCCCGCGAAAACCGGATGCCCGTCGCCGTGGTCGTGCCTGAAGGCCCGCCCCCTCCGGCCGTGCCGCGCTACATCGGCCAGTACCAGAACCAGACCGGCCAGGCCGCGCCGGTCCATCATATCCTGGTCGAGATGCGCGAAGAGGACAACTTCTCCGACGACTCCTACGGCCACACGGTCACAGACGCAAACGGCAAGTTCACCTTCAACTTCTGCGACGACGACGGTTTCGCCAACGATACGCTTGAGCTCTACTTCCGTGTCTGCGCCGAGGTCTGGGACGGCCCGAATCGGGTAGCCCGCATCGAAGACTGGGACCCGGACGAGCTGTTCTGCTGGGATTCCGGCACGATCGATTCCGACGGCGGCGCTGTCGATTTTGACGTCAACCTCTACAAGCTGGGCCAGACCCAGGCGTCGGTATTCAACATCGCCGATTCGCTCTTCTGGGCCGCCCGGTACTGGAACAACAACGCGGCCAACTCGCCGGTCATGGATCGTTCGGTCACGGTTTACTGGCAGCCGGGCAGGGGACAGAAAGGCTCGTTCTATAACGATGACCGAACGACGATGGTGCTCGCGGATGATCCGTCCTCGACCGATGAATGGGACGATTCGGTGATCATCCACGAGTGGGGCCATTTCGCCGATCACCAGTTCAGCTGCAATCAGAATCCCGGCGGCGCGCATTCGCTGCCCGGGGTCAACGCCGGCATGAACGGCACCCGCCTGGCCTTCGGGGAGGGCTACCCTGACTACTACCAGAGCGCGGCGCGGACGCTCATGACGAGTTCGTCTTCCGTCAGCTTCTACGTGGACCCGGACGGTCCGACCGTCGACCTGGAGAACATGCGCGGGGTGACGGCCAGCGACCGCGACGAGGGTGCCATCGCCGCGCTGATGTGGGACCTGCAGGATGCGGCCAATGATGGGCAGGACACGATCAACCCGGGCCATGCCGTCTTGCAGCGGGTCTATACCTCGGCCGACTTCCGCAACAACGCCCAGTGCGACATGCGCCGCTTCCTGCAGGTCTGGCGCAAGCTGGGGCTGCCGACCGACGCGGCCACGGCCGCCACCGTCGTCCAGAACGTGAACGTGGCCTTCGCCTCGCTGCCGCCGATCGCAGCCGCGGCAGCGGAGGGTCCGGAGGCGGTCGCTACCGACGGCCCTGCGGCCGCCAGCGCCTTCCCGCCGCTCGACTATCGCTGGTGGGAGCAGGCGACGATGGTCGTCGACACCAGCGCCAGCATGGCCGGCCCGGCCGGCGCGCCGAAGATCAACTCGGTCAAGACGATCATCGGCGAGCAGGTCAGTGACCTGGCGCCAAAACCGCAGGGCACGGAGTTCAACATCTACACCTTTGACGCCGGCGGGGCGCCCATCAAGCCGCTGCTGGAGGGGAAGTTCTTTGCCAACCAGATCATGCCGGCGGTCAACGGGATGGTTGCCAATGGGCCGGACGCCGGCTGCCCCGTCCCCGGCCTCGGCGCGTTGTCACAGGCGATCCAGACCAAGTTTGACGGCGAGGCCTGGCTCTACACCGACGGCGACAGCGCCGACAGCCTGACGCCTGAGCAGCTGCGCCAGGCGCTGGTCGATCGCCGCCTGCGGGCATCGATCGTGTTGCTGGGCGGCTGTGGCTCGCCGGCGCGCAAGCCGCCGGACGTGACCGGGGCCGAGAAGACCTACCTCAAGCTGGCGGCCGACGGCTCCCAGCCCAGTGGCATTGTCCCCTACCTGCTGACGTCCATGATGAGCGGCGGCCAGTTCATCTACGTCGCCCCCGATCAGCTGGCGAACGCGGTCGACATGGTCCGCGCCCAGCTCAGTCACACCGCCGGCGCCGGACGCTGGAGCGACTACGTCAGCACGGCCTACACCTACCGCTGGGACCGGCTGGAGCCGTGGGAATACCAGTGGTTCCCGGCCGAATCGCTGGGGCAGAACCGGGGCCAGCTCTACTCGAGTGGCATGTTGCTCGACTTGCCCGTGGCGTTTGACTTCTTCGGGAATGAAACGGATACGGTCCGGGTCAGCGAGGACGGGATGATCAACATGAGTCCCTGCACGCTGCCCAACCCCGATTTCTGCCTGAACTTCTATCCGTTCATCAACATCCTGGCCTCTGACCTGAAGTGGGCCTACTACAGCGACCCGAACCGGATCGACCCGAACGAGTCGATCACCGGCCCGGCGGTCCAGGGCCCCCAGGTATGGGTCTACACCGCGAACCTGGGCATTGACGAATGGCACATCATCTCCACCCAGGGGACGGCGCTCTACGGCCCGGGGGATACCGGCTACCGCGCCTACCAGGTCTGGCTGAACTTGCAGACCGGCGAAATCCGCTTCCAGTACGATGACCTCCGCAACGAGGCGGCGACGTCGGAGATCGGCCTGGAAAACGGGTATGCGTTCGTGCCCGGCAGTGTCGTCGTCAGCAAGAACGACATCAACGGGGCAAGCGACGACATGGGCTACAAGTTCACGCCCGCGCCGCCGCAGCCGTCGAAGACGTACGAAGTGGACGTCGACCCGCTCATCTCGAGCGTCGTCTTCCTGCAGACGGGTTACAGCGGCGACTTCGCCCCGCTGGTCGTGACCCGTCCGGACGGTGCGGCCGTCGACTGCGCCGACACGGCCAACGTCCGTTGCATCACGGTCAACAGCAAGCCCGGCGACCGGATGGTCCAGTTCGTCCAGGTCAATACTGCCGGCAAAGGCGGGCTGTACAAGGCGACGGTCGCCGTCGGCCCCAGCGGCGGTGGGACGTTCTCGTTCAATGCCCTGGCCGCCAGCGACCTGCGCGTCTCCAGCCCGGACAACCACACCCTGGCGAGGAAGGCCCACACGTTCATCGTCGACCTCGGCCGCCCGGCCGACGGCGGGACGCTGCAGGGCTGGCTGCGCGCCGTGGACGGGGCCGCTTTCGGCGATCCGTTCGTTCTCTATGATGACGGCGCCCACGGCGACGGTGAGGCGAATGACGGCCGCTTTGGGTCCGATTCGTTCACGCCGCCCAGGTCGGGCGCGGCCTATCTGTGGGTCGAGGGCGAGGTCGATGGCGTCACCTTCAAGCGCAGCGACCCGGCGCCTTTCAACTTCCAGCCGGTCGAGGTCACGGCGTCGCCTGACCAGGAGGCCTACTACGGCGAGTCGGTGGCGGTCTCCTTCCCGATCAACAACCGCACCAACGTCCGGCTCTGCTACGCGCTTGACTTCAACGTACCGGCCGGGTGGACGCTCAGCACGCCGTTTACCAACGGCCACTGCGTCGATCCCGGGGCGACTTCTGCCCCCTATGCCTACGTCAGCCGCAGCCTGACCCCCGACCGCGCCGGCGAGACGGGCGAAGTGACCATGACGGCGACGGAGCAATACGGCGGCATGATCGCCGGCTCGGCCACGACGCGCGTGACCTTGTTCCGCCCGCCCGTGGAACTCGAGTGGGACAACCGCCAGCTCACACCCCTGCGGCCGAACGGCGCGGACACAGCCGAACTGGAACTCGTGCTCCACGACGACCGGGGCGGCATCGTCGGCATCTCCGGGCCGTTCAACGGCGAGATCACCGTGGAAGGCGGCACGGTGACGATCCCCACCGGCATGTATGCCGACGGCCGGTTGAGGGTCATCTTCAAGGCGGGCAACCAGCCCGGGACGGCGACCATCGACGCCCTGGCTGAGGGTGGTCTGATGGCCTCGACGACGATCGAACTGGCCGAACCGGTGGCCGCGACGATCACCCTGGCCGCGACGCCGGTCGACGTTAGCGATGTCAATAGCTCGGCCCTCCTGGTCACGGTGCTCGATACGATGGGCAATCCCGCGGCCGGCGAGACCGTGCGTCTGAGCGTCAGCGACGATGACGGCGACAGGGGCACCATCGGTGGCGGCGAGGTCTTCGAGGGCGCGACGGACAAAAAGGGCCAGCTCAAGGCCACGTTTGCAAAGAAGGCCGGGGCCGAGGGGACGGTCATCGTCCGGGCGGAGTTGCTGGGCGAGGGCGGCGCGGTCGTTCGCGAAGCCAGCGTCCTGCTCTACCTGAGCGAGCCGCCGCCCGCGTTGAAGCTCTTCCTGCCAGTCGCCATTCGCAATTGAGACAGCGCCATCTGCCGGTTTCGCAGGTCGGCAGATGGCACCTGTTCCTGTCGAACGTTGCGAGCCTCCCCAACCTTGGCTATAGTGGCCCAGGAACGGGAGGCTCGCACCGCCGTCCCGCAAGGGGGTCGCCGACCATGAGGGTCTTCGCGCTCTACAACATCAAAGGCGGCGTCGGCAAGACCGCCTCGGCCGTCAACCTGGCCTATCTGTCATCGACCGGCGGCTCCGTCACGCTGTTGTGGGACCTCGACCCGCAGGGCGCGGCGAGCTACTGTTTCCGCTTGCAGCCGAAGGTCAAGGGCGGCCGCAAGGCGTTGATGGACAAGAAGACCGACGTCGAGGACCTGGTCCGTTCGACCGCTTACCCTGACCTTGACCTGCTGCCGGCCGACTTCTCTTATCGCAACCTCGACCTCTCCCTGTCCGAGAGCAAGAAGCCCACGCGCATGTTCCGCAAGCTGCTGGAGCCGCTGGTGGGCGAATACGACAATGTCTTCCTCGATTGCCCGCCCGGCATCAGCCTGATGACGGAGAACATCTTCCAGGCGGCCGACGTCCTGCTCATCCCGCTCATCCCGACCTCGCTCTCGTTGCGCACCTACGAGCAGATCGACGGCTTCCTGGAGCGCGAGGAGATCAGGCACCTGCGGAAACTGGCCTTCTTCACCATGGCTGACCGGCGCAAGAAGCTCCACCGGCAGGTGATGGAGACGCTCGGCGCGAGCGAAGCCGACTTGCTGGCGACGGTCATCCCCTATGCCAGCGACGTCGAGCGGATCGCCGTCGAGCAGAAGCCGCTGGCGGCGTTCGCGCCGCGGTCGGCCTCGGCCGTGGCGTATGAGGCGTTGTGGAACGAGGTGAGGGCCAGAATAAGCGACCGCTAGTCAGTTATGAGTTGGAAAACCTGCACGCGGTTGTTCCCGTAGTCGGTCACGTAGATCAGGCCGTCGGGGCCAACCGCGATTCCACTTGGCTCCTTGAATTGGTAGTCGCCCTTGCCTGATTCGCCCCACCTGAAGAGAAAAGTCCCGTCTTCGGCGAAGACCTGAATGCGATTGCCTTTGTATTCGGCCGTGTAGGCCCTGCCCTGCGCATCTACTGCCACACCATAGGGCCGATTGAACCGCCCGTCAGCAACACCCGCGCCGCCCCACTGCCGAAGGAAACGTCCGTCCGCGTCGAAGAGCTGAATCCGGTCGTTATAAGTGTCGGCCACAATGACATTGCCCGCGTTGTCGACTGCCATGTAGGAGAGTTGGTTGAACTGCCCATCAGCCGGGCCGAGCTCGCCCCATTTGCCCAGGAAATGGCCCTGGTCATCGAATACCTGAACGTCAGAGCGACCGTAGTCTCCGACATAAATCCTGCCCTTTGGACCGGCTGCGATGCCCAAAGGGAACTGGAACTGCCCATCTCCGGTTCCATGAGCACCCCACTCAAGGATATACGTCCCATCGGCTGCAAACTTCTGGACGCGTGCATTGTGCGTGTCTGTGACGTAGACGTTGCCTGCTGCATCAACGGCGATACCGCCATAACCATCGGCGCCCTCGACGAAGTTGAATTGCCCTGGTCCACTGCCTTCTTCGCCCCAGGACATTAGCGGATCGCCTGCCGGACCGAACTGGACGACTCGTTGGTTCTTGCTGTCTACGACATAGAAGTTGCTGTCAGCGTCAAACGAAATACCTACCGGCAACCGGAATGGTATCTTGTCACCAGTGATGGACGCCACCAGTTCAATACCGACGATCGCCGCTTCAGCTTCGGGCGTGGCAGCCTGCGTGGGTGCAGCATCCTGCGTGGGCGCAACAGCCTGCGCGGCGGTGGGTACAGCGGTTGGCGGGAGGGTCGCAGTTGGCGCCGGCTCAGTGGGCAGCCCCGTGGCCAGTATCGTTGGCGACACGGTGAGGGTCGCACCACCGGCCACAGTTGGGGTGGTACCGACTGCCTCGGCAGGTGGGTTACTCGTACAGGCGGGCACAGTAAGCCCCAGACAAAGAAGTAACATCGCAAATGGCTGGACACTCTTGGCTCCGGCTGTAAACCTGTGATGTTGCATGGTACCTTCACCTCCATCCTGGATATCACACAGACCGGCTCGAAACCAGGTTACCTGGAGTGTAAGGGTTCCAGTTACGTGGCAACAGTCCAATGACTATTCGATTCGTGTCCAACCTAATCCGGGTGATGGTATGTCGGACCGCCGAAGCGTTTCCCGGACCAGGCCCAGCACCTCATCCAGCTGGTTCAATGTCTATGTCGCTGCGGCCGGGAGTGAAGTCGCCCAGGACAAGAGAGCCGTGGAGGACAAGGGCGACGAACCTATCTTTGAGTGTGCCCTGAACATCGGCTAGCAGCCGAGCCACTAGCCGATTCAGTTCAGGAGGTAGTATGGAAGGGTCGATGACGCTTCCGTTCGGAGGCTGAACAGAACGCGGGGGACTAGACAGCTACCGGCAGAAGCTCCTCCGGTTCTTCGTCCAGGACGATCGCCCGCTGCTGGTAGGCCTCGTAATCCGGTATCTCGCGTACATAGGACTCGTGCATCAATGGAGAGGATATCATCATGTCGGCCGACGCCCGATTGCAGGCCATCGGGATGTTCCAGACGACGGCCATTCGCAGCAACGCTTTGACATCGGGATCGTGGGGCTGCGCCTCCAACGGATCCCAGAAGAAGATGACGAAGTCTATCTCACCTTCGGCGATCTTCGCGCCGAGCTGTTGGTCGCCGCCCAGGGGGCCGCTTTTTAGTTTGTTCATGTCCAGCTCGAGCTGGGTCTCCAACATTGAGCCTGTGGTGCCGGTTGAGTAGAGCCGGTGCTGGCTCAGCGTCGTCCGGTTGTATTTGGCCCAGGTCAGCAAGTTTCGCTTTTGGCTGTCGTGGGCGACCAGCGCGATATGCTTCGTCGCCGGCGTTGATCGATATGTCATTCGAACCTCCCGCTGGATGTCGCCATCCAGGCAGCTATTCAGTCTACGAGCCGCAGAACGTGAAAGCTACGCCTCTAGTGCACAAAGATAGGCCGGGGCTTTTCAGACACAGTCGATAGGTGAGAGCCTGGCGCCGATCAATGGCGGCGCTGGAACAGCCCAAATGAAGCCTGTATGAGGGGCAGATTAGCCGGAGCCTGGTATGGCCGGAGATTCCCCGGCCGTTGCGGGCTGGCGTAACTCCGGAACGATCAGCCGCGCATCCCGTTCGCCCGCCTGCTGCCGCCACATGGCGAAGTACAACCCCGGCTTCGCCAGCAGGTCGTCGTGGCCGCCTTGCTCCACGACTCGACCGCGCTCCAGGACGTAAATCGTGTCGGCATGGGCGATCGTGCTCAGGCGGTGGGCGATGAGGATGACGATCCGTGAGGAATCGGAGGACACGTCGCGGATGACGTTGGTGATCTCGCGTTCCGTCAGCGAATCGAGGGCCGAGGTCGCCTCGTCGAATATGAGCAGGCGCGGCTCCCGCAGCAGTGCGCGGGCGATGGACAGGCGCTGGCGCTCTCCGCCGGACACCCGGCGGCCGCCTTCGCCCAGGCGCGTATCCAGGCCTTGCCCGGAGCGCTCCATCAGTTCCAGCGCCGAGGCCATCTCCAGGGCCTTCATCATCTGCTTGTCGGTCGCGTCCGGGCTGACGAATTGCAGGTTCTCGCGGATGGTGCCCGAAAACAACTGCGGGTCCTGTGTGACGAAGCCGATCTGGCGGCGAAAGCGGTTGTAACGGATGTCGTTGGCCGGTACCTCGTCGATGAATATCGTGCCCGCTGTTGGCCGGTAGAGTCCGACCAGCAGCTTGACCAGCGTCGATTTGCCCGACCCCGACGGGCCGACGAAGGCGATCGTGTCGCCCAGGGCGGCGCTGAAGGAAACACCGTCGACAGCATTCTCCTGGGCGTTGCGGTGACGGAAGACGACGTCCTCGAAGCGGAAGGTCTCCAGCGGGCCCAGGTCAACCGGCTCTTCCGGTCGCTGCTCGACTGGCCGCTGCATGAGCTGCTCGAAATTCTGCAACGAGGCTTCCGCCTCGCGATAGCTGAGAACAAACGTGCCCATCTGCTGCATCGGGCCGAAGACCGTATTGAGGATGACCTGGAGTGAGACCAGTTCACCGGTCGAGAGCACGTTGGCGAAGATGAGCCAGAGCAGGATGAAAAGGATCGACTGCTTCAGGACGTTGATGATCGTCCCCTGCAGAAAGCGGATCGACCGGACCTTCCGCACCTTTTCCATCTCGAGATCGAAGATGCGCTGGGTGTAGACTTGAAGCCGTCGGACCTCCGACCGGGTTAGGCCCAGGCTCTTGATCAACTCGATGTTGCGGACTGATTCGGTTATCGACCCATAGGCGCGCGACGTGTCCTTGACAACCGCCCGCTGAAGCAGCCGGACGCGCTGGCTTAGCAACCCGGTGAGGCCGCCGAGGATCACCACGCCGATGATGAAGACGGGGATGAGCAGCCAGGACCGCGTGACGGCATACCACAGGATGAAGCCAACGCTGATGATCGTCGAGAAGAACACATCGACGGCCGACATGATGAACGACTGGCTGTCCGCCCGGACCTTCTGCAGCACTGCCAGCGCCTCACCGCTGCTGGTGTCGTCGTATTCCTGGAACGACAGCCGCAGGGTCTGCCGCAAGCCGTCGTCGAAGATGTGCTTGCCGGCCGATTGGGCGATGAGGGTCAAGATGTAGTCTTGAATGGTGCTGGCCAGGCGCGCCGTGAGCGAGATACCCAGGGCGAGCAGCAACCAGCCCGCCGCGCCGCGGATCAGTTCCTCTTGGGGCAGGTTCGTCGGGTTGAGCACGTAGTCATCGATGACCCGCCCGAGGATCAGCGGGTCGATGAGTTGCAGGATCTGGGCGACGGCCGCGAGCAAGAGGGCCAGGAAGACCCAGCCACGATGAAGTTTCAGGTACTGCCACAGTGTACGCATTCTGCCCTGTCTCTCGGTTGATTGGACCGAACCGGGAGAGCGCATTGTCGCACGCCAGACACGCCCCGGCAATTCGTTTGACAGCGCCGCGTCACCGGTCTATTGTCCGGACAGGTACTTGAAGAGGCAGCCGCAGGGCCTCCCGCGACCTGTTGCTGAGTTCCCTATGTCCCTCCGTTGGAAGAAAGCCTGGCGCGACCTGTGGGGCGAGAAGGCGCGGTCGGCGATGGTCATCCTGTCCATTGCCGTCGGCGTCTTCACCTTCGGCCTGATCCTGACCGCCCGGATCAATCTGGAACTGGAACTGCCGGGGCAGGTCGCTTCGATCCATCCGGCCAGTATTCGCCTGCATACCTCGCCCTTCGACGCGGAATTGGCGACCAGCGTCAGCCATATGGCCGGCATCGCCGCGGCCGAAGCGCGCTTTGCCACCGTCGTGCGCTACCGCGACGGAGCCGGCGAATGGCATGATCTCCAGCTGTTTGCCCTCAGCGACTATGACCGCAGTTTCGTGGACCAGGTCAGGCCGTGGCGCGGCGACTGGCCGCCCAGGGAGCGGACCATCCTCCTGGAGCGAAACTCGCTGCCGCAGACCGGGCTGGCCGTCGGCGACACGCTCTGGCTGGAGACGGCCGACGGCACGCGGCGGCCGCTGCCCATCGCCGGCCTGACCCACGACATGAACCAGGCTCCGGCCCAGGTGACGGGCGTTCCCTACGGTTACGTGGCGGTGGAGACGCTGGAATGGTTGGGGCTGCCGGCCCGCTATAACCAGTTGCATCTGCTGGCGGCCGAGAGGCAGGACGATGTGGCCCACTTGCAACAACTGGCCGCTGCGGTGGGCGACAAGCTGGAGCGCGACGGCGAGACTATCGACTGGACCGAGGTGCCGGAGCCGGGGGCGCAGTTCATCGATGACTTCCTGCCGACGATCACCCTGATCATGGGATTGCTGGGCGTCCTGGCCGTCTTGCTCAGCGTGCTGCTGGCCATCAACGTCATCGTCGCCATGCTGGTTCAGCAGCAGCGGCAGATCGGCGTGATGAAGGCGGTCGGGGGCCGGCCTGCCCAGATCGCCGGCATTTACCTGCGGCTGGTACTGCTGTTCGGCGTCGGCGCGCTCCTGCTGGCTGTGCCCGCGTCCGTCTTCGCCGGGCATGGCTTCTCGCGTTTCATCGCCGGGCAGCTCAACTTCGACCTGGGTCCCGTCCGGCCGGTCTGGATCGTCGTCGGGCTCCAGGTCGTCGTCGGGCTGGTCGTGCCGCTGCTGGCCGCGCTTGGGCCGATCCGGGGGGCGGCCGGGCAGACCGTGCAGCAGACGCTGCAGCCCCACGGGCTTGACGGGGAGTCGGCGCCGGGCGAGCGCAGCCGCCGGTTGCTCCGTTTGCAGGACCGCCTGCCCCTGTCGCGGCCGATGCGCCTCTCGCTGCGCAACACCTTCCGCCGGCGCGGCCGCCTGTTCCGCACCTTGCTGACGCTGTCGCTGGGCGGCGCCCTGTTCATGACCGCCTGGAGTGTCCGGGCTTCGCTTTTCCGCACCCTGGAAGCGGCCCTGACCGATCAGGTCGCCGACGTGCAGATACACCTGGCAGACGCTTCGCGGGCAGCGCAGGTAAGCCGCTCGCTGGCCGGGACCCCGGGCATCGCCGCTTCGGAGTACTGGCTCGTCCGTTCGGCGATCCTGCTGCATGAGGATGGCGCGGATGGGGGATCGCTGATCGTCAATGGCCTGCCGGTCGAGACGACCCGTTACAGCGCCGACGTCGTTGAGGGCCGCTGGCTGTTGCCGGGCGAGGCGGCCGTCGTGGTGCCGCAGGCCCTGCTGCGCGACGAGCCGTCGCTGGCCCTCGGCGAAGGGCTGCGGCTGCGCATCGGCGACGAGGAAGTGGCGTGGCCGATCGTCGGCGTGGCCCGCGCCTTCCAGACGCCGGTCGCGCCGACGGTGGTCTACACCTCGGCCGATGCGCTTTCGCGTCTGGACGGTCACCCGGACCGGACGGACACGCTGCGCCTGACGACGGTCGACGACGCCCCCGGGACCCACACGGCCGTGCTGGCGGCCGTGGTTGGCCGGCTGGAGAGGGACGGCATCGGCGTCCGTTCGACCCGCACGGGTTCGGAAGACCGGCGCATTTTCAGCGAGCGCTTCAACATCCTGACCGTCATCCTGCTCGTCCTGGCGGCGTTGCTGGCGCTGGTCGGCGGGCTGGGACTGATGGGCACGATGAGCATCAACGTGCTGGAGCGGCGGCGCGAGATCGGCGTCCTGCGGGCCGTGGGCGCGTCGAACGGCGCGGTGATGCGCATCGTCGTCGCCGAAGGGCTGGTGATCGGGTTGCTGTCGTGGGCCGGGGCGCTCGTCCTGGCCCAGCCGATCAGCCGGGCCATGAGCTGGCAAGTAGGTCGGGCGTTCCTGAGCCGCCCGCTCAACTATGCTTTCGACTGGCGGGCGCCCTTGATGTGGCTGGCGGCTGTGGGTGTCATCGCCGCGCTGTCGAGCCTGGCGCCGGCTCTGTCGGCGGTGCGGCTGAGCGTGCGCGAGACACTGGCCTACGAGTGAGCCGGCCCGTTGCCGTCACGCTCCCGCAGGAAGCGGATCAGGTCGAGGTCGCCCGGCGAGCGGCCGAGCGAGGAGAGCACCACGCCGGCTTCGGCCCGGTGTTGCGTGCCGTGGTTGACCACATGGACCAGCGCCTGCCAGCGCACGTTGCGCGCCGTGGTCCCCTTCGTGGTCTGATAGGCGAAGGTCTCGCCCAGCTTCTCCTCGGGCAGCCGGGCCAACCCCTGCCGCATGAGCTGTTCTTCCTGATCCCAACGCTGTTTGAGCGCGTCGAACGACGGGAACATATCGGGCGACAGCGCGCCGGCGGGAGAGATGCCGTCGAGGCAGCGCAAGCGCCAGATCTGCTCGGCCGCCAGGACATGTACCAGGGTCTTCTTGAGGGTATTGCCGTTCAATCCGGGCACGGGCGCTTCGCACTCGCTGGGCGGCAGCGCGGCCGCCTGCGCCAGGACAAGGGCGTCGGCCCAGTAGTTGTAGTCGAACAGGGTCAGGATGTCGGCTTTGTTCACGGCTCAACCTCCACTCGACGGCAAGATGGGATGGCGCAGGATGGTCTTCATCCTCTCCGGCGCGGTGCGCAATGGGTCGCTCAGGTAGATCTCGTGGTGGCGGCCGTGCAGGGTGTAGCCGTGTTCGGCGGCGAACGCGTCCATCCTGGCAACCGTCTCCGGCTCCGTGCTGTAGGGGCCGACATGCATGACCTGGATCGACGGCCCCTCGTGAAAGCGTTCGAGCCGTAGCCGGGCCAGCCCCGGACCGGGCTTCTTCTTCAGCGCCGCGGCCAGCGCCTCATCGAACAGGGTCGGGGTGACGAACTCCGGCTGCATGATCATGACCGTGTACAGCCAGGTGTCGGGCCTGCCGGGATCGTACCGCCCTGACGCGGCCGCCCACAGCCCCTCAAGCGCCATGACCGGGTAGTCGATCGGGTCGACCGGCCGTAGCTTGACCATGAACTTGAGCGTGTACGACAGGCTGTAGAGAGCGTTCACCGCCTCCTGGAATGCGGCCGACGTCCCCGGCGCCTCATCCGGCGGAATCGTCCCGTCAACCATGGCAAAGGTGAGCGGCGGCACGTCGACCACCTCGATCCGCTTCGGTGAGGGGCTGTAAAGATGCTTGTACTGCTTGCGAAGGTCGAGTTTTGTCACCTCGGATGCCATCAGGTGCTCCTTGTCTGGCGATCAGGGTCGCGCCAGCATGCCGTGGGTCGCAGTCACTCCCCGGCCAGCTCCACCGCTGCGTTCGTCAGCACGATTTCATCTCGCTCGGCGACCCGACACCGGAAGAGGACGCGGCCGAGACCATCCGCGACGCCCTCGTCGCGCCACATTTCGGTGACGAGCGTCTCGCCGGGGAAGACGTGGCGGCTGAAGCGCGTGCGGGCGCTGCGGAATCGGCCGGGATCATTGCCGGCGAACGTCCGCAGGACCGCGCGCACGGCATAGCCGAAGCTGCAGAGGCCGTGCAGGATTGGCCGCGGAAAGCCGCCGGCGGCGGCGAAGGCGGGATCGGCATGGAGCGGGTTGCGGTCGCCGGAGGTCAGCCGGTAGAGCAGGGCCTGGTTTTCCGGGATGCGCTGGGTAAAGACGGCGTCGGGCGGCCGGTCGCCGGGGACCTCGGTCGCGCTGCTCGGGCCGCGCTCGCCGCCAAAGCCGCCCAGACCGCGGATGAAGACCGAGACCTGGTTGAAGGCGACAGGCGTGCCGTTCGCGTCTTCGCTGTGAACGTCGAGCAGGACGAGCGCGCCGGAGCCTTTGTCATAGACCTGGGCGACGCGGGCGCGGTTGGTGACGGTCGCCGCCAGAGGCAACGGACGCGGCACGTGCAGGTACTGCTCGCCGTGGAGCAACAGCGCCGGGTTGAAGCGCATCCCCGGCGCGGCCGACAGCTGCCACAGGACGGACAATCCGAGGGTGACCGCAAAGGTCGGCAGGACTCTCAGCCCGCTGCCCGCCAGTTCGTAGACGAAGGCCAGGTCGGATACATCGAGCGGATCGGCCGCCGCGCCCACAGACAGCGCGTACAGGCTGACGTCCCGTTCGTCATAGGTGAGGGTCTTCGATTCAAACTCAAAACCAATAGCCCGGCGCGGATCGTCCATGGAACACTCCGAAGCGATCATCCGCAGATGGGGCAGATTAGCCCAGATACCGGCATAAATGCAAACAATGCCCCATCCGGCGCAATCTTGCTCTCATGTTTCATGCCTCGCCTTCCTGGTCGCGGCCGTCGGCGGGGGAGGTTCGGAGTTTGGGATTGTTGGCGTGGCGGTCGCGATCCCGGTCCGTCTTCTTGGCCAGGTTGCGCTCGAAAGCGGCCGTCAGGTCCACCCCGGTCTGGTTGGCCAGGCAGACGAGGACGAACAGGACGTCGGCGAACTCATCGGCAAGGTCCCGGCCCCGGTCGGAGGCCTTGAAGCTCTGGTCGCCGTACAGCCGGGACATCAGCCGGGCGACCTCGCCGACTTCCTCGACCAGCACGGCCAGGTTCGTCAACTCCGAGTAATAGCGCACGCCGACCGTCTGGATCCAGTCGTCCACCTGCTGCTGGCATTCGCGTAAGGTCAGGTCCATATCACGCTCCGTTAAGGGTCGTTCGCAAGATTCACGCTGAGTGGCGAGATGGTCGCGTCACGGCCGGATCGATCCTCAGTCCAGCAGGTCGGCATGGACGGTGACCGTCTTTTTGCCCGACCAGGCCAGCGTCGGGTCGAAGAAGTACGGCGGGCGGCGGCGCTCGACGAACTGCTCGGCGGTCGAGGCGATGCGCAGCAAGACGTGCTCTTCCCACGGACGGCCGAGGGCCTGCATGCCGATCGGCAACCCTTCATGCGTGTAGCCGGCCGGGAAACTGATCGCCGGCAGGCCCAGCAAGTTGGCGGGGAAGGCGAAACGCATCAGCTCGGTCACCGTGCCCAGGTCCGACCAGCCGGCCGGCAGGCCATCGTCGGGGATGCGCGGGGCGACCACGGCCGTGGCCGGCGTGATGATCGCATCCACCTCGGCGAAGAGCCGGCGGGAGGTGTCCAGGCCGCGGGTGCGTACCCGTTGGGCGGTGGCGTAGTCGGTGGCCGCGGCCGCGCGCCCCAGCGTCAGGTTGATGCGGGTCGAGGCGCTCAACTGCAGGCAGGCATCGCCGTGGCGGTCCATCGCCGCGGCCATTTCGCTCAGGATGGTCACCGCCTGGGCGATGCGCATCTCATCCAGTTCGGGGATGACGATCTCGCGGACGGTTGCGCCGGCGTCGGCCAGGTGGCGGAGCAAGTGGTCACAGGCCTCGACGATCTGCGGATCGGCGTGCTCGAACCACGGACGGTAGACGCCGAGCGTGAGGCCGCTCAGCTCGCGCCGGTCCCAGCCCTCCATGCAGACCGGTGGCTGATGCTGGCTCAGCGCGTCGCGCGTATCAGGGCCGGCGATGCAGGCGTAGACCTGGGCGACGTCAGCGACGGTAGCGCCGATCGGCCCCAGATGGCCCATGGTCCAGGTCAGCGGCGCGGCCCCGGCCTCGCTGACCCGGCCGAAGGTGGCCTTGAGACCGACCAGCCCGCACAAGGCGGCCGGGATGCGGATCGATCCGCCGCCGTCTGCGCCGATCGAAACGGGGCAAAGACCGGCCGCCACGGCCGCGGCCGAACCGCTCGAACTCCCGCCGGCGTGGCAGTCCAGGTTGTAGGGGTTGCGGACGGTGCCAAAATGCTCGTTGAAGCCATCGGGGTTGATGCCGAGTTCGTGCATGTTGGCTTTGCCGAGCAGCAGGGCGCCGGCCTCGCGCAGGCGGGCCACGACCGTGCTGTCTTCGCGGGCGGGCGCGCCACCGAGGAAACACGTGCCGACTGTCGTGTCGTACGGCGCCATGTCCACCTCATCCTTGATCGCCATCGGCACGCCGTCCAGCAAGCCCAGCGGCCGCCCGGCGCGGAAGCGTTCGGTCGACGCCGCCGCCTGGGCGAGCACGTCGTCGCGCAGGCTCATCCGAAAGGCGCGCAACGGCCGGCTGCCGGCGTCGCTCTGCGCCATGGCTTCAAGAGCGGCCTCGGCGACGGACAGCGGCGTCGCCCGCCCTTCCCGGTAGGCACGGGCATAGTCGACCAGGTTGGGGAATGGCTCGTTGTTGAAGCGTTCCAGGACGGCCCGCTCGACCGCACGCGCGTCCGCCGGCGGCAGCGCGCAGGCGGAGGTGGCCTCCGGCAGGTGCATGGGATAGAACGTGGGCGGCTCCGGAAAGCGGTTCTCGCGCAGGGCGGCGATGCCACCCTGGGTCAGCAACCGCCCGGTCAGCAGGCGGCGCGTCCAGGCGCGGTCCAGCGCGGCGGCGAAGAGGCGAAGCGGCGCGCCGGAGAGGCGTGGGAGGCTGAGCGTCCGCAGGTTGTAGGCGTCGGTCATCTGGTCCTCGTCAGGATTGGCGGAACCACCACACGCCGACGACGATCACCACGACCAGGGACAGGACCAGGAACCACTGGGGCGGCAGCAAAACGGCCGCAACGACCCCGCCCAGGAGCCCGAGTCCGGTACCGAGCAGGACATTGCTGATGCGTTGCTGGCTGGGGTCAAGGCGTCCCTGCCCGCGGTGAAAGATGCCGGAGGGAAGGGTCCAGAGCGAAAGCGCGGCGATGAAGAAGAACGATCCGACCAGCATGCCGGAAAGCCCTTCGATCCAGTACATGACGCCAATGCCCAGGCCCACAAGGGCGATCGAGGCGATGACGCGCGGGTTTAGCATCAGGAGTCCGGGAGCGGCCGGTCAGGAGGCTGAATCAGACGGCAGGGAGACAGCCTCGGACGGGGCGGAGGGTTCCGCAGGCGGATGAGCCGGCGCCCTGCGACTATCGATGGCCAACCAGAGGACAACCAGCAAGATGAACCCGCCGTAGAACCCGGCCAGCACGCCCACGCCCATGACCAGCGCCGCCCAGACGCCACCGGTCAGGAAGAGCGAGGCGACGACGGCCACGATGCCGGCGAAGATTAGACCCGCGATGGTGTAGAGCAGGCACCCGGGGACCCGGGCGACGGGCATCTGGTCGCGGCGAAGATGCAGCCGGTATTCGACTGCCCCACCGACAAGGGCGACCAGGAAGCCAATTCCGAGGCCGACGAGAAAGAGCGAGGAATTGCTGCTCAGGTTCACTGTGAACCCCCTGCCGCGCGCGGCCGCGCTGGATTTTGCTACGTACATTCTAAACGCCGGAGGTACCGGACGCAAATCATCTTCAGCCCAGCGGAGTGTCGTTGGCCAGCGCCAGCGACGCATCCAGGTTGGCCGGAGCGACGAGGTCGATCGGTGACCGGCTGAAGCGCACGGCAGCCGCCGCCGCCCGGCCGTCACGCTCGTGGTCAAGCGACCACTGGCCGTGGTCCACCAGCAACGCCAGGGCCAGCGACCGCCCAAGCGTCAGGGCGAAGCGGCGAGCGCCGGCTTCGAGGGGGGGCCGCCCCAGACCGGTCGTCTCGCGGAGCCAGGACAGCGCGCGGGCGACCGCGGCTTCGGCCACGCTCCCGGCCTCCGCCAGCGACGGCTCGCGGGCCGCTGCCACGCGCCGGCTGATCTCGTCGGACAGCGCGGCCAGTCCGCCGTCGCCGTGCGACAGCGCCCGCAGCGCGTCGAGGGCAAGGACGTTGGTCGTCCCTTCCCAGATCGGCATGACCTGGGCGTCGCGCAGGAGGAGCGGCAGGCCCGTGTCCTCGACATAGCCCGCGCCGCCGTGGGCTTCCAGCACCTCGCCGGCGACGGCCGCCACCTGCCGACCCGTCGTCAGCTTGGCGATCGATGTCAGCAGCCGCAACAGGTCCGCCTGCTCGGCGCTTATCTCGCCGGCCTCGTCGCGGCCGACCAGCTCGACCAGGAAGAAGCTCAGGTGGAAGGCGGCCTCTGTCTCGGCCTGGAGGCCCGCGAGCGTGTCGACGTGGAGCGGCTGGGCGGACAGCGGCGCGCCGAAGGCCACTCGCCGGCGGGCATAGTCACGGGCCAGGGCCATCCCGCGCCGCATCGTGGCCGCCGCCATGACGCTGTTCCAGGTGCGGGTCAGGTGGAGCATGGGGATGATGGCCCGCACGCCGTTGTCGAGGCCGGCGACCGGCACGGCGAGCGCCCCGTCGAGCGTCAGCTCGGCCGTCGGCACCTTGCGCGTGCCCAGCTTGTCCTTGAGCCGGTTGACGCTGATGCCGTTCAGCCGGCCGTCCTGATCGCGCAGCTCGAGATAGAAGAGGGCCAGCCCCCGGCCGCCGGGGCCGTTGCCTTCGGGCCGGGCCAGCGTCAGCGTCATGGGCGAGGTTGTCGCCGACGTGAACCACTTGCGACCGTACAATCGCCAGCCGTCGCCCTCGCGACAGGCGATGGTCTCGGAACTGCCCACGTCTGAGCCGCCGGTGGACTCGGTCATCCATTGGCCGCTCGTCCAGAACGTCGCGGGATCGCGGCTGGTCAGGTGCGGGACCGACCGGGCGGCGAGCGCCCGGTTGCCGGAGCCAAGCAACGTGCGGGCAGCGCCGTCGGTCATGGCAAGCGGGCAGGTGTAGACGTCGGTCGAAGGGTGGAAAAGATAGGCCAGTGCAAACTGGACCGGTCGGGAGAAGCGGCCGAATGCCCCTTCATAGGCGGTGGCGACGACGCCGGCTTCGGCCGCCAGTCGTTCGGCCCGCTTCCAGAGCGGCGAAACCTCGATCCGGTCGATGCGCTCGCCCCAGGCGTCCCACTGGGTCAGGACCGGTTCGTTCAGCCGGTCTTGCAGCTGGAGGGTATACAGCTCGCCGCCGCTCAGCTCGCCCATCTCGCGCAGCGCCGGTGTCACCCGCTCGGCCACATCGGCCGGCAGCACCCGCGCCAGGTAGGAGCGCAGGACGCGGTCTTCGTCGTACTGGTTGCCCAGCCGCGGGGCGGGCTGGTTGAATGGCTGGACCTTCATGCTTTCCTCCAAATGCCGGACGGCCGGGCGTCACAATGGGCGCGGATGTCGAACAGCGATTGCCGGCCCCTGGCGCTTGGATACGTTCATCCGGCATGTCCGGCCGCGCCGGCCGGTGACTCGCCTACTGTCCTTCATGGCCGGCGATCACCCCGCTCGCGCGCAGCAGGGTGATCTCGTCGATAGAATAACCGGCGGCCGCCAGGACCTCTTCGCTGTGCGCGCCGAGGGGCGCGCCGGCTGATTGGTAAGCCGGGCGCGAACCTGACAGCCGGAACGGGCTGCCGATCTGCCGCTGGTGGCGGCCGCCGGCCGTCGGCGTCTCGACCAGGAGCTCGCGCGCCCGGGTCTGCGGATGCTCGAGCATCTCCGGAACGGTCAGTACCGGCTCGACGCAAACATCGAGCGGTTCGAAGATCGCCAGCCACTCGGCCAGCGTGCGCGTCCGGAGTGTCTCGGCAACGGCCGCCTTGACCGGACCCAGCGCGCCCAGGTCCGGCGTCAGTCCGGGCTTGATCAGGTCCGGCCGCCCGATGGCCTGGCAGAAGCCCTCCCAGAACTTGGGCTCCAGACTGGCCACGGCCAGCGCCCGATCGTCGGCGGTCCGGTAGGTGTCGTACGGGTGGCCGCCGTTGAGCAACATCCCCTCCGGTTCCGGCACTTCTCCCGCGATGAGGTAGGCAGCGATGGTGTGGGCCTGCCAGGCGACCATCAGGTCGAACATGCTGATGTCGACGTACTGGCCTTCGCCGGTCCTGTCGCGTTCGATGACCGCCGCCAGCACGCCGACCAGCGCGCCGAACGCGCCACCCACGTCGGCCACCTGCATGCCGTGCAGGGGCGGGCGCTCGCTGCGGCGGCCGCTGTGGCTCAGCGCGCCGGAAAGGGCCAGGAAGTTGAGATCGTGGCCGGCTTTGTCGCGCCAGGGCCCTGTCTGGCCGTAGCCGGTGATGGCGCAGTAGATGATTCGCGGGTTCGTCGCCCGCAGGGCCTCGTAGCCCAGGCCGAGGCGGTCCATCACCCCTGGCCGGAACTGCTCGATGACGATATCGAAGCCCCCTTCCGGGTCGACCAGGCGGTGGATGATGGCCGCTGCTTCCGGCCGCTTCAGGTCAAGCGCCAGCGAGCGCTTGTTGCGGTTGAGGACCCCGTGCCAGGCGGAGGTGTCGGCGTCAAACGGCGGCAGGAAGCGGGCCATGTCCGGCCGGCCCGGCCCCTCGACGCGCACGACGTCGGCCCCGAGGTCGGCCATGACCATCGTGGCATAGGGACCGGGCAACAGCGCGGAGAAATCGAGAACCTTGAGCGAATCGAGCGGGCCTTTCATCAGTGCAATCGATCCATCATGGATTGTGGCGGATGGCATCCGGATAACTCCTGTTGCCTGACGTCGCTGCCATCATCCGTCGCATTCGCAAACAGCCGGCCGTCATTCATGTCGCAACGTAGTGCCACAGGCCGTCACGGTCCTCCTGCCGGATGAGGCCGTCGGCCAGCAGCAGGTCAAGGTAGCCGATCAGCATCCACAGGCCGACGGTGCGGTACGGGCCGGGCTGATGGGCATACATGGTGTCAAGCAATTCGGGCACGCTGCCGGTGCCCTGGCGGATGAGCCCCAGGCACTCCGCCTTGCGGCCGAGGATGCGCTCCCTCTGGCGGGCCATGACCCGGCGCGGATCGCCAAACGGGCGGCCGTGACCGGGATAGACGTGGTCAATGGGCAGCGCCTCGAGCGTGGCAAGCGACTGCAGGAACAGCGGCAGCGCGGGCACGCGGGCGGTGCTGCCCGGCGGCGGCTGCTCGACGACCGGCGTCGGCGCGATGGCCAGCAGCATATCGGCCGAGATGAGTTGGCGCGTCTCGGGCTGGTAGAAGCAGGTCTGCATGCTGGCGTGCCCGGGCGTGTGGATGACCTGCCACGCCATCCCGCCCATTTGCAGGACGCCGTCAAGCTTGAAGGTCACCAGCCGTTCGGCCGGCACCGGGTCGGCCAGGCGGCCGAGGGCCTCCATGCCGGCCAGCGTGCGTTCCACCGCCTCTTGCGGCAGGCCGAGGTGGGCCAGGAAGTCGTCGCGGTAGTAGACGAGGCGCTGGTGCCACATCGCGGCCGTCGAGCGCAGCCACGGCGCGCCCAACTCCGATACCCAGACACTGGCGTCGCAGTCCGTCGCCAGCCGGGCGGCCAGACCGTAATGATCGACGTGGGCATGGGTGATGACGACGCGGGAGATGTCGGCGGGGGTCAGGCCTCGTTCGGCCAGGGCGGCCGCCAGCGCCTCCCAGCACTCGTCGGTCTTGATGCCCGCGTCGACGAGCACCACCTCCGGCCGGTCGAACAGGTAGGCATTGACCGGACCGACGCCCAGCCCGGTCGGCAGTTCAATGCGGATCGGCTCCATACCGTGGATTATCCGCAGATTGCGCGAATTTTCACGAATTGGCGGGGCCCGGACGCGCGCCGCCCGGCAACCCCTTAACCGGTGTTCTTGAGGCCGGAGGCGATGCCGTTGATGGTCAGGAAGATGGTTTCGCGCAGCGCCTGGGCTTCGGGGCCGTCCGGGTTCGGCAGGGCGCGCAGGCGGCGCAACAGGCTGACCTGGATGAAATTCAGTGGGTCGATATAGGGGTTGCGGCGGCGCACGGCGCGCTGCAAGACGGGGTCATTGTCCAGCAGTTCGCGCTGGCCGGTGACGCGCAGGATCGAGCTTACGGCCAGGTGGAAGGCGGACTCGACGCGGCCGAAGACCAGCTCGCGCACGCGGTCGTCTTCCACGAGGCCGGCGTACAGCCGCGCGATGCCCAGGTCGGCCTGGGCCAGCGCGACCTGGGCGTTTTCGAGCACCGTGCGGAAGAAGGGCCACTCCCGATACATCTCTTGCAGCGTGTTCAGCCCGCCGGGTGACGCCATGACGGCGTCCAGCGCCGCGCCGACTCCATACCAGCCGGGCAGCACGTGGCGGCTCTGCATCCAGCTGAACCCCCACGGGATGGCGCGCAGGCTGGCGAAGGTGGCATTGGCGGTGCGGCGCGACGGCCGCGAGCCGATCCGCATCTGGCTGATCTCGTCCATCGGCGTGGCCTGCATCCAGTAAGTCAGCAACTCCGGCGTCTCGTAGATCAAGTTCCGGTAGTCGCGGTAGGAGATCGCGGCCAGCTCATCCATGGTGGCGCGCCACGACGCTGCCGGCTTCGTCTGGAGCTTGTAGTGTTCCGGCGCGCTGGCCATCAGCACGGCGTGGACGACCTGTTCCAGGTGGCGACGCGCGATAGCCGGGTGGCCGTAGCGGTCCTCGATCACTTCGCCCTGCTCGGTGATGCGGATGCGGCCGGCGACCGAGCCGGGTGGTTGGGCGAGGATGGCCCGGTTGGCCGGACCGCCGCCGCGAGCGATGGTTCCGCCCCGCCCGTGGAAGAGCGTCATCACCACGTCGTGTTCGCGACAGGTATCGGCCAGCGCCTCCTGGGCCTGGTACAGCTCCCAATTGGCGGCCAGGTAGCCGGCGTCTTTGTTGCTATCGGAGTAGCCGATCATGATCGTTTGCGCGCGGCCGGCCCGGGCCAGGTGAGGGGCGTAGCCGGGATGGGTGAACAGGGCTGTCATGATCGCGGGCGCGTTGCGGAGGTCGTCGCGCGTCTCGAACAGAGGCGTGAAGGTCAGTCCTTCACGGTCGCTGTCAGGTTGCAGGCAGAGGCCGTGCCAGCGGGCCAGCAGGAGCGGGGCGAGGATGTCCTCCGGCCCGTGGGTCATGCTGACGATGTAAGGGCCGAACAACTCCGTGCCATAGTAGTCCACCGCACGCTTGAGGATGCCAAACAGGGCCAATGTCTCGGTTGCCTCGGGCGAGAGGTCGGTCAGGGCTGACAGATCTGGCGCGGGTTCGGCCAGCTGGTCGGTCAGGGCGACGGCGCGCTCGTCGCCGCTCATCGCGCCGAAGCCCTCCATCAAGCCGAGCCGGTGGAAGATCTCGTCGAGGACGGCCGTGTTGTAGTCGCTGTACTGGCGCAGGTCGAGCCGCGCGGCGTGCAGGCCGAAGGCGCGCGCCTGGCGGATCGCCTGATCCAGGTCGGTCGCGGCGATGTCGCCCATCCCCGATTCGCGCAGAGTCCGCTCCATCAGCTGGAGCGGTTCGAGCAGGTCAGTCATCTGCTTGATACGCAGCGGCGGCAGGTCGGCGCCTTTCAGGCGGGCGACCATGTCACCGGCCGAAGCGTCGGCCAGATCGGCGCTGATCTGGGCCGCATAGTGGCGGTAGGGCTCGTGCGGATAGCGCGCGCGCAGGAAGGCCAGGTGGCCGCCGGGCTCACCGTACCGGTCGACTGCCTCCTGGAGTGCTGGGCTGACCTCAGCCAGTTCGGCCGAGATGCTGAGCGAGCGGTCGAGGGTGCGGGCGGCGGCGCGGTGTCGCTCCAGGGCAAGACCGCGGTGGAGGCGCAACGTCTCGGCCGTCACATCCGCGGTGACGTTCGGGTTGCCGTCGCGGTCCCCGCCGATCCACGAGCCGAAGGTCAGGAAGCGGTCGGGCATGCGTAACGACGGGTAGTGCTGCTTCAGCGCAGCGGCCGCATCGCGGTAGATGGCCGGCAGCGTGTCCCACAGCGTCGTGTCGATATAGTAAAGCCCGGTGCGGACCTCGTCGGTGACGGTGGGGCGAGCGGTGCGGGTGCGTTCGGTAACCCAGAGGAGGGTGACCTCGGCCACCATCTGGTCGATGAGTGACTGGCGCTCCGCCGGCAACAGGTCGCGCTGGTCGAGTTCGACCAGACCGTTGGCCACGCGGCGCAACTTGGCCAGCACGGTGCGGCGCTTGGCCTGGGTCGGGTGGGCCGTGAAGACGAGTTCGACGTGCAGCCGGTTGAGCAACTGGCGCATCTCGAACTCGTCCACGCCTGCCTGGCGCAGGGCGGCGATCGCCGCCGGAATAGACTCGGGCAGCGGTTGGGGATGGGCTGCCCGCTCGCGGCCGCGCAGGACGCGGACGCGGTGCTGTTCTTCGGCCAGGTTGACCAGCTCGAAGTAGGTCGTGAAGCTGCGGGCAACGAGCTCGGCTTCGCCGGCGTCAAGGCGGCCGACGACGTATTCCAGCCGCCGGTCCACGTTGGGGTCGGCGTCCACGCGCCGCGTCTTGGCAAGGGCGCGAATGCGCTCCTCCAACTCGAAGATCTCGATCCCACCCTGGCGGCGGATGACGCGGCCGAGGATGTCGCCCAGGAGGTGGATGTCTTCGCTCAGTCGATCCTGTTGGTCACGCGGTAGAGCCATTTCATCTCGGTCGAGCAGCCGCCGCCCGGCGAGCGGCGCGAAAGGTGCGGAATGGTAACGAACGCAGCCGTGATTCTATCGCGAACCGGCCGCAGGTTTCCAGGGTAAGAAGTGACCGAAGCGGCCGGCGTCGCCTCGTTGAATGTTCCCAATGCCCGCGCGGGATCGGGCCTGCGGATCACGACGAGCCCGCCGGTTCGCCCGCCGCGGCCCTCGCCTCCTGATAGCGCTCCAGGTGGTAGAACGCGGCGATGGTCAACGCATGGGTGATCACGCCATCCTGGATGAGGCCGGGAATGTCAGCCAGGACCACTTCCTCGACAGCGATGTCCTCCGCGCCGTCGAACGCCGGCGTCGTCACCCGGCGCGCGTTGAGGGCCAGATAGCTATGGCAGGTGTTGTTCAGGAAAGCCGGGTTGGGGGCGACCCGGCCGATGCTGATGACGGCCGCGGCCTCGTAGCCCGTCTCTTCGCGCAGCTCGCGCGCGGCCGAAACGCCGGGGTCGCCGTCTTCCTCGTCGACGATGCCGCCCGGCACTTCCAGCGTCACCGTCTCTGTGCCGTGGCGGTACTGGTGGACCATGACGACCTTGCCCTCCGGCGTCAGCGGGATGACGTTGACCCAGTCGGCCGCTTCGAGGACGTAGAACGTGTGGTCCTTGCCGGTGCGCGGCGAACGGCTGCGGTCTTGCCGGGCCCGGAAGATGCGGTAGTCGTGGAGGATGGTGCTGTCGAGTTTCTGCCAGGGACGGATCATGATCATAAGCCTATCGTGAGCGCGCTTTCTGGCAAGCCGCCGGACGAAATGCCTCGCCCTCAGGGAGACGGTTGATGAGGCCCCTCCCAAGACAGAGTCCCTCTCCCTCTGGGACAGGGTTAGGGAGAGGGAAGATTGCGCTTGCCCTTCCCTAACCTCTCCCAAAGGGAAGGAGACCAGAACGACAATCGTCGCATCCCCGTCTGGCAAGTGCCCGTCTTCCGTGTTAAGGTAAGTCCATGACCGCCGGCCACCATGCGCCCCGGCGCGCGCGCGAGCAACGACTGGCGCTCTTCCTGTCGGCAGCCGTCGCCGGACTCCTCGCCGCCCTGGCCTACCGCCGCGCCCTCGGCTTCGCCTACTTCAACGATGACCCGACCGGCCACTTTGCCTGGATGGAAGGCAGGGCGCTGGTAGAGTTTTTCGGCAGCGCCGCCGACTACGGCTACTATCGCCCGGTCGTCTTCGCCGTCCTGCGGTTGATGGAGACCCTGTTTGGCGCGGGGCCGGGTATGCACAACCCGGTCGCCGACCACGCCTTGTTGCTCGTCCTGCATGGGGCTAATGCCGGCCTGCTCTGGTTGCTGGCCTACCGGCTCGGCGGCCGCCCGGCCTACGCCTGGGTTGCCGCGGCCGTCTTCGCCGCCGTTCCGTTTCACTATGAGGCGGTCACCTATGTCGCCTCGCTGACCCACCCGCTGTCGCTCTTCTGGCTGCTGGCGACGCTGTTGCTGTACGAATCGGGCCGGCGTTCCGGCGGTCGCGTCTCAACCGTCCTGGCGCTGGTCACGATGTCCCTCTGCCTGCTGACCCACGAGAGCGGCCTGTTCGTCCTGCCGGCGCTCGTCGGGCTGGAATGGGTGCTGCGAGGCGAGGGGGAGCGGTCGCTATTGCCCCGGCGTCTGTGGCCGTTCTTCGTGCCGCCGGCGCTGTTCGCTGTCCTGTGGTTGAGCATCCCCAAGAACAGCGACGCGGGGCTGCGCGCGCCCGGCGAGATCGGTCGCAACGTCGTACCCTTCCTGCAGACGCTGGTCTATCCGTTGCTGCCGCTGCTGCCGTTTGATTCGGGCGACGTGGTCTGGCTCCTCCTGGTCGCGGCCGCGGCGGTGGCCGCCATCGGCTATCTGGCGTTTGCGGCCGGGCAGTTGCGGCTGTGGGCCTATGCCCTCGGCTGGATCGCCCTGAGCATCCTGCCCTCACTGCTCTTCCTGAGTCCCGATTATCTCTATGGCAGCCCGCGGCTGAGCTACGTGCCGTCAGTCGGGGTGGCGCTTTTCTGGGCCCTGCCCGTCTTGTGGCTGTGGTGGTGGGCGGAGACACGGCGGGGTCAGGCGGCCGGGCCGCTCGGCTCGCTGACGCTGCGGGTCGCGCTTTCGGCCTTCTATGCCTTCATCATCGTCATCCCGACGTTGCCTTTCACCCGCTGCCAGCTCGACTTCTATGGCGAGGCGTCACGTATCGTCCGGGACATGGCCCAGACGGCCGCGTTCGCCCCGCCGGGCCAGGAGGTCGCGTTCGTCAATGTCCCCTACTTCTTCAGTTCGACCGGCGACCACCCGGATGGCTGTCCGAATCCATACCCGTGGACGCCGGTCGGCGCGGTCGTCGCACCGCCCTATGCCCGCCTGCGCGACTTCGTCCGCTTCAACGGCGGGCCTGACCGGCCTTCGCTCGGCGTTCGCTACGACGGCTACACTCCCGGCTGGCGCACCCACGGCCTGCCGCTGACGGACGGGGCGCTGCGGGCCATCGTCGCCCAGGGCGCGATCTACGTCTTCGACCTGAACCGGGGCGGCTACTTTGACCTGTCACATGCGTGGCGCGTGGGAGAGTCGCCGGCAAGCGCGCCGATGGCGACGTTCGGCGAGTCGCTCGACCTGCTCGGGACGCGGCTGATCCGCTCAGGCGATGGGCTGACGGTTGCCCTCCGCTGGGGCGTGGTCTCGCCTGACGACGAGGAGCTGCCGGAAGGACCGCTGGTGGTCTTCGTCCATGTCTATGACGAAGCCGGGTCGCTGGTCGCGCAGCACGATGCGCCACCGGCCGGCGGGTATGTCCTGCCGACGGCGTGGCAGCCCGGCGACCTGATCAACGACGCACACCCGCTCGACCTGAGCGGCCTGCCGGAAGGGGACTATCGCCTGGCGGTCGGCGTCTATCGCGCGGCCGACGGCCGCCGCCTTGACGCGACGATGAACGGTCAGGACCTGGTCGACGACGCCTTCTTCCTCGCTACGATCAGTCGCTAGGCGGCCGGGCGGGCTGCTAACATTCCCCTTATCTCTGTTTCACACGCGACTTAAGTAGCCGCTCTATCATCCTAATTGAAGTCGCCAAGAAAGCGTGCAGCCCCGGTTCCCCCTCCTGGCCGGGGCTGTACGCGTTTATGGACGAGCAAAGCACGGGTGCTACGGATCCGATCGATGATTTCATCCAGCGGGTCCGGCAGGTTCCGTGCTTTTTTGTTGTCTCAGGCGTAGGCGAGGCTCTGGCGGACGCTGATGCGCGAGGCGGCGTGGGCGGGGATGAGCGACGCGAGGAAGGAGATGGACAGCACGGCCAGCAGCCAGATAGCGACGGCCGTGTAGTTGAAGGCGTAGTCGAGGCTGACCTCGAAGATCGTCTGGCCCAGCAGGGCCGAGACCGGCCGGGCGATCAGGAAAGCCAGCGGCACGGCGACCAGCCAGCTCATCAGCCCCTGCAGCGCCCCTTCGAGGATGAACATCGTCATAATGGTCGGCGATGTGCCGCCGATCGAGCGCAGCACGCCGATCTCGCGTGTCCGCTCGACGACGCTGATCGACAGAGAACCCATCAGGCCAATGCCGCCGACGAGGCCCATGACCAGGGCCAGGCTGAAAAGCATCTGGTTGACGATGCCGAACGTGTTGAAGGCGTACTCGCGGTCCTGGGCCTTGGTCCGGCTGAAGAAGGGGCTGACCTCGACCCCGTAGGTCTTGAGGTAGGTGTCCAGCTCCGACATCATCCTGGCGGTGGCGGCCGCGCCGGTTTCCTCGGTGCGGATGACGACCTGGTTGGCGCGGTTGGCCCGCTTGGTCACGTCGGCCACGGCCGGCGCGGGCGCGTAGATGGGGTCGGTCGAGAACACATCCGGCGAGATGGCCTGATAGGTGCCAATCACCTCCCACTCATCGGCGCCAAACTCGCCCAGGTCGATGGTGATCGTATCGCCCACACGGACATCGTTGAACTCGGCCGAATCCTTGCTGATGACCGCGACGCGGCCGGTATCGTCCGGCGTGAGCCAGCGGCCGCTGGTGATGAGCGGGGCATACATCGTGCTGCCCGGCGGCAGGCCGAACAGCTCGGCCCCGAGGCCGCCGGTGTCCTCCAGGCGCTCCCCTTCGCGCAGGACGTTGCCCGTCACCGAATACCACGGCTCAGTCTCGACTACGCCCGGATAGCGCTCCAGCAACTGCTCGACCCGGTCGGAACGGTGGGGAACAAAAAAGAAGAGACGCATGTCATACTGGCGGCGGGCGAGTTCGTTGTCGAGCGTGGCCGACATCGAGGACGCCAGCGTCAGGACCATCAGGAATGCGGTCCCGGCCAGGATGAGGACAAACTGGGTCAGGGCAAGGCGGCCCTTCCGGCGGAACATGTTGCCCAGGGCGATCGTGTAGGGCGAGGGCAGGATGCGTTCGGCGATGCGCTCTACCGCCCGGTCGAAGCGCGTAAAGCCGAAGTCGCCGCCGAGGCCGTAGCTGGCCAGGGCTTCCCGAACGGAGATCGACGCGCCGCGCATGATGGGCCAGAGCGAGGCAAGCAGCGGGGCAATGAGAGCGGCCAGCGCCTGCCACGTCACCGCCCGGGTCGAGAAGCGGAAGACCTCGTAGTCGATGTTGAACAACAGCAGGAGTTGCTTGGTGGTGTAAAAGGCCATCAGCATACCGGCCGGCAGCGCGATCGCCAGGGCAAGCAGCCCGTAGATGAAGACGCCGGCCAGATAGACCTTGATCACATCCCGCGAGGTGCCGCCGAGCGCCTTGATGACGCCGATCTGGTCCGTCTGCTGGGTGATGATGGCCATCGTGGTATTGATGACGATGATAACGCTGGTCAGCAGGGCCACCACGGCCAGGATCTGCAGCACGACGGTGATCCCGAGGACAGTGTCGTGGCCCCAGTGCTTGTCCGGCTCCTGATAGATGACGAGCGACACGCCGATGCCCTGTTTGGCCAGCTCCTCCTTGATCGCCGCCGCGCGGTCCTGGGCGAACTCCTCGCTGTAGGGATCGACGCGCACGAGCAACTGGATGTAGCGTCCTTCCGGAAAGCCGAGCCGCGACATGGTCGTCTCGTCGACAAAGAAGTAGGCGTTGCCGCCGAAATCGGGCGGCGGGACAAACGGGTGGCGCACCTTGCCCGTGACCGGAAAGGCGCGGTCGGAGCCGTCCAGCTCGATGATGATCTCGTCGCCGAGGTCAATGCCGTAATAGTCGCTGGTGATCCGTTCGACGGCCACATCGCGCGCGCCCGGCCACTTGCCCTCCTTAAGCATCAGGTGGTCGTAGGTCTGCTCCTCCCACGTGTCGCGCATGACGGCCGTGGCAGCGCTCCAGGCCTCCTCCGGGCGGGTCTTGTAGCGGATCGTCGTGATGTTGAGCGGCTCGACGCCGGCCACACCCGGGATGTCGGTCAGCGCGTCGGCCGTGGCCCGGTCGATCGGCTGGCGGAGGATGATATTGAGGTGTGATGGACTGACCGCCTGGTGGGCGTTGTCCATCCCGGACAGGAGCTGGTCTGTCAGGCCGAAGATCGTGCCGATAGCGAACACGCCGGCGGCGATGCTGAGCACGGCCAGGAGTGTGCGCGCCTTGCGGTGCCACAGGTCGAACCAGACCTTGTCCCAGAGTACGCCCATTTCGTTGTTCGTTCCGGTGGCTGTCAGCGGCTCGCCGATCAGGCGGGGACGGGCAGGGCGGGTTCGTGGAGGCCGATGGCCGGGCCCGGCAGCGGCCTGGCGGCCGGTTGCGGCGCGGCCGCGGGCTTGTCGCTGGCGATCAGGCCGTCGCGGATCTCGATCACCCGGCCGGCACGCGCGGCCAGCGAGCGGCTGTGGGTGACCATGACCATCGTCTTCCCTTCGTCGACGAGGCGGAGGAAAAGCTGGAAGACGTCCTCGGCCGTGGTCGAGTCCAGATTCCCCGTCGGTTCGTCGGCCACCAGCAGCGGCGGGTCGTTGGCCAGGGCGCGGGCGATGGCAGCGCGTTGTTGCTGGCCGCCGGACACCTGGCTCGGGAGTTTGTGCGCCTGGTCAGCCAGGCCGACCGTGTCCAGCAAATGCATGGCCCGGTCGGTCCGTTCCTTGCGCGGTACCTTCTTGACAAGGTCCATCGGCAGCATGACGTTCTTGACCAGGCTCAGCGCCGGGAGCAGCTGGAAGAACTGGAAGATGATGCCCAGGTGTTCGCCGCGCCAGGTTGACAGCTCATTCTCGGTCATGGTATGGACCGATTCGCCGGTGACGATGACCTCGCCTTCGCTCGGATGGTCGATGCCGGTGATCATGTTCAGCAGCGTCGACTTGCCGTTGCCGGAAGGGCCGACGATCGACACGAATTCGCCGGGCACGATGTCGAGCGAAACGCCTTTGAGGATGGTCATCTCGGTATCGCCGACGGGAAAACGTTTGACGACGTTCTTGACCTGGACGATGGGGCGGGGGTAGCCGCGGGCCCACTCGGAGTGTGAGTGGCCCTTCGGCACAGGACCCGCTGGGGCGCGATTATTCATGGTGGCTGAGTTTAGCAACAGTTGTGCCAAAAATCACAAGCTCGCCGGAGCCTCTAATTCTCCACACCTGCGGCGCGGCGTATGCCCCGGCCTGGTGCGGGGACGCGCTTCGGCGCTCGAACAGACAGGGCGACCGGGCGGCGGGTGAGACGTTGCCGGCTGCCCGGGGCATCCCCGGTCGCTCACCGTGCCGGGTGGGCGATTGCCCCGCCGTCTCGCACCGGGAAGTTGGAGCGGGCTTGTCGACTATGTTATGATTTCCCCACTCCGGCGGCCCTGCTCCTGCCGGCGGATGGAGGATCTGCGCCGATGACCCCCATGCCCCATGGACTGCTGATCGAACTGAAGGACATCTTTGCCACCCGTTTCTCCGCTGAGGAACTGGCCGACTTTGCCCTGGAACTGGGGGTCGACTATGAGGACCTGGGCGGCGGCACCGCGCGCGCGGCGAAGGCACGCGCCCTGGCCCAGTACATCGATCGTCACGGGTTGCTCGACGGGTTGCTGGAGGCCGGTGAAAGACGCCGACCGGAAATCGCCTGGCGCGAGCTCTACACGCGATACGGCGTCCTGGCGGCGCCCCCCTCAGGGGACCCGCGCCCTGCCGCCTCTCCGGCCGACCTGCGCTCCATCGTCGCTATTCTGGCGATCCGCCCGATGTTCCTGACCCCCGACGGCCGCCGGTCGCTGCTGGTGCTGGCCGGGGTCGACGGGCTGGTCGCGACCGACGTCAACGGTAATGCCCAGACGGTTGCCGCCACGGTCGTCACCGGCCTCAACGCCTACGGCCGAACGGCGGATGGAGACACCGCCCTGGGACGCCTTGTCAACTATCTGCTGACCGACCCGACGCTTCCGCCGGACGAGGCAGCGGCTCTGAACGCCGTCCTGCCGCGTCTCACCTGAGCGGGCAAACCCCAAGGAGGAAACCATGGCCGAGCGATTCCTGACTGTTGAAGACCGGCAAGCGCTGGCGCAGACGATCTCCGGCGTATACGACCTGCAACTGGGGCCGGCTGCGCGGCTGCAGTTCCTGACCCGCGCCGGGCTATACCGTTTCGCGGCGTCGATCGACATGGCCGCGTCCCCGAACGTGCTGGCCGGCGTCCTCATCGACCGGCTGGAGACCTTCGGCCCCCTGTCGGAACGCCCCGGGTATGATGCGCTCGGCGCGCTATTGGCCTACGTCGTCGCCCAGCCCGACACGTCGCGCGAGGACGCCCGCCTGATGGCTGAGGCGCTGGTCAAGTACGAACTGGTCGGCGACCAGGACTATCTGGGCAAACTGCGAGCCGACTTTGGGATCACCGCTGCGGCGACGCGGCCGATCGTCACCGGCGGCCCGCCGCCGAGCAGCCCCGCTCCCGCGGCCGAACCCGCCTTTGAAGCGCCGGAGGCTGATGAGGCGGCCCTTGAGGTCGTCATCAACTCGGAAGACAACTTCCTCGACATCGACCTGCTGGCCGGGGCCATCTATACTTCGATGGCGGTGGGGCGGGTGGAGCGGCCGCGCGGCCGGGCGCTGGGGACGGGCTTCCTGGTCGGCCCCGACCTGCTCCTGACCAACCAGCATGTCCTCAAGAGCCAGGACATGCTCGATTCGGCCGTGGTCCGCTTCGACTACCAGCTCAATCGGGACGGGGTCGTTACGCCGGGACGCGTCTTTGAGTTCGTGCCGGACTTCTACCTGTCCAGCCCGTCGACGGAACTCGACTTCGCGCTCGTCCGGCTCAAGGCTGCGCCGTTGGCCGAGCGCCGGCTGGAGGCGGGCGAGGAGGACCTGCCCTACCAGGAGTTGCTGCGCCGCGGCCGCCATCGGGGCTACCTGCTCCTCGCGCCAAGCCTCATCGTCGAAAGGGAGCGGGTGAATATCGTCCAGCACCCGAACGGCAACCCACAGAAGGCGGTCCTGACCCAGAACTACGTCATCAGCACAATGGAGAACGCCCGCGTCCACTACCTGGCCGACACGATGCCCGGTTCGTCCGGCTCGCCGGTCCTAAACGCTCACTGGGATGTGGTTGCCCTGCACCACAGCGGCGGCGCGCACCCACCCCAGAAGCTCTCAAGCAATCTGCAGCGCAGCCTCAAGGGCCATTACAAGTTCAACGAGGGCATCCCAATGCGCGATATCCTGCCGCAGATCGAAAGATTTTTACCAAGGAAGTAGCGACCGGCGGCGCGGCGGCCGCTATAATGGCTTATTCCAACTTACGAAGGTGATTGTGGCGCGAACGCGCGTTCGCGCTGCCGGGGGACCAGTTTAGATGTGGCAAAAAGCATGGGACGTCGCATAGGTACGGAAGCGGCCCTGGAGTCAGCAAAGGCCCTGGAGAGCACAGAAGGCGCAGCCCTGCCGATTGAGGCGGACGGCTTTTGGGACAAGGTGATCAAGAACATCCCCGGGGACGTGGTCGCCGGGTGGACGGCCATCCTGGGCCTGTTCAAGGGCGCGGCCGGCACCCTGCCGGACCAGCAGACGATCACTTACCTGTGGATCCTGTTTGGCATCTTCATGGTTGCGGTATTCGTCTGGACATTTCGCCAGACGTCCCAGGCGGGGGCGAAACCCGCCTGGACGCAGATCGTCCTCTCGACGATCGCCTTCTTCGTCTGGGCGCTGGCGCTGGGTGTCCCGTTTGACACGCTCAGCTTCTACGACGGCCGCGTTGCCGCTGCCCTTCTGATCGTCTACACCATCGCCGCCGGCGCGGTCAACCCCTCTGAGTAGGCGACCACCTCAAAAGCGAAAAGCCGCCGCCGGGACCATGAAGTGTCCCGGCGGCGGCCGTCCGGCCCCGGCGCCGGCTTTGGGCTGCGTGGTGACTATCCGCGCACGATGCCGAGTTCCTTGACCACGGCGTCCACAGCGCCCAGTTCGGCAGCGACGTGGTGGGGACGGGTCTGCACAAGCTCGACGCCGCGCATCACTCCGGCCACGTCCTTCAGACCGCTGCCGGTGTTGACGACGACGATCCGTTCATCGGCCGATACCAGCCCCTTTTCGACCGCCTTGACCAGCCCGGCGTAGGCCGCCGCGCCGGCCGGCTCGCCGAAGACGCCCGCCCCGCGGGCCTGCGCCGGGATGGCAGCCAGGATCTCTTCATCGGTGACGGTGATGTACGCGCCGCCTGTCTCCACAACCGCCGCCATGGCCTTCAACCGGTCCCGGGGCAGCCCGGCGCTGATGCTGTCGGCCGCGGTGTGGTCGTCGATTGCCGGCTTGGTCAGAACGTCCTCACCCTTCTCCCAGGCTTCGGCCAGGTAATTGCTGCCGGCCGCCTGCACCCCCATCAGCCTGGGCATGTGGTCGATCCAGCCCAGGGCCATGAGGTCTTTCAGTCCCTTGTGCAGCCCGCCGATGATGCAGCCGTCGCCGACGCTGACAAAGATGCGGTCCGGCGCCTGCCAGTTGAGCTGCTCGCAGATCTCCAGCGTGCAGGTCTTCTTGCCCTCGCTCATGTAGGGGTTGAAACCGGTGTTGCGGTTGTACCAGCCGTAGGCATCGGCCACCTTCAGGCATAGCTCGAAGGCGTCGTCGTACTTGCCCTTGACCAGCATGACGATCGAACCGAAGGCGAGCAGTTGGGCGACCTTGGCCTGGGGCGCTTTCTCAGGCACGAAGATGACATTCTTCTGGCCGACACTGGCGCAGAGGCCGCTCAGCGCGGCGGCCGCGTTGCCGGTGCTGGCGGTGGTGATGATGGGCGCCTGGCGCTCCTGTGCTTTGACCACCGCGATGGCGCTTGCCCGGTCCTTGAAGGACGCGGTCGGGTTGCGGCCGTCGTCCTTGACCCAGACATGGCGCAGGCCCAGGTCGGAAGCCAGCTTCGGCGCTTCGTAAAGCGGCGTCCAGCCCACGGTGAGCGGGGGGACGGGCGAATCCGGCTCGATGGGCAGAAGGGGCCGGTAGCGCCAGATCGTCCGGTTGTCGTCGCGGCGCAGGCTCTCGCGGCTGATGCGCGTGCCGATCAGGTCGTAGTCGTATTCGACATCGACGATGCCGTCCGGGCCATAGGCGGGATCGACATAGTCGATCTCGTCGGGCCGGAAGGTCTGGCCGCTGATGAGACTTCTAAGGTGTGTGACGTGGTCCATAGTTGATTACGGAGAATCGCGTGCGCGGGCTTTCACGGATGGGCGAGAGACGCGCGGAGAGCTGTCATCAGGCGCTCGTTCCGCGCGCGTCCGTCTGATCCGCGTTCACCCGCGCCCGACTCACGCTTGATAGAAGTGAGTCCCGGTCTTGCCTTCGAGCGCCTCAGCCAGGTGCTCCGGGTCTGTGACGATGGCGTGCTTGCCGCCCCGCTCCAGGAACCCGATCACGGCTTCGACCTTCGGCGCCATGCTACCCTTGGCGAAGTGGGTGCCTTCGGACAGGTAGGCCTTCGCTTCGGCCAGTGTCACGCGGTCGAGGTCCTTCTGGTCGGGCTTGCCGAAGTTGAGCGATACCTTCTCAACGGCCGTGCTGATGATGAACAACTCCGCGCCCAACTCCGTCGCCAGCAGCGAAGAGGCCAGGTCCTTGTCGATGACCGCGGCGACGCCCTTCAGGTTGCCTTCTTCGTCAGCCACGACCGGGATGCCGCCGCCGCCGACGGTGATGACGACGATGCCGGCATCGAGCAAGGTCTTGACGGATTCGAGTTCAACAATCCGCTTCGGCACGGGAGAGGCGACGACGCGCCGCCAGCCGCGTCCCGCGTCTTCGTTGCAGTCCCAGCCATCCACCTCGATCCGCCGTTGGGCATCCGTTTCGTTCATGAAGGAACCGATCGGTTTGGAGGGGTTCTTGAACGCCGGATCGTTTGCGTCCACTTCCATCTGGGTCACCACGGTCGCCACATGGCGGTTGATGCCCATTTTGCGAAAGTGGTTGTACATCGTCTGCTGCAGCGAGTAGCCGATAGCACCCTGCGAGTCCGCGCCACAAACGTCCAGCGGCACTTCGTGCAGTTCGTGCGCGGACAGCTCGGAGCGGCGCAGGATGAAACCGACCTGCGGGCCGTTGCCGTGGGCGACGGCGACGTTCCAACCGGCCTTGATCATCTTGGCGATGTGGTACGAGGTTTCGCTGGCCGCCTCGTACTGGTCCTCGACCGTCTGGTGATGCTTGTCCTTGATCAGGGAGTTGCCGCCAATGGCGATGACGGCCAGTTTTTCAGTCATGTCTGCTTGTCTCCTCGGGTAACTAAAGCCCACCGGCAACGGGCGAGCCGTTGGCCACGGCGCGGCCGCCGTTGGCCTGGGCGCGGCCGCCCGTTGCCAGTGGGAACGCGGTCAGTGGGTGAACAACGGGACTACGACCTCATGGTCAGCGCCATGACGGCTTTCTGCGCGTGCAGGCGGTTCTCAGCCTGGTCGAAGACGACCGAATTCGGACCGTCCATGACTTCGCTGGTGACTTCGATGTCGCGGTCCGCCGGCAACGGGTGCATGTAGATGGCGTCATCCTTCGCCTGCGACATCAGCTTCGCATCCGTGATCCAGTGCTTGTACTGGTCCTGAATGCGCTTGCCTTCCGTCTGGTCGTCGGTGACCAGCAACGGGCCCCACGACTTGGCGTAGACGACGTCGGCGTCCTTGACAGCCCTGCCCATGCCATCCGGGTCGCTGATGACTTCAAAGCCGGTCTTGTATTTGCGCGCCTGCTCCTGAGCCTGCTCCATGATGTCGGGCATCAACTTGAACTCCGGCGGGTGGGCCAGGACGACGTCCGCGCCGAAGCGCGGCAACTGGAGCACGAGCGACTGCGGGACGGAGATGGGCTTCAGGTAGGACGAGGCATAGGCCCACGACACAACGACCTTGCGGCGGCGCAGGTCACGACCCTTCTTCTCCATCATCGTCATCACATCCGCCAGACACTGGAACGGATGGTAGACGTCGCACTGCATGTTGAGGACCGGCACGCGCGAGGCCTGGGCCACCAGGTTCAGGTACCGGTTGCCGGTTCCCCAGGTGACGTGGCGGATGGCGATGCCGTCGAAGTAGCGGCCGAAGATCTCACCCATCTCGGTCTCGGTGTCGCCGTGGGCGATCTGGGTCGTCTTGCTTTCGATGAAGGCGGCGTGCCCGCCGAGCTGGGCCATGCCCGCTTCGAAGGAGCCGCGGGTGCGGGTGCTGCTGAAGAAGAACAGCATGGCCAGCACCTTGTCGCGCAGGTAAGCGTGGGACTCGCCCAGGGCGCGCTTGCGCTTCAGGTCGAATGCCACGTCCAGGACGGTCTCCACTTCTTCTTTGGAGAAGTCGAGGTCGCCGATCAGGTCACGGTTGCGAAGATCAGTCTGCATGGTGTCTCTCTCTTACTCCATCTTGCCCAGGACGAGGGCCAGCAGGGCCATGCGCATGACGACGCCGTTGAAAGCCTCCTGCCAGTAACGCGACCAGCGGGTGATGTCCACATCGGCCGGGATCTCGTCCATTCGCGGCAGCGAGTGGAGCAGGATGGCGTCGGACTTGGCCTTGGTGGACAGCAGTTCGCGGGTGATCTTGTAGTTCGACGGCGTGCCGCCGACATCACCGGTGCGCTCGTCGCGTGACTTGGTGTAGTCCGGCTGGACGACCGGCTCGACCAGGATGACGTCGGCCTCGGCGATGGCCTGCTCGACGTGCTCGGCTTCCCTGAAGTTCAGGTTGTAGTTCTTCAGGTCGGCCTTCATCTCGTCGGTCAGGGACATATCTGGCGGCGAAACGAAGGTGATCGGGCAGTCGAACTGCGTCAGGCCGTAGGCCAGGGAATGCATGGTCCGCATCCGCATGTCGCCGACGGCCAGCCACTTCAGGCCGTCGATGCGGCCCTTCTCGCGCAGGACGGTGTAGAAGTCGGTCAGGATCTGGGTCGGGTGCTCGCCCCAGCCGTCGCCGCCGTTGATGATCGGCACGCTTGCCCACTTGGCGGCCTCGTGCGGCGCGCCCTGCTGGAAGTGGCGCATGACGATCACGTCGCCGTAGAACTCCAGCATCTTGACCGTGTCCTTGATCGACTCCTGATAAAAGTCGCCGGCGCGGGTCATCTTGGCGTCGGAGAAACCGGTCACCTTGCCGCCGAGGCGGAGCATGGCCGATTCGTGGGCCAGGCGGGTGCGGGTCGAGGGCTGGTAGAAGGCGGTCACCAGGATCTTGTTCCTCAGCAGGTCCGACATCTGGCGTTCGCGGGCGATCGGCTCCAGGCGTTCCGCGATCTCGAAGACGCGGAAGAACTCCTGGCGCTCGAAGTCCTTGAGGGATAGGATGTCACGTCCGGCAAAACTACGCATGTTATTCTCTCCTATGGAAGCTTTTTGAGTCTCAAACCCTGCGGCGCAGCAAGCGCAAGCGCAGGAGGTCATCACGAAAGTAGGAATAGGCCTTCAGGATCGGCTCGTTGTCCTCGTTGTAGCCGGTCTCGTCGAACTTGATCAGGGGCGTGCCCGCTGCCAACTGCAAATGATTCGCCACCTCGCCCCGCGCCGCGACCGGGACGATCTCGGTCAGGTAGTATGCCAGCCGTTGGGGGCCGAAGGCCTCGAGGAAGTCATACACCGGGCGGCCGAGGTCTTCCCGGGTGTAGCTATCCGGCAGGAAGCGGGTCGGGATGTAGTTGCGCGTGAATATGACCGGCGCGTTGTTCTCGAGGAAGAGCTTGTCGACGGTCAGGACGCGCTCGCCGGATGCAAGGCCGAGATCGGCCGTCACGCCTTCGTCGATCCGGCCGGAGTCGGACAGCACTTCAACCGCGTCCAGGACCACGGCCGACGGGACCAGGCCGTGGGCTTCGAGCATGGCCTCATAAGACCAGATCTCCTCCAGCCGGGAGTGGATCTGCAGCATCGGCTTGTTGATGAACGTCCCCGCTCCCTGCTTGCGGACGATGGTCCCCTCGATCTCCAGGCGGCTGAGCGCGTCGCGAATCGTCGTCCGGCTGACGCCCAGGGCCTCGGCCAGCTCTGTCTCCGACGGGATGCGCCCGTCAGGATACGCACCGCTGCGGATAAGTTCCTTGACGTGGTTTTTGACCTGGTCGGTCAATGAGGGGGCGCGTTTCAGCATGGCCGCGATGACGCTGTATGGTCGTATGGTTGTATGACGAATTATAGCGCCCGTCCTTCCATGCTGTCAAGTGACGGCCGGCCGGCGCCGGTTGCGGGCAGTGCCGGCCTGTGCTAGCATAGGATGTGATCCTGGGGCGTCGCCAAGTGGTAAGGCAGCGGACTTTGAATCCGCCATTCGTAGGTTCGAATCCTTCCGCCCCAGCCATTCGCCCACGTCAGGGGCGGGCAAGGACTGAGCGGGTTTGCTCAGTCCTCTTCGTTTGGTGAGCAGCCGCGCATGATCGCAGTCGTCCTCCTGGCCGCCGGCCAGGGTACCCGCATGAATTCCGGGAAGCAGAAGATCCTGCACGAGGTGGGCGGCCGGCCGATGGTCGTCCACGCCTTCCTCAGCGCGGCCGAAGTGGCCGACTCGCCGCCGGTGCTCGTCGTCGCTCCGGGCGAAATGGGCGTCGAAGCGCTCATCGGCGACAGGGCACGCTACGTCGTTCAACCGGAGCCGCTTGGCACGGGCCACGCCACGCGGATGGCTGAGCCTGTCCTGCGTCATCGGGCCGAGCAGGTCATCGTGACCTATGCCGACATGCCGTTGCTGCGCCCGGAGACGCTGCGCCGGCTGGCCGGGACGCAGCAGGCAACCGGGGCGGCCGTCGTCATGTTGTCGGTGATAGGCGACGCCGGCAGCACCTTTGGCCGCGTGGTGCGCGACGGGGCGGGCCGGGTTTGCGAGATCGTCGAGGTGGCCGAAGCCAAAACGCGACCGAACGCGGCCGATCTGCTGGCCACGCGCGAGCTGAACGTCGGCGTCTACTGCTTCGACGGGCCCTGGCTGTGGGACAACATCGGTGAGCTGCCCATCCGCCGGGCGCGCCAGGGCGAAGAATATTACCTGACCGACCTTGTGGCCGCGGCCGTGGCCCAGGGGCGGGAGGTGGCGGCCCTGCAGCTGGATGACCCCGATGAGGGACTGGGGGCCGGGACGCGGGCGGAACTGGCGGTCGTCGAGCGCGCCTTCCGCCGGCGCGCCGCCGCCCACTGGCTGAACCGGGGCGTGACGCTCATTGACCCGGACGCGACCTACATCGATGCGGACGCGACGATCGGCCGCGACACCGTCCTCTGGCCCAACACGTATCTGCAGGGGCATACCGCGGTTGGGGAGGAATGCACCATCGGGCCTAACACCATCCTGCGCGACGCGACGGTCGGCCGCGGCTGCCTCATCGAACAGGCCGTCGTGGAAGGGGCCATCATCCCCGACGGGCAAACCGTCCCCCCTTTCAGTCACCTGCGTGCGGCCCCGTAGGCGCAGACTGGGCGCGCCCATGTTCGGCGTCTGCTGGCCCCATAGTTGAGATAAGAGAAAGTCGGGTGTACACTGAAAGACGATGACCCGCATCGACCGACAGGCCCTCATTGACGCCGCCTGCCGCGCCCGCGAGCAGGCGTACGCCCCCTATTCTCACTTTCGCGTCGGCGCGGCCCTGCTGGCGACCGACGGCCGCCTGTTCACCGGCGTCAACGTTGAGAACGCGTCGTACGGGCTGACCGTCTGCGCCGAGCGCAACGCCGTCGGTCACATGGTGGTCGATGGCGCGCGGCACATTGCGGCCGTGGCCGTCTGTACCGACAACGGCGTGACGCCGTGCGGCGCATGCCGCCAGGTGCTGGCCGAGTTCGCGCCGCCGGACAGCGAGATGCTGGTCATCATCATCGACGGGCAGGGGGACGTGCGCGAGATGACCCTGTCGGCGCTGCTGCCCGATCAATTCGGGCCAGAGCATCTGCGAAATCGTTAGGTGCGCGAATAGAAACGAGGGTTGGTGTATAATCGATTATCGGAGAACGCGGTGCCGACCATTGCTCAGTTTCATGGTATTGCTATCTACATGTATACGGAGTTAGGCGTGCCGCACCGCCTACCACATTTCCATGCCTACTATGGTGATTATGCAGCCAGTTTCGCAATTGCTCCACCGGCATTGCTAGAGGGTTCACTTCCGCGACGTCAGCTTCGGCTTGTCCTGGCTTGGGCAGAACTACATGAGATGGAGATCGCAACCAATTGGGACCGAATCCAAGCAGGCCAGTCTCCTATTCGAGTCCAAGGTATATAGTGGGATCTAACCATGTATCATAAGCTATACAAGGTGACTTCTTTCAAGATCGTTTCAGATTACGTGGTTGCCGTGGAGTTCGATGATGGGACCACCCAGGTCATCGATTTTCGGCCGGTCCTCCACGGAGAGATGTGGGGCCCGTTGCGGGAAATAGCGCTCTTCAATCAGGTTTCGATTGATCCGATCGCCCATACGCTAACCTGGCCCAATGGGGCTGATTTTGACCCTGAGACGCTTCGAAACTGGCCGGAGCACCAGACCGAACTTGAGGCACGTGCTGCTACCTGGTCGGCGGTCTCGCTGTAGTTCTTAGTATTTCTCGTCCTCGAGTTGCTGGAGTTCTTCACGGAGGCGCAGGTAGCTCTCGTACCGTTCGGGGGAGATGCGGCCGTCGCCGACGGCCGCCCGGACGGCGCACTTCGGCTCGCGGTTGTGGGTGCAGTCGCTGAACTGGCAGCTGCCCACGAGCGGCGCGATCTCCCGGAAGTAGCCGTCCAACTCCTGCGGTTCGATGTCGAACAGGGCCAGGGTGCGAATGCCCGGCGTGTCGGCGACGTAACCACCGGCTTCGAACGGGATGAGTTCTGTGTGCCGGGTCGTATGCATCCCCTTGCCGGTCGCGTCGCTGACGCCTTTCACCCGCAGCCCTAACCCCGGCTGGAGCGCGTTCAGGAGGCTGGATTTGCCGACCCCCGAGGAACCGGCCAGGACGGAGATCTTGCCGGCCAGCATCGAGCGGAGCTCTTCAATGCCGGTACCCTGCGTGGCGCTGGTGTGGATCACCCGGTAACCGATGTCGTCGTAGATCTGAAACATCCGGCGCGCCTCTTCCGCGCCGACCAGATCGGTCTTGTTGGCGCAGATGATGACCGGCAGCCGGTTCATTTCAGCCACGACGAGGAACCGATCGAGCTTGCGAAGGCTGGGGGTTGGGTCCCTGACGGCGAAGACGAAGACGACCTGATCGGGATTGGCGATCATGATGTCTTCCCGGTCACTGAGCAGGCTGCGCTCCTCGGGATGGGGCTTGGCGCGGGAGAGGACCGAATGCCGCGGCTCAACGGCGTCGATAGTCCCCGTCCCGTCGGCGTTGACGGTGATCGACACCCGGTCGCCGGCGACGACGAGGTCGGTGTTTCGACGTTCCTGCTTCAGCCGGCCGGCGATCTGCGAGATGATCGGCCCTTCGGCCGTTTCGACTGTGAAGAACCCGCTCTGCGTCTTGACGACAAGGCCGCTGGTCCGCATGCCTGGCAGTATAACACAGTGGGCAGTGGGCGGTGGTCAGTGACCAGTTGGAATGCCTTTTCCACTGGCCACTTTCCACTGACCACTGCCCACACCCTTACATTCGCTTCTTGAACTCGGCTGTCAGGGCCGGGACAACCTTGAACAGGTCGCCGACGATGCCGTACTGCGCCAGCTTGAAGATGGGAGCGTCGGCATCCTTGTTGATGGCGACGATGACCTTCGAGGTACGCATGCCGGCCTGGTGCTGGATAGCACCGCTGATGCCGCAGGCGATGTAGAGGTCGGGGCTGACCGTCTTGCCGGTCTGGCCGACCTGGTGCTCATACGGGATCCAGCCCGCGTCGACCGTTGCCCGCGAAGCGCCGAGGGCCGCATTCAGCACGCCCGCCAGCTCGCGCAGCGGTTCGAAACCTTCCGGCCCCCCCACACCGCGGCCGCCGCTGACGATGATGCTCGCATCGGTCAGGCTGACCTTGCCGCCCTTGTCTTCGAAGCCGACGATCTTGGTCGGGATGGCGTCTTCGCTGACCGCCGCGCCGACCCACTCGGCCGTGCCGGTTTTGCCGGTCGGCGCAGCCTGGGCGAACGCCCGGCCGCGGAGGGTGACGATCTGCGGCGAGCCGGTGACGAAGGCCGTCGCCAGCAGTTTGCCGGTGAAGACCGGTCGCGTCGCCTTGACCACGCCGCCTTCGACCTTCAACTCGATCGCCTCGGCCACCAGGCCGGTGTCGAGGTCGGCCGCCGTCCACGCCGCCAGGTCGCGGCCGCGCGTGCTCGCGCCGATCACGATCACCGACGGCTGCCGTTCCTGGGCCAGCTTGACCATCAGGGGGCCGGTCGCTTCAACCCGTCCGCCGGCCAGGGTCGCGTCGTCCGCGCCTATGACAGCATCCGCACCGAGGCTGAAGACCTCGTTCGCCACGCCGGCGACATTCTGCCCGAAGACCAGGCCGGTCAGCGGCTGGCCGAGGCCGTCGGCCACGCTTCGCGCCGCACCGATCGCTTCGCGGCTGATGGTGCTGACCGCGCCGTCGCGATTCTCAACCACTACCCATACGCCGCTCATATCACCTTCTCCTCAAACAACTTGCTGACCAGGATGCGCGCTTGCTCTTCCGCCGAGTCGGCGGTGATCATCTCGACCTCGCCTTCGCGAGCCGGGACGCTGTAGACATGTGACCAGTCGGCCTTGGCCGCGCCCGCCCCCGTGCCGCCGTCCACGGCCAGGTCGCCGGCCGACCAGGTCGGGATGACCGCCTTGCTGGCCTTGCGGATGCCCATGAAGGACGGGTAGCGCGGCTCGTTGATCTCCTTGACGACGCTGAGCACGACCGGCAGCTTGGCCGTCACCGTCTCCTTGCCGTCATCGGTCAGGCGCTCGACGGTGATGACACCACCGTCGATGCCCTTGATGGCCGAGACGTAGGTCAGCGGCGTCCAGCCGAGCTTGCGGGCGACCTGGACCGGCACGTGGCCGCTGTCGCCGTCGATGGCCTGCTTGCCGAACAGGGCGACCTGCACGTCGCCAACTTTCCGGATGGCGGCGGCCAGGATGCGCGCGGTGCCAAGCGTGTCGGACCCGGCAAAGGCCGGCTCGTTGACCAGGACGGCGTCGGTGCAGCCCATGGCCAGGCAGGTCTTCAGGGCTTCATCGGCCGAGGCGTCGCCGAAGGACAGGGCGATCGCGTCCGACGCGCCGTGATTCTCCTTCAGGCGGATGGCCTCTTCCACGGCGTACTCGTCCCAGGGATTGACGACGTTGGGCTTGCCGCCCGGGTCTTCCCAGTTGACCGCGCCGCCCTGGACCGAGAACACGGCCGTCGTGCTGGGTGTTTGCTTCACGCAGACGACTACTTTCATTGAACAACCTCCGTGTGAGTATGTACGGGACAATGGAACATGCGATGTTATCCTTCGGCCGTCGCCGCCCTCGTTCCTTCCCCCGGCGGGGGAGGGTCGGGCAAAGGCGCTGTGCCCTGCTCCGGCAGAAGGTCAGCATTCAATTCGCGCACCCGCTCGGCAAAACCGTCACGGGCGAACTCGAGCGTCAGGCCGCGCCACGAGAAATCGACCAGTCGGGCCGACTCGCGGACCGCCTGTTTCTCCGGCAGCGCCGCCCGTTCGGCGCGCGCCTCTGCCCAGCGCCAGACCAGCAACCCGGTGACGACCGCCACGACGACACCCAGGACCAGCCGCACAGGCCAGCCACCCGGGGCAAACGAGGCGACCAGCGCACCGGCCAGGAGCCCCGCCGCGCCGGCCAGGACCCGGCCCAGGCGCAGCCGGCGCTCTTCTTCACCCGAACGACGGGCCAGGATGCGGCCGCAGTCGGCGCAGATCGGCACGTCGACCCGCCGCGTTGTCTGGCCGGCGCGCTTCTCGGCCGGCATGCGTTCCGAGGCCTCTCGGCCGCAAGACGCGCACTCGTTCGGGAAGCGGACGGTCTGTCCGGGACGGGCATTCAGCCTGACCTGTTGGCTCATGATACGCGAGGCGGGCGGCGCCTGTCACGTGACGAGTGTCCGGATTTGACATGACACATGGCACCTTTTCAGGCACGCTCAACCTGGCGAGCATTATAATGCCGCAGTGCGTTATGGGCAAAAGCGCGTCCAGCCCAACGGACCGGAATCCTGCTATAATGGCAGTGGCGTTTCCCTTCACGCCGGCGCTCCGGACCCCATTCGGCGCTCCGACGGTGCTGCGAGACCATCGGAACGCCAAGGATGAACAAAATATGGGACGTAGACGAGAACAACGCAGGGAAGACCGTCAGGAATTCGGCCGCGGCGGCAGCGCCGTCCGCTACAAGATGCGCGAGAAGATGTTCAGCTTCGGCGACGACTTCTGGATCGAGAACGAGCAGGGCCAGCGGGCCTTCAAGATCGATGGCAAGATGCTGCGCGTCCGGGATACCCTGGTCTTTGAGGACCCGAACGGCAGGGAACTGGTCAAAATCCAGTCGAAGTTCTGGAGCATCCGGGACAAGCTGAAGCTGGAGCGCGAAGGCGCCCCCAGCGCGACACTGACCAAGGACCTGATCAACCTGCTGGGCGACGACTTCGAGATGAAGTTCGACAACGGCAAGGTGCTCAAGCTGAAGGGTAACTTCCTCGACCACGAGTACGCCTTCTACGACGGCCGCGACAAGATCGCCGAGGTCTCGAAGAAGTGGTTCCGCGTGCGGGACACCTACGGCGTGCAGATCGAGCAGGGCCAGGACGACATCATTATCCTGGCCGCGACGGTGGCGATGGACCAGTCGTCGCACGATACGGTCTAGCCACGAGCTTCTGAATGCGTCGTAGGGCAGAGGCGCGAGGACGCGAAAAGGCAAGGAACGCCGGCTGCACCAGTCACATGGCGCAACCGGCGTTCCTTGTTGTATCCGGCGAGGCGTTTCCTGGCCGGCAAGCATGCCCCCTGTTTCCACCTCATCGTCCGGGTCGATCCGCCCCTCACTCCGCCCGACCAGACACACCGAGCAGCTGATGCAGGGCACGACGGCCGCGTGTGGGCCGGTTCGGAAACGCGATGTTGTCGGTTAGATTGAATGAGCTACACCCAGGCAGCCAGCTCAAATTCGGCCGTCAGGGGATTGAGGAAACGAACGCCCTCCAGCAGGC
>CAYRBP010000026.1:0-55106 GCA_964422535.1 uncultured Ardenticatenaceae bacterium | reverse complement strand
TCTCGATCACCCGCCAATCGGGTTTGGCCTGCGATTCCCCGTCGCGGCCCTTTCGTTATTGTTGGCGGGCGCGCTGTGGTTCGCTAACATAGGGAGTTGGCGCGCTTCGGCTGCCCTGGTTTTGAGCGCGCCACCAGCGTGCGACTCAGACGATTCGTCCCTATCGTCGGCAGCCTGTCTGGCGTCGCGCCATCAAGGAGTTACACCAACCATGCTTTCCAGTGCTATGTTGCGGCCTGTCTGGTCGGCTGCCCGACGCCCCCGCCCCGTGACCACGCGCCTTGGCCTCGTGCTTGTCATGCTCGCCCTGCTGGCCGCGAAGCCGGGCCACCCGGTCACAGCGAACCCCGATGTTGCCGCCGGTATCAGCCTGGGCTCGCTCGACGGCCCGGACGGCTACCGGATGACGGGCGCGGCCGAAGGCAACCAGTCCGGCAAGAGCGTTCAGGGTGCCGGCGATGTCAACGGTGACGGGCTGGATGATGTCATCATTGGCGCGTCCAATGCCGATCCGGGCGGCCGCGAGAGCGCCGGCGTCGCGTATCTGATCTACGGCCGGACCGACAACCCAACCGGCCTCGCGCTTGGCTCGCTGACCGCCGCGCAGGGCGCGCGCCTGATCGGCGCGCTGACCGGCGACCAGGCCGGGGAGAGCGTCAGCACCGCCGGCGACATCAATGGCGACGGCTTTGGCGACCTGATCATCGGCGCGCCCGGGCTGGATCTGGGCGAAACCGAGGACACAGGCGGGGCCTACGTGGTTTTCGGCGGCTCGGGCCTGGCGGCGTCGGTCAACCTGGCCGGGCTGAACGGGGCGAGCGGCTTCCGCGTCCTGGGCACGATCGAGGGCCAGCGACTTGGGACAAGCGTCGCCGGCGGTGGAGACGTGAACGGCGACGGGTACGACGACATCGTCATCGGCGCGCCCGACACAACCATCGGCGGCAAAGAAGGGGCTGGAGCCGCTTATGTCGTGTTTGGCGCGTCCAGCTTCGGGGCGGCGCTCGACATCGACGATCTGAACGGTTCGAACGGTTTCAAGATCCCCGGCGCGGCCGCCTTCGCCTACACCGGCAATGCAGTCGCCCATGCCGGCGACGTCAACCGCGATGGCTACGGCGACCTGATGGTCGCGGCCTGGAAGGCCGCGAAAGGCAGCGCCGACGAGGTAGGTTCGGTCTTCCTCCTCTACGGGAAGGAGGCCTTTGCCCCGTCCATCGCGGTCTCGGCCATCAAAGGCGACGCCGGTTTCCGCATGGACGGCGCGGCCGAAGGCGACCATACCGGCCGATCGGTTGCCGGACGCGGCGACATCAACGGCGACGGCTATTCCGATATGGTCATCGGCGCGCCTCACGCGCTGGACACAGCCGGCGCGGCCTATGTCGTTTTCGGCAAGCCGGGTTTTGCCGACGTGGTCAGTCTCGGCGCGTTGAACGGGAGTGACGGCTTCCGCCTGACGGGGTCCGATGCGAACGGGCAGGCGGGTACGGCCGTGGCCAACGCCGCAGACGTCAACGGCGACGGGCTGGATGATGTGCTGATCGGCGCGCCCGGCGCGGGGATCGACAGCCTGCGCTTCGCCGGAGAGGCCTATGTTGTCTTCGGCAAGACGACATTCGCGCCGTCGCTGTCGCTGGGCAGCCTCGGCGGCGGGGCCGGTCTCCAGTACGACGGCGTCGCGGGCGGCAACCAGGCCGGGCAGGCAGCGGCTTCCGCCGGGGATACGAACGGCGACGGGTACGATGACCTGCTCGTCGGCGAGCCAAAGGCAGGCACATTCGATGCCGGCAACCTCGGCTACGCCTACCTCATCTACGGTGGGGCGACGATGGGGATCAGCCTGCCCACCACCCATCCCGGCACGCCGAACGACGACGCGCTGAAAGGCACGGCGGGCGCTGACGTGATGGTTGCCGGACGGGGCGCGGACTCGCTTGACGGCCAGGCGGGCAGTGACGTGCTGAAGGGTGGCGCGGGGGATGACCTCCTCGTCGGCCGCGAGGGCGCCGACCGGCTTCGCGGCGGCAACGGCCGGGATACGGTCTCTTATGCTGGTTCGACCACTGGCGTGGCGGTCGACCTTTTTACCGGCACGGCCACCGGTGGTGACGCGGCCGGCGACGTCCTGCATGCGATCGAAAACCTGATCGGTTCCGGCCTGGACGACGCGCTGGCCGGCGATTCCGGGGCCAACCGGATCACCGGTGGAGCGGGCAACGACGCGCTGGCCGGCGGCTCCGGGGACGACAGCTTCCTCTACGTTCCGGACAGCGACCAGGATACGATCAGCGACTTCGTTCCGGGGCCCGGCAGCCACGACCGGCTGGACTTCAGCAACTACCTGGCGGTGACGGGACTCGGTGCGCTCGACATCACCCAGCTGGGCGCCGACACGCGCGTCGGTCTGCCTGACGGAAGCGCCATCATCCTGTCCGGTGTCCAGCCTTCAAGCCTGCACGGCGACGACTTTCGCTTTGGGACAGCGCCAGTCGCCCGAGACGACAGCTACACCACGCCGGCAGGCACGACGCTGCAGGTTGCTGCGCCCGGCGTGTTGCGAAACGATGAGACCAGCCCGGGCAAGCCGATGACGGCCATCGTCGTCGAGCAGCCGAAACATGGCACGCTGACCCTGAAGCCGGACGGTTCATTCACCTTTGCCCCGGCGCCGGGTTACATCGGCAATGACCGTTTCACCTACAAGGCCAACAACGGGACGGATTCCAATGTCGCCCGGGTCAGCCTGACCATCACCCTCACCCCACCCACCGCCCGGGACGACAAGTTCAACGCCTCCAGCGGGCGGCTCCTGCAGGTCGATGCGCCCGGCGTGCTCGGCAACGACATCAGCCCCGGCGGGACGCCTTTGACCGCGGTCCTGCTCACGCCGCCGGTCTACGGTGTCTTGACCCTGAATCCGGACGGCTCGCTCAGCTACCTGGCCGAAGTGGAGAACAACGTGACGGACTCGTTCACCTACCAGGCCGTCAGCAGTCTCTCCTCTGCCGAGGCAACGGTGACCATCGACGTCTTCAAGAACGCGGGGCCTTTCGACCACCAGACCTTGCTGCCCTTCACCCTACGGCCGTGAAGCGAATTCCGGGCACTACCCCCTTGACAACAGATCCAAAGGCGGGTAGAATACTGAACATTGTTAGGGATTTCGCCAATGACTGCTGACACGCTCAAACCGCGGGAGCGACGCCACGCTCAGACACGCCAGGCCATCCTGGACGCTGCTCGGCAGCTCATCCTGGAACAGGGGACGGACGGCCTTTCGATGCGTGCGATCGCCGAGCGGATCGACTACAGCGCGGCCGGGCTATACGAGTATTTCGACAGCAAGGAAGCCATCGTCGAAGCTGTCTGCGACCAGGGCCACCAGCGCCTGACGGCCGCGATGGCCGCCGTTGACCCTGCCCTGCCTGTCGACGCCTACATGGTCGGCATTGGACGGGCCTACATCCGCTTCGCGCTGCAGTATCCGGACTACTTCAACCTGATGTTCACTTCGCTGTCGGGTCAAACCGCGTCGGGGATGATGGACGAAGACTCGTCTTACCTTTACCTGCTGAAGGGGGTCGAGCGAGGCATTGACAGCGGCGTCTTCGCCGTCCACGAGGGTTACGGCCCGGAGGAGATCGTCTATCACGCCTGGGCGTTGGTCCACGGCATCGCCACCCTGCGCACGACGGTCTTCCGGGCTATCCCTGCTGAGCTGGATCAGGCCGACGAGGCAGTCCTGTGGGCCTTCATGCGCGGGTTGAAACAAGCATAGTCAGGATGTAGGCGTTTGCACGGCCGTTCTCCGCAGAACGGCCACTTTCTTGGCGATTACCGAACATTGTTCATTTTATGACGGTCATTAGTAAACGGGCCAGGGATAAGGCATGAAACGGATCAACGCCAGGCTGCTGGCGCGGGCGAGCCACGCGGTGAACGCCCTGCTGCTGGCAGTCTACCTCTATACCTCGCTGGGTGACGCGCCCGGCTTCCAGGAGCTCATCCGGACGGCCGTCTTCCCCGCCCTTGTCGTCACCGGCCTGGTGCTGTGGCTACTGCCCTCGCGCCGCGCGTGGCCTGGCTACGGCGCCGCCGGACCCAGTCAATCACTTTCGATAAAGGAGATTTCGCAATGACTCAGCTCGTTTCTTCCCGTTCACCTCAACTGACCCTGCCTCGCCGCGCGTTCGACCTGCTCGGCCGCGCCTGGGCAGCGAACAAGCCGCTGACCCTGACAGGTCTGGTTTCGCTGGCCTTCCTCGGCGTGGCACTGATCGGGCTCGCCCTTGACCCAACGCAGGTCCTCAACGAACCGGCGTGGCTCAAGCCGGCCAAGTTCGGCCTGTCCATCGCCATCTATACCTTCACCTTCATCTGGATGCTCACGTTCATTCGCGGCTGGCGTCGGACCGTGAGGGCCATCGCCTGGGTCACGGCCATCGCCTTTCTGGTCGAGATGGCCGTCATCGGCCTGCAGGCCGCGCGCGGTGTCCGCAGCCATTTCAACATCAGCACGCCAGTTGACAGCGCGCTCTTCGGGATCATGGGCGCCTTCATCTTCGCCCTGTGGCTGGCCGGGCTTGCCGCCGCCATTCTGCTCATCCGCCAGGACCTCCCGGACCGGGCATTCGGCCTGTCGCTGAAACTGGGGCTACTGATCGGCGTGCTCGGCGCGGGGATCGGCGCGCTCATGACCCAACCGACCGACGCACAGCTCGAAGCAGCAGCACTGACCGGGATCATGTCAACGGCAGGGGCCCATTCGGTGGGCGTGCCGGATGGGGGCGCCGGGCTGCCCGTCGTCGGCTGGAGCACGGAAGGCGGCGACCTGCGGGTGGCGCATTTCCTCGGCCTGCACGCCATGCAGGTCGTGCCGCTCGTCGCCTTCATCGCCTCGCGCCGTACGCGTCCGGGGCCTGGCGGCAAGCGGCGGCTGGTCTGGGCCACGGCCGTGGCCTACGCCGGATTGACCGCGCTCACCTTGTGGCAGGCGCTGCGCGGCCAGCCCCTGCTGCAGCCGGACGCGCTGACGCTTGGCGCGGCGGCGCTGCTGGTGGCCGCGGTCGCTGCGATCGTCGCGAGCGCCTTCCGCGTTGACCGCGCTTCGGCCTGACGCCGGCCCATTCGAATAGGAGATACACGAGATGGATACGCTCTTCGCGCTGAGCAGCTTCCTCGTCATGCCTTTCTGGCTGCTCATGATCCTGCTGCCAAAGGCGCGCCTTACGCGCCGGATCATCGGCTCGCCGGCCGTCCTCGTGCCCGCGGCCGCGCTCTACACCGCCCTGGTGCTTCCGCGACTCGCGAGCATCCTGCCGGCGGTGACAAACCCGGATCTGGAAGGGATAACCGCCCTCCTGAGCACGCCCGAGGGCGCGCTCATCGCCTGGGTCCACTTCCTGGCCTTTGACCTGGCCGTCGGCCGGTGGGCATACCTCGAAAGTCGCGAGCGCGGCATCAGCCCCTGGTTGATGGCGCCGGTGCTGTTGCTGATTCTGCTGCTGGGCCCGCTGGGCTTGCTCACCTATCTTGGTCTGAGGCAGGTGACGCGCCCCACAACGGCCGCACGGCAGGGCGAGCCGGCGGAGAAAGCGCTCGAGCCCGCCCCGCTGGAGCAGGACATCGTCCACCTCTAGCATGGTCCGCGAGCCTAGGACATGTGGGCGGTTGGGGCGTCGTCGTCCAGCACGCGCAGATCGATTGGGCCGGTTGCGCGAACGCCGGGCGTGAAGACCAGCTTCGACTCGCCGCGCAGCGCGTCCCAGACATCGCCGAGCGAGTCAGCCAGGGCGACGGTCCGGCCGAGGCGGTTGGCGATGTCCTGCGGGGACAGGTCATCGAGGGCGATCTGGTCGGGGTGGTCAAACGTGACCCGCGGCAAGACGACCAGATCGCCCGGCCCGGCCGCCGCGATCTGTTCGACGACATCCGAGCCCATCAGCAGCCCGGCGACGGTGATCGTCTCGCCCAGGCGCTCGTTGACGATGGGCAGGACGGACACGTCGCAGCCGGTCAGGGCGGCGAACTCGGCCGCGTGCACGCGCAGCGTCGGCGCGAAGAGCGTCGCCGTGGCCAGCGTCAGCCGGCGCGGGTTGGGCTTGACCGGCGTTGCGGCGATCTCCGCCTTCAGCGTTTGCCATTCGTCCAGGAAGGCCCGGACCATTCCCAGGCCGTTCTCATGTAACTGCTGGCCGTCATAGGCGGAGAGCGGCGGGACGTCGCGGCCGGTGACCAGGTACCACTCGTCGGTCGGATACACGAAGCGCACGCCCAGACGGCGCAGGTATACGGCTTGCAGCGCCTCGACGTAGGCGAGCGTCTGGGCAGCTTCCTCAGGCGTGTGCGGCCGCATGCCATACTTGTGCTGCTTGGTCAGCCCGACAGGTACAACGCTGATCGAGGCGACCCCTCCGCCACCATCGCGTCCGGGCCAGAGTCCCTCGAGCTCGCGAACGGAGCGTTCCAGCCACTGACCGTCGTTGAATCCGGGCACGACGACCAGTTGGGTATGGACCTCGATGCCCCGCGCCGCAAGCCAGCGCAGCTGCTCCATAATATCGGGCGCTGTCGCGTTGCGCAGGAAGCGCCGCCGCATCTCGGTGTCGGTCACGTGGACCGAGACGTAGAGCGGAGACAGGCGCATCAGTTCGATCCGGGCCCAGTCATGGTCGCTCAGGTTCGTCAGGGTGACGAAGTGGCCGAAGAGAAACGAGTAGCGGTAGTCGTCGTCCTTGATGTACAGCGTGCGACGGAACTTCGGCGCCATCTGCAGCACAAAACAGAACTCGCACAGGTTGTTGCAGCGCCGGATGTCGACGTCAAATGTCGGGTGGGCGAACTCGAGTCCGAGCGGTTCGTCATATTCGCGCTCGGCTTCGAATAGCAGGTACTCACCCTCACGGCGGACAAGCAGTTCCAGATACTCCTCCGCGCCGTGATACCGGACATCGATGACATCCTCCACCGCCTGGTCGTTGATGGCCAGCAGTTCATCCCCCGGCCGCAGGCCGATGGATTCGGCCAGGCTGCCGGGTTCGATGCCGACCACGCGGCCGCCGGCGAAGGTCTCCGGGTCCAGTTCCTGAAAAAGCGCCATCAGTCTTTCGCCCCGGACGGGTCTCCGGTGACCATGATCAGGATCGTCTCGACGATCGACTCCGGCGATCGCTCGCTGCTGTCGATAGTGACCGCATCGGCCGCCGCCCTGAGCGGCGAATGCTCGCGCGTGCTGTCGATCTTGTCGCGGCGGATGACATCAGCCAGGATGACCTCATAATCGTCGGCGTGGCCCTGCTGCTGCCGGTCGCGCCAGCGCCGGCGGGCGCGCTGTTCGGCGGTGGCCGTGATGTAAAGCTTCAACGGCGCGTCGGGGCAGACAACGGTGCCGATGTCGCGCCCGACCATGACAACCCGGCCGCGCCGCGCGAAAGCACGCTGGCGGCGGACCATCTCCTCGCGCACCTCCAGGTGGCTCGACACGGCCGACACGGCCGCGTCAACCTCAGGGGAGCGGATGTCCCAGGTCACATCACGGCCATCGAGCATCGCTGTGTAGTGGCGTCCGTCTGTGGCGTCGCCGGCCGGCACAACATCCAGGTCCATTTCCACCGCCAGTTGCCCCAGCGCAGCCCCATCCTGGGGTGAAACGCCCCGTTCCAGGGCGCGCAGCGTGAGGGCGCGGTACATCGAGCCTGTATCGAGGTACAGGTAGCCAAGCCGCTTCGCCAGCATCAGGCCGACGGTCGATTTCCCCGATGCCGCCGGGCCGTCGATGGTGATCACCTGCGGCAAGTTGCCCTGCATCGGTTTGTCCTGCCGCCGGCGCGGCGAGTTCGTGTTCATGATGGCTCTTGGTTTCGGCGGTAACCGCGCGTCTGGGGGCGGCCGGCCGTCCCTTTGCGCGCGCCATTTGGCTCTTCGCCCGCCAGGCGGCGCAGCTGGCTGACTTCGGCCGCGGTCAGATAGCGCCACTCGCCCGGCCGCAACTCGCCAAGGACGATCGGGCCGATGCGCTCGCGCACCAGGCGCGTCACCGGGTGGTCAAACGAGGCGGCGATGCGCCGGATCTGGCGCTTCTTGCCCTCGCGCAGGATGATCCGGAAGCGGGTATGGTCCGCGTCGCGTTCCAGCAACTCGATCGGGGTCGGATTGGTGATCCGGCCGTCCAGCATCACGCCGCGCCGCCACTGGTCCAGCGCTTTGTCGGGAAAGTAGCCCTCAACGGTTACATCGTAGACCTTCTCATGCTCGTAGCGCGGGTGGGTCAGGCGGTGGGCCATCTGGCCGTCGTTGGTCATCAGAATCAGCCCCTCGCTGGGCTTGTCGAGCCGGCCCACCGGGTAGATGTGGGCCTCCGGGTGGGCGGGGATCAGGTCGCGGACAGTCCGCCTGCCCTCCTCCAGCTCGTCTTCGAGCGAGGACAACACGCCGCGCGGCTTGTTGAGCGCGATATAGATGAACGTGTCCGCCGGACGGGCCAGGAGGCGGCCATCGACCTCGATCCGGTCCACGCCCGGGTCAGCCTTGTCGCCCAGCTTGGCGACGGCCCCATTGACCGTCACCCGCCCGGCAGCGATAACCGTTTCGCTCTCGCGGCGCGAGCCGAGGCCCGCCTGGGCCATGATCTTCTGCAGGCGCTCTTCCACAATGGGTCCTAGGCGGTAGCCGCCTCTTCGTTCGGGTCCAGCGGCGGCAGCTCTTCCAGCGCGCTGAGGCCAAAGTGCTGCAGGAAGTCGGCCGTGGTGCCGTACAGGATGGGCCGGCCAGGTTTTTCGAGCCGGCCAACCTCCTCGACGAGTCCCTTGCTGAGCAGGGTGCGGATCGCGCCGTCGGAGTTGACGCCCCGAATCGCGTCGATCTGCGGCCGGGTCGCCGGCTGGTGATAGGCAACGATCGCCAGCACCTCCAGCGCGGCCGGACTCAGGCGGCTGGTGACCTCGAGACCGAGAAAACGTTCAATGGCGGCGCTGGCCTGCGGGGCAGTCGTCAGTTGAACGAGCCGATCCCCGCTCCACTGCAAGCGCAGGCCGCGCGTCTCATAGACCGTCTCGAGTTCGCGCAACAGGTGTGTTACGGCGGTGGGTGTGATCTCCAGCGCCGCGGCAAGGCGAGCGGCCGAAACGGGGCCGCTTGCCACGAAGAGCAAGCTCTCCAGCGTCGCCAGGTTGGTCAGTCGAGGCCCGTTCGTCGAGTCGTTCAGGTGGTTCATTTCGGCCGGCCGCCGGAAACGGCTATAATCAATTGCTTACCGGACAGATTATACTCCTTCGCCCGCGCCTTTTCGAACAGGAACCGATCACATGACCGACCCATTACAGTACGCGCGCGACCACGGACAGGCATACGTGGCAGAACTATTCGATTTTCTCCGCATCCCCAGCATCAGTACCCAGCCGGACCACGCCGAGGACGTGGCCGCCGCTGCAAACTGGCTTGTGGTCGCTATGCGAAAGGCCGGGCTGGAAAACGTCCGCGTCATCCCGACCCAGCGCCATCCGCTCGTCTACGCCGACTGGCTCCACGCCGGGCCGGAGCGCCCGACCGTCCTCATCTACGGCCACTACGACGTCCAGCCGGTTGACCCGCTCGAGCTCTGGACCACCCCACCTTTTGAGCCGGCGGTGCGTGACGATTACGTCTATGCCCGTGGCGCGGCCGATGACAAAGGCCAGTTCTATGTCCACGTCAAGGCGGTCGAGGCATTGCTTCAGACGACCGGCCGCCTGCCGGTCAATGTCCGCTTCATTGTCGAAGGTGAAGAAGAGTGCGGCGGGGCCAGTCTCCATGCCTACGTGGCCTCGCAACCGGCCGAGATGCGGGCCGACGCAGCCCTCGTATCCGACACGGCCATGCTGGCGGGCAACATCCCCGCCATCGTCTATGGCCTGCGGGGCAACTGCTACGTCCTGATGGACATCAGCGGCCCCGGCCGCGACCTCCACTCCGGCAGCTACGGCGGCGGCATCAATAACCCGCTCAATGCCATGGCGCACGTGATTGCCAAACTGAAGGACGAGCGCGGCCACATCAACATCCCCGGCTTCTATGACCGGGTACGGCCGCTGACGCTGCAGGAGCGCGAGTTGCTGGCCCAGTTCCCGCTGGAGACGGATGCCTGGCTGCGCGAGACAGGCGCGCCGGAACCCTGGGGCGAGCCGGAGTACTCGCTGACGGAGCGCCTCGGGGCGCGGCCGACGCTCGACGTCTGCGGCCTCATCGGCGGCTACACCGGCCCCGGCGGAAAGACCGTGTTGCCTTCCTCCGTGCACGCCAAGATCTCGATACGCCTCGTACCCGACCAGGACCCGGAGGAGATCGGCCGGCTGTTCACCAGTTTCGTGCAGGCCATCGTCCCGCCAAGTGTGAAGGTCACCTTCCAGCAGGTCTCCGGCTCGCGACCGGCGCTGGTCAACATCGACACGCCGGCGGTGAAGGCCGCGGCCGCCGCGTATGAGGGTGCGTTCGGCCGGCCGCCGGTCTACATGCGCGAAGGGGGCACCATCCCGGTCATCTCCCAATTCCAGGAGTACCTCGGTCTGGAATCGGTGCTCATGGGCTTCGGCCTACCGGGTGACCGCATTCACGCCCCGGACGAGCGCTTCTACTTGCCGAACTTCCATCGAGGCATCCAGACCAGCATTCGCTTCCTGGAAGCCTATGGCACCACTGCCGGGACCGCCGGCCGGACTTGGTGAGCCCCACCCTGCTTGTCGTTGCCCTGCTCGCGGCGGCGCTGTGCATCTTCGCCCTGTGGGGACGCGCCCGCCGCCGCGGCCTGCTGGCGACGGTCGAGACGGTCATCTTGCACGACGTCGCGTCGGCCCACCTGGGCAACGCGCGAGACGTCGTCGTCTTCCTGCCCCCAGGCTACCGCCGGTCGGCGGGGCGCGATTATCCCGTGCTGTATCTGAATGACGGTCAGGACCGCGAGGCGCTGGGGCTGCGCGAGACGCTGGCCCGGCTGTCGGCCCGAGGCGCGCTGCGGCCGGTCGTCGTCGTGGCCGTGCCCACCAACGAACACCGGCTGGACGAATACGGCACGGCCGCCGCCCCCAACGCCCAGGGCCTCGGCGCAAAAGCCGCCGCCTATGAACGCTTCGTGATCGAAGAACTCATGCCGCTGGTGGCCGGCCGTTTCCGGGTCAGGCCGAGGGCGGCCTTCCTGGGCGCGTCGCTCGGCGGCCTGTCGGCCTTCGACATCGTCTGGCGCAACCCGGACCTGTTCGATCGTGTTGGCGTCTTCTCGGGCAGCTTCTGGTGGCGGTCGGCGGCCGGCGAGACGAACGTCCCGCCCAACGAGCGCATCGCCCACGCGATGGTCCGCGCCTCGGACTATCGTCCGGGGTTCCGGGCCTGGTTCCAGGCCGGCACGCGCGACGAAGTGGAGGACCGCGACGGGGACGGCGTCATTGACGCCATCCAGGACACGCTGGAACTGATCGACGAACTGGAGCGGCTCGGCTATGAACGCGGGCGCGACCTCGCCTACGTGCAGACAGAAGGCGGCCGCCATGACTGGGAGACATGGGCGCGCGTGCTGCCCGATTTCCTGATGTGGGCCTTCCCGCCCGGGAATTAGCCCTCCGGCACCGGCCCGGCGTACATCAGGACTGTCGTCCGGTTGTCGCCCGCCTCTGTCACGACCCAGATGCGCTGGCCGTCGACGACATACTCCGAGTGGACGGCGTTCAGTCCTGTCAGGGTGTTGACCTTGTTGGCCACGCCGCGCGCCACGCCGTCAAGCCGTTCGAGCCTGAGCAGGTCGTCGGTCACATCGATGTCGTAGAAGTCGCCGTGGGAGCCGTAGTCGCCGGCGGTGTGGCGGTCAACGAGGGCGCGGATCGTGCCGGGCGACAGGCGAGCGCTGACACCCGTCGTGACGATCACCTGGCCCGCGTGGAGCAACTTGCCCCCGGCCGCAAACGGGGCGGACTCGTTGGGCACGTCGAACGTCTCCGAAAGCCGGTAGAAGCCCCTGTCGCGGTGAAAGCCCAGGTCGGCGTAGGGGATGAAGCGGCCGTCCGCGAACCGGACGCCGATCTCGTCTTCAAGGATGCGCGGGCTGGGAAGCGTCGCGCGCGGCTTGTTCTGCCCGTAGTAGAGCTTGCAGGCCCGGTCGGCCACCATGCGGATGATGTGGGGCTTGTTCGTCACCTATCCCTCCGACACAACGTGTCTACCGCTACTGCCGGATAGTGTAACGCGGGCGACGGCGATTGGAGCGGCCGTTGACGCACCTTTCACACGATTTTGACGCCTTCTACAGGTCGCGCCTGGTGAAGCTCCATAGGGCGAAGGCCAGCAGCCCCAGCGTGTAGAGGACAGCGTAGACGATCATCAGGTTGCTGGGTTGCGAGGTGACGGCGAAAGGCCCCCCGGCCATCGGCGAGCTGGTGAAGGTCGGTTGGAAGAGGCTGAGCGCCTTTTTCCAGAGGATATCGGCCGGCATGATCAGGCTGGTCAGGATGCCGATGTTGACGGCCGCTTCGTTACGGAACAGCGCCCCGATCTGCTCCACCCAACCGCCGAGGAAGGCGATGCCGAACAGCATGAAGGCGACAACGCCGTTGGCCAGGGTCGATAGCCGCGTGCCTCCGGCGATGCTGAGCGACAGGACAACCAGCGCCTGCAGGCCCATCAGCGCCAGCCCGGAAGCGATGTTCTCCATGCGGAAGCCGCTCATGACGTAGACGATGATCATCAGCCCCACGGCGAGCATGAGCAGGTAGACCAGCACGAGCAACGCGTAGGCCAGCCATTTGCCGATCACGATCTGCCAGCGACTGATGGGTTTGGTGACCAACGATTCGATGGTGTGGGATTCGATCTCACCGGAAATCGTCGTGACCGAGATCAGCACCGCCATCAGGATGACGAGCAGATTGGTCGCATACAGACCCGCGGTCAGCAGGAAGCCATAGATCATGCGCAATTCGCTCGGGCCGGGCGGGAAACGAGATATCTCTCGCTCAATGAAATAGAACCCGATGGCGAAGATCACCAGGAAGCCGATGCCCATCAGCAAACCCGCCCACAGGATGCGGCGGCGCTGGGTCTCGCGAAGGGTCAGACGAGCGATGTCGATTACGGCCGTCATGAACTACTCGTTCGATTCCTCGCCGACGATCTGGAGGAAGCGCTCTTCCAGCGTCAGGCGAAGCGGCGTCAACTCGAAGAGCGGCTGGCCCTGGCCGACGACCCACGCTGCCAGTTCGGGCAGTTGCGCTTCGTCGCGGAGGGTCATGTGGACGCGGCCGTTGCTTTCGCCCGGCGTCACCTGGCCAAACTGGTTCAAGCCGGCCAGGAATTCAGGCGTTGTCTGGCCCACGCGCAGGTTCACCGGGAACGCCTCCGCCTCGAACTCGGTCAGCGACGACACCTGCAGGATGCGGCCGGAGCGGATGAAGGCGACCCGATCGCAAGTCTTCTCAATCTCGCTCAACAGATGCGAGTTCAGAAAGACGGTCGTACCCCGATCCCGCAACTGGTTGATGATGTCGCGCACCAGCCGCCGGCCAATGGGGTCCAGGCCGGAGGTCGGCTCGTCGAGAAAAACCAGGTACGGGTCATTCAACAGGGACTGCGCCAGCCCGATTCGCTGCAACATACCCTTTGAGAAGGCATTGAGTTTCGTCGCTGCCCGGTCTTCCAGGCCAACGAGGGCGAGTAGTCGCGGGATCGCCGCCGCGCGGGCCGCAGTGCCCATGCCGTAGAGGCGGCCGTGCAGGTCCAGGAACTCGTCGGCGCGCAGCCACTCGTGGTAGCGAAAATGCTCCGGCAGGAAGCCGATCTTGGCGCGCGCCACCCGGTCGCCCAGTGGCTTGCCGAGCAGATCGGCCGTGCCGGCTGTGGGCGCGGTCAAACTCAGCAGCATCTTGATCGACGTCGTCTTGCCCGCGCCGTTCGGACCCAGGAAGCCAAACACCTCGCCGCGCTGCACCTGCAACGTCAGGTCGGCGACGGCGACTTTGGGCCCAAACTCCTTTCGCAGCCCGCGGGCGTCGATGACGAGGTCATTCATGAGGGGAAGCAGCCGGCCCGGTCATCTGCCGGGCCGGCCGGTATCAGGCGTAACTACTGTAGCGAATCAGCCAGCGCAAGCAAGCCTTCCATTCCCTGGCTGCCGTTGAGCATGTAGATCGTGCCGTCCTTCTGCCAGATGATCCCGCCGTCCGATGAACCGTCGATGGGGGTCAGGGCGACGCCCGTCACGCCGTCAACCGCAACTTCGGTGTAGGTGGCGAACTGGCTTGGCACGGGCAACAGCAGGGTGCTCGTCCAATCGATGGACTGGGCGACCTGCGCGGCCGAGGCTGCGTCCAGGCCCAGCACCTGCAACAGCGCTTCGCCCATGGCCGTCGGGTCGATGCCCGGCGGATAGGTGACGACCGGGCTGGGGCCCTGCACCAGCACCGTGCCATCGACCCAGACCTGCTGGACAGACGGCGACATGCTGAAGTCGATGCGGGCGCCGTCCAGACTGTCAGGCAGCAGCATCGGGTCTGCCCCGGTAGCGCCCATGATGGCGCGCGCGCCTTCCAGATCGACGGTCAGGTAGCCGCTGCTGGCGTTCATGACATAGACGGACGGCTCGCCAGGCCCAAACATCAGAGTGCGAGCGTTGACATTGGTGATGGCGGCGGCCTCCTCCAGCGAGGATACAGCCTGTGGTTCGCCCGGCTCCTGAACCATCACAAACTCGCCCGGCTGCAGGCCGCTCTCGCTCAGTTGCTCAAGGACGGCGATCTGCTCGGGTGAGATCGAGATGGGTGCGAATTTCTGGACGCGGAACAGGCCCAGAACCTCGCTGGCCGCGGCGCGAACAGATGGAATGGACAACAACACGGCCAGCCCCAGCACAGCGGCCAGGCCGGCGATCCAGGAACGACGGTTCGATTTCATTTCAATTCTCCTTGTGCCCATCCCGGTTCGAACCAGGGCCTGGGCGGCAATGCGTTGTTTGACTTGGATCAGCGCGCGGTCGGGCGGCGTGGGGGCATCGGCCCCGGTCGGCGCCAGCCCGGAGAGGCGATCGAGGACGTCGCGCAGGCTCTCATCGTTCTCAGTCATGGTCTTCTCCTCCGCCTGTTTCCCGGTAGGCCCGGCGAAAGGCCTCGGCCGCCCGGCTCAGGAGCGTGCCCACGGACCCGGGCGCGACGCCGCAGGCAGCGGCCAGTTCGGCGTAGCTGAAGCCCATCTGCCGCAGGAGCAGCAGTTGGGCGTCACGCTCCGGCAGGCGCGCCAGCGCAACCCGGACGGCCGCCTGCTCTTCGAGCCGCACCACTTCGCGCTCGGTGTCTGGCCCTTCGGCCGCCGGCACCAGGTACAGGTTGTGCTGCCAGAATCGCTTCCGGTCGCGCAGGGCATTGAAGCCGCGGTTCATGGCCACCCGGTACAACCAGCCACCGACGTTCTCTGCGTCGCCAACCGGCCGGTCGCCGGCCCGGTCATGGAGCTTCAGAAAGACCTCCTGGGTCAGGTCCTCTGCTTCCGCCCGATCGCCCACAAGGCGAAAGAGGAGACCGTAGACCCGGTCGTAGTGCCGGTGGAACAACGTCTCAAACGAGACGGCGTCGCCCCGGGCCACCCGGGCCAGAAGGGCTGTATCACTGAGCGCCATGTGGTCGACTTGCGGGCCTTTGCCCTTACCTACCCTTCTAAACACCGCCGGCTCCCGTTTTGTGACAGAACCACAGCCGAATCCGGCTACGAGACCATCGGGGGCCGAACCACCCCTTGAACGATGACCTCCGCCCGCCGGCCTCGCATGCCGCAGAAACCCATTGCCATCCGTCAGTATATCGGGCACAATGTGAGTGGACACGGGTACTCATCCGGGTCACAGGCCAGCCGCGCGGCCGGCCTGCAGCACTCTTCTCCAATCCTCCTGCCCCCCATCCAGCCAGCGGGCCGGCAGGCAACTGAGGAGGGACCATGAACCACCTGCAGGATCTTCATGAACTGGGCCAGTCCACCTGGCTGAATGACCTGAGAAACAGCTTCCTGCGTTCGGGCGAACTTGCCCGGCGCATGGAACAGGGCATCCAGGGCCTGACCGCCAACGCCCTTTCCTACGAGCGCGCCATCGCCGGGGGCGACTATGATGCGGCCATTCGCGCGGCCGTCGAGGCCGGCATGCCCGCGCGGCGCATCCACCAGGCGCTGATCACCGATGACATCCAGCGCGCGGCCGACAGCCTGCGGCCGGTCTTCGACGCCACCGACCGGCTTGACGGCTTCGTCAGCGTCGAGCTGGACCCGGGCGCGCTGCACAACTTCACCGAAACCGTGGCTGAAGTGCGCCACCTGTCCCATCTGATCGACCGCTACAACGTGATGGTCGAAGTGCCCGCCACCGCGACCGGGGCCGAAGCCATTCGCGCGCTGACGGCCGACGGCGTCTCAGTCAACGCCACCCACATCTTCTCGGTCGCCCAGTTCGAGCGCGTCGCCGCCGCCTACCTGGACGGGCTGGAGGAGACGGTCCAGACCCACAGCGTCTGGCGGGCCACGCCGACGGCCGTGGCTTCCTTCTCGCTCAGTCCGATCGACGACGCCGTCGACAGCCGGCTCCGCGAACTCGGGCGCGACGAACTGTGCGGCCAAACGGCCATCGCCCTGGCCAGGTTGCTCTACGTTCGCTTCCGCGAGATCTTCAGCGGCAAGCGCTGGGAGAAACTGGCCGCGCGCCACGGCCGCGTCATGCGGCCGAAGTGGACGCGCACCTCACCGCGCGACTACCGCCTGTCGCCCACCCATTACGTTGACGCCCTGGCCGGCGCGGACACGGTCATGACCTTCAGCCCGGCGACGCTGAACACCTTCTTCGCCGGCCCGGCCGTCCGCGAGACGCTGGCGACCGGGCTAGACGAGGCGAGACGTCACCTGGCGACGATAGCCGGCCTGGGGATCGACCTTGACGCCGTAGCCGAAACGTTGCAGCAGGCGCATATGCGGGCCAGCGACCGGCAATACCAGGCCATGATCGCAGCCGTCATGGCCCGGCGAGACGAACTTGACCGGGGCTGGAAGCGGCTCGAAGCCGATCTGGGTTCGCACGCGACGACCGTGCACGACGGGCTGGAAACCCTGGTCCAGGACGACGTTATCTGCCGCATCTGGGCCCATGACCACACCGTCTGGAAGCCCTCCCCGGCGGAGATCGCCAACCGGCTCGGCTGGCTCCATGTCGGCGACACCATGCTGACCCAGGCCACTCGCCTGGCGGACTATGCGCGATCGCTGGTGGAGGAGGGCTACACTCACGCCCTCTTGCTCGGGATGGGCGGCTCGAGCCTTGCCCCGGAGTTATTCTACAAGACCTTCGGCCGCCCGGCCCGGCCGCCCTACCAGCCATACCCCTACCTGGACCTGGTCGTTCTCGACACGACCGATCCGGAGACGATCCGCGATGTGGCGGCGGCGCTGGACCTGAGCAAAACGCTGATCATCGTCGCCACCAAATCCGGCGGCACGGTTGAGACGCTGTCGGGCTTCAAGGCCTTCTACAACCGGATGGTCGAAGCGGTCGGCGACGAGGCCGGCCGGCACTTCGTCGCCATCACCGACCCGGGCAGCAGCCTGGTCGACCTTGCGACGCGCTATGGCTTCCGCGATGTGTTCCTCAACGACCCCAACATCGGCGGCCGCTACTCCGCCCTGTCCTACTTCGGCCTGTTGCCGGCGGCGCTGGTTGGCGTGGATGTTGAGACGCTGCTGCACCGCGCGGGCGCGGCCGCGGCCAACGCCATGCTGTGTGACCGGGAAACGATCCACGCCAACAACGCGGCCGTGGTTGGGACGGTGATGGGCCGGCTGGCATCCGCCGGGCGCGACAAGGTGACATTCTTCATGTCGCCTGCCCTGGCCAGCTTCGGTGATTGGGTGGAGCAGCTCATCGCCGAGAGTACGGGAAAGGAAGGGCGCGGCATCCTTCCCGTCTCCGGTGAAAGCCCGGGCGACCCGACTGCCTACGGAGCCGACCGCCTTTTCGTCCACCTGCGCCTGGCGGGCGACCCGAGCCGGGATGCACAGGTGGCTGCGCTGGCGGCTGCCGGGCACCCGGTCCTCACCCTCCACCTGCGCGACCTGTACGACACCGGCGGGCAGTTCTTCCTGTGGGAAATGGCAACGGCTGTCGCCGGCTACTGGCTGGGCATTAACCCGTTCGACCAGCCTAATGTTGAGTCGGCCAAGGTGCTGGCCCGAAAAATGGTCGAGACCTACCGGCAGACCGGGGCCCTTCCGGCGGGCGCTTACGCCCCGGCCACGTCCAGGGCGCTGGCGCAATTCCTGGCGGCAGCCAGGCCCGGCGACTACATCTCCGTCCAGGCCTACATCCCGCCTTCGCCGGCGGCCGACGCCGCGCTGGCGTCCCTGCGAAACGCGCTGGCGAAGCGCACAGGGCTGGCGACGACCGTCGGCTACGGTCCGCGCTTCCTGCACTCGACCGGCCAGCTCCACAAGGGCGACCGGGGCAACGGCCTCTTCATCCAGCTGGTGTCGTCGGCGGCCGAGGACGTAGATATCCCCGACGAGGCCGGCCGGCCGGAGTCGGCCATGACGTTTGGCGTGCTGAAGGAAGCACAGGCGCTCGGCGACGCGCAGGCCTTGCGCGATGCGGGCCGGCGGGTGATCGCCATGCATCTGGGGACCAATCCGGTTGACGGGATCCGGGAACTGGCGGTTTAGGCCGGCGCACCTTGCTCGAGGAAAGATCAGGGCTCGTCGAACACGCGACTACTGCGCGGCTCTCAGTCCCGGCTCCGCCTGCCGCGCCCACTGCATCGTGTAGAGCTGGAAGTAGCGGCCGCGCTGCGCGAGCAGCTCCTCGTGCGTCCCGCGCTCGATGATCTGCCCGTGGTCCATGACCACGATCTGGTCGGCGTTGATGATCGTGCTCAGCCGGTGGGCGATGACGAAGCTTGTCCGCCCCTGCATCAGCGTATCGAGCGCGCCCTGGATGATCTTTTCCGTCGCCGTGTCGACGCTGCTCGTCGCTTCGTCAAGGATGAGGACGCGCGGGTCGGCCAGCAACGCCCGGGCGAAGGAGATCAACTGCCGTTGCCCGACGCTCAGATTGCTGCCGTTCTCGCCCACCTCGGCGTCGTAGCCGTCGGGCATGCGCCGGATGAAGTCATCGGCCCCGACGGCGATGGACGCGGCGCGCACCTCGTCGTCCGTCGCGTTCAGGCGGCCGTAGCGGATGTTGTCGGCCACCGTCCCCGTGAACAGGAAGGTGTCCTGCAATACGATGCCCATCTGCTGTCGCAGGCTGTCGCTTGTCACCTGGCGGATATCATAGCCGTCGATGGTCAGGCGGCCGTTCGTCACATCATAGAAGCGGGACAGGAGGCGGATGATGGTGCTCTTGCCCGCGCCCGTCTCGCCGACCAGGGCGATGCGCTGGCCCGGCGTGGCGTGAAGGTTGATGTCCTTCAACACCAGGTGGCCGTCGGCATAGGCGAAATCGACATGTTCAAAGCGCACGTCGCCGCGGATCGGCGGGAGTGGCCGGGCATCAGGGACGTCGGTCATCTCCGGCGCGCGGTCGAGTAATTCGAAAATGCGCTCGGATGCGGCCATCGTCGCCTGGAAGACGTTGTAGCGCTGGGCCAGCTCGCGGATGGGGTCAAAGAAGCGCTCGACGTAAAGCACGAAGGCGACCAGCGTGCCCGCCGTCAGCGCATCGCCCAGGACCAGCCAGCCGCCAACGCCAACCACAAGCGCCGTGGCCAGCGAGCCGATGAAGTCAACACCGGGGAAGAAGATGGCCGATAGCCTGGTGGCGTCGATGTTGGCGTCGAAGAACGAGCGGTTCAGATCATCGAAGTACTGGAAGTTGCGCGCCTCCCGGGAGAAGCTCTTCGTGACGCGGATGCCGGAGATGGACTCGTTCAGGTAGCCGTTGATCAACGCCAGTCGCTGTCGCGTCGCCCGGTAGGCGTCGCGGACGCGCTCCCGCCAGTAGTTTGTCAGGATGAGCATCAGCGGCACGACGGCAAAGGCGACCAGCGCCAGCTGCCAGTTGAGCAACAACATGGCGACGACGATGCCGGCCAGGATGAAGATGCTGCGGAACAGGCCGGTAATGGACCAGGTGACGAAGTCCTGCAGAACGCCCACATCGCCGATCAGGCGGCTCATCAGGCGGCCGACGCTGTAGGTACTGTAGAAGCTCAGCGTCAGCGTATGCAGGTGGCGGAAGAGCCGGCTGCGCAGGTCAGCCACAACCTTCGTGCCGACGAAGGCCATGATTCGGATGCGGGTGCGGTTGGTCAGCCACTCGCCGGTGGCAGCGATAATGAACACGAACGTCCAGAACCGCAAGGTCGAGTAGTCCCCGGCGCGGATGCCCTCGTCGATGGCCTTGCCGATGATCCACGGCCCGGAGACGCTGAGCAGCGAGCTGATGATCATCAAGATGATGGCCAGGATGAGCTGGCTCTGATACGGCCGCATGTAGCCTGCAAGCCGGCGGACGAGGCGGCTGTCGTAGGCCTTGCCCAGCAGTTCGTCGTCGTCGCGCAACATCGCCTTGATGCGCGCCTCTCGCGCCTCGCGGCTCTGGTCGAAGATGGGCACCTGCCCGTTGCGGCTGATGGCCGAGGCGTTCGGCCCAGTTGTCATCGGACGGCCTCCATCTGCTCCTGCAAGGCCACAAACTCCTCCTGGTCCTTCAGTTGCAGATCATAGATCTCCCGGTACAGCCCGTGCCTCTCCAGCAGTTCTTCATGCGTGCCGCGCTCGATGATGCGGCCGTGGTCGAGAACAAGGATGCAGTCCGCGTGCTTCAGGGTCAGCAGGCGCTGGGCGATGATGAACGTCGTCCGGCCGCGCATCAGCACCTGCAGGGCGTCCTGGATGATATGCTCGGTCTCGGTGTCGACGCTGCTCGTCGAGTCGTCCAGGATGAGGATGCGCGGGTCGGCCAGCAGGGCGCGGGCGATGGCAATGCGCTGCTTCTGGCCGCCGCTCAACGTCACGCCTCGCTCGCCGACACGCGTCTCATAGCCCTCGCTCAATTCGAGGATGAACTCATGGGCATGAGCAGCCTCGGCCGCCGCCTCGATCGCTTCCTGGCTCGCCTCCGGGCGGCCGTAGGCGATGTTCTCGCCCACCGTCTGGCTGAACAGGAATGGCTCCTGCAGGACGATGCCAATGTGGCTGCGGAGGCTGTTTAGTTGCAGGTCGCGCACGTCATAGCCGTCGACCAGCACCCGCCCGGACGTGACATCATAGAAGCGCGGGATAAGGTTGGTGATGGTCGATTTGCCGGAGCCGGTCGGCCCGATGAGGGCGATCTTCTCGCCCGGCCTGGCCGTGAAGCTGATGTCCTCCAGCACGCTCAGTCCCTCGCGGTAAGCGAAACCCACGGCCTCGAACGTCACTTCGCCGCGGAGCTCCGGCAGCGCCAGCGCCTCGGCCTTGTCGACCACTTCGCCGGGCAAGTCGACGATCTCGAAGACGCGGGAAGCGCTTGCGCCGGCCGTTGCTGCCAGATTGACCAGGAAGCCCAGACGCTGCACAGGCGTGTTGAGCATGAGCACGTAGGAGATCATGGCGAACAGCTGGCCGACGCTGATCGTCCCGGCCAGCGCGAGCGGCCCGCCGAACAAGAGCAGGAGAAAGATGCTGACGGCGATCAGGTAGTTCATGAACGGCCAGCTGTTGGCCCATTTCTTGATCACGTCATAGCGGCGGTCGAACCACTCATCGTTCTCCCGGTCGAACTTGCTCAGCTCGTGGGGTTCGCGGGCGAAGGCCTTCACCACCCGGATGCCGGTCAGGCTCTCCTGCATGACCGTCGACAGCACGCCCATCTGCTGCTGGATGAGCTTGAACATCGGCTCGATGGTCAGCCCGAAGTGGAGGGTGGTCAGCAACAGGATCGGAAACGGGATGAGCGCCACCAGGGCCAGCCGGGGCGACTCAAGCAGCATGGCGACCATGACGCCGACAAGGAGGAGCAACGTCGCCACCAGGTCCATCAGGCCCATGCCGGCAAAGCGCTCGGCCTCGCCAATGTCGCCCGTAGCCCGGCTCATCAGGTCGCCGGTGTGGCTCTGGTCGTGAAAGGCGAACGGCTGGTGCTGGACGCTATTGTAGAAGTCGTTGCGAATGTCATAGGCGACGCGGTGGGTCAGCCACTCCCCGTAGAAGCGTTGCAGGAAGCCCAGCACCCCGCGGACGAGAGCGATGCCGAGGATGATCGCGCCGGCCAGGAAAAGCGTGACAGCGCGGCCGTCGGCCAGGCCGAAGTCGATGGCATAGGCGATGATCTGCGGGACGATCAGGTTCAGGCCGGTCCCAAGCAGGACAGCGCCATAGGCAACCACGACATACGGCCAGTATGGGCGGAGGTATCCCAGCAGGCGCAGAGTTGACTTTCCGGCAGTGGGTGCTTGCGGCTTTTCACTCTCTTTCAACACAGTTCTCCCCGCGGACGAACAGGTGTGGCGCTGCCCGCCCTGGCCCGAGCGCATGCGCCGCATCGGGTTGTTCGTGCTCTCAATTATAGCAGAATCAAGGAATGTGATTAGGCATTTGTCTAACGCTTTACCTACACCTACACTTGTCTTCAGTGATGTCGGCCAGGAGGATAGCGAGACCGGCGTTGCCCTCTGCTCGCTACGCGCCCGCTCACACTACCAGGTAGCCGGCGGCCCGGTATTTTGGCGCGCAACGGTGGTTGACCGGCCGTTTTTTGCTACAATATGGCTCGGTATGTGACCCAGTTAATCAGTGGAGGCGCCACTTTATGGCAATTCGGCGATTGATTCTTGTTGCAGTATCATTGGGTATTGGCTTCGGTCTGACAGTTCTGATTACCATGTTGATCGGCACCACGCCGGCCGAGTACGGCGCGATCTACATGATCTTCACAACCCTGTCGCTGGCCGTCGCCATCGGCATCTGGCTCGACCTGCTGCTGAAGACCAACATCTTGCCCAAGTAGGCATGATTCGTCGGTCAGATCCCTTTCAAATCCACAGCCTCTCGTCCGCTGAGAGGCTTTTTTGTTTATGGGAGTAGATAACCATGACTGCATCGATCATTGACGGGAAAGAAATCGCCGCTCGACTCAAGGACGACATCCGCCAGTCCGTTGTCCGGATGCAGGCGGAGCACGGCTACACGCCCGGGCTGGCCACCGTGCTGGTGGGCGAAGACCCGGCGTCGGCGACCTACGTCCGCAGCAAGCGCAAGACGTGCGAAGACCTGGGCATTCGCTCCGTTGGCTATGAGCTGCCGGCCGACGCCACCCAGCAGCAGGTCCAGGACCTTGTCGCCGCCTTGAACGCCGATCAGACGGTCAACGGCATCCTGGTGCAGCTCCCGCTGCCGAAGCACCTGGATGAAGAGGCGGTCCTGAACGCGATCAGCATCGAAAAGGACGTCGACGGTTTTCACCCGGTGAACATCGGCCGCCTGGCCATGAAGGGCCGCGACCCGCTCTTCATCCCCTGCACGCCATACGGGTGTATCGTCCTCCTGGAAGAGAGCGGCATCCCGATCAGGGGAGCCGAGGCGGTCGTCGTCGGCCGTTCCAACATCGTCGGCCTGCCGGTGGCCATGCTCCTGCAGAAGCGCGACGCCACGGTCACCATCTGCCACAGCCGCACCAAAGACTTGGTCGCCCACTTGAAGAACGCCGACATCGTCATCGCCGCCATCGGGCGGGCCGAGATGATCACCGGCGACATGCTGAAGCCGGGCTGCGCCGTGATCGATGTCGGCATCAACCAGAAAGAAGACCCGACGGCCAAGCGCGGCTACCGCCTCGTCGGCGATGTGGACTTCGAATCGGCCAGCCAGGTCGCCGGGGCCATCACGCCGGTGCCGGGCGGCGTCGGCCCGATGACGATCGCCATGCTGATGAAGAACACCCTGCGCGCGGCCGAGATCGCCCTGGCCAAGCAAGTGCCCGCCTGAGAAGAGAAGCCTCCAGAGATGGCGCGGATTATCGCAGTCGCAAGTCTGGTGCCCGCGTCACCGGCAATATCTGCCGAGGCTTCTTCTATTCGAAAGCGCTTGAGGTACCGATCGTGAGCGACGCGAATGTCGCCGGCTTCTGGGCCGGCCGGCCGGTCCTTGTCACCGGATGCACCGGATTCCTCGGATCATGGCTGACGGCCGCCCTGATTGATTGCGGCGCGACGGTGGTGGGCCTCGCACGATCGGTTGATCCGCACTCGAACCTGGTCCGCGACGGGTTGCTCCCCCACATCCGCTTCATTTTCGGCGAGCTGACCGACTATGCCCTGCTGGAACGGACGCTGGCCGACTATGAGATCGATACCGTCTTTCACCTGGCCGGCCAGACCATCGTCGGCATTGCCAATCGCTCGCCGCTGTCAACATTTGAGACCAACATCCGGGGGACGTGGCTGCTGCTGGAGGCGGTGCGCCACACCCCGGGCGTCCGGGGGGTCGTTGTGGCCAGCAGCGAGAAAGCCTATGGCGAGGGCATTGAACTGCCCTATCTGGAAGAACACCCGCTCCACGCCCACTTCCCTTACGGCGTGTCCAAGAGCTGTGCCGATCTGATCGCCCAATCCTACGCCCGCACCTATGGCCTGCCCATTGCCATCACCCGCTGCTCCAACCTCTACGGCGGGGGTGACCTGAACTGGGACAGGCTGGTGCCCGGAACGATCCGCAGCGTCCTGCGCGCCGAACGTCCGGTCATCCGCTCCGACGGCACTTTCAAGCGTGACTATCTCTACGTGGCCGACGCGGTGCGCGGCTACCTGACGCTGGCCGAAAAGGTCGGCGAGCCAGGCGTCCGGGCCCAGCCGTTCAACTTCGGCAGCGGGCATCCGGCATCCGCGCTTGATGTCGTCCGAACGATCGTCGCCGTCTCGGATCACCCGGAGATAAAGCCGATCATCCTCGATGAGGTGCGGGATGAGATCAAAGACGAGTACCTGAGCCCGCGAAAAGCCATTGAGTCGCTCGGCTGGCGGCCGATGTTTGACCTGCAGGCCGGCTTGAAGGAGACAATGGCCTGGTACCGCGCGTTCCTGGCCGATTAGACTATGCGCGTCCTCGTCACCGGGGCAACCGGCTTCATCGGCCGCTCCCTCATCCCGCGGCTGCTGGACAGCGCCGAGGTTACGCTTCTCCTGCTGGAGGAGTTCGGCGGGGGGACGCCCCTCCCCTCGCCGCTCAGGGAACTGCGCCCCCGATTCGACGTAGCCTACGCTGACCTGCGCCAGTACCAGACGACCGTCCGCGCCGTCCGCCAGGCCGGAGCGGAGGCCGTGCTGCATCTGGCGGCCGCCGGCGTGTCCGACCCGTTCCTGCCGGTCAACACGGCCCTCAGCCACAACGTCACCGGAACGCTCAACCTGCTGCGGGCGTGCTTCGAGGCGGCCGGCGGCGTTGGCAGGCTCGTCGTCGCCCGCACTCCCGGCGAAGTGACGGCGATGAACGTCTACGCGGCCAGCAAGGCGGCCGCCTGGTCGTTCTGCGAGATGTATGCCCGCACCGCGGGCTGGCCCATCACGGGCGGGATGATCTTCCAGGCGTATGGACTGGGCCAGCCGTCGCGGCTGTTGCTGCCCGCAGCGCTGGAAGCGGCACGCGCCGGTCAGGACTTCCCGATGACGGCCGGGACCCAGCGCAAGGACTGGATCTTCATCGACGACGTCGTCGATGGGCTGCTGGCCGCGCTCCGCGCTGACCTGCCCGCCGGGACGACGGTCGAACTAGGGACGGGGCTGTCAACCAGCGTTCGCGACGTGGTAGAGCGGCTTTATGCTGTTGTCGGTCGGGGCGGGCGGCCGCTGCCGGGTATGCTCCCAACGCGTCCCGGGGAAGAGCCGATCCAGATCGCCGACGCAGAGCGGACGGCGGCCCTGATCGGCTGGCGAGCGGCCGTCTCGCTCGATGAGGGCCTGCGCCGGCTGGCAGCCGCCTGACGCAGTGCGGCAAAGATGCCATTGCCTTAGGCCTGTCCACTGACTACAATCCTCCTCTGGTCGCTCCTGACCTCGAAACCATGTTGACCCAGGCAGCCCAAATACCGTGACGCGCTGGCCACCATTCGACCACGTCTTCTTCGATTGCGACTCGACCCTGACCACGGTCGAGGGCATTGACGTGCTGGCTGAGACAGCCGGCAAGAAGTGGCGGGTTGAAGTCCTGACGCAGGCAGCGATGGACGGCGATTTGGACCTGGAAGAGGTCTACGCCAAGCGCCTCCAGGCGGTGCGACCCACGCGCCAGCAGGTACAGGACATCCGGCGCGCCTACAAGCGCCACGTCGTCGAAGACGCGGCCCGCGTCGTAACCGCCCTCCAATCGTTGGGCCATAAGGTCTACATCATCAGCGGCGGTCTGGCGGAGCCGGTGGAGGAGTTTGGCGTCTTTCTGGGCATCCCGCGCGAGCGCATCCGGGCCGTCGGGGTCACCTACAACGAACTCAGCGGCCGCTGGTGGGAAGCGACACGCGAGGGAAGCGCCCAGTATCTCCAGTACCAGCCGGGCTCGCTGACCGTCAGTGACGGCAAGGCCGACATCGTGGCCGAGTTCATGGCCAACCAGCGCGGCCGCTCGCTGCTCATCGGCGACGGCAACAGCGACCTGCTGGCCGGGCGCGCAGTCGACCTGTTTGTGGGTTATGGCGGCGTCACCAGCCGCCCCAAAGTGCTGGCAGCCGCGCCGGCCTTCATCCACTCGCGCAGCCTCGCGCCGCTGGTCGCGCTGGCCGGCGGGCCGGCCGCCCTGCGCCGGCTGCGGCTGGGCGAAATGCTCCACCAGACGCTCAGCGCCAAGGCCATGTACCTCATCGCCACCGGCGCTGTCACCTTTCAGGACGAACTGCTCGAGTCCCGCTTCCGCGCCGCGATTGCAGCGGTCTAGCGCACCGGGCAGCCCGCTACCGACACAGCAACGCCTATGTATCGCATTCTTGTCTCCGACGTGATTGGCGCGGCCGCGCTCGACCGCCTGGCCCAGGCCCCGGACGCAACCGTCGATTACCGGCCGGGCCTGAGTCCGTCGGCCCTCCACGACCTTCTGCCCGGATATGACGCCCTCATCATCCGCAGAGAGACCACCGTGACGGCCGACCTGCTTGCCGCGGCTCCGTCGCTCCGGGTCATTGGCCGTGCCGGGAAGGGCGTCGACAACATCGACGTATCCGCGGCGACCGCGCGCGGCATCATCGTCACCACCACGCCTGACGCCAACAGCATTGCCACGGCCGAACTGACGATGGGTCTGATGCTGGCGGCCGCCCGTCACCTGCCGGAAGCCCACGGCTCCTTGAGCGCGGGACACTGGGCGGCCGACGCCTTCAGCGGGATCCAGTTGCACAACCGGGTGCTGGGGCTGATCGGCTTCGATCGGGTCGGGCGACTGGTGGCCGCTCGCGCGCTGGCTTTCGGCATGGAGGTCATCGCCTATGATCCCTACATCTCCGAAGAAACGGCCCGTGACGTCGGCGTCACGCTGGTCGAACTGGATGACCTTCTGGCCCAGTCGGACTTCATCTCGCTGCACACTCCGCTTTCGCCCGAGACGCATCACCTCATCGACCGCGACGCCATCGCCCTGATGAAAGACGGCGTCATCCTGGTCAACACCGCCCGGGCCGGCCTGGTGGATGAGGTCGCGCTGGCGGCCGGGCTGGGCAGCGGCAAGGTCCAGGCCGCGGCCCTTGACGTCCTGGAAAGCGAGCCGCCGGGCCACGAGCACCCCTTGATCGGGTTGCCGAACGTCATCCACACGCCCCACATCGGCGCCAGCACGCAAGAGGCGGAGCACGAGATGAGCATCCGCATTGCCGACCAGGTGCTGGCGGCTTTGCGCGGCACGGATTACGCGGGAGCAGCTAACCTGCCGTTCGACACCAATGGCGACTTCGCCGAGGTGCGTCCCTACATGGAGCTGGCTGTGAAACTGGGCCGGTTGCAGGCCGGCCTCGCCGGCGGGCCGATCCGGCGCATCGAACTGGAGGTGCGCGGCGATGTTGTCGGCCGCGCTGTCCGGGCGATCGCCGCGGGCCTGCTGACCGGCATCCTGAACGGCGATGGCGACCCGGCCATCAACATGGTCAACGCGCCGGCCGTCGCCCATGCTCGCGGCATCACCACCACGCAGACGGTCGGCATGAACATCCTGGACTACCCGAACCTGATCGCCTGCCAGGTCGAGTGGGATGGCGGGCGGCGAATGGTGGCCGGGGTGCTCTTTGGCGGTAGCGAACCGCGTATCGTACAGGTGGACGAATACCGGCTGGAGGCCAAGCCGGACGGAGCGGTGCTCGTCATGCTCAACCGGGACGTCCCCGGCGTGATCGGTCAGGTCGGCACGATCCTGGCCGCCTACGAGGTCAACATCGCCGAATGGCGTCTCGGCCGCGACCGGCCGGGCGGCGAAGCGCTGTCATTCATCAACCTGGACATCAACCCCGGAGACGAGGTGATCCGGGCGCTAAGCGGCGTCAAGGCGGTGACGGCGGTGAGGGTCGTGAACCTCTAGCGGCTGAAAAACAACCGCCCCGTTGGCGGGGCGGTCGGTCCTGTCTCATTTCTTGGGGAAGATGCGCACCTTGCGCTGTCGCCCCTCTCCGACACTCTCCGTGTAGACATAAGGCGAGTCGCGCAGTGTCATGTGGATGATCCGGCGCTCATAGGCGGGCATCGGCTCCAGGCTGATCGGTTCCTGGCGCTGGCGGGCCTTTTCACCCATGCGTTCGGCCAGCCGCTGTAGCGCGACGAGCCGGCGCTGGCGATAGCCCTCAACGTCAACGACAAAATTGGCGCGACGGTGCAGCTTGTGGGCGACCATCAGCCGGGTCAGGAACTGCAGCGAATCGACCGTCTCGCCGCGCGGGCCGATCAGCACGCTCAGGTCCTTGCCGTTGATCTCGACAATATTGACCCGCTGGCCGGAGAGATCGTCCGGCTCTGAAAGCGTCGCCGCGACCGTCGCCTTGACGTGCATCTTGTCGAGCAGCTCCGAGATGATCGCCACTGCCGCTTCTCGCTCGGCGGCGAGGGTCTCGTCGGTCATCGCTTCGTCATCGACTTCGTCCGCCTCGTCGTCCGCGCTGCGCGCGGCGACGGGCGCGGGTTTGGCTTTGGCCGGGGCGGGCCTGGGAGCGGGTTTCGGCTCGGCCGGTTTCCGTTCGGCCTTCGGCGGCTCCGCGGCCGCCGGCTTCGCGCTCGAGGACGGGGCGGCGACCGGCGGAGACGGTGGGGCCGGGGGCAGCTTCTGCACCGGTGTCAGGCGCACAACCGCCTCCCGGCTGCCGATGCCGAGCAGGCCGCGGCTGCCCTCGTCGATGACCTGAATAGTGACCTCATCATGGCTCAGGCCCAGTTGGCGCAGGCCGGCGAGAACGGCCGCGTCAACGGTCTGGCCGCGGGATTCGATTTCGCGCTTCACGTCGTTTGCAGCCATCTTTTACCGTTTTGCTGAACGCTTCTTGCGTTTTGTCGCTGTGGAAGAGGACGACGATGTTGCTGTCTTGCTCTTGCCGGTCGCACTACTGCTGCTCTTGGTCGTCTTGGACGACGAGCCGTTGCTGGCGCTGATGCTCTTTGCCGTCGCCCCTTCGACCGATGGGTCCACGATAGAGCCCTCGATGACCTTTGGCTGGCTGCCGGACCGCTCCTTCTCCCGCTTCGAATGCCAGCGCATGTACCATCCCTGGGCGATACCGATGAGATTGGCCAGGATGAAGTAGATCGACAGCCCGGAAGGGAACTGGAGCGAGAAGAACCCGAACATCAGCGGCATGGTATACTGCATCGACTGCGTCATGGCCGCGGCCGGGTTCTCTTCCTGACCCTCAACCTTCCGCGCGGGCGGCGGGGCAAGCAGTTTTTGCTGGATGAACATCGTCGCCACAACCAGGACCGGCAGGATGAAGTACGGATCGGGCTGGGCCAGGTTCAGCCACAGGAACTGGTTATCAACCGGGATGAGGCTGGTCAGGTCAATCGCCGGGTATACGCGCGGTTTCAGCTCAAACAGAGACTGGGGCGTCGTCCCAAGCACGATGACGATGGACTGATACAGGCCGATGAGGATCGGGAACTGGATCAACGTCGGCAGGCAGCCGGTCAGCGACTCTGTCGGGTTGTAACCGATCTTGCGGAACTCCTCCTGCATCTTCTGCGGGTTGTCCCGATACTTTTTCTGAATCGCCTGGACCTGCGGCTGCATCTCCTGGGTCTTTGCCATGGAGCGCTGCTGGCGAAGGTTGAGCGGCAGCGTGATGAGCCGGATCAGGATAGTGAAGACCGCGATCGCCACGATGAAGTCGCCAAACAAGCCGTAGAACCACAGCAAGGCGTTGATCATCGGGTTGACAATGAATGTTTCCCACATGGGTGGTACCTCTTGGCTCGTTTAGGACGCGGCCGGCGGCGTGTAACGCCACAGCTCGTTGCCCGTCTCGAGGTCGTAACCGATGAGCAGAGCGCCCTCACCCTGCAGGGCAATGACGAGCGTCTCGTCGCCCACAATCACGGGAGTGGCATAAAGCGGCGCCGGAGTCGGGACCTGCCACAATTGGCGGCCGTCTTCGGCCGCGTAGGCGGTCAGCGCCCCCGTCGGCGTCTCGCCGCTGACTTCGGACGTGAAGTAGACAATGCCGTCTTTCGCCACGGGCGCGGACTGGATGGGCGCTCCGGTGGTCTTGGTCCAGAGCAGTTCGCCCGTGAGCGCGTCCACGGAGAAGATGTTGCCCTGGATGTCACCAAAGTAGATGGTGCCGTCCAGCAGCGCGGGCGCGCCCCAGACCCAGTCGGGGGCATCAGCCTTCCAGCGCTCCTGGCCCGTTTCAATGTCCAGGGCATGGACGCCGCCATCGAAGCTGGAAACATAGATCAGGCCGTCGCCCAGGACGGGTTTCGAAGGCAGCGCGCCGTTCAGCTTTGTCTGCCAGAGCAGGGTGCCGCTGGCGGCGTCGAGGGCATAAGTGGACCAGTCCATTGACGCAACGTACAGGACGCCATCAAGGTAGGTCGGTTGGCCCCAGATAGCGTGCTCGGTTTCGAAGTCCCACTCAGCTTCCCCGCTGGCTGCGTCGAGCGCGAGGATGTGGTTATCGGCCGTCCCGACGAAAACCTGGTCTCCAACCTGCAACGTCGGAGCAACGATCTTGTCAGTTGCCGCCGTCTCGTTGATCCACAGGTCGTCCGGCACGCCCTGCTGGTCATCGGGCAGCGCGTAGACGCTGACCGTCACATCCGGCGAGAAGAAACCACCGGACTGGCCGTAGTCACCGAAGATCACCCGGCCATCTTCAACGGACGGCGCGGAATAGAACCGCAGTGTGGCATTCGGCTCCTCCGGGTAAGTCCAACTCTGGGTCTGGTTTTCAACATCGTAGGCCAGTACAGACGGCCCGGTCGCAAGGTAGACATGACGTCCATCGGTCGACAGGCCAGCCCAGTTGGTCGTGCTGACTCGCCCACCGCAGGCAGTCAGGATGAAAGCCGCCGCGACGAGTAGCAGAATGAGTGCGGACCGCCTGTGCGGCCGGCGCGGATGATTCAAGAGGAAGCCTCCATCAGGGAACAGGGTCGTAGCCACCGGGACTGAAGGGATGGCAGCGGCCGATGCGCTTGATCGCCATCCAGCCACCCTTGATCGCCCCATACTTCTGGATGGCTTCATACCCATAATGCGAGCAAGACGGCGTGAAGCGGCAACTCGGCGGCAGAACCCTGGAGAATGTCAGTTGGTAAAACCGGATAATGGCCAGAAAGATCCACTTCATCGAATTCAACTCCCTGCCGGTCAGGAAGGGACACTGGCGGTGCGGCCCGCGAGAAGCCCTGCTCTGGTCAGAAGCGCCGTCAGGGCTTCTTCCAGCTCCGCATACGTTGCCTCGGCGGCCCCCGGGCGGGCAATGAAAAGGCAGTCCGACCCGGGCGCCAGATCGTTCAGCCGGAGCCGGACGATCTCCCGCATGCGACGCTTGGCCCGGTTGCGAACCACCGCCTTACCCACTCGCTTGCCTGCTGCAAACGCAAAACGACTCGGCCCAGGAGACTCCTCGGGCCGAGCGAGCAGCAGCATCACGACCAGTGGATGTTGCCAGCGTCGCCCCTGCCGACTGACCGCGGCCACTTCGGCCGCACGTCGCAGGCGATGCTGAGGCGGGAGCATGCCTCATTGTGGGGTTGGCGGTGTCGCTCAACCGCCGCCGTAACGCTTGACTGAGCGGTAAGCAGTAGCCGAGGTTCCGTTCCAGTTCACGCGCTTGGTGTGCTCGTTCATCGACACGGTCAGGCTGCGGCGACCGCGCGCGCGACGACGCTTCAGCACGTCACGGCCGTCTTGTGTCTTCATCCGCTGGCGAAAGCCGTGCACGCGCATGCGCCGGCGAATCTTCGGCTGATAGGTACGTTTTGGCATTCTATTTCTCTCCAAAAAAACAGGGCTGCCGCCCTGCCCAAAAAATCATCGTTTGAAGTGATCTCCCGGCTACTCGCATGACGCTGCATGCTGGCAACCTGAAGATGCCTCGCAAGGCAAGTCCAAATTATAGCCGAAGGAACCCCGCCCGGTCAAATGCCCAATGCTTAGAATTCGCTGATGGCCGGGCCGTTCACTCCTCCAGGCGCTGGATGTTGGCGCCCAGGGCCAGCAACTTGTCTTCGATGCGCTCATAGCCGCGGTCGATCTGCTGGATATTGTTGATCAGGCTGGTCCCCCGGCCGCAGAGCGCAGCCAGGACCATCGCCATGCCGGCCCGGATGTCGGGACTTGGCACCCCGGCTGGGTTGGCGTACAGCTTTGATGGGCCCTGCACCAGCACGCGATGGGGATCGCACAGGACGATGCGCGCGCCCATGAAGGTCAGGTTGTCGACGAAGAAGAACCGGCTCTCATACATCCAGTCGTGGAGCAGGATGGAGCCCTGGGCCTGCGTGGCGATGACCACGGCGATACTCATCAGATCGGGCGGGAAGCCCGGCCACGGCATGGGCTTGATCTCCGGGATACGGCCGCCCAAACCCTGGACGACCGTCAGGTCCTGGTCAGCCGGCACGACGATGTCGTCCCCGTCGTCCTCCCACGTCACGCCCAGGCGGCCGTAGACCAGCCGGATCATGCCGAGGTTCTGCGGCTGGGCGTTGCGGATGCGCACCTCCCCCCGCGTGACGGCCGCCGCGCCGATGAAGCTGCCGACTTCCATGAAATCAGAGCCGATCCGGAATTCGGTGCCGTGCAGACGGTCCACACCGGAGATGGCCAGCTGGTTCGTCCCGATACCTTCGATCCGCGCGCCCATCTGGTTCAGGAAGAGACACAGGTCGCGGACGTGGGGTTCGCAGGCGGCGTTGTAGATGACGGTCTCGCCCTTCGCCAGGACGGCCGCCATGACCGCGTTCTCGGTAGCGGTGACACTCGCTTCGGCCAGCAGCACGAAGCCGCCGCCGTGCAGGCCATGGTCGGCCCGCAGTTCAAACACGCCCCGCTGGCTCATGCCGACGCTCACGCCGAGGGCGGAGAGGGCCTGCACATGCGTGTCCAGCGGTCGCCCGCCGATGACGTCCCCGCCCGGCATGGGCAGCGACACGCGGCCCATGCGGGCCAGCATGGGGCCGGCGAAAACGAACGACGCCCGCGTCTTGCCTGCCAGATGGCCGTCGAGAACGGTCTTGCCGATATGGGCGGCCTGGACGCGCCAGCTTCCTTCACCCAGCCGTTCGACGGTCACTCCCACGTCGCGCAGGATACGGATGGTGTTCTCCACATCACTGATGTTCGGAACATTGTGGAGGACGACCGGCTCGTCGGTCATCAAACAGGCCGGCAGCAGTTTCAGGGCGGCGTTCTTGTTGCCGCTGGCGGTAATCGTGCCATGCAGGCGCCGGCCGCCCTCGATCAGGAATTTGCTCATGGTCGCGGTCTCTCCGGGAGCGGGGTAGCGCTTGCTCCCGGCGGCATTGTACCAGCCGGGCAGGGTGCCGCCAATGGACCCTATGCGCCCAGAATACGGTGCAGCAGCGGCGAAAGCGCCCGGACGGCGCGGCCGCGGTGGCTGATGCGGTGTTTCTCGAGGGCCGGCAGCTCGGCCATGGTCAGGCCGCGATCGGGCAAGTAGAAGACCGGGTCATAGCCAAAGCCGCCGTCGCCGGCGGGCGCGAGGGCAATGACGCCTTCACAAACGCCGGCGGCCTGCCCCAGCAGTTCCCCGTCCGGCCCGGCCAGCGCGATCACGCAGCGGAAACGCGCCGTGCGCTCGCTCCAGCCCACGCCGGCCAGGTTCTCCAGGAGGAGGTTGTAGCGTTCGACGGAGGAAAGCCCCGGGCCGCCATAGCGAGCCGTGTGGATGCCGGGACGGCCGCCGAGCGCGTCTACCTCAAGCCCCGAGTCATCGGCCAGGGTCAGCATCCGGGCCTGTCGCGCGTACCCCCGGGCTTTGGCCACGGCGTTCTCTTCAAAAGTCGGGGCATCCTCCGGCACTTCGTCGCGGATGCATACGTCGTCGAGTGTTAGCCACTGGACCGGCAGGTCGGCCAGCAGCTCCTCATATTCGATCAGCTTCCCTTTGTTGTGCGTCGCCACCAGCAGCCGCACCCTGTCTTTCTCGCCCAATGAGACCCCGCTAACGATCCGGACAGCAACCGTTGCACCGGCAACTGCTCATGCATCGCGTTTCGTATATATGATATACTTCAGTGTACCCTACGTCGATAGGATGGCTTAACATGAAACTCTCACGCCTTCGCTTCAACTTCGGATTCCTGCTTGAAGCCGAGCACGGCACGTCTCGGCGGATCGAGTTGGACTATCCCGACATCAGGGTGAGCGAAGATGTTGTGCTTGCGCCGCTGCGGGGGACGCTGACCGTCACCCGGACGGGCGAGGGCATCTACCTGGAAGGCGATCTGCAGAGCAAGCTGATCGCCCAGTGTGTCCGCTGCCTGGAAGACGCAGAGGTGCCCATCGACATCCGGCTCGACGAGTTGTTCTATTACCCGCCCCAGACCGCACCGAAGGGCGAGCCGTTCATTGGCGAAGACGGATTCGTCGATCTGTCGCCAATCGTGCGTGACATGGCCCTGCTGGGGGTGCCGATCAAGGTCCTGTGCCGGCCCGACTGTCAGGGCCTGTGTCAGGAGTGTGGGGCGAATCTGAACCTCGGCGACTGCGGTTGCGTTGACGACCGCATCGACCCGCGGCTGGCTGCCCTGCAGCAGCTCCTGAAAGACCGCGACAATTAGCAAGGCGGCCGGCTGCGCGCGCGGCCGGCCGATACGCTCCGATCCTCTATGTTTTACGACAAAGCACAAATCCGCGTCCGCAGCGGCGACGGCGGCGACGGCATGATCAGTTTCCGCAAAGAGAAGTTCGTCCGCAAGGGCGGGCCTGACGGCGGGGACGGCGGTCGCGGGGGGGACATCATCTTCGTTGTCACGCCCCACCAGAATAGCCTTGTGACCTTTCATCACCGGACCCAGTTCCGCGCCGGCAACGGGGAGCACGGGACGGTCCAGCGCATGACCGGCGCGGGCGGCGAATCGCTGCGTCTGGAAGTGCCGGCGGGGACGATCATCCGCAACGCAGCGACCGGCGAAGTCCTGGCCGACCTGACCGAGCCGGGCCAGGAGGTCGTCCTGCTCAGCGGCGGGCGTGGCGGCAAGGGCAACATCCACTACGCCAGCAGCCGCCACCAGGCGCCCCGCGTCGCCGAGCGCGGCGAACCCGGCGAAGAAATGCTGCTCGACCTGGAGCTCAAGCTGATCGCCGACGTTGGCGTGGTCGGCGTGCCAAACGCCGGCAAATCGACCCTCCTTTCCGTCGTCAGCGCCGCGCGGCCGAAAATCGCCGCCTATCCGTTCACCACGCTCCAACCGAACCTCGGCGTTGTCACCCTCGACGACTACCAGACGATGGTGTTCGCCGACATCCCGGGGCTGATCGAGGGCGCGTCAGAAGGCGTTGGCCTGGGCCACGACTTCCTGCGCCACATCGAGCGCACGCGTATCCTGCTGCACCTGCTGGACGGCGGGTCGGCCGATCCGCTCGCGGACTTCGAGATGATCAACCGGGAGTTGGCGCTGTACAGCCCGGTGCTGGCAGCCAAACCCCAGATCGTGGCCTTGAACAAGATCGACCTGCCCGACGCGCAGGCAGTCGAACCGCGCGTGCGTGCGGCCGTTCAGCAGGCGGGTTACGCATTCGCCACCCTGTCGGCCGTCACCGGCGAAGGCGTCCGGCCGCTGCTCTATCGGGTCAAGGAGCTGCTCGACCGCACGCCGCAACCCGGGCCTGTTGAGATCGATGCCGAGGTCGTCATCCGGCCGAAGGTCGAAGACAAGTCGTTTACCATCAAGCGCGAGGGCGCAGCATGGCGCGTCTCCGGCAAGCAGATCGAGCGAATCGCGGCCATGACCTACTTCGAGTTTGACGAGCCGCTGATGCGTTTCCAGACGACGTTGGAGCGGCTCGGGATCTCGCAGGCGCTGAAAGAGGCAGGTGTCAAGGTGGGCGACACGGTCTATATCGGCGACGAAGTGCTGGAGTGGGGCGAGTAACGGGCGGCCGATGAGCGAGGCTCCGCTCGATGTCGTGTCGGCCGCGCTTGCCGACGAGTCCGCCCTGCTGGAGGCCACCTTCCAGGGAGCGCAGCGAGGGCAGACGCCCGCCTGGCGCCGGGTGAGTGTGCGGCCGGTGCTCGTCCGGGGCGAGCGACGGACGCAGTTCGTTTTCTCCGACGGGGTCCAGGACCGGACACAGAACGTCGGCGCAGATGAAGCAGCGCAGTTGGCGGCCGGCCTGCTGGCCCAGCCCTTTGGCAGCATCCTGGTCAAGACCACAACGGAAACGTTGCGCGTCCAGTTCAGCAAGAAGGGCATCCCGTTACTGCACCGCGAGCGGCGCAAAACCGGTGAGAGCATCCCGCTTGAACTTGCCCACGACCGGCACAAAGATCGCATCCTGACCGAAGGCGATCGGATCCCGTTCTTGCGGGCCATCGGCGTGACGACCGCCGACGGACGCGTCCTCGCGGCCCAGCAGCGCAAGTTCCGCCAGATCAACGAGTTCCTGCGCTTGCTCGACGAAACGCTGTCCGGCGCGCGCCTGCCCGAACGGCCGCTGCGCGTCGTCGACCTCGGCTGCGGCAACGCCGCGCTAACCTTCGCCACTTATCATTACCTTCGGGAGATCAAGGGCCTGCCGGCGACGATGGTCGGCGTCGACATCAAGGCGCCCCTGATGGAAAAGCACCGCCGGATCGCCGCTGATCTCGGCTGGGACGGCCTGACCTTTGCCGCGGCCCGGATCGACGATTACGTCCCCCATTCGTCACCCGGCAACGGCTCCGGGTCGCTGCCCGGCAGCGGCTCCGGGTCGATGCCCGGCAGCTCATCCGGGCCGCTGCCCGACATCGTGCTGGCCCTTCACGCCTGTGATACTGCCACCGATGAGGCGCTGGCCCAGGGCGTTCGCTGGCGGAGCGCCGTCATCCTGAGCGCCCCTTGCTGCCACCACCACCTGCAGGCCCAACTCGAGCGCGCGCCCGTAACGGCCGCCGCCCGCCCGCTGCTCCGCCACGGCATCCTCAAGGAGCGCTTCGGCGACGTGCTGACCGACGCTCTCCGCGCCCACATCCTGCGCCTGCTCGGCTACCGCGCGGACGTGATCGAGTTCGTGCCGGTCGAGCACACGCCCAAGAACCTGCTCATCCGCGCCGTGCGCACAGACGCGCCGCCCGACGCGTCCCTGGTGGGGGAGTACCGGCAGCTGAAGGACAGCTGGTCTGTACAGCCATACCTGGAAACGCTGCTCGCCGCCGAGCTCGAACCCGTCCTCGCCGGCTGACCGATCGCCCCTTCGACTTGTGCCAAAACCTGACGGAGGCCAACATGACCGCCACGCTCGTCCTGACCAACGGCCATATCACGACCATGGAACCCGCGCGGCCGCGCGCCACCGCGATCGCCCTGCGGGGCGACCGCATCTTGGCGCTTGGGGGCGATGACGAGATGCGCGCCCTGCTCGGGCCCGGAGGCGAGTGGATCGACCTCAAGGGCCGGGGGGTCACGCCCGGCCTGGTCGACGCCCACGTCCACTTCCAGCACTATGCCCTCAGTCTGCAGCGGGTGGACCTCGACAACGCCTCCTCCAAGGCCGAGGTGCTGGCGCGCGTGGCCGGCTTCCTCAACCGTCCGGGCGGCAGTCCCGGCGGCTGGTTACAGGGACGCGGCTGGCAGCAGGACGCCTGGGCTGACCGCGCTTTCCCCGGCGCGGCCGACCTCGACGCGCTCTCGTCCAATAGGCCCATCTTTCTCACGCACAAGAGCGGCCACGCCGCCTGGGTCAATTCGGTCGCGTTGCGGCTGGCCGATGTCGGCCCCGCCACGCCTGATCCCGCCGGCGGCAAGATCGAGCGTGACGAAGAAGGGCAGCCCACCGGCATCCTGTTCGAAGATGCCATCGACCTGGTCGCCGGCCGTATCCCGCGACCAACCGTGACCGAGATCGCGGCCGCCATGCGCGCCGCGCAGGAACGCTGCTGGCGGGCCGGCCTGACGGGCCTCCACGACTTCGACGGCCGTGACTGCTTCCAGGCCCTGCAATTACTGCGCGAGGACGGCGAGCTGGGACTGCGCGTGGTCAAGAACGTCCCGGTCTACCGGCTCGACCACGCCCTCGGCCTCGGCATCCGCAGCGGCTTCGGCGACGCGTGGCTGCGGATCGGCGGGGTCAAGATCTTCGCCGACGGCGCGCTCGGCTCGAAGACGGCGGCCATGCTCGCGCCGTATGAGAACGAGCCGGACAACCTGGGCATCGTCGTGACCGAGAAAGAGGAGATGATCGAGAAGGGCCGGCAGGCGGCCGCGGCCGGCCTCAGCCTGACCATCCACGCGATTGGCGACCGGGCCAACCACGACGTGCTGGACGTTTTCGAAGTGCTGCGACGGGAAGAGACGGCCGAAAGGGGGCGACTGCGCCACCGGATCGAGCATGTGCAGGTGCTCCATCCGGCCGACCTCAACCGGCTGGCCCGGCTGGACATCATCGCCTCGATGCAGCCCATCCACGCGACATCCGACATGCTCATGGCCGATCGCTACTGGGGCAGCCGCGCCCGCAACAGCTATGCCTGGCGGTCACTGCTGGAAAGCGGCGTGCTGCTGGTCTTTGGCTCCGACGCCCCCGTCGAGCCGATCGAGCCGCTACCGGGCCTGCATGCCGCGGTGTCCCGCCGCCGGCCCGATGGGTCGCCGGGCCCCGATGGTTGGTATCCGGAACAGAGGCTGACGATGGCCGAGGCGCTCCGTGCGTTCACGGCCGCGGCGGCGCTGACGGCCGGCCAGGAGCGCGAGCAGGGGACACTGACGCCGGGCAAGCTGGCCGATCTGACGATCTGCAGCCGCGACTTGCTGGAAACCCCGCCGGACGAACTGCCGGACGTCACCGTAGACGGGACGATCGTTGGTGGTGTCTTCCGCTACCGTTCGGTCGAATAGTCCACCGGAGACCAACGCAAAAAGAGGGACGCACCGGCAGGGTCCCTCTTCTTCTGTGTCGAACCGCCACAAAGCTGCTAATCGATGACGCCGCGCTTGGTCTCGGCCACCAGGTGGTCGACAACGGCGATGAGCGCCTGGTCGCGGTTCTCGTCGCCGCCGTGTTCGCGATAGACGCGCACCTGCCGGTCGGCGCTGGTCCCATGCTTGAGGATCTGCAGGGCATAGGCCACTTCGTCGCGGCTGTTCAACTCATCGACCACATCATCCAGGAATTCGACCAGCTCGCGAATGAGGAAGTGGAATGGCACCGACTCCTCGATGCCGAAGTCGATCAACTCCCCATCGATCCCGTAGCGCACGGCCCGCCACTTGTTTTCCGTGATGTGGACATGGCGGTAGTGCCGCCAGGACAGGTTCTGCTTGCGGAGTTTGATCAGCTTGGCGCAGATGGCCTGGAAGAGCGCCGCCAGACAGACCGCTTCGTCGACCGTCGTGCAAATGTCGGTGATACGAAATTCAAGCGTGCTGTAGGTCGGGTGCGGCCGGATATCCCACCAGATCTTGGCCCGCTTGTCCTGCTTGCCGAACGACCCGACGCGCTCCAGCGTCCGCTCGAAGGACTTGAAGTCGGCCCATGAATTGAACGAATGAGGGATGCCCGTCCGGGGCAACGACTCGAAGATGACGCTGCGATAGGACTTCAGGCCGGTGTTCTGCCCGCGCCAGAAGGGCGAGCTGGTCGAAAGAGCAAGCAGATGCGGGATGAAGTAGCGGGCCTGATTCATGGTCTCGATCAACAGCTCGCGCGACTCCGGATCTTCGCCGAAACCGACATGAACATGCATGCCGAAGATGAGCAATTGCCTGGCCACGCCCTGCATGTCGTCGAGCAGTTCCTTGTAGCGCGTTCCCTCGCTGATGACCTGTTCTTCAAAGAGCGCGAAGGGATGGGTCGATGCGGCGGCGATCCACAGGTTGTTCTCCCCGGCGAGCTCCAGCACGTCCCGGCGCAGGCGGACGATCTCCTGCCGCACTTCCTTCACGTTGCGACAGATGTGACTGCCCACTTCGACCTGCGACTGCATCAGTTCCGGCTTCAGATCAAGCTTCTTCGGCCGCTGCATGTCCTGTGTCAGCAATTCGCGGACGTAAGTACGCAGATTGCGCGTCGCGGGATCAATGATCTGGTATTCCTCTTCTATGCCGATCGTCAGCGGCTGAACGGGAACAGGCATGGTCGCTTCTCTCCTCCACTCACAGCGAGGCTTAGCGAGCGTTTCGGTCTTTCGCTGCCTCAATCGTCCGAATCAAGGGCGAATTATATGCGCGCGCCCGCAAATCACGAATTAGTTCGGCTCCGGGGCCGCTGACGGCCGCGCCAGCGACCGGAGATACTCAACCAGCAACCGCACGCCGAAGCCCGTCCCGCCGATCGGGATGTAGTCGTCGGCTTTGGTCGTGTGGGCCATGCCGGCGATGTCCAGGTGGGCCCACGGATAGTCGGTGAACTCCTGCAAGAACACGGCCGACGTGCCGACCCCGCCCGTCCGGCCGCCGCTGTTTTTCATGTCAGCCACCTCGGAACGGATCGTCTTGCGATAGTCCTTGTAGAGCGGCATGGGCCAGAGGCGCTCGTCGGTCGCGCCGGCCGCAGCCAGCAGCCCGTCGCGCAGGGTATCATCGTTGCTGAACAGGCCGGCCGCCACCCCTTCGCCGAGGGCCACAACGCAGGCGCCGGTCAGCGTCGCCAGGTCAATGACCGCCGACGGCCGGTAACGCGCCGCGTAGACCAGCGCATCGGCCAGGATCATGCGCCCCTCGGCGTCGGTGGTGATGATCTCGATCGTCTTGCCGTTGCTGGCGGTGATGACGTCGGCCGGGCGGTAGGCATGGGCGTCGGGCATGTTCTCCGTGCACGGTGCGATGCCGATCACCCGCAGCGGCAGCTTCAGCCCGCCCACAGCCTTCATCGCCCCCAGCACGGCCGCCGCGCCGCCCATATCGGCCTTCATCGAACCCATGCCCTCGGTCGGCTTGATGGAGATGCCGCCCGTATCAAAGGTAACGCCCTTGCCGACGAGGACGACGGTCGGGAGATCAATCCTCTCGCCGTTGTGCTCCAGGATGATGAACTGCGGCGGTTCGCCCGCACCCTGCGCCACGGCCAGGTACGCGCCCATCGCGCGCTCGGCGGCCCACTCGCGGTCACCCACGGTTACCGCCAGACCGTGATCGGCAGCAACGGCCCTGGCCGCCTGGGCCATGCGCGTCGGGGTGGCGACATTCGGCGGCATATTGACCAGGTCGCGCGCCAGCGCCACGCCACTGAGGATCGTCCGGGTGGTTTCGACGCTCTCACGGATGGGCCCGACCTTTGCCGGGTCGTGCTCGACCACGGTGAACGATTCGAGTTGGTTGGCCGGCTCCTGCTGTTTCTGGGCATCAAAACGGTAAAGCGCCAGGACTGTCCCTTCGATGGTGGCCTGGGTGGCCTCCGATACCGACTGCCCGCCGATTCCCGCACCGTGGACGATGCTGGCGACGTGCCTGGCATTCAGATCGCGCGCCCGCTTGGCGGCCGCGGCCGCGGCCCGCCGCACCGCATCCAGCCCGAACTCGTCGGCCTTGCCGAGCCCGACGACCAGCACCCGACGCGCGGCGATAGCACCGCGCGGATAGACCACCGCCACTTCGCCGGCTTTGCCCTTCAGGTCGCCCCCGGCGATCAGGTCGCTGATCGCGCTTCCCAGGGCGCTGTCCACCGCGCCGGTCGCCCCGCCGGGCGAAGTAACGCCCTCGAACAGGTTGACGATGATCGTATCGGCGTCCGCAGCCGTGATGCTTCCCTGCCAGACGTTGAGGTTCATGAGACCCTTCCCTGCATGGCCCGCGACGGGTATCGGCGCGGGACTGTTGCGCCAATTCTAGCTTTACGGCGCGACTAGACAATGACAGGCGCGACCGGTATGCTTTCCTGACCGGAGTCGCGGCAAAGGAGACCGGACATGAAACTACTGATCATCGGCGGGACGCGTTTTCTGGGCCGGGCGTTGGTCGACGCGGCGCTTGCGGAAAGCCACACGGTGACGCTCTTCAACCGCGGCCGCACGAACCCGGACCTGTACCCGCAGGTAGAACGCCTGGCTGGCGACCGCGACGGCGACCTCAGCGCGTTGTCCGGGCGGACCTGGGACGCGGTCATCGATACCTGCGGCTATGTGCCGCGCGTGGTTCGCGCTTCGGCCGAAGCACTGGCGGGCGCGGTGGGTCACTACACGTTCATCTCGTCTCTTTCGGTTTACGTCGACGATGTCGCTCCCGGCGCAGATGAGGACGCGCCCGTAGCGACGATCGCGGACGCTTCGGTGGAAGCGATCACCGGGGAGACCTATGGGCCGCTGAAGGCGCTGTGCGAGCAGTCGGCGGCCGAGGCGATGGGCGGCCGGTCGCTGTCGGTCCGCTCCGGCCTGATCGTCGGCCCGCACGACGTCAGCGACCGCTTCACCTACTGGCCCGCGCGCGTGGCCCGGGGCGGCGAGGTGCTCGCGCCCGGTTCGCCCGATGCTCCCGCTCAGTTCATCGATGTCCGGGACATCGCTGCCTGGACAGTCCGCGCGACCGAGCAGCGGCTGACGGGCCCCTACAACGTCACCGGCCCCGCCAGGCCGGTGAGCATGGGCACGGTGCTGGAGACCTGCCGCGAGGTGGCCGGCAGCGACGCAACGTTCACGTGGGTCGATGACGCCTTCCTGCTGGCCCACGATGTCGCCCCTTACACGGAGATGCCGCTCTGGATTCCGGCCGAAAACGCCGGCTTCAACCGCTTTGACATCGGCAAGGCGCTGGCCGACGGCCTGCGCTTCCGGCCGTTGGCGGAGACGGTGCGCAACACCCTGGCCTGGTCGGCCGCGCGCCCGACTGACTACACCTGGCGCGGTGGCCTGACGCCTGAACGCGAGGGGACGCTGCTCGAGGAGTGGCATCGGGGCAGGGGGCCGATTCTTTATCGCCGTCGCTGGCATGGCCCGCCGCCGAATTCTGCTACAATATGCCAACCCACTAGCTTCTACTCAAAGGAGTCTCGCATGATAGTCGGCGTACCCAAGGAAATCAAAGACAACGAATATCGCGTCGCCATGACACCGGCCGGTGTCCAGCAGCTGGTCGAACAGGGTCACCAGGTCCTGGTGGAGACCTGCGCGGGCGACGGCAGCCGTTTCACCGACGAGCAGTACCAGCGCGTCGGCGCCACGATCGTGCCCCATGCCAGCGATGCCTGGTCGGCGGAGATGGTCGTCAAGGTCAAGGAACCGGTCGAGCCGGAGTATCACTACCTGCGGTCCGATCTCGTCCTGTTCACCTACCTCCACCTGGCGGCTGAAGAACACCTGACCAGGGCCATGCTCGACTCCGGCGTGACCGGCATCGCCTATGAGACGGTCGAAGCGCCGGACGGCAGCCTGCCGCTGCTGACCCCGATGAGCGAGGTTGCCGGGCGCATGGCCGTCCAGGTCGGCGCGCATTTCCTGGAACGGCCGCACTTCGGCCGCGGGATGCTCCTGGGCGGCGTGGCCGGCGTGCCCGGGGCCAACGTCGTCGTCATCGGCGGCGGCGTGGTGGGCACGAACGCGGCCCACATTGCCCTGGGGATGGACGCCAACGTGACCATTCTGGACACCAACCTCGACCGGCTGCGCTTCCTTGACCACGTCCTTCACGGCCGCCTGACGACTGTCGCGTCGAACTCCTACAACATCGCCGAGGCGGTCCGAGCGGCCGATCTCGTCATCGGTGGCGTGTTGATCAAGGGCGCTCGCGCTCCCCGCCTGGTGACCCGCGAGATGATCAGCTCGATGCGCAACGGCAGCGTCGTCGTTGATGTGGCGGTCGATCAGGGTGGCTGCATGGAGACCATCCACGCCACGACACACTCTGACCCGACCTACATCGTCGACGGCGTCGTCCACTACGGCGTGGCCAACATGCCGGGAGCCGTGCCGCGCACCAGCACGCTGGCGCTGAGCAACGCCACCCTGCCGTACGTCCTGCGTCTGGCCCGGCTCGGCGCGAATGCGGCGATGGCGGAAGACCCCGGCCTGGCCAAAGGTCTCAACATTTACCAGGGCGAATGCACCTACGGCGCGGTAGCCGACGCATTCGGCCTGGACTACACCCCTTACGAGGCCTGATCTCGGCGCATTGCCAGGACACTCTGTGGAACTGCTCGCCCTCACCGCACCCCTCTACCTCGTCGGTGGCGCGCCCCAGGACAGCGCGGTCATCCCCGGGTTGCTGGCCCAGCCGGCGCCGGGGAAGGCCGCCCGGGGGCGCGAGCGCGACTACCTCTTTTGCCACCTGACCTTGTCCGGCGCGCCCGAAGAGGCCGGCCCTCTGGCAGATGAACTGGTGAAGGGCATCAGCACGCGCTTCTACCAGTCGAGTGGCAGCGTCACCTCGGCCCTGCGCCGGGCAGTGCTGGACCTTAACGAGCGCCTGCTGCGCCACAACCTGAGCGCCCGGCGGAACCACGAGGGCGCGCTGACCTGCGCCGTCCTGCACGGCAGCGAGTTGTTCACCCTCCAGGTGGGCGAGGCGCTGGCCTTCCTGGGCCATAATTTCGGCGTCGAACGGCTGCCGCTCCAGACCGGGACGCCGGCTACCCCCCTCGGCCGCAGCGCCGGAATCGACATCCGCTTCGCCTACCACACGCTGCAGATCGGCGACATGTTGCTGCTGGCCGACCCGCGTTTGGCCTACCTCAACGGCGGTAACCTCAGTCCCGTCCTGGTGGACGCCGAGATCGAGCACGCGGTGGACGAGCTAATCCGCGTCGTCGGCCAGGACTCGGCCCGCCTCCTGCTGGTCGAGTTCACCGATGAGATGCCGGCGACTCTCCCGGTCAGTATGATCCGCAAGCCGTCCGCGGCCAAAGGCAAGCCGGCAGCCGGGCCGAAGCGAGAGGCGAACAAGGCGGCCGTGGCGACGGCCGCCGCGGTGACGGCCGCGGGCGCTGCCGACGCTCCCGCACCCCAGCGCGAGGCCAACCAGCCGCCCATCCGCACCGCGCCCGGCCCAACCTCGACAACCGGTCTCAGCAGCGCAGCGCGGGCGGCGGCCGTTGCCTCCGCCCGCGGGTTGTCATCGGCCACCGGCTGGGCTGCCAACGTTGTCGGGCTGGACAGCCCGGAAGAAGAGGAGGACGAGCAGTCGCCGCTTAGCTGGGCGATCCCGGCCTTCCTGGCGATCCTGATCCCGCTCCTGGTGGCGGCGATCGTCACCGGCGTCTACCTGCAGCGCGGCAACGTACAGCGCGTCGGCGAGATCAAGCAGAGCATGGTCGAGGAGCTGGTCCTGGCTGAGGGGACGACCGACGAAGCTGAGGCGCGCCTCCACTACCAGAAGGCGTTGGCCCTGTCGGCCGAGGGTGAGTCCCTGCGGCCGGGAGACGCCGAGATCACCCGAATGCGCCTCGACGCCCGTGAAAGTCTGGACCGGCTGGACGGCGTCAGCCGCCTGTCGGCCGTCGTCTTCGACGAAATCGCCGGCGACGTGACGGTGAACAACGTCGCCTTGCAGGGCGGGACGGAAGGCGGCGTCTACATGCTTGACGCGACGAACAACCGCGTCTTCCTGCGCGGGACTAACGAGACCTACGATACGAAGGTCGAGGGCGACCCTCAGCTGGTGGCCTTCGACGGCCAGGTCGTCGGCAACCAGGTCATCGGCCCGCTGGTCGACATGCTCTGGCGGTCAGAAGGCGAGGCGGCCACGCGCGAAGGGCTCTATATGCTTGACCGAACCGGGCTGCTGTTCACCCACTACCCGAACCTGGGCGACATGCGCGCCGTCCCGCTGGGCTACAGCAGCACCTGGCTCAACCCCGTCTCGATGGCTGATTACGGCGGCCGCCTCTACGTGCTCGATACGGGCGCGCAGCAGATCTGGAAGTACCTGCCCCAGGGCGAAGGCTACATCCAGGACGAAAACGATAAGGCGATCGTCTTCAGCACCGAAGCCGACCTCGACCAGGCCACGGACTTCGATCTCTACAGCGAGGACGCCAGCCTGGTCATCGTTTACCAGGACGGCCGCATCCGCTACTTCGATACGCGTTCGGGGCGGATCCTGTGGGACGACAGCAGCCTGCTGCAAAACGGGCTGACCAGCCCGCTTGTCGCCCCGGCGAAGGTCGAACTGGTTGGCCGCGGCCTGAACGCCTCCATCTTCGTCCTCGACCCCGGCAGCGGCCGCGTCGTTCAGATAGCCCGCGGCGGCACGGTTCTGGCCCAATACCGGGCGCTGGATGAGTCGGGGAATGAGCTGATCAGCGAGGCGACAGACTTCGCCGTGCTCGATTCGCCCCTGCGAATCTTCATCACGGCAGGAAACAAGACCTATCTGGCGACGCGCGACGGGTCCGCGAACTAGCGGCCGCTGAAAAGCGGCTCGCGCTTCTCGATGAAGGCGCTGACACCCTCGCGGCTGTCAGCGCTGCGGCCGGCGATTTCCTGCAGATGCGCCTCGTATTCCAGCGCCGCGTCCAGGTCCTGCGTCAGTCCGCGGTTCATCGCCCGCTTGGTCAGACCGTAAGCCAGGGTTGGCCCGGCGGCCAGCGTCAGCGCCGTCGCCCTGGCGATCTCCGGCAACTGCTCGCCCGGGACCACGCGGTTGACCATGCCCCACTCCAGCGCCCGAACCGCCGGCACTTTCGCGGCCGTGATGGCCATCTCGTAGGCGCGCGCGTAACCGATCAGCCGCGGCAGGAACCAGTTCGTGCCGGTGTCGGGGATCAGCCCGATGCGGCTGAAGGCGAGCATGAAGCTGGCCTCGTCGGAGGCGATACGCAGGTCGGCCGCCAGCGCCACCCCACAGCCCGCCCCCGCGGCGATGCCGTTGACGGCGGCGATGATCGGCTTCTCCAACGCGACCATCTGCCTGACCAACTTGTGATAGCCGTGGCGGAGGTGCTCGCCGATCGAGACCGATTCACCGCGCTCCTGAAAGTCGCCCAAGTCTTGCCCGGAGGAAAAGCCGCGGCCCGCGCCAGTGATGACCACGCAACGCACGGCGGCCTCCCGGCCGCACTGCTTGAAAGCGTCAGTCGTCTCGGCAATCATCCGGTCATTGAAGGCGTTGAGCTTGGCCGGGCGGTTGAGCGTGATGGTCGCCACCGCGTCAGTCGTATCAAACAGGATCGTCTCGTAGGCCATCGCTTCCCCCTCTTTGGCCGGCGCATCCGACCGGCTCAGGAAAAGGACGAAGGATCCTCTTCGTCGGTGATGTCGTCGTCTTCCTCGTCGAGCACGTCTTCGTTCGGAAAGGCAACCCACAGCAACAGCAGCTGCCCTTCCTCGATCGTCGTCAGGCGAAGGGCGACGACGTCGAGCTGCTGGCGCAGGCGGAGGTCGTCGGGATAGTCGAGACGGACGGGCCGGCCCTCTTCCCAGGCGCGCTCGCATCGGTCGACGATGTCCTGGCCATTGCCGGTCCGCAGTTGGCAAAGGGCGATATCCATCTCTTCCGGCCCTTCATAGACCGACATGACCCATCCCTGCGGGTTGGGGGTAAAGTCGGGCGTCGGGCCCTCGATTATCGTGATCAGTTCGGGTTCCATGGAGGCGTCTATCACCCCTGTGCGTGCTAAGGACTTGGCGGATAAGTCTACTGTCCTTGGGGGGCGGCGGCAAGTGACGCCGGGCCATGACAGCGTGATTCTAAGGTGAAAAATGACGGACGGCCGCGGCAAAACAGCGAGCGAAGCCCCCGACACGGGACCTAGCCAACAAAAGCGGGGCCCTCGAGCGCGGCTGCCAGCCGGGCGACGAACCCGCCGGATGCCCGGAGCACGCCCACCTCTTCCCAGCGCCCACCAGCCGTCTCTCCCACGTCCACCAGCAGCACTGCAACAACCGGGCGACCGGCGCCGACGACAGGGGCGAAGTCGCGCCTCGGCCCGCTGATGACGCCGAGGAGCCGGGAGGCCCGCGGGCGCACGCCGGCACGCTGCAGTGCGAGGCGCGCGGCCGTCTCCGCTGCGCTTTCGCCGAGGCGCATGGCGGCCGCCGGCGGCCACAGGCCGGACGGCGTCTCGCACAACAGGACGCGCCCATCCGCCCGCCGGATCACCGCAGCCACAACCGGCGCAAGCAGTCCGGGCTCGTCCGGCAGCAGGTCGAGCATGGTCGGCGCATCAGCGCCGGCTGACTCCGGCCGGTCAAGGGCCGGGCCGTTTCCCGCCTCATGGTCGGCCCACATCTGGCGGTACCAGCCGGGCATCTCCTCCAACGGCAGGGCGTCGGGCGGAAAGAAGCGTTGCTCGGCTGATTCCTCTCCGTCCACCTGCATCCGGCCGCCATTGACCCGGCCGGTCAGGCAGATCGTGAACTGCTGCGCTTTGTCCCCGTTCGGGTAAGCAACGTCATAGCGCGGGCTGGTATACAGCCCCACCAGCGACAGCGGCCCCGCCTCGAGACCGGTCTCTTCGGCCAGTTCGCGCCGGGCGCACGCCTCCACCGTCTCGTCCGGCTCCAGCACGCCACCTGGGAAACCCCAGACCGGGAGGTCGGTCCGGCGCTGCAGGAGGACGCGGCCGGCGCTGTCATGCAAGATGACGGTGCTATAAGCGAGGATGATCTTGCGCGGCCCCAGGCGCGAGCGGATCCAGGCAACGTAAGACATGGGGGACAGGCGACCGGACGGGCTACTCGGCCGCCATACGGTCCAGGATGAGCCAGGTGAAGGGATGGGCATGGCGGTCATCGGCCGGATGCTCCTCGCGGAAGACCTCCTGCCAGCCATTCAGGTCGAGCGGCGGAAGGCTGACATCCCCTTCGATGACGGCATGGATGAGCGTCAGGTACAACCGGTTGACCAGGGGCAGAAAGGCGCGGAAGACATCGGCTCCGCCGGCGACGACGATCTCGTCGGCGTCCCCGGCCGCGGCCAGCGCGTCTGCGATCGTGCGGGCGATCGTGGCCCCCGCGGCCGCATACGCCCGGTCTCGCGTCAGGACAATGTTCTGCCGGCCGGGCAGCGGCCGAAAGCGTGGGGGCAGGGATTCGTATGTCTTGCGACCCATGATCACCGGCTTTCCCCAGGTCTTCTCGCGGAACCAGGTCATGTCGTCCGGCAGCCGCCAAGGTAAGCCGCCGTCGCGGCCGATCGTCCGGTTCTCGTCGTACGCGACAACAAAGGCGATGATCTGGGGCTTGGTCATGCCGCCTCCACGGGTCAGGTTCAGACGGCGATGGGGGCCGGGATGCGCGGGTGGTGCTGGTAGTCAGTCAAGGCAAAGTCCTCATAGCCGAAGTCGAACAGCGACGTAACCGCCGGGTTAAGGCTCATCTTCGGCAGCGGGTACGGCTCCCGGCCCAGTTGCAGGCGCGCCTGATCCAGGTGGTTGAGGTACAGGTGAGCGTCGCCCAGGGTATGGATGAACTCGCCCGGCGCATAACCGGTCACCTGGGCGACCATCAACGTCAGCAGGGCGTAGGACGCGATGTTGAACGGCACACCGAGAAAGACATCGGCGCTGCGCTGGTAGAGCTGGCACGACAGGCACCCGTCGGCAACATAGAACTGGAAGAGGACGTGACACGGCGGCAGGGCCATCGCCTCAAGCTCGCCCACGTTCCAGGCGCTCACGATGTGGCGGCGGCTGTCGGGCCTCGCGCGCAGGCTGTTGATCACGGCGCTCATCTGGTCAATGTGCCGTCCGTCGGCCGCGGGCCAGGAGCGCCACTGGTAGCCATACACCGGGCCCAGCTCGCCGCGCTCGTCGGCCCACTCGTCCCAGATCGTCACGCCGTGCTCGCGCAGGTAGCCAACATTTGTCTCACCCTTCAGAAACCAGAGCAGCTCGTAGATGATCGATTTCAGGTGGACTTTCTTGGTGGTGACCAATGGGAAACCACTCGCCAGATCAAAGCGCATCTGATGGCCGAAGATGCTGAGCGTGCCCGTGCCTGTCCGGTCTTCCTTGCGCGCGCCCGTTTCGAGGATAAGTCGCATCAGGTCGAGATACTGCTTCATGCCGCTTCCTTAGCCGGCCGGGCCGGCTCGTGGACCGGTAGTATAGCATGCGGGGCCGTTTGTTCCTCGCCGGCGCCGGGGTTAAAATGGACCTTTCCAACGGGGCGGTGGCGAAATGGCAGACGCAGCGGACTTAAAATCCGCCGGGGGTAACCCCATGTGGGTTCGAGTCCCACCCGCCCTACCAGGTTCCCGGCTCGATGCGGCGCAGTCGCTGCGGGCTAGCCTCCCGACGGTTCAGCGAGGAATTCGAGGATGATCGGGTTGATGACTTCGGGCCGGTCGAAGACGGCCGCGTGTCCGGCCTCCGGGACGATGACGACGCGGGCGTTCGGCATGACTGCCGCGCGTGCGGCTGCTTTCTCCGGGTTATACAGCGCCTCATTCTCGCCCATAACCACCAGGCACGGCGTCGTGAACTGGCGCAATTCCCTTTCTGGGGCGGCTGAGGCAAAGCGGCGGATCACGCTGCTCCCGACGCGCAGCTTCTCGAGCCGCGATGCGTCGGATGGGATGCCCAACGCCACCCCGAGACGATAGTGGCGCGTCGCCAGGGCCATCGCCCGGGCAAGCTGCCGGTCATATTGCTGGCGGCCGGAAGGCGAATTGAAGTCCCGGACTGTCAGACGATCCTCCAGATCGTCCTCCTCCGTGTCAGGCTTCATCGCAGTGCCGACCCAGCGACTGCCGGTGAACTTGGCCCGTGCCAGTCGCAGCGGGCTGAGCAGGACCGCCTTCCGCAACCGCTCCGGCCTGATGATGCCCAGACGGATGATGGCATAGCCGCCGATCGAGATGCCGATCATGTCCGTCTGTTCCAGGCCCAGTCCGTCCAGCACATTGAGCAACCACAAGGCGTAGCTGTCGTCCATCACGGACGGCGGGTTCGGGTCGCTCCGGCCCGGTTGACCGATGGTGTCAAGCGCGTAGACGCGGCACTGTCTCGAGAAGTCCTCCAGTTGAAGGTGCCACAGGATGGCGCTGCCGGCCATGCCCTGCAACAGGACCAGCGGCGGCGCGTCCTCAGGCCCGGCCACAAGCATGTGGGTACGGCCAAAGCGCGTCTGCACGTAGCGCGACTCCACTGCAACCGGGAGCGCCGCCAGTGATTTGTCATAGAACGCCTGCATCGCGGCGAAGGATTCTTCTGACTTGTAGAGGTCGCGAGAGTTAGCCGGGATTGCCATGCCCTCAGTCTAGTCATTCACGCAAGGGGTCGTCAAGCCCATGAATGCCTGAATGAATGGGTTGCGCTGGCGACGGTTTGGGCCGAACATACTAGCATGCAGACGCCGCCCGACAGGCTGGAAACGGCCGTCCGCCGCTCGCTGGATGTCGCTGCCGATCAGGGCGTTGACCTGCGGGCGTTTCCTCTCGTCGTCGGCGTCTCCGGCGGGCCGGACTCGACGGCGCTGCTGCACGCCCTGCGGCCGCTTTGGCCGCCTGGGTCGCTTGTCGTCGCCCACCTGGACCATGGCCTGCGACCGGATTCGGCCGATGACGCCGCCCACGTCGCGGCGCTTGCGCTGGACTGGAACCTGCGCTTCATCGGCGAACGCCTGGACGTGGGGGCCCTCGCCAGGGAGCGCGGCCTGTCACTGGAGGAAGCCGCCCGCTCGGCCCGCTATGCCTTCCTGGCCGGCGTCGCCCGTCAGGTCGGTGCGCCGGCCGTCGCCGTCGGCCACCACGCCGGCGACCAGGTCGAGACGGTCCTGATGCACATCCTGCGCGGCAGTGGCCTCGCCGGGCTGCGCGGCATGCCGGTCTTTGGCCCGATGCCTGACGCGCCGGACGTGCGGCTATGGCGGCCGCTGCTCGCCCTGAGCCGGGCCGACATCGAGTCCTACTGCCGCGAACAGGGCCTGACGACGCGAGCCGACCCGACAAACGCCGACACCGGCCTCTTCCGCAACCGGCTTCGACACGACGTCTTGCCGTTCCTGGAGGACGTGAGCCCTCGCCTGCCTGAACGATTGAACCATCTCGCAGTGATCGCCGCCGCAGACGATGATCTGCTCCGCGCCCTGGAGGAAGACGCCTGGAAGGAGGCCGCGGTGGACGTTCGACCGGGCCGCGTGACGTTCAACCTGGACACTTGGCGCGGACTCCCGCTGGCCCTGCGGCGGCGGCTCCTGCGGCGCGCCGCTGGAATCATCGCGCCGGACCTGCGCGACCTCGGCTTTGTGACGCTTGAGGCGGCCAGGCTCCTGGCCGAGACCGGGCAGACGGGCGCCGGCGCGTCGCTGCCGGGCGAACTGACCCTCCTGGTGAGCTACGATCGGCTCATCGTCGCCGGCGACCCGGCCCCCCTGCCGGGCGACGGGCCGCAGTTGCCCAACAACGATCCGGTCTTGCTCCAGGTGCCGGGGATGGTCGCGCTGGCAGGCGGCTGGCGGCTGACCGCTGAGCGCGTCCCCGTCTGTGACCGGGGATCGATCGCCGCCAACGCGAACCCGTGGCTGGCGATGGTCGCGACCACGCTCCCCGAACCGCTTTGGGTGCGCCCCCGCCGGCCCGGAGAGCGGCTGCAGCCGCTCGGCCTGGACGGTCACTACACGAAGATCAAGGAGCTGTTGATCGACCGCAAGGTCCCCGCCGCGCTCCGCGGCCGCTGGCCGATCGTCGCCACGGCCGACCACCCGGTCTGGATCGCCGGCCATGTCCTCGATCACCGGGCGAGGCTACTGCCGGATGCCACCGAGGCGATCCGGCTGCGCTGCCTCCCGCCGGACGGCCCCGGTTGACCATCTCCCTGCCTGCCAGTATACTCAGAGGTGGTTTGTGCGGGGCGTAGCTCAGCTTGGTAGAGCGCTCGGTTTGGGATCGAGAGGCCGCCGGTTCGAGTCCGGCCGCCCCGACCTCGCGGCAGTGGTGTAGTGGTAACACAGCAGCCTTCCAAGCTGCTTTCACGGGTTCGAATCCCGTCTGCCGCTCTTCCGACTTCTTCGCGCCGCCGGCCGTCGGCGCGACGGCCGTTTCTCGGGCCCGTAGCTCAACGGCAGAGCAGTCGGCTCATAACCGATGGGTTCCAGGTTCGAATCCTGGCGGGCCCACAAACTGACGGGATTCCGCAGCCGCAACCAGTCGAGGAAAACACGTGAAGAAGAGCCCCTGGTGGAAAGGCGAGCGAGGTGAATGGTACGTGGTCGTCCAGTTCATCCTGTTCGGCGTTCTTCTCGTCACGCCCTTCCTGTTTGAACGCACGATGTGGCCCGAACCCTGGATCACCATCGCCCGCGTCATCGGTATCGGGTTCGGCTTTCTCGGGGCGGAACTGATCGTCAGCGGCGTGCTCCACCTCGGCGACAACCTGACGGCCGTCCCCCACCCCAAGGACGATGCCACCTTCGTCGTCAGCGGCGCCTACCGCCACGTCCGCCATCCTATCTACAGCGGCATCCTGTTCCTCAGTTTCGCCTGGGGTCTCTTGCTCAGCAGTTGGCCGACCCTGGCCGTCGCGGTCGCCCTGTTTGTCCTCTTCGATCTGAAGACCCGCCGCGAGGAACGCTTTCTGGCCGCCAAATTCCCGGAGTACACGGACTACCAGGGCCGCGTCCGGAAGCTCGTCCCTTACATCTACTGATCTGCGCCCGCCACAGCCGCCGTTCCCAGGGGTACCCAGGGGTTGGCGGCCGTCAGCCGTTCGTCGAGGATGGGCAGCGCGCGGTTGGTGAAGGCGTCGTATAGCGTCAGCGCCCCGGCCAGCGCCTGGCCCGGCGTCGCTGCTTCCTGCACGGCCGGCCGATGGGGCGAGCGCACGCTCGATCCATCGATCCACTTCAGCGTTGGGATCGCCCCCATGGCCGGGACGCTATCCTCCAGGTCCCACCAGGCCCAGCTTCGGCCGTCTTCCAACAGCCCCATCAACCGGACGGAGACGATCACGTCTTTACGGATCGCCCGATTGCTGTCCAGTCGGACGTCTACCGGGACGATGTCGCCAACGCCGTAGACCCCGCCGCGAATGGCGTCGCCGGTCCAGGTCAGTCCGCCGCCAAAGGGCACGTAGTGGCCGCCTTCCTGCCCGCGCGGGAAGCGCCACACGGCGACCGGCACGCCCCACGGCCCCCGGTATGGCGGCAGCGAGAGGCCGGCGATGGCGTCATCGTCGGCGACCTGCGTCCGGTAGCCGCCGGATTCGACGGCCCAGTGCAGGTACAGACGCCGGCGACCCGGCGCCGTGTGATCCCAGTCATAGCCGATCAGATCGCCCCGCCGGACGGCGTTCTGCGTGAACGGCGCTTCCGGCATGGGGAGGACGTCGATGCGCGTGAGAGGCTCGCGGCTGGCGCCGGAGGCACCGGCCGCGCCGACCATCACCTGCGCCACCCCGGCCGGCGTCTCCAGCCTCGGCGTCACCCGGAACTGCGTCAGGGTGACGCCCTCGGCCGCCAGCGCCGGCACGTCAGTCTGCCCGTAGATCAGGCCGTCGCCGCCGACGAGGTGCAAAAAGAGCGATGTTCCCGCAGGCAACTCACCCCGTGGCTGCCAGGCGACAGTGAGGACCATTTCGCTGCCCGGCGCCAGCGCCGCGCCATCGGCGCTCTCGATCCGGTAGCCGAGAACGTTGACTGCTTCTCCCAATCGGATAGCGGCCGTCTCGAAGCC
>CAYRBP010000025.1:54657-57027 GCA_964422535.1 uncultured Ardenticatenaceae bacterium | reverse complement strand
TCGACACCGGCAGCCGCATGGACGACGTCATCTACGAGGAGTTCAAGGGCACCGGCAACATGGAACTGGTCCTGAGCCGCCGCCTGCAGGAGCGCCGCATCTTCCCGGCGTTCGACATCGAGCGGTCGAGCACCCGGCGCGAAGAGCTGCTGCTTTCGGCCGACGAGCTGTCCCGCGTTTATACGATGCGCCGGATGTTGAGCCACCTGATGGACACGCCCGGCTATGACATCAGCAGCGCCACCGCGGCCGTCCTGGGCCGCCTGCGCGCGACCAAGACGAATTACGAGTTCCTCGAAACGCTGACCAAAGACGCGTAACGCCCGGGGCGCAGAGCAGTCCTCGCGCAGTGACGGAGGGGCGCGGAGAAGGGGAACTCGGGTTCGCTCTTCGCCTCGGCATCTCTGCGCGCGTCTTAGTTAACTGAGCGCAACTTGAGAAAGGCCGCTGCCCGGCGGCCGGGCGGTTGAATTCGCAACCGTCCGGCGGTAGCATCCGGTCGGCACGCCTATGAATAACGACGCACCCGACCGGCCACAGCGCCTCCTTGCCTACGCGCTCCTCCTCCTGCTGGCCATCCTGATGCTCCTCGGCTGGCGCTCCGGCGTCGGCACTTCCGCGGCCGATGCGGGCGACAGCGCGCTGGGCCAGGCCTCGGCCGCTGTCGTGGCCGGGACGGGCGACGACACCGCCGGCCAGCCGCTGGCAGTCGGCGACATCCCGGCCGTGGTCAACCTGCCCGTCCTCCAGGACGCGGCCATCTCCCCCGCGCCGGTTCCCCATACGTTCGAGGGCAAGCGGCCGCAGCACGAGTTCGAGATCTACCGCGTCCAGCGTGGCGACACCCCCAACGGCATCGCCGACAAGTTCGGCATTCAGGCCACCACGCTGCTGGGTGGCAACCCGACCCTCAGCCAGGAGTCGAGCCTGCTGCAGACCGGCGTCGACCTGATCATCCTGCCCATCGACGGCGTCCTCCACGATGTCCAGCCGGGCGACACGCTGGAAAGCATCTCGGCCCAGTACGGCATCCCGGCCGAGACGATCATCGGCTACGCGCCCAACAACCTGGAGTTCCCTTACCGGCTTTACCCGGAGACGCAGATCCTCGTCCCCGGCGCGGTGCGCGAAGTGTTTGTCTGGAACCCGCCGTCGCTGGAATCCGTCCGCCGGTCGTCGCCCGGTTCGGGTGTGGCTCCGGCTGTGGTCGGCACGGGGACGTTCGTCTACCCGGTCAGCGCGCGCAGCTTCAGCCAGTACTTCTGGTATGGACACCCGGGCATTGACATCGCCCTGCCCGAAGGCTCGACCGTTGTCGCCAGCGACACCGGCACGGTGACCTTCGCCGGCTGGAACATCTACGGCTTCGGCAATCTGATCGTCGTCAACCACGGCAACGGCTATGAGACGTTCTACGCCCACCTGAACGGGATCAACGTCACGCCGGGGCAGGTGGTCTATCAGGGCGGGGCCATCGGCACCACCGGCAACACCGGCAACTCCTCCGGCCCGCACATCCACTTCGAGATCCGACTGAACGGGGTGCAGGACAATCCGTGCTGGTATATCGGCGGGTGCTAGGGAAGAGATGGAACGCTGATGACGCGGATTGCGACGCAGATGAACACCGATCCAGGTTTCTTTTCAGCGTCTATCTGCGTCATCAGCGTTCTATTCGTTTCGACCAATTACCCCCCGGCTATTGCCGGCCGGCCAGCGAGCCAGCGCTGTAGAGACGCCCGGCTCTCGCCGCTGGGACGACCGAGGATCAGGTCTTCAACGCTGATGTCTTCGTCGAGATCGGGCCATTGGATGCCGATGCCGCCGCCAACCCAGCGCCAGTTGGCCCGCTCTTCAGGCGTGGCGTGAAAGAGCCGGGGAAACCAGGCCAGAGGAATGATCAGGGTGCGGCCGTCCGCCAGGACGACGGAGAACTCGTCCGCTGCGAAAACAACATCCAGCGCTCGCAAGTCCGTCAATTCAACCTGGAAAGTACTCATTCCACTTACTCAAGCTGATGAACGCGCCACGGGTGGGCAAACGACGGCGTTCCACTACGACACCGAGGGCAACCGTATTCTAACCATCCCAAACTTCATTGAAACGCACTTTCGAAGTACGTTTCACCTGCCAGCGGCCCTACACCAGCTTCCCATGTCCCTCAAACACAGGCCGGTTCTCCAGCAGGCGCCTGGGCGAGAAGATCGACAGGTCGAGCGAGACATCGACCCCGCGGATGATCTCGGATAAATAGCGGCCGACGGCATGGCATTGCTGGAAGCCGTGGCCGGAGAAGCCGTTGACCAGCAGGAAGCCCTCGAGTTCCGGCCATTCGCCCAGGAGGACGTTGCCGTCGAAGCGGTTGACGTC
>CAYRBP010000025.1:48359-54557 GCA_964422535.1 uncultured Ardenticatenaceae bacterium | reverse complement strand
CCCCAGGTCCACCGCCTTGCGCTGAAACCCCATCAGGACCGCCTGCGGGTCCATCGTGCCGTCCAGTCGCCCGAACGTCCCCCCGGCAAACGTCGTCTCGTCATACAGCGGGAAACGGGCCTTGATTTCGGCCGGCTCCAGCCACTCGACCTCGCAGCCCAGGCTCTGCTGAAGCGCCAGCCCGGCCAGGGCGCTGGCCTTGTTGGCCTCGTCGGTCAGGAACAGGTTGCCCTGCTGGCGGAAGTCGACCTGCGGCCGCCAGTCGCCCACGGCCATGTCGTCGCTGAAGGTCTTCAGCCGTTCCATGCCGTACCGGGAGATGAGGATGTTCTCCTTCAGGTTGAACTGCACCCGCATGTTGCCGTCCGACAAGACGGTGGAGTTACGTTCGTAGCTCGGGTCCATCTCCACGATGGCGACCTTCATCGTCGGGTCGGCCTGCAACAGGTAATAGGCGGTGGCGCAGCCCATCACGCCGCCGCCCGCCATGATCACGTCATACGTGGTTGTCTCATTCATGGTTCGAATGTTGGCTGCTTGCTAAACGGAGTGGGTGATGCTGCCATCGACGCGGAGGTGCTGCCCGGTGATGTAACCGGCATCGTCAGACAGCAAGTATCGCACGGTTTTGGCGACTTCCTGCACGCCGGCGTAGCGCTTCATCGGGATTTTGGCCAGGTTGGTCTCGCTCTCCGGGTAGTTGTCCATGTGGCCCGGCAAAACGCTGTTGGTCCGGATGCCGGCCGCGGCATAGCGGTCGGCAACAAGCTGTGTTCGATCATCGTGTTCTCCTGTGAGGGCGGAACTCATGCGGCCAGGTGCCTGTCCCGTAGCTGCCCGCACCCGGCCTGGATGTCGATCCCCCGCCGGACGCGGACGGTGCTGCTGACGCCATAGCTCGTCAGGACGTCGCGGAAGCGTTCGACGCGCTCCGGGGACGACGGCCGCCCGCCGTAGCCGGCCGTGGGATTGAGCGGGATGAGGTTGACGTGGCACAGCACGCCGCGCAGCAACTCGCCCAGCCTGTGGGCCTGCTCCTCGGTGTCGTTCTCCCCGGCGATCAGCGCCCACTCGAAGGTCATCCGCCGCCCCGTCTGCTCGACGTAGTAGCGGCAGGCGTCCATCAGCTCGGCGATCGGCCAGCGTTTATTGACCGGGATGAGCTTGCCGCGCTCCTCGTCGGTCGCGGCGTGGAGCGAGATGGCCAGCGGCGTCTGGCGCTTCTCGTCGGCATAGCGGCGGATGGCCGGCACGAGGCCGACGGTGGAGATGGTGATCCGGCGCGCGCCCAGGTTGTAGCCCGCGGCATCGGTCAGCCGGTCGACGGCGGCCAGGGTGTTGTCATAGTTGTGGAGCGGCTCGCCCATGCCCATCATGACGATGTTGGTGACGTGGTCGCCCTCGGCCGCCAGTTCCCGCGCGAAGTGGAGCACCTGGCCGGTGATCTCCCCGCTGCTCAGGTGGCGGAAGAAGCCCATCTGGCCCGTGGCGCAGAAGACGCAGCCCATGGCGCAGCCGGCCTGGCTGCTGATGCACAGCGTCCGCCGTTTCTCATAGCGCATCAGGACCGTCTCGACGAACTGGCCGTCGCGCAGCCTGAAGAGGACTTTCTTCGTCTGGCCGTCGGACGAATGCTGGTCGAGGACGATCTCGCCGATGCGCAGGGTGGCGATCTCGTCGAGTTGCGCCCGCAGGCCGGCCGGCAGGTTGGTCATCTCGGCGAAACTGGTCGCATAGCGCTTGTAGATCCAGTCCCACACCTGCCGGGCGCGAAACGCCGGCTGGCCCAGGCCGGCCAGCATGGCGGTCAATTCCTCGAGCGTCAGGTCGGTCAACAGGACGCGACTGTCGGAGGCGGGGACGCCCGCCGGGAGGCTAATGCTGTCCATGGCTCAAGTAGGCTGCCAGGGCGGTGATGTCGTCGAAGATGTAGTCCGGGCCGACGTCGGCGTTCTCAGCCTCGGCCCGGGTCGAGATGCCGCTGAGGACAAGGATGGCCTGCAGCCCGGCGGCCTTGGCCCCGACGATGTCGGTCGACAGCCGGTCGCCGACCATGGCCGTCGACGCCGGCGCGCTACCCAGCCGGCGCACAGCTTCGTGAAAGACGGCCGGTTGCGGCTTGCCGATGACCAGTGGTTCGACGCCGGTCGTGGCCCGGATGACCGCCTGCAGCGCGCCCGCGCCCGGCATCGGCCCGATCTCGGTCGGGATGGACGGGTCGGGGTTGGTGGCGATGAAACGCGCGCCGCGGTGGACGCATATGGCGCCCATGGCCAGGTCGTCGTAGCAGGCGTGGGGGGTGAAGCCGACGACGACCAGATCGGCCGTCGCCCCGGCGCGGACGTCGGCCGGGGTCACGAAGCGGAAGCCGCGCGCCTCCAGCGCCTCGAACAGGCCCCTGTCGCCGACGACGTAGACGGCCGCGCCGGCCGGGTACTCGTGCGCCAGGTAGCCCGCCGTCGTCTCGGCCGAGGTCAGGATCTGCTCGGGCGGGATGCTGACGCCGAAGCGGGCCAGCTTGTCGGTGTACTGGGCGGCCGTCTTGGCCGCGTTGTTGGTCGCCAGGGCGAAGCCGATGTTGAGCCGGCGCAGGGTGTCGAAGAAGCCGGCCAGCCCGGGCATCGGCGTGTCGCCGTGCCACAGGACGCCGTCCATATCGAGGATAAGGTGGGTGATAGGAGTCGTCATATCGTCAGGGGATTATACCGGAAGCGTCGGTTCGGGGCAGCGGGGGGCGGTTGGTCGCTCATGTGCCGGGTGCTATAATCCGCCGAGCGTCTGCGAAGGAACCAACTACGTGAAAGTCTCTGTTATTGTGCCGGTCTACAACGAGGTCCAGACGGTCGAGGACGCGGTCAAAGCCGTCCTGGATGTCAACGAGGCCGATGAAATCCTGATCGTCGACGACGGCTCGACCGACGGCACGCGCGATCTCTATCCGGCCATTGAGGCCCTGGATGACTGCGTCCGCGTCATCCTGCATGAGAAGAACCAGGGCAAGGGCGCGGCCGTCCGCACCGGCTTCCAGAACGCCACCGGCGACATCTTCCTGATCCAGGACGCCGACCTGGAGTATGACCCGCGCGACTACCCGGCGCTGCTGCGGCCGATCAAGGAGAAGCGCGCGGCCGTGGTCTACGGCTCCCGCTTCCGCGGCGGCCCGACCAAGACGATGTTTTTCTGGCACATGGTCGGCAACAAGGTGCTGACCCTGGTCACCAACATCCTCTACAACACCATCCTGACCGACATGGAGACCTGCTACAAGGTCTTCCGCGCCGACGTCGTCCGCGACATCCCGTTGCGCGCGCGGGGCTTCGAGTTCGAGCCGGAGATCACCTCGAAGGTGCTCAAGCGCGGCCACCGCATCTACGAGGTGCCGATCTCGTATAACGGCCGCGAGTTCGAGGAAGGCAAGAAGCTCAACCCCTGGCGCGAAGGTCCGAAGGCGCTCTATTACCTCATCCTCTACCGCTTCGTGGACTGACGGCCGCGGCCGGCCGCGGCCCGCTGAGAGCGCCGCCGGCAACGCCATGCCCCGCCGCCTCCGGATCGCTGCCGGCCTGGCCTGTTTGCTGGCCTACGCCCTGCGGCTGCCCGGCCTCTTCGCCAACACCTTTCACGCCGACGAAGCCCTCTTCGCCGGCTGGGCGCGGCTGATCGCCGTCTGGCGCGACCCGCTGCTGCAGACGCAGGCGGTCGACAAGCCGCCGCTGCTCTTCTACCTGCAGGCGCTCTTCTTCCCGGCCTTTGGCCCGGTCGAGTGGGCGGCGCGGCTGCCAAACGTCGTCGCCTCGGTCCTGACGGTGGCGCTGGTCGCCCTGCTGTCCTGGAACCTGACCCGCGACCGGGCAGCGTCGTGGCTTGCGGCGATGTTCGTGGCCCTGGCCCCGCTGGCGATCAGTTTCGGCCCGACGGCCTTCATCGACCCGCTGCTGACGATGTGGCTCATGGCGGCGCTGGCGCTCGCGGTCCGGGCGGACCGTGCCGGCCGGCTCCGGCCGTTTCGACCGGCGCTGGCCGGGCTGTGCCTGGGCCTGGCCGTGGCGACCAAGTACCAGGCCTGGCTGTTCCTGCCGCTGGTCGCAGGGCTGGGCTGGCTGGGCGGGTACGGGCGGCGCGAGTGGGGCCGGGCGCTGGCGGGTTTCGGGCTGCCGCTGCTCGCGTTGGCGGCGTGGAGCGCCGCGCGTCCGGGAGCCGTTGGGCTGACCGCGGCGCAGATCGGCAACATCGGCGGCGTGCGCCCGGCCTGGTCGTGGGAACTGGGACGGCGGCTGGCGGCCTGGGCCGGGCTGGGACACCTGGCGCTCGGCTGGCCACTGGCGGCGCTGGCCGGGCTGTCCCTGGTCGCGGCCGTCGCCCTGTCGCGGCGCGGTGAATGGCGGGGCACGCCGGCCGAGGCCCTGATCGGCCTGTTCGTCGCCGGCTACCTGTTGCTCCACTGGCTCTGGGCCGTCCCTGTCTGGGACCGTTATCTCCTTCCCATCCTGCCCCTGGTGGCGATCCTCATAGCTCGTGGGACAACTGCGCTGTGGCGCGCCGGGGCAGCTTCGCCGTCACCGGCCGCCCGGGCAGGCGTGGGGCTGGTGCTGGGGACCTTGCTGCTCGCCGCGCTCTGGCCGGCGACCGGGGCCCGCGCCGGAAGCGTGCCGCTCGGCGGAAGCCGGACTGCCGATGCCGGGGCCGCGGCCGTCGCCGGCCTGCTCGACGAGGCTCCTTATGGCACCGTCCTCTATGACCACTGGTACAGCTGGCAGTGGCGCTATCACCTGTTCGACAAGACCGTCTACGTGAGCTGGTTTCCCCATGCCGACGGGCTGCTTGACGATCTGTCAGCCTTCGGGGGAGGGACGTCGCCGCGCTACATCGTCCTGCCGCCGGGCGACACGGGGCGACCGGTCGCGCGCCGGCTGGCAGACGCGGGCTGGGTGCTCGTCCCTGTGCCTGCGCCGGGACGTTCGCGGACGGATATGGTACTCTACCGGTTGGAGCGCGAAGGCGAAGCGAGGCCATGACCATCCCCACCGCCACTGCGGAGCAAGGGCCATCCCGGGCCAACGTGTTGCGCCTGGAAGCTGAGTGGCTCGTGCCGTGGCTGGGCATCCCGCTGCTGGCCGCCCTCTTCTTCCACAGGCTGGCCTTCACCAACCTCATCCTGGCTCGAGGCGACACCTTCCTGTACTTCTACCCCTACTGGCAGGTGGCGGCCGACGCCCTGCGTGCCGGGCGATTGCCCCTGTGGAACCCGGCTATCTTCATGGGCGCGCCATTCCTGGCGAACAGCCAGGCCGGCTTCTTCTACCCGCTTAACTGGCTTGTCTGGCTGCTGCGGCCGGTGCCGTACGCCGTCAGCCTGTCGATCCTGATTCACGTCGTCATTGCCGGCTGGGGCGCGGCCGCGGCCGGGCGTCGTTTACTGGGGCTGCGGCCGTGGCCGGCGCTTGCGGCCGGGGCGCTCTTCGCCCTCGGCGGATACCTGACCGCCCAGGTGGAGCACGTCAACCAGCTACAGGGGCTGGCCTGGCTGCCGTGGTGCTTCGTTGCCCTGGCCCCGCTGCTGGCCGATTCGCCACCGCCCGACCGGCGCGCCTCGCTGCGGGCCGGGCTGGTCCTGGCGGCCCTTTTCGCCCTGCAGTTGCTGGCCGGCCACACCCAGACGACGTTCATCACCGGCATCGCTGTGGCCCTCGCGGCACTGGTCGGGGTAACCCGCTTTCGAAAGGGGCGCGGGCGAGCCTTCGCCCTCGCGGCCGTTGCCGGCGGGTCGGTCCTCCTCGCCGCGCTGCTCGCCGCCGTCCAGCTCGCGCCGACGCTTGAGCTGACCGGGCTGTCCAGCCGGCAGGGCGGGCTGGACCCGCGCGAGGTGCTGTCGTTTTCGTGGCATCCCTTGCATGTGACCCGCGGGTTGCTCCCGGCGTATGGCCAGTCGCTCTTCACCGAGTATGTCGTCACACTGCCGCTGGTCGCTCTGGTCCTGGCGGCCCTCGGGGTCGCGCTGGGCAAGCGCACAACCGCCTATGTGGCCTTGCTGGTCGTCGGTCTGGTCGGGTTCGTCCTCGCCCTCGGCCGCTTCACGCCCGTCTACTGGCTGCTGGCCTACCTGCCTGGCTTCAACCTGTTCCGCGTCCCGGCCCGCTGGCTCGTCCTGCCGGCGCTGGTCCTGGCATTGCTGGCCGGGCTGGGCTGGCAGCGGCTGAT
>CAYRBP010000025.1:34661-48259 GCA_964422535.1 uncultured Ardenticatenaceae bacterium | reverse complement strand
CGGCCGGGTGTCCGACGCCGCCCGGCCGGGCTCTCAGCCTGTCCGACATCTTCTTCGACCCCGGCGACCAGGCAGAGATCGACAGCATCTACGCCGGCCAACTCGACGAGGCGGCCCTCTACGACTACACCGTTGCCATCAAGCACAAAGAGGTGCTCTCGCCTAACCTGCCGATGGCCTACGGTCTGTCGTCGGTCGACGGTTTTGACGGCGGCGTGCTGCCGCTGCGCGACTACACGGCCGTCGCCGGGCTGGCCCTGCCGGAAGGGCAGGTCACGACCGACGGCCGCCTGCGCGAATTCCTCGCGGCCGTCCCGGAGCCGCGCCTACTCGACCTCTTCGCCGCGCGCTATGTCATCACCGACAAAACAGGTGACGCCTGGCGCGACGGCGTCCTGTTCGACCGGCAATTCCCGATCACCCTCGGACCGGGCGAGACCGTCCAGTTTGGCGAGGTGGACTTCGAGGCGACGGAGCTTCGCCTGCTGGGCGACGCACCGCCGCAGGTGGAGGTGGCGGCCGGCGGCGTCGCCTACGAACTGGCGCCCGAGAAGCTGTCCGAACCGGATGTCTACTCGGTGCCGTGGCCGGCCGGGGCGCGAGCGACCATCGACCTGCGCTGTCCGGAGACATCCGCGGCCTGCTCGGTCGACGCGCTGACGCTGGTGGACGGGCGCGACGGCGCGTTTTGGCCGCTCGTCCCGGCGCCGTTCCGGCTGATCCAGTCGGGCGACGTCAAGCTGTATGAGAAGACGGATGCGCTTCCGCGGGCTTACCTGGTGTCAGACTGGACCTGGGTCGCGGACACCGACGCGGCCGTGGCGGCGATGGCAACCGCCACGTTCGACCCTCGCCGGCAGGCAGTGGTTGTGGGCGAAGGCCCGGCGGCGGCCGGCGGGGCAGCCGGCGTCGCGACGACCGCGACCGATGAACCGGAGCGGGTCATCATCAACACATCATCTGCGGGGCCGTCGCTCCTCGTGCTGGCCGACACAGATTACCCTGGCTGGGAAGCGCGGATCGACGGGCAGCCGGCAGTCATTCACCGGACGAACGGGCTGTTCCGGGGCGTCCTGGTGCCGGCCGGCGACCACACGGTCGAGTTCGCCTTTCGCCCGGCCAGTCTTCGCCTGGGCGCGGCGTTGAGCGCTGCAGGAATCCTGATCTGGCTGGCCGTGGCGCTTGTGGTATACCGTGGAGGGAGGAATCGGTCATGACGACACTGATCGTTGAAGGGTTCAAGGAACGGATCGGGCCTGTGCGCCTGCGGACCACGCTGCGCAACTACTTCTTTCTGACGCTTGGCGCGGTGGTCATGATCGTCAACTTCAACCTGTTCATTGCCCCGTCCGACGTCGCGCCGGGAGGCGTGGGCGGCCTGTCGCTGGTCCTCAACTATTACACCGGTATCCCGCTCGGCACGGGCATGTTGCTGCTCAGCCTGCCCCTGGTCGCCCTCGGGTTCTGGCAACTCGGCCGTTTTCGCTTCCTCGTCCGAACCGCCTACTGCACGCTGCTTTACACGATCGGCGTCGATCTGACCGCGCGCTTCTTCCCGCCGAACGGCATCGTCGACGATCTGTTGTTGACGGCGCTCTACGGCGGCGTGCTGGGTGGCATCGGCTATGGGCTGATCATCCGCGGCCGCGGCATGGTCAGCGGCACCGGCATCATCAGCCGGGTCATCCAGCTTCGCACCGGCATCCCGGTCAGCCAGTTGTACATGTTGATCGACGGCGGCGTCATCCTCCTGCTCGGCCTGACCTTCGGCTGGGCCAACGCACTCTACGGAGCGATCATGCTCTTCATCTGGGGTCTGGCGTCCGACTATGTCCTGGAGGGGCCCAGCATCGTCCGCATTGTCTTCATCATCACCGACAAGCCCGAAGAGGTCGGCGAGATCTTGATGACCCGGCTTGGCGCGGGCGTGACGCGCTGGGAAGGCGAGGGTATGTACACAGGGGAGGGCCATACCGTCCTCTTCTGCACCGTCACGCGCCCTGACGTCGAACTGCTGCGCTCGGCCGTGCATGAGATCGACCATGAGGCTTTTGTGGTTATCGGCCAGGGACACCAGGCGACAGGCGGCATGGTCCGGCCGACCGGCCGGGGCACATCGGGCGGCGGCAACTCACAGCCCGCGCAGGAGTCGGCTTAGTGATTGCTCAGAAGACCCCCGGCTTCGGTCGCCGCTCCTATAATTACCTCCGGTCTGTTTTGATTGCGTCGCCATACTCGGGTCAGAGGTTGCAGGTGTCACGTCACATCCGAACAACGCTATTCTTCGTCCTCCTGTTTGCACTGGCCGGATGCAGCCTGCTCGAACCCCAGCCGGAGCTGGTCATCCCAACGCCGCTGCCGACGGCCCCACCGTTGGAGAGCTTCGCCGAGGGGGAAGTGATCATCGATCCGGTCAGCGACGTTGTCCCCACGGTCGACGGGAACATCCAGGCCCTGCTGGCTGCTGTCTCGCAGCAGCAGTTGATGGCTTATGTCCGAACGCTGGAGAACTTCGGCACGCGCAACGCCTTCAGCGACACCCAGTCAGAGACGTTCGGCATCGGCGCCGCCCGGCGCTGGATCTTCAACGAGTTCGTGCGCGTCGGAAACGGCCGCTTGCAGGTCGAGTTCCAGGACTTTCCGCTGACCTACGCCGGCAAATCGGCCCAGCAGAGCAACGTCATCGCCCGCCTGCCGGGCGTCGGCACTGGCAACGGGGTCATCATCGTCATGGCCCACTACGATACGCGCCCGGTCGACGCGACCGACGGCGTGAGCCGCTCGACCGGCGCGAACGACAACGGCTCAGGCATTGCCCTGCTGCTGGAGACGGCGCGGATCATGAGTTCGCGCGAGTGGAACCAGACCGTCATCTTTCTGGCCACGTCGGCCGAAGAACAGGAGACGGCCGGCTCGCGTTTCTTCGCGGAGAACGCTTTCCTGGACGGGATGAACATCCTCGGCGTTGTCAACCTGGACGCTATCGGCGGGCGAGCGGGAATCCCTCAACACGTTCGCATGTTCGCCGATCAATACATGCAGTCGCCCGCCGGGGCGCTCGCCCGCTACTTTGACTACGTCGGCGGCCTTTACATGCCGACGTTTCCCATCGTGATCAACGACGCGCTTGACCGTGAGGGTCGCTATGGTGACCATCGTGAGTTCGTGAAGTTGGGTTTCCCGGCTATTCGCATCATCGAATCCCAAGAGGATCCCGAACTGCTCAACTCGAACCTTGATACGTGGGACCGGATCGACTACACCTACCTTCAGCAGGTTACCCAGTTGACCCTGGCGGCGCTGGCCAACCTGGCCGGCGCGCCCCACCAGCCCTCGCCGCCCACGGTAGCGACCATGGCCGAGCCGGGCTCCTATCTGCTGAGCTGGGCCGTCGCGCCGGATGCCGCCGGATACGCCATCGCCTTCCGGCCGGTTGGCTCGCCGGATTACCCCACCTTCCGCTTCGTCAAGGCCGAGCGGGCCGGCAACGTTGTCCTGACCGGGCTGGACCCGAACCAGACGTATCTGGTCAGCCTGGCGGCGTTGAGCCAGAGCGGCCTGATCAGCGGGTTCTCGACCGAGCTACAGGTCGGGCCGCCGGTGGCCGCGGCCGCGCCGGCCGAAGGAGAACCTGCCGGCCAGCAGGCCGGCGGGCCGGAAGGGTAGGGGGTACCGGGGCGGCCGCGCGGCCGCCCTTTTTCTTGTGCGGCGCTGGCCGCGGGCGTTATTCGGCACCGAGAGGGTTGAGGATCGTCGTCAGATAGTAGACTCGGTCCAGGATCGGGGCGGCTTCCGATGGTTCCGCGATGCGGGGCAGGCCGCCTTTGCCGACGATAGCCGGGATGAACTCGAGCTGGCGCACGCCGCCGGCATCCATCCAGACGTTCAGAATGGTTGTCTCCGGCGGGCCATCGATCTCGAAAGCGAAGTTGCCCAGCCCGTAGGCGATGACCCCGTCCTGATGATAGCGGACGCCCTGCAAGATGTGGGCGTGGTGGCCCACGACCAGGTCGGCCCCGGCCTCGGCCGCCGCCTGGGCCGCCGCCACCTGCGGCTCGCTTGGCTCCTCGATGTACTCGTAGCCGCTGTGGAGGATGACCACGACAAGGTCTACCTCATCGCGCACCGCGGCGACGTCCTCGCGGATACGCTCCGGGTCGGCCCAGGCCAGGCCTGGCCCATCTGCCGTCGCTGTCCAGCTGGCTGTGTCAAAGTTGGTCGTCGCCTCAACCGGCACGTGGACGTAGCCGAAGAAGGCCACTTGCAGCCCGTTGATCTCCGCGATGTGGGGTGAGTGGGCCGCAGCATCATTGGCCCCGGCGCCGACCGGAGCAACGTCCTGCGCGCGCAGCAGGTCGATACCCTGCAGGAGAGCGTCCATGCCATAGTCGCCGGCGTGGTTGTTGGCGAGCGAGACGACATCGAAACCGGCCAGGGCCAGGGACTCGGCCGCGGCCGGGGGAGCCTGGAAGGGGTAATGTTTCGGAGCCGGCTCGCCGATGTCGCCCAGCGAGCTCTCGACATTGCCGACGGTGATGTCGGCATTTTGCAGATACGGCGCAACCCCGGTGAAGGGATACTCCAGGTGACCGGCGGCGATCTCTACGCCGGGCCACCGATCGAGCATGATGTCACCCACGGCCACCAGGTGAAGGCCTGGCTCAGGCGCGATTGCATCCGTCAGCGGGCCCCGGAGCGCCTCCGCGGCCGCCTCAAAGCCGGGCACGGCCGCCAGCGACCAGACGTCCTGGTATGGGTAGCCCTCGTCGGTCGGATGAAGCCCGTCGACCCGCAGGGCCTTCAGCCGGGGTTCCATGTCGCTCCACGGGACAACCTGGACCAGCGAATGGCCGCCGGCGATGATCGCGTCAGCATCGGCCCGGCCCGTCGCTTCCCAGCGGGTCGTGAAAGGCAGGGCCAGCGCCAGCGGCTCCTGGCGCACGCGTATTCCAGACGCGTCATTGAGGAGGGCGAGTTCAGCCGCGGGGTCGCCGGCGTCGACCAACTCCCACGACCAGCCCGAGGCCTCGGCCGCCGCCTGCTCGGCTGCGGCTCGCCACCGGTCCGGTACGGCCACGCGGACCACCGGAGGCGGGACAGGCGTGGGGCTGGGAGACGGCGTCGGGCTGGGCGGTGGGGGGGCGGTTGCCGTGGGTGGTTCGGGCGTAGGGGGAGCTGTGGTTGAGGTCGCGGCAGCAGTCATTGCCGGGATGGGGCCGGCGCCGGCCGGCGCGAGCGACGTCTCGACGGCTGCGGGGCGGCAGGCGGCGAGCAGGAGCAGTGTGGCCGCGACGACCGCGCCCGCCAGGAGACGTGAAATGCCTGTCATGGGGTGACGTCCGGCACGCAGGGCGGCGGCTCGCTTTGGAGCTGGTGCTCGGTCAGGCTGATGTCCAGGTCATGCAAGCGGGTGGCCATCTCCTCGCCGACGTAGCGGAAGTGCCACGGCTCGTAGAAGAACCCGGTGATTTCGAATGCCTCGAACGGGTAACTCAGGGTCCAGCCATACTTGTGGGCGTTCTCGAGCAACCACATCCCCTCGCTGGTCTTGTAGAACCAGGTGTGGAACTCGATGTCTTCCTGGCCGACGATGTCGGGCAATTCGGGCGAGCCGAAGTCGACGACTGTGCCGAGCTGGTGCTCGCTGAAGCCGGGCGGCGCGCTGAGGATGGCGGCCCGCTCGGGTTCCAGCTCGAACCACTTCTGACGGGCAATCGCCTGGGCGCTGTAGCTGCGATAGCCGGAGATCACCCGTGGTTTCAGCCCGGCCGCCTGCATGTCGGTGATCATGTCCACCAGCGGGCGCACGGCCACCCGGCGCAGTGTGGTTGGATAGCCAAGCGTCACCTCGGACGGCAGGTAGCCGGAGAGCTCGACCAGGTCGGACGGCTCGTAGTCGCGGCTGAGGCCGTAGGTCAGGGTGACGATGGTCAGCAGGTCGTCCTGCGGCTTGCGCTGGCTGCACGGGATCGTGCGGTCAGGCGTCGCGGTGGGCGTTGGGGTTGGCGTCGCCGTCGGCGTGGCTGTCCAGTCCGGCGTTGGCGTGGTCGTGCTGGTCGGCAAAGGGGTCGGCGAAGGCGGCAGGCCGGTGGCAACCATGACCGGGAGTGGCGTCGGGCTCACGGGGGCGACTTCGGCCACGGCGACGGCCGCCGGCGATCCCCCTGCCGGCACGCAGGCAACCAGCAACAACACGCTCGCCACGAGGGCGAGCGCGACCATCAGCGTGACTTTCTGCGAAAGACGGTCAGGATGTGGGCTCGATCGAAACAACGTTGCCAAATCCGTTGATCTCCAACTGCCACTCGGTGCCGAGCTGGTAGCGCCGATACTCGTCCAGCTTGCTGGTCGTCACTGTGTACTGCCTGCCATCGACATCAAAGACGATCTGGTAGCGCTCGTTGCGCTGGCCCAGTTGCTGGTCGGCCGCAAGTTGCGGCTGCGGCCAGCGCGGGTTCGCGTCGCGGCCGGTCTCCACGACGGTACGAAGCGGCAGGAGGGCGATGACGGTGAAGGTGCAGAAGTCGTCGTAGACGATGTATTCGCAGTCCTGGACCATCTCCCCGAAGCCCGTGCCCTGGTCGACGATGTAGGGCGTTCCGCACACCTCTTCCGAGTTCTGGGTCGGGAACTGCGAACGCCCGCGCGCTCGTTCGGTGCACGAGACGTTGAAGGCGTCGCGCGGCACCTGTTCGTCCCAGGCCTGGCGCTGCGAAGGTATGGGGGCGAGGATGACGATGCTCCGCTCCCAGAAGGAATCGACGACGGTGCCGGTCTGCGTGTCGGTTTGGGCGGTGCGGAACATGAAGAAGGCCAGCACACCACACAGTACCAGGGCCGCGACGGCGCCGAGGATGATCATCGGGTTGAGGCCGGCGCTGCGGCTGCCTGCCGCGATCGGAGCGGCTTCCACTGCGGGCGACGGCACGGCCAGCGCGGCACCGCAATTCTTGCACTTCAGCGCCGTCGCAGCGTTCTCGGTGCCGCAATACTGGCAGGTTAGGGTCTCGGCCTTATCCTCGGCCGCGCCGAGGACTTGCCCCGCCTCGCGCTTTTCTGCGTCGGTCAGGTCGCCGCCGCAGCGGGAGCAGGTCGCGGCGTTGCCCGGATTGCGCGTGCCGCAAAACGGGCAGTGGATGTCGGGCCCGACCTTGATCGACTCGAGGGCTTCCGCGTCCGTGACGATGACGTTCTGGGCCGCCTGCTGGAACTGGACATCCTTGGGCTGGGCCGCGCCGCAGTTGCCGCAAACCTTCACCCGTCCCGGATTGCGGCCGCCGCAAAACGGGCAGACCCATTCAAGCTCAACGTAGCCGAGTGATCCTTTTGCCATGACGTTCGCTCCAGTCCGGCGTCGAGGCAGGTGCCAGGACGCAAACACACGCGAGCTTCTCGACCCGATTTTACTAACCGGCGGCCCTTGTGCAATAATAGCCCTCTGTGAGAGACCGTAACCTGCTATTGCTTTTTCTACTGGCGGCCCTCTGGGGGCCGTCGTTTTTGTTCATCAAGGTCGCCGTTGCCGAGATCCCGCCACTGACGCTCGTGCTGGGTCGCGTGGCCATCGGCGCGTCATTCCTGCTCGTCGCCCTCCTCCTGCGCCGCCAGAGGTTGTCGCGCAACAGACGGATCTGGGGCTACCTGGCCGTCATGGCTGTGCTGCAAAACGCCCTGCCGTGGACGCTCCTCAGCTGGGGCGAGCAGAGCATCGACAGCGCGACGGCCTCCATCCTGAACGGGACGACCCCCATCTTCACCATCGTCCTGGCTCACTTCCTGGTGCCGGGCGACCGGCTGACGCCGGCCAAGTTGACCGGCGTGCTGATGGGTTTTGTCGGCCTGTTGTTGCTCATCGCCCCGTCGCTGGCCGATGGCCTGAGGGCGACGACCCTGGGGCTGGTCGCCGTCACCGTCGCCGCCGCATCGTATGCCCTGGCGCTGGTCTATTCGCGCAACCGCCTCCGCGGTCTCCCGCCGCTGGTTGCCCCGGCATCGCAGCTCCTGCTGGCCACGCTCTTCATGTTTCCGATGACGATGGCCGTGGACCAACCGTGGACGCTGGCCGAGCCGTCGACCGCCGCAGTGGCATCGCTCCTGGCCCTGGGCATCTTCGGCACCGGACTGGCTTTCGTCGTCTACTATCGTTTGCTGGAAGCGGCCACGCCGACCTACATCTCGATGGTAACCTATATCATCCCTGTCTTCGGGATCATCCTGGGCGTACTGGTCCTGGACGAGCGCCTGACGTGGTATTCTCTGGCCGGCTTCGCCCTGATCCTGGCCGGCGTGATGGCCGTTAACGGCGTGTTCAGCGGGCGCAGGTCCGTCCCGGCCCCGGCCGAGTCGTCGGCCGACTGACCCGCGGCGTTTCCACCCTACTCCGGGTCGCCCCAGCCGCCGCCGCCCGGCGTCTCCAGCCGCAACCGGTCGCCTTGCACCAGCCGCAAGCTGACCTTACCGGGCAGTTCCTGTTCCTGGCCGTCGCGCACCAGGACGTTGCGGCCGGGTGCGCCGTCGCGGCCGCCGCGCAGTCCGTAGGGCCCGCGCCGCCGACGCTCGGCGGTGACCGTCGCGTCCGCCGCGGTCAGGAACTCGAGTTCGCGAATCAAGCCCTCGCCCCCACGGTGCCGGCCGCCGCCGCCTGACCCCTCGCGCAGGCTGTACTCGGTCACGCGGACCGGGAAAGCGTGCTCCAGGGCTTCGATCGGTGTGTTGCGGGTGTTGCTCATATGGACGTGGATGCCGCTCGCGCCGTCAGCGTCCGGGCCGGCCCCGCCGCCGCCGCCGATGGTCTCGTAGTAGGCGAAGGGGGCCGCCGCCCCGCCGGCCGCCGTCTGTCCGTCCGGAAAGACCCCGCCGAAGGTCAGGTTGTTCATCGTCCCCTGGCTCGCCGCCGGGATGAGGTCCGGCAGCAGGCCGGCGAGCGCGCCGAAGACGGCATCGACCACCCGCTGTGACGTTTCGACATTGCCGGCAGCCACGGCGTGGGGCGGTCGCGGATCCAGCAGCGAGCCGGGCGGGATGCGCACGTCCAGGGCCTCGAAGACTCCCTGGTTCATCGGCAGGTCAACGTCCAGCAGGGCCAGGGCGACGCAGCGCAGGCAGTAGACGACGGCCGAATCGACGATGGCGGGCACGGCGTTCAGGTTACCGGCCACCGCCGGCGCGCTGCCCTCAAAGTCGACGGTCATGCGCGCCCCTTCGACCGTGACCGTGGCGCGAATGGGCAGCGGGTCGCTGCCCTGGCCGTCGTCGTCCAGGGTGTCGGTGAAGGCGGAGCAGCCATCAGGGATGCGCCTGACCGCGGCGCGAGTCAGGTCGGCGGCGTAATCCAGCAGCGCCTCGGCCTGCCGTTGCGTCTCAGCAAGTCCGTAGCGGTCGACGATCTCTTCCAGCCGCGCCGCGCCAACCGCATGAGCAGCAAGTTGCGCCGCGAGGTCCCCATCGCGCTCCCACGGGGTTCGGACGTTGCGCAGGATGAGTTGCCAGACGGCTTCATTGCGGACCCCGGCGTCGACCAGCTTGATGGGCGGGATGATGATGCCTTCCTGGTAGAGTTCGGTCGAGAGTGGCATCGAGCCCGGCGACATGCCCCCGACGTCGGCGTGGTGGGCGCGACTGGCGACAAAGAAGTCGACGGTGGTCAGGGGTGGGTGTTCGGGCGATGCCGACCGGCCGACGGCCGGCGGCCGCCGGCCACTGACAAAGACCGGCGAAACCAGGGTGATATCGGGCAGGTGGTTGCCGCCCTGGTAGGGGTCGTTGAGGATCACGACATCGCCGGGGCGAAAGGGAGCGCAACCGGCCACGGCCGCGCGGACCGACGCGGGCATGGCTCCCAGATGGACGGGGATATGGGCCGCCTGGGCCAGGAGCCGCGGGTCGCTCGCGCCCAGGAAGACCGCACAGCTGTAGTCGAGCCGCTCCTTGATATTGGGGCTATAGGCGGCGCGGCCGAGCGTCAGGCCCATCTCCTCCGCGACAGAAGCGAAGAGGTGGCCAAAGATCGCGAGCGTGGCGGCGTCCATGCTATAGGAACCCAGTCAACAGAGGACCGTTGACGGCCGGCGTTTCGCGCCCTGTGGGCTGTCGCTCCTCATCCGCGGACTGCTTCAGTGCGTGAAGACAGGCAAGTTGCCCAGGGCGACGACGTGGGACCAATCAGCGTCCCCCTCGGTGAATACGGCGGCGGTGGCGACGACGTTGCCGCGGGCCACGCCGACGAGCTTCTCCATGCCCTGCAGCGTGCTGCCGGTGCTGATGACATCATCGACCAGGATGACGCGCTTCCCGGCGATGGTCTCCGCATCCTTCTCGTCCATGTAGAGCGTCTGGGGGTGTCCGGTCGTGATCGACACCGTCTCGGCGCTCAGGGCTTTGCCCATGTAGACTTTATAGGCTTTCCGCAGGACGACGTAAGGCAGGCCCATCAGGGCGCTCATCTCGTAGATCAGCGGGATGCTCTTCGCCTCGGCCGTCACCAGGACGTCAGCCTCTGTCCCGCGCAGGCGCTCGGCCAGCGCCGCGGCCGTCGCCTTGACGACGTACGTGTCGCCGAGCATGTTGAAGACGGCGATGCGCACGCCGGGAGCAACTTCGAACAGCGGGAAGTGCCGGGTAAGTCCGGCTACCTCGACTGTGTAGGTATCGGCTGGGCTCATTGTGTGGGTTCTCCTGATCGTCGGGTAGAATGAAGTGTAACTTGCCGTCCCTGTCTGACAAGGAGTAACGCGCATGAAAGCGATCGCTGTCCGGGGCGAGCCGGGTCACCCGGAACTGCGCTGGGAAGAGGCGCCCGCCCCCGAATACGGACCGGCCGACGTTCTGGTCGACGTGAAAGCCACGGCCGTCAACCGGGCCGACCTGTCGCAGGCCCGCGGCAACTATCCGCCTCCGCCCGGCGCAAGCGAGATCCTTGGGCTGGAGATGGCCGGGGAGGTGCGCGCCGTCGGGCCGGACGTGTTCGGCGGCTGGCGGCCGGGCGACCGCGTGTTCGCGCTCCTGCCGGGCGGCGGCTATGCGGAGCAGGTGGCGGTGCCGTCCGGGATGCTGATTCGCATCCCGGATAACTGGAGCTACACGGACGCGGCGGCCGTGCCGGAGGTGTGGCTGACCGCCTATCTCAACCTGTTCATCGAGGGCGGCCTCAAACCCGGCGAGACGGCCCTGCTGCATGCCGGCGCCAGCGGCGTGGGAACGGCCGGCATCCAGCTTGTCGTCGACGCCGGCTCGCGCGCCTTCGTGACCGTCGGCAGCGACGAGAAGGCCGAACGCTGCCGCGAACTGGGCGCGACCCTGGCCATCAACTACAAGGCGGCCGACTTCGTCGCCGCGGTGATGGAGGCGACGGACGGCAAAGGCGTGGATGTCATCCTCGACCCCGTCGGCGGGCCATACCTGGCGCGCAACGTCACCGCTCTGGCCCGCTTCGGCCGGCTGATCCAGATCGGGTTGCTGGCCGGCCCCAGCGGCGAGTTGAACCTGGGCCAGGTGATGGGCAAGCGGCTGCGGATCATCGGCTCGACGCTGCGCAACCGGCCGCTGAACGAAAAGATCGCCCTGACGCGCCGCTTCGAGACCGAGATCCTGCCCAAGCTGGCCTGCGGGCAGCTCAAGCCGATCATCGACCGCGTCTTCCCGATCGCCCAGGCCCAGGACGCGCACCAGTATGTCCTGGAGAATCGCAATACGGGGAAGGTCGTCCTGAGCCTGGCGTGACCCGCGCCCGTGGCCGGCGACGGAAGCCGCGGCCGGCCCAGACCACCGGTCACCGGCCGCGCGCTTTCCCGCTTTGACGCCCATTTTGCCGGGGGTTATACTCACTCTTTATGCGACTTTCACGCTCTTTCGGCAAAACGCTCCGCGAGGCTCCGGCCGAGGCTGACTTCGTCAGTCACCAGCTCCTTCTACGCGCGAACTACATCCGCCCGGCCGGCGCCGGCATCTACACCTTCATGCCCCTTGGCTACCGGGTCATCCGCAAGATCTGGGGCATCATGGCCGACGAGATGGACGCCATCAACGGCAACGAGATGTGGATGCCCAACCTGCACCCGGCCGCGCTGTGGCAGGCGACCGACCGCTGGAACAAGGTCGACGTCCTCTTCAAGCTGAAGGGCAGCGGCAACCGCGACTACGCCCTGTCGGCAACCCACGAGGAGATCGTCGTCGACCTGGCCCTGCGCGAGATCGAGAGCTACCGCGACCTGCCGCGGATGGTCTATCACATCAGCAAGAAGTTTCGCGATGAGGCGCGGCCGCGCGGCGGCCTGCTTCGCCTGCGCGAGTTCATCATGAAGGACGCCTACACGCTCGACCGGAGCGAGGAGGACCTGGACGAATATTACCCGTCGATGATCCAGGCCTACTTCAACGTCTTCAACCGCTGCGGCGTGCCCAGCATCGCCATCAACGCCGACGTCGGCGCGATGGGCGGCAAGACCTCGCAGGAGTTCACCGTGCCCCACCCGCAGGGCGAAGACCTGTTCATCGCCTGCGACAACGGCGACTACGCGGCCAACGTTGAAGCGGCCGAATTCGTCCGCGAAGGCGAAAAGCCCGCCGTCCTGGCCGAGCTCGCCAAGGTGGCGACGCCGAACTGCAAGACGATCGCCGACGTCGCGGCCTTCGTCGGCGTGCCGACCAGCCAGACGATCAAGGCCGTCTTCTACTGGTGGAAGCCACTGGGAGCGAAGGACGCCGACGGCCGCCTGGTCTTTGCCCTGGTCCGCGGCGACCTGGAGATCAACGAGGTCAAGCTTGCCAACGCGCTTGGCGGCGGCGTGCTGCGGACGGCCGTTGAGGACGAGATCCGGGCCATCGGCGCGGTGCCCGGCTATGCCTCCGGCATCGGGATGCAGATCGCGGCCGGCCTGGACAAACCCGGCGTGTACGTCATTGCCGACCCCTCGATTGAAGCCGGCGGCAACTTCGTCGTCGGGGCGAATGACGACGGCTATCACTTCACCGGGGCCAACTACCCGCGCGACTTCTCGCTGAGCAAGATGGCCGACATCGCCCAGGCCGATACCGGCCACAAGTGCCCGGTCTGCGGCGGCCGGATCGAGGCCAAGCGGGCGATTGAGGTCGGCCACTGCTTCAAGCTGGGCACGCGCTACAGCGAACCGACCGGCGCGACCTACCTCGACGAGAACGGCGAGCCGAAGCTGATCTACATGGGCTCCTACGGTATTGGCCTCGACCGGCTCATGGCGGTCATCGTCGAGCTGCACCACGACAAGGACGGCATCGTCTGGCCGGACAGTGTCGCGCCCTACCAGGTGCACCTGGTCCACATCGGCAAGGAAGGCGACGGCACGAAGGAGAAGGCTGAGGCGCTCTATGAGCAGTTGCTTACCGCCGGCGTCGAGGTGCTTTATGACGACCGCGACGGGCTTGGGGCCGGTGTCAAATTCAAGGACGCCGACCTGATCGGTATCCCCTGGCGCGTGACCGTCTCCGGCCGCAGCCTGGAGCAGGGCGGTGCGGAGGTGAAGCGGCGCAGCGAGAGCGAGCGGCGTGTCGTGCCGTTCGACGAGTTGATCGCGCTCCTGAAGGGCAATTAAGTGTGAGAGGCCGGGCCAATGCGCCCGGCCTTT
>CAYRBP010000025.1:0-34561 GCA_964422535.1 uncultured Ardenticatenaceae bacterium | reverse complement strand
ATGACGACCATGACCCAACGACAACCCTGGCACGAGATGACCCAAGACCTGGTGGCTGTGGCGATGGGGCGCAAGCCGGCCGACATCGTCATCTGCAACGGCCGCTGGGTGAACGTTCATAGCGGCGAAATCCTGCGCGGCACGGACGTCGCCATCTGCCGCAGCCGGATCGCCTATGTCGGTCCGAACGCCAGCCACTGCATCGGCCCGAACACGCGCATCATCGAGGCCTACGGCCGCTACCTCATTCCAGGCCTTTGCGATGCCCACATGCACGTCGAGAGCGGCATGGTGACGGTGACGGAGTTCGCCCGCGCCGTCATCCCTCACGGCACGACGAGCATGTTCATCGACCCGCACGAGATCGCCAACGTCCTCGGCTTGCCCGGCGTCCGGCTGATGCACGACGAAGCGGCCACGCTGCCGATCAACGTCTACGTCCAGATGCCCAGCTGCGTGCCCAGCGCGCCCGGACTGGAGACGCCCGGCGCGACCATCGGCCCGGCCGAGGTGGCCGAAGCCATGACCTGGCCGGGTATCATTGGCCTGGGGGAGATGATGAACTTCCCCGGTGTCTACCAGGGAGACGAGAAGATGCACGCCGAGATGGCCGAGACGATGAAGGCGGGCAAGGTCATCGGCGGTCACTACGCCTCGCCCGACCTCGGCCCGACGTTTGCCGGCTATGTGGCCGGCGGCCCGGCCGACGACCACGAGGGCACGCGCCTGGAAGACGGCGTGGCCCGCGTCCGGCAGGGCATGAAGGCGATGTTGCGCCTTGGCTCGGCTTGGTACGACGTGGCGGCGCAGGTCAAGGCGATCACCGACATGGGTCTCGACAGCCGCAACTTCATCCTCTGCACCGACGACTCGCACTCCGGCACGCTGGTCAACGAAGGCCACATGGACCGCGTTGTCCGCCACGCTATCGCCCAGGGCCTGCGGCCGATCACCGCCATTCAGATGGCGACGCTGAACACGGCGCAGCATTTCGGCGTGGAAAAGGACATCGGCAGCATCACCCCCGGCCGCTACGCCGACATCGTCATCAGTAGCGACCTGGCAGCCCTGCCAATCGAACTCGTCATCGCCGGCGGCCGCGTGCTGGCCGAAGATGGCAACATCCTGGTTGACATCCCGGCCTACGAGTACCCGGCCTTCGCCAAGGGGACGGTCAAGATGGGGCGACGGCTGACGGCGAGCGATTTCGCCGTGCCGCTAGACACTGGGATTCGGCCAGAAACCGAGCGTCTGAACGCCCGCGTCATCGGCGTCGTCGAAAACCAGGCGCCGACAAAGGCGCTGGAGCGCTCGCTGCCGGTGGTCGACGGTCAGGTCATGCCCGACCCGGCTCAGGATGTCTGCCGGATCGCCCTGGTCGAGCGCCACCGGGCGACGGGCGAAGTGACCAACGGTTTCGTCAGCGGATTTGGCTTCAATGTGCCCTGCGCCGTAGCCAGCACCGTGGCCCACGACAGCCACCACATGATCGTGGTCGGGACCGACGCGGCCGATATGGCGGCGGCCGCGAATCGGCTGGGCGAAGTCGGCGGTGGGGTGGTGGTGTTTAAGGAAGGGCGCGAGATCGCGCTGGTCGAACTGCCCATCGCCGGGCTGATGAGCGACGAGCGGGCCGAGGTCGTCGCGGCGAAGGCGGAGCGGATGGTCGAGGCGTTTGTTGAGTGTGGCTGCACGTTGCACAATGCCTACATGCAGTTGAGCCTGTTGGCGCTGGTGGTCATCCCGGAGCTTCGCATCTCAGACAAGGGGATCGTGGATGTGAGGACGTTTGAGGTAGTGGGGTTGGTGCCTAGCCAATAACAAACCGTATCAATCATCCAGCGGCCGTTGTCCAGCCACGGAGGTTTTCCAGGTGAGCGTTACCGGATCGGCAATCAACAAGTCGCTCGTCGTAGGCGAGTGGATGCTCGCCACCTTGTTTGGCTGGCTCGCCGGCGTCGCCCTCGGTGTCGCCCTGACCTTCGCTGTGCGGCCGTTGCCGTTCGTCAATGAGGATCGCTTCGTCGTCTACGCCGTCCTCTTCTCGCTCGGCATCACCGTCGGCCTGACCCAGTGGATCGTGTTGCGCCACTTCCTGCTGCGGCCGCTACCCTGGCTGGCGGCGACATTCGTCGGTTACCTGTTGTGCTTCGCCATCATCAGTTTCGCGAACCGGATGGCGTTTGCTGCCGCGTCTACTCGGCACGATGTCCTGCTCTTCACCGTTATGGGCGTGGCGGTCGGCGTCCCGCAGGCGCTGGTGCTCAGCCGTGATTATCGCGGCGCGGCCGTCTGGGTCCTGGCCAGCATCGCGTCGTTCATGGCTTTCTTTTGGCTCGTCGCCAACCCAACCAACAGTCCGGGCCAGTTCCTTCTCATGGCGTCGTTAGTCGCAGCGGTCGGGTCGGCCGTGCCGGGGCTGGTGCTTGTGTGGCTTACCGGGCGACCGGCGGCTGTTTCCCACCAGAGGTAATTGGTTGTTCTGCGCGATTACGAATAGTGATATCGGGCCTGGAGAAATACCATCCGTATCGCCTGAGCTCCTGGGCCTTCGACTATCCTGAGAACATCGCACTTTGGGAGCAGGACGGGCGCCTCGTCGCCTGGGCCGCGCTGCAACTGCCGTTCTGGTGCATCGACTACGCCTGCGATCCCGCCGTTGAACCGGGCCTTCACCGCGACGTTCTGTCATGGGCGGACGCGCGAGCAAAGCAGGTAGTCGGGACGGACCAGGGGCGGCCGCTGTGGTTCGTTGACGTGATGCGCCACCAGACCGGCCGCATTCGCGACCTGGAAGCGCTCGGCTTCGTTAACCAGGAGCACGCGCCGGCTCTTTTCGTGGGTTAGGGGCTAGTGTGCGGAGCCGCCGCGCGCAAGGCCCGGCGCGGCCGTCTCCTCCGGCCCGGGCCGCAGCCGGCTCACGGCCACAAGGTACAGCAAGCCCATCAGCCCGCCCCAGACCAGGAAGAGGGCTGTCGGCCCAACCGCCTGAAAGATCGCCCCGGCCAGCAGCGGCGCGATCGCATTGGCCAGGCTGAGGAATGCGGCCGAGATACCCAGGATGCCGCCGATCTCCAGCGGGGTGACGCGCTTGGTGATCAGGCTGTTGATTGTCGGCTGGAGCATGCCCCCGCCGATGGCGACCGGGATCATCGCCACCAGGATCCACAGCAGGCCCAGCCAGCCAGTGTTGTCGTCGCTCGGCAATTCTATCGAGCCGGTCCCCGAGACAGCGCTAACAGCCGACGGCGGTTCTCCACTGACGGACGGCTCCTCGGACGGGGCATTCAGCTCTTCCTCCAGTTCGGCCTGCGAGTACCACGGCGGTGGAACCCGGGGCGTGAAAGCGACGGCTGTGAGGCCGATGGCCAGCAATGCCAGCCCGGCGAAGACGATCCGCCTGTCGCCGTAGCGCCGGCTCCAGCGGCCGACGAGGCCGCCTTGGACGGCGACCAGGATGAGGCCGACAAAGACGAAGACGACCGCGTTGCCGGAGGCGTTAAGCCCGAGACGACTGAGCGTGAAGATCGACAGGAGTTGCTCGAAGCCGCCAAAGGCCAGCTGCTGGGCGAAGAGGAGGAAGAGCAGCAGCCCGACGCTCGGATGCTGCAGGCCGTCGAGCATGGCCCGGAAGCTGACGGCCGGCCGGTCGCTGGTTGTGCCCCGCCGCTCCGCGGGCAGCGTCTCCTCGAACCAGAAGATCGTCAGCAGGATGGAGGCCAGTGAAAAGCCGGCCGCGACGAAGGCCGGGACGTGGTAGTTGTTGTCGCTCAGGGCCAGGGAGATGAAGGCGATGATTGGGCCGATGATGAAGCCCAGCCCGAAGGCCGCGCCGATCAGGCCCAGGCCCTGTGTCCGGTTCTTCTCAGTCGTGATATCGCTGATCGCCGCCTGGGCGGTGGAGATGTTGGCCCCCGACAGGCCGTCGATGATGCGCGACAGGAACAGGATCGGCAGGGCGTTGGCCAGTCCGAGGAGGACGAAACCGATCAGCGTGCCGATCTGGCTGATGATCAGGATGGGCTTGCGGCCGTAGCGGTCGGAGAGGCGGCCGAGGATGGGGGCCGCGATGAACTGCATCAGCGGATAGGTGGCCCCGAGCAGGCCGATCATGAACGGACTCGCCCCGAAGGACGTGGCGTAGAGCGGCAGCAGGGGGATGATGATGGTCAGGCCGAGAAGACCGACCAGGACGATGACGAAGACGGGCAGGACGCGCTTGAAGTCGAGTTTATCCTCGGCGCTCAGTGCGGTGTTGACTTCCGGTTCAGCTTGCATGAGTGGCTCCTTCGTGAGCGGCTTTCAGGCGATCGATGACGGCCGCGAGCCAGGCCAGCTCGGCCGCCAGATAGGTGATTTGATGTTCGATGACCAGTTGCATCGAGCCGGGATGGACCGGGACGGACTCCATCCGCGAGAGCTCTTCGGCGATCCGGCTATGGCGTTCGGCCAGCAGGGGCAGCGATTCCTCGGCCGGCAGGTCGTCGAGAAACGCCAGGCCGATGGTATCGGAGAAGGGGGGCGACGTGTGCCCGGCCAGGTTGGCGCGGAGTAGCTCAAAGTAGAACGCCTCGCCGCTGGTCGTCAGGCGGTAGACGCGGCGCGTCGGCCGGTTGCCGATCTGTTCCTCGCGCTCTTCGACGTAGCCACCCTTGGCCAGTTTGTCGAGCAAGTAATAGGCGGTCGGCCGCTTCAGATCGATGCAGACCTGCATGGTACGCTCGATGAAGTCGTATAACTCGTATCCGTGGCGGCCTTCCTGACGCAGGAGGCCCAGCAACAGCAATTCTCGTTCCATCGTTATTCCAGGCTGATTAGTCAGAGTTGACTATTCAACACTGGCCTATGATACGCCGCTTTCGGCCGAAGTCAAGGGTGTTTGCCTGTTTCCGGCCACGGCGATACCCTATCCAGGCCGCGCCGGCGCGCAGGCCCGAACGATATGGCACATCCCGGTTCCTCCCGCCTCATTGCCGAGGCAACAGCTGCCTACGATGCCTACCGGCTGGACGAACTGCCGGTCGCCTTGCGGCGCAACAGCCTTGACTACTACTACCTCAGCATCTACCCGTCGCTCAGGGAGATGCTGCCCCTGGCCGCAGGGGAACACCCGCCCTATCCGGAAGAAGTCAACTATCTGTATATCCACGTCCCGTTCTGTTCCGGCGTGTGTGACTTCTGCAGCTATTACCTGGTCGCAATCAATCCGAGGCGGCGCGAAGCGATCGGCCGCTACATGCGCCTGGTCGAGCGCGAAGTGGCCTATCACGCGGAGCGAACCGCCCTGAAGGTCGGTTCGCTGTTCTTCGGAGGCGGCACGCCGAGCCTGATTCCCGCCGATGCCCTGGAGCGTTTCCTCGACTTCATGGCCGGCAGCGGCTTCCTGCGGCCGTCGTTGATGGGCACGCTGGAGTTGCATCCTGAGTTCTTTTCTGACTGGCCCGCGGCCGATCGTTTCCTGGCGATCCTGCGCCGGCACGGCATCAACCGCGTCAGCGTCGGCTACCAGTCCTCGGATGACGATCTGCTGCGCGAGACGAAGCGCCGCCACTCATCGACCTTCATGGCTGAGGCGATGGCCCTGCTGCGCGAGCGCGGCTTCCTGGTCAACCTCGACCTGATGTACGGCCTCGCAGACCAGTCCCTGCGCAGTTGGGAGGCCACGCTGCGAGACGCCGTGGCCTTTGAGCCGGACTCGATCGCCACCTACTTCCTGTTCGTTGATCCGGGCACGCGGACGCACGAACTCGTCCGCCGCGGCGAGGTCGTCCTTCCCGACCACCGCCACCTCCAGACCCAGCACCTGATGGCCCAGATCTTCCTGGAGCCGGCCGGCTATCACGAACTGCCCGGCGATTTCTGGGCCCGCAACGTGGGGGATGCCGGCGCGTTTCGGCCGGACCGCCTGCCGTCAGCAGCGGTGACGCTGCCGGTTGGCCCCGGCGCTTACGGCCACTACAGCAACACGCAGCTGGCCAACGTCTTTGACCTGGGCGAGTACGAACGGCGTATCGCCGCCGGCGAGACGCCGCTCTGGCGCGGCTATCGTCTGAACGCCGGCGAGGCATTTCATCGCGATGTGATGTTTTCGCTCAAGAATGACCCTTTCCTTGATTGTGCCCTGTTCCGGGACCACTATAATAGAGATCCGCTGACCGTGTTTGCCGTGTTCTTCGAGCGCCTGGCAGATCTCGACCTGGTGACGATCAACGGGGACGCGATCCGCCTGACCCCGAAGGGCCGGTTGTGCGTTGAGGAGATCGCCATGCTGTTTCGCCACCCCGCCATTCGGCCACGGCCGGCGGCCACAGCGTCTGAGCAGGCGCTGCTGGACAAGCACAACTTTGCGCCGACCTATGGCGGAAGCTTTTAGCGACGGAAGGAGAGCCAGATGCACGAGGAGAGACGGCCGCGAGTCCTGATCGCCAAGCCCGGACTGGACGGTCATGACCGGGGCGCGAAGGTTACCGCCCGTGCCCTGCGCGACGCCGGCATGGAGGTCATCTACACCGGATTGCGCCAGACGCCGGAAATGGTCGTGGAAGCTGCCCTGCAGGAGGACGTGGACGCCATCGGCCTGAGCATCCTCTCCGGCGCCCATATGCCGCTGATGTCCCGGATCATGGAGTTGATGACTGCCCGGGAGATGAGCGACGTGCCCGTCTTCCTCGGCGGCATCATCCCCGATGATGATATAGCGCCCCTCAAGGCGATGGGGGTGGCCGGCGTCTTCGGCCCCGGCACCAGTCTGGACGACGTCATCGCGGCCTTCAGGGCCGCCATTGCCCTGCGCGACGCGCCGTAGCCCGTTCAGCCGGATACTTTCCCCTGTGGCTACTCGTCTCGCTCGCCTGTTCAGCATCCAGCCGGGAGAGGAGCGCGTCACGTTCCTGCTCTTTTCCGAGTTCTTTCTGCTCGGCGTCGTCTTCAATTTTGTCGAGACCTCGGTCTTTCCGCTGTTTCTGAGCGAGTTCAGTTCAGGAACCCTGCCCTATCTGTACATCATCAACGGGTTAGTCACCGCGCTCCTCACCACTGCCTACATCCGGCTGGGGCGGAGCGTCACCTTCGCGCGCCAGCTGCTTTTGAACCTGACGTTCCTGGCCGTCTTGATCACCGGCTACTGGGTGCTGCTGACGCTCGGCGCGGGCAGGCCGGTCATCTTCGCGCTGCCGATCCTGTTTCAGGTTGTCATCACCCTGGCCCAGACGGCTTTCTGGACGCTGACGGCGCGCCTGCTCACCCTGCGCCAGTCGAAGCGCCTTCTCGGGCTGATCGGCTCCGGGATGTGGGTCGCGGTTGTGCTGACCGGGTTCCTCATCCCGTTCATCGTCAGGCTGATCGGCACCGTCAATCTGCTGGCCATCGCCGCGCTGGCCATGGTGGCGGCGATCGGCCTGCTGGTATCGATCACCCGTCGCTACCGGGGGGCGCTCGAGACGGCGTCGGCCGCGCCGGGCGCTGTCGCCGAGCAGACCGGTCTCGGCCGCCTGGTGCGTAATCCTTACGTCGCCCTGATGTTCGGCCTGACCGTGGTCGCCTGGGTCTCGTTCTTCTTCATCGACAACATCTTCTTCAACCGCATCAGCGCCCAGTTCCCCGATCCGGCGGCATTGTCGTCGTTCATGGGGCTGTACCTGGCCGGCCTGGGCATCTTTGCCCTGGTCTGCAACACGTTCCTGGTCGGCTTCGTCATCAATGGCTACGGCGTTCGCAACGCGCTGTTCCTGCTCCCCGTGCTGCTCTTCGCCATCACCCTGGCCTTCAGCATCGTCGGTACGGCGTGGGGGCTGGTGCCGCTCCTGTTCTGGCTGGCCACGCTGAACCGGGTCATCGACCTGGGGCTCATGTTCTCGGTTGACCAGTCGGCGCGGACCGTGCTCTACCAACCCCTGCCGGCCGCGCTTCGGACCCATGTTCAGACGGTTGACAGCGGCATTGTCCGCATGTCGGCCGTGGCCCTGGCCGGCGTCCTGCTGCTTTTGCTCAACCAGGTCCTGGCAGTCGATGTCGTCAGCATGGCCTACGTCTTGCTGGCCATTCTGGTCGTCTGGTTGGTGGTCGTCTTCCTGACCGGCCGCGCCTACCCACGGGCGCTGCGCCAGGCCCTCAGCCGTCGCCGTTTTTCCGGCGTCGAGGTCCTGGCGGACGACCCGGAAACGGTGGGTGTCCTGCGAGAGGCTTTGCACAATCCACACCCGGGTCCAGCCCTCTATGCGCTCACGTTGCTGACCGAGCGCAGCCCGGCCGACGTCGCCGCAGCGATGCCGGACCTTCTCAGGCACCCGGCGGCCGTCGTCCGCAGCGAAGCGCTCAGGATGTGTGACGGAGATATCGCGGTCCGCGATGCGGTGATGGCTGCTGCCCGCAACGACCCGGATCCGCTGGTGCGGGCCGAAGGCCTGCGCGCGCTCGGCCGGATCGATGGAGACGGTCACCTGCTGCTCTGCACGAATAGCCTGGCCGATGCCGAACCGGCCGTGCGGCGCGCCGCGCTCGTCGGGCTGCTGGCCGGCGATGAGGCCACGGCCACCGCGCTGGGCCAGGAAACGGTCCGGGCCTGGGCCTCATCCGCTGACCCCGTGGTTCGGGCCGACGCGGCCGAGGTCATTGACCAGGCGCGCGACCCGGCCCTCTGCCCCATCCTTTCCGAGCTGCTAGCCGACCCCGAGAAACCGGTTCGACATGCGGCCCTGCATGCCGCCGGCGAGCTTGGCTGCGCGGATCTCTGGCCGGGCGTGGTCGAGGCTCTCCGCCGGGATGCGGATGCGCCCGCCGCCGTGGCCGCGCTGGTTGCGGGCGGCGCGGCGTCCGTCCCGGCCGTGGCAGAAGCCCTGTCGCGTCCCGGGCAGGCGGTCGGCGTCGTCGAACGACTGGCCCGCGCCCTGGGCCGCATCGGCGGGCCGGCGGCGCGCCAGGCGTTGCTGACCCAACTGGAGCACCCGAATGACGCGGCAAGAGGCGCTGTCATCACAGCGCTGGCCCAGACCGGCTACCGGGCCGAACCGGCCGGCGAGCCGCGGGTCCGCGCGGGTCTGCAAGCGGAGGTGGCTCGCGCGGCCTGGCTCGCGGCCGCCGAGCGCGATCTGGCCGGCGATGAGAATACGTCCATCCTCGGCGCGGTCCTGCAGGCCCAGTCGGAACAAACGCGCGACCGGGCCTTGCTGCTGGCCGGGATGATCAGCGACCCCATCCCCGTCGGCCAGGCGCGCGACGCGCTGCTGCGCCGTGACGCCGCCGGGCGGTCCTACGCCCTGGAGTTGCTCGAGGTCAGCCTGCCTTCCGACATCAAAGGCAGGATCATGCCGCTGGTGGAAGGACTGCCGCCGGTCGAGCGACTGGCTCGGCTGGGGCAGGCCGCCGCCTTCCCGCCGCTGGATCGCGTCGCGCGGGTCCAGGCCATCGTCGGCGATGATAGCGTGGATAACCGCTGGCTCCAGGCGGCGGCCGTGCATGAATTGGGCACGCTGAACTGCCCGACCGCGGCCATCGCCGCCAGACTGGCCGATTATCGCGCCGGCAGCGACCCGTTACTGAGTGAAGCGGCCGTCCGCGCTCTGGCCGCCTGCGGGATTTCCCCTTTGCCTGAAGGAGTTGCGATGCTGTCCACCGTCGAGCGTGTGATCATCCTGAAAGACGTCGAGCTGTTTGCGACGATCCCTGACGAGCTCCTGGCTGAGGTCGCCATGCTGATGACCGAAGTCGTCCTGCTTCCCGAGCAGGCGATCTTTGAGAAGGGCGATCGGGGCGACTCCCTGTATCTGATCGTCTCCGGGCGCGTCCGTGTCCACGACAGCGGCCACCTGCTGAACGAACTCGGTGAATCTGAGGTGTTTGGGGAGATGGCGTTGCTCGACTCGGAACCGCGCATGGCCAGCGTCACGGCCATCGTCGAGACGTTGCTGTTGCGGCTCGACCAGGACCCCTTCTACGACCTGATGGACGCCCATAGCGAGGTTGCCCGCGGCATCATCCGGACGCTCTCGGGCCGGCTGCGAGAGCGGGGCCGCGATTTGGCGGCGTTGAAAGCCGCCGCCCTGAATGGCTGAACGGCAGCGCCATCGCAACCTCGGTGGCGTCAGCGCGCGCCCGGAACCGGTTGCGGCAGCATCCATGATCACGGCCGTTGCATTGCCCCACCGACGATTCCAGGCAGGCAATTTCACTGCGGCCCGTCCGACTACTGAAGTACCCCGGCCTGAACGGCTCGCGGGGCGACACCCGTCGATATTCTGCTACAATTCCTGTCCATAAGCGCGCCGGGCCGTCCTGACTTGCCCCGGCGCGTTGGAGCAAGACGATGGACAAACCGGGACGCAATGACCCCTGCTACTGCGGCAGCGGCAAGAAATACAAACAGTGTCACATGGCGGCCGATATGGCCGCGGAGAACGAGCAACGCGCCTGGGCTGATGCCGCCCGCTTCCTGCGCGCCGACCTGATCGATTTCGCCGATGACGAGCGCTTCGACGAGGCAGTTGACGCCGCGCTGCCGGGCTACTGGGCCGATTACTACACGGCCGAGACCGAGGCGCTGATGAGCCCGTCGGAAGAGGAGCGGTTCTTCGACTGGTTCATCTTCGACCACGCGCCCGAAGCCGGCGGCCCGCGGGTCATCGAGTTGTACCAGGCCGAGCGCGGCCCGCGCCTCAGCCAGACGCAACGGACGTTGCTGGAGAAGTGGGTCGCGGCCCCGCCGCTGACTGCCTACGAATATGCCGGCCACGACGGCCAGACGCTCCGCCTGCGCGATTTCCTGACTGGCGAGGCGGCCGACGCTTTTGTGCCCATCGGCCCCGGCCAGATGCCCCCCGGCGCGCTTGTCCTGACCCGGCTGCTGCCCGTGGCCGGCCGGCTGGAGCTCGGGACGCTGCCCGCCTATATCCCGCCCGACGAGATCGCGGACCTGAAGGCAACACTCGAGGCAAAGCGCGCGGAAGCGGGAAACCCACCCCCCGACGTCTTCATGCGCAAGCACAATGTCCTGCTGGTCCACCACGCGCTGGAGCAGGCCAGGCTGGCCGGAAGGCCGCCGGTAACGCGCCTCGACCCGCGGCATAACCACGAGACGGTCCAGAACCGCACCCGCCATGAGCGCCTGCGGATCAAGGGGCCGGCCCGAGTGGCCGAGAACCTGCCGGCCGCCCATACCCACCGCAAGGCCATCTGACCGCCTGCCCCATGAGCGCCAGCCTTGATCTCGTCGTCCGCCCGCAGACGACGCCTCTGAAGGGTTCTATCAGCGTTCCCGGTGACAAGTCCATCAGCCACCGGGCCGTCATGTTCGCCGCGCTGGCGGAAGGGACGAGCATCGTCCGCGACTGGCTTCCCGCCGGGGACACGCTGGCTACGCTCGGCGTGGTCCAGGCGCTGGGCGTCAGGGTCGAAATCGATCGCAAATCGCCCACGGCCTGGGACCTGCAGATCGAGGGTCGCGGGCTGCGCGGACTTCGGCCGCCGGCCGGCCCGCTCGATTGTCGCAACGCAGGCACCTGCATCCGCCTGATGGCCGGGATCCTCGCCGGCCAGGCGTTCCCGTCGGTGCTGGATGGCAGCGAGCAACTCCGCCGCCGGCCGATGCGCCGGGTGACGGAGCCGCTGCGGATGATGGGGGCCGACGTCAGCGCCACCGATGGCCATGCCCCGCTGGCCGTCAACCCGGCTCCGCTGCATGCCATGGACCACTCGCTGGCCGTCGCCAGCGCCCAGGTCAAGAGCGCCATCCTGTTGGCCGGCCTGTATGCCGAAGGGGAGACGCGCGTCTACCAGCCCGGCCCGGCCCGCGATCACACCGAACGGATGCTGTCGGCGATGGGTGTGGACGTCCGCCTGGATGGAGAGTGGGTGACGCTGGCCGCCGCGCCGCCATCGGGCCGCCGCCTGCGACCCATTGACCTGACCGTGCCGGGCGACATCTCCTCGGCCGCTTTTCCGCTGGTGGCGGCCGCTGTCGTACCGCACGCGGAGGTCACCATCCGCAACGTCGGCATGAACGAGACGCGGACCGGGCTGGTCGACATCCTGCGCCGGATGGGCGCGGAGGTGTCGGTGGAGCATGAGCGGGTTACGGGGGGCGAGCCGGCCGCGGACCTGACCGTGCGATATGCCGAGATGAGCGGTGTGGCCGTCAGCGGCGAGACGGTCGTAAGGGCCATCGACGAGTTCCCCATCTGGACGGTCGCCGCCTCCCAGGCGGCCGGCGAAAGCGCTGTCAGTGACGCGGCCGAGTTGCGCGTGAAGGAAGTCGACCGCATCGGCGTGCTGGCCGCGGAACTGCGGAAGCTGGGGGCGGTCATCGTCGAGCGGCCGGACGGCCTGACGATCCGCGGCCCGTTCCGTTTCAGGGGCGCAACGGTTGACAGTCATGACGACCACCGGCTGGCGATGGCCCTGGCCGTGGCCGGTCTGGTCGCGACCGGCGAGACGGTGGTCGAAGATGCCGGCTGCGCGGCTGACAGCTTCCCCGGCTTCGTCGAGACGATGCAGCAGCTCGGCGCGAACATGGCATGGCGTCGAAGCTAGAGGGCGAAGCCCCGCCTCCCACGCTGTACCTGGTCGCCACGCCGATCGGTAATCTGGCCGATATCACCCTGCGGGCGCTGGAGGTGTTGCGCGCTGTTGACGTCGTCGCCAGCGAGGACACCCGCAAAACCGGCCTGCTGCTGAAGCATTTCGACATCAAGAAGCCACAGATCGCCTTTCACGAGCACAACGAGGCCCAGGCCGGGCCGCGCCTGATCGCCCTGGTGCAGGAAGGGAAGTCAGTTGCTGTCGTGTCCGACGCGGGCACGCCCGGTGTGGCCGATCCGGGGTTCACCCTCGTCCGGCGCGCGGCCGAACTGGGCCTGCCGGTCACGATGATCCCCGGCCCATCGGCGCTGATCATGGCCCTGGTGCTCTCGGCCCTGCCCTCGCATTCGTTCACCTTTCGCGGCTTCGCGCCGCGGAAACCCGGCAAGCGGCGTTCATTCCTGGAAGTGGACCGCGACTCGCCCCACACCCTTGTTTTCTATGAGACGCCCCACCGGTTGCGTGACTTCCTGGCCGACGCGCTGTCGGTCTATGGCGACCGGCCGGCGGCCGTGGCCAACGAGCTGACGAAGCTGTTCGAGAATGTGCAGCGCGGCAGCCTGTCCGAATTGCTGGCGCGTGTGGAAGCCGAGGAGCCGCGCGGGGAGTTCGTGGTGGTGATCGGCCCGGCCGACGCGTAGGGTCCCGCGTGCCCGGGGGCCTACTTGTGGTATGGCTCTCCGCGCAAAATCGTGAACGCGCGGAAGAGCTGTTCCAGCAGCATGACCCGGGCCAGCTCGTGGGGGAAGGTCATCGGCGAGAGCGACAGGCGGTCGGGAACGGCTGCCCGGACGGGCTCCGAGAAGCCGAGCGGACCGCCGATCAGGAAGGCGACGTGGCCCGACCCTTCCATCTGCTTCTGGAGCCAGGCCGCCAGCCCCTCGCTCGTTTGGGCCCGGCCGTCGGCCGAGAGCAAGACGCGCACGGGCGATCGTTCGGCCACGCGCAGCAGCTCCTCCCCCTCGCGCTCTACCGCCACCGCGTCAACCACGCCGCGGCCGACCATATCCCTGACTTCAATCAGCCGGAATGACGTATAGCGGCCCAGTCGCTTCACGTACTCGTCCTGGGCAGCAGCCCAGTGGGCGGCGCGGACTTTGCCGACGGCGACGACGGTGATCTGTCCGAAGGCGCTGGCCATGGGGAAAACCGCTGGACGAAGCGGGGCTAATTGAGACGGCCGAGCAGCAGGTTGCGGGCCCAGGTAGCGGGCAGGTAGAACGGCGCGATCTCCAGCGCCTTGTTGTAATAGGCCAGCGCCTGCATCGCGTCGCCCAGTTGCTCGTGGACACGGCCGAGGTTGACGAAGGCGAACTGACGCGACTCGTAGCGCGGGGCGCTCAGGGCCTTCTCCAGCCAGGGGATGGCGTCGGCGTAGCGCTCCGTCTCGATCAGGTAAGCCCCGATGTCGTTGTAGGGGTTGCCGAAGCCGGGGTCCAGGGCGATAGCCTTCTCGCATTCGGCGATGGCCTCTTCGTACCGGTCCATCATGCTGTAGGTCCAGCCCAGAAAGGTGTGGGCCTCCGGCGTCGGGTAAAGCGCAAGCGAGCGCTTGTAGAGATAGATGGCTTCGCCCAGTTCGCCCTGGGTCTGGTGACGGTAGGCGCGTTCGATGAGGATATGCGCCTGCTGCCGGACGATCTCCTGGTCTTCCATAGGCTGGAGTGTAGCACCGCGAGGAGACGGGTTCAATACGTCCTTACTCTGCCCGGGGCAACCGGACGGGCCGTCGGCGCGAGCGACCGGTCGGAGGACCACTGGGCATAGGGAGCCATCGTCAGGTCGGCCAGCGCGATCAGCACTGTATCGTAGTTGACACGCCAGCCGGCGAAATCGCGCCAGGCCTGGTCCCGGTCGGGCTTCAGCGGGACGCCCTGGGCGGCCAGCTGGTCACAGAGCGCGTCGAATTCCTCGCGGCCGATGCTGATCCGGTCCGTTGGACTGGGATCGGGCGCGAATGGGACTTCGAAGAAGCGGGCGATCTGGCGCAGCGCCAGAAACCCGCTTCGGATGCAATACGCGGCCCGAGGCTCCCAGGGCACATCGATCGTCGACAGCATCAACGCGGCGGTGTCGAGGACCGTCCCCGCGGCCGTGACCCACGACATCTCCGGCCGGGCCGAGCGAAAGAAGGCCAGCGCCGGCAGGGAGGTATGGCTTTCCTCGATCTCGGCGAACCAGACGTGCCACTGGTCCCAGATCTCGCGCAGTTGCAGCATTTCACCCGTGCGGAAGGAGCGGCTGACCATTTCGACTGCCGAGGGCGGGATGCCCGCCCGTACTTCCAGCAGGCCGATCTGCGTCTCGCGCTTGGTAAACGCGCTGTACATGGTCGGCAGGTAGGCGATGAGCAGGGCGACCAGGATGAGGCCGAGCATCGCTTCGGAGAACTCCAGGACCTTGAGGATCGGCCGCTCGTTGGCGTAATTACCCAGCGTCAGCAGCGACGAGCCACTCGAGCGGAACGCGTTGAACAGCGGCAGGCCGCCGACCGCCCAGAAGATGAGCGTGTAGCCGATGAGGACAAGCGACATCAGGACGACGGGCACGAGAAAGAGCGTGATAGGCGCGTAGAGGGCCATGACCGCGTCGCGCTTGGCGTAGGAATCGGCCCGATTGGCGCGAAGGTCAAAGAGAAGGCGCATGCCCAGGAAGAGCTGCCGGATGACCCAGACCTGGGCGGGGCGGGGCAGGATGAAGGTCTTGATCGCTGCCAGGACCGCGTACAGGACCAGCAAAAGCCCGGCCACACCGGCCGCAATTCGCAGTAGCAGCATGCCAAGATCGGCAGGTTCCATTTTCAGTCGTCTCCCGGTTGTGCCCTTCAGCGCTCGCCGGCTGACCCGTTGGCGCAGCATCAAGTCTAGGCTAGAATGCCGCCGCTGCAACCGTAGTGCGGGGAGAAGAGGTGCTGGGCCAATGGACTATGGTGATTTTCGACATATCCTGTTTGAACGGCGCGAGCACGGCGTTTTGTGGCTGACGCTCAACCGGCCGGACGTGCTGAACGCGGCCGACGCCCGACTGCATACCGAACTGGTCGAGGTCTGGCCGCTGATCGACCGCGACCCGTCAGTGCGCGTGGCCGTCGTCACCGGCGCGGGGCGGGCCTTCTCGGCCGGGGGTGACCTCAAGCTTGTTGAGGATGCGTATCGCAACCCGGACGAAGTCGGCCGCATCCTTGATGAGGCCCGGGACCTGGTCTACAACCTCCTGCGCTGCCGCAAGCCCATCGTCTCGGCCATCAACGGCCCGGCGGTGGGGGCGGGGCTGGTCGTCGCCCTTCTGGCCGACATCAGCATCGCCGCCGAGAACGCCCGGCTGACGGATGGTCACGTGCGCATGGGTGTGGCCGCCGGGGACCACGCAGCCATCCTCTGGCCGCTGCTGTGCGGCATGGCCAAGGCCAAGTACTACTTGATGTTGTCGGAGTTCCTGACGGGCAGCGAAGCGGAACGCATCGGGCTTGTCAGCCTGTGCGTGCCGGACGAGGCCCTGGCGGCGCGCGCGGCCGAGATCGCCGAACGGCTGGCGACGGGCCCGCGCGACGCGATCCGTTATACCAAGCGGGCCCTCAACCAGTGGCTGCTCCAGGCGGGGCCGATCTTCGATCACTCGCTGGCGCTCGAGATGTTGGGTTTCCACGCCCCGGACATGATGGAAGGCGTGGCGGCGCTCCGCGAGAAGCGGCCGCCGCGCTATCCGTCGGCCGAGTGACGGCGCAGGCGGCGAGCGCCGGCCCGTGGGCCGGGAGGGGCGGCACGGCCGACTGGCCGGAGGTCTGTCAGGAACCGCCGGAGAATCCTGACGGATGCGGCCGCTTTCCGCTATAATCCTGGCAACCACTTGAGCAGTCGAGGTGACATGACGCCACTGAATGACCCGCAGGAAGCGCGCCGGCTGGAAGCATTTGAGGCGCGCATCGCCGCAGGCGAGAAGATCGAGCCGGGCGACTGGATGCCGGAGGCTTACCGGCAACAACTGGTGCGGATGATCTCGCAGCATGCTCACAGCGAAGTCGTCGGCATGTTGCCCGAAGGGGCCTGGATCACCCGCGCGCCGAACCTGCGCCGCAAGATGGTCTTGCTGGCCAAGGTGCAGGACGAGGCCGGCCACGGCCAGTACCTCTACCACGCGGCCGAGACGCTCGGCCCCAGCCGCGATGAACTCATCGACGCCCTGCTGGCCGGGCGGGCCAAGTACGCCAGTGTCTTCAACTACCCGACCCTTGGCTGGGCCGACATCGGCGCGATCGGCTGGCTGGTCGACGGCGCGGCGATCATGAACCAGACGATGCTGGCCCACTGCTCCTACGGCCCCTACTCGCGGGCGATGGTCCGCATCTGTGCCGAGGAGGGCTTCCACAAGAAGCAGGGCCAGGAGATGATCATCCGCTATGCCCAGGGCACGCCGGCCCAGCGCCGGATGGCCCAGGAATCGATCAACCGCTGGTGGTGGCCGGCACTGATGATGTTCGGGCCCCACGACAGCGACTCGTCCAACACGCCCCAGCTTGTGCGCTGGGGGATCAAGACCAAGACCAATGACCAGCTGCGGCAGGAGTTCATCGACGAGCTCGTGCCGGCGCTCCAAGCCCTGGGGCTGAGCGTGCCCGACCCGGAAATGGCCTACGATGAGACGACCGGCCACTGGACCGGCGGCGACATCGACTGGGACGAATTCTGGCGGGTGATCAAGGGCGACGGCCCGATGAACGCCGCCCGCCTCGCCGCTCGCCGGCAGGCCCACGAAGACGGCCGCTGGGTGCGCGAAGCGGCCGAAGCGTACGCGCTGAAGATGAGTGCCTGACCACGGTGGCATGCCGGCACAGACGCCTATGACCGACCAGTGGCCGCGATTTGAAGTATTCAAGCAAGACGAGCCCGGGCAGCCGCACCGCAACGTCGGCTCCGTCCACGCGCCGGACGCTGAATTGGCGTTGCTGAACGCGCGCGACGTCTTTGCCAGGCGGCCGTCATGCCATAGCCTGTGGGTTGTGCCGGCCGGCGCAGTCCTGGCACGCACGGCCGAAGAACTGGCCGCCGATGGCTTGCCCGCGTACAGCCCGTCCGGGTCGGGTGAATCCTACGCCGTTTTCCAGAAGCGTTCACAACGCCAGGCCATGACCTACGTTGACTACGCCGGCGAGGTGACCGCCGGTTCTGCGGCTGAGGCGCTGGCGCTTGCGCTGCAATCGTTTGCGGATGAGGCGGCCGTCGTCTGGTGGGTCTGCCCGGCGCGGCTGATCAGCCGCAGCGAGCCGGCCGACACGGCCGCGCTGTATGATCCGGCCCGCGAAAAGCGCTTCCGCATGCCGAATCAGTATCGGACCGTCTTCACCATGCAGAAAATCCGCCGCCAGGGAGAGGAAGAGGCATGATCGCCGGCCCGCTTCGCGATGCCCTGCTTGAACGACTGCTGGCCCAGGGCGATGACGAACTGGTGCTGGCCCACCGCAACTCGGAGTGGACCGGCCATGCCCCTATCCTTGAGGAAGATATCGCCTTCGCCAACATCGCCCTGGATGAACTGGGCCACGCGTCGATCTGGTATGGCCTGCGGACGAAGCTCACCGGAGAAGACGTCGACCGGCTCGTCTTTTTCCGCGGTCCCGGTGACTATCGCAACGTCCAAATGGTCGAATTGCCGCGCGGCGACTGGGCCTTTTCGATGGCCCGCCAGTACCTGTTCGACACGTATGAGGTCGCGGCGCTGGAGCAGCTGCGCGGCAGCGCCTACGGTCCCCTGGCTGAAGCGGCGGCCAAGATCGCGACGGAGGAGATCTACCACGTCCGCCATACCCAACTCTGGATGCGCCGCCTTGGGCTGGGCACCGACGAGAGCCACGGCCGCCTGCAGCAAGCGGTCGACAGCCTGTGGCCCCACGCCCGGCAGTTGTTCACGCCGCTTCCCGGTGACGCCGCCCTTGTTGACGCGGGAATCCTGCCGCCGGCCGCGCTCATTCGCGCCGAATGGGAAGCGCAGGCGCGGCCGTTCCTGGGCGAGTGCGGCCTGGTGCTGTCCGATGAGGCGCTGCCCCGACGCGATGTCCCCCGCACCGAGCACACCGAACACCTGATGGTCCTGCTGTCTGAGATGCAGTCAGTCGCCCGGATGGACCCAACGGCCGAATGGTGATGACTGATCTGCCCGTCACTGCCGCCGATGTCTGGCGCGCCCTGAACGAGGTGATGGACCCGGAGATCCCGGTTGTCTCCGTCGTCGATATGGGCATCATCCGCGAGGTGATCCTGGACGAGAGGGGCGTGACGATCACGATGACCCCGACCTTCTCTGGCTGCCCGGCGCTGGACGTCATGCGCCGCGACATCGTTGAACGCGTCCGGCGGCTGGCGCAGGGCACGGTCACGGTGGAGACCGTCCTGACACCGCCGTGGACCACCGACTGGATCACGGAAGCGGGGCGGGAAAAACTGCGGGCGTTCGGGCTGGCGCCGCCGCCACGAGGCGGCAGCGCGGCCGTGACCTTCTTTGACCTGGCTGAGTGCCCTCGTTGCGGATCGAGGCGCACCACGTTGCGGAATGCGTTCGGCCCGACGTTGTGCCGGATGATCTACACCTGCCAGGACTGCCAGGACGCGTTCGAGCAATTCAAGTCGTTGTAGGCCGGGTTGGCTCGGCCGGCACCCCCAGGGCTGCTCTTCCGACCATTTCCAGAGCTGTGTCGCCCGACGGCGGCTGCATTGCGCCGGCGCGCACGTCGCGGAAGTAGCGCTCCAGCGGCAGCGCCCGGGTGATGCTCGAACCGCCCGCGATCTGCAGCGCGTTCTCGGTCACCCGCCCGGCCGTCTCCGTCGCCACGACCTTTGCCGCCGCCACCCGCGGCAGGAACGCCGCCCGGTCGCCGTCGCCGGACCACGCCTCGGCCACATCGATCAGCAGTGCCCGCGCCGCCATCAGGGCGATGTCGAGTTCGCCTATCTGTCGCTGAATCTTCGGAAGCGTGGCGATCGGCCGGCCGAGCGCGGTCGGTACGCGCTCCAGGGCGAACTGCACGACGCAGTCCCGCGCCGCTACGGCCGCCCCGAGATAGGTGGCCGAGAGCATCATCGGAAACCAGATGTTGGGCAGGGACTTCGTGTCGCCGCTCTCGACGAGGTTCTCTATCGGCACGCGGACGTCGCGCAGGATCAGGTCGTGGCTGTCGCTGGCCCGCAGGCTGAGCGCTTCGCTCCACGTCTCCACCCACTCCAGGCCTGGCGTCGTCTCGCCTGCCCGCTGCTCCACCAGAATGACGCCCGGTTGGGCAGCCGGGCCGTTCCTGACGGCCGCGCGCACCAGCAGGTGCGTCAGGTAACGGCCGCCGGTTCCCCAGGTCTTATGGCCGTTCAGGACCCATGCGGTCCCGTCTTCGGACGGCGTGGCCGAGGCGGCCGGCAGGCCGCCGCGCGACGGGCTGCCCATCTCCGGTTCGCTGGCAACGTAATTGAACAGCGCGCCGCCCGCGGCCGCGCGGCCGAAGGCGGCGAACACGGCCGGTTCCCAGCCGCGCACTTCGCTCTGGTGACCGAAGATCTGCAACTGCATCGCCGCGACGAGGGCGGTCGAAGCGCTCCCCCCGGCCAGGGCCATCTGAGCGCGGACGCAGTCGGCCAGGCCCAGGCCGGAGCCGCCCAGCTCGACCGGCACGCTCAGCGCCAGATAGCCGGATCGGCGCAGGGCGGCAATGTCCTCAGCCGGCAGGCGGCCGAGGCGGTCCGCTTCGTCTGCCCGGGTTGCGAACTCGGCGGCCAGGGCCGTGGCCAGGTCCAGGGCGTCCGGTCCGTTCATCGGCTCCCATCCGGCTCGACGCCCGCTGGATGGTTCGACCACCAGTCCATCGCCCAGCGCACGGCGCGGCCGATGCCGTCGGGCAGGGGGACGCGCGGCTCATACCCCAGCAGCGCCCGTGCCTTGCCGATGTTGGCGACGTAGTGCGTCACCTCGCCGACCCGCGTCGGTTCGACGGAGATATCCGGCCGGATATTCAGTTCCGCGCCGATCAGCGATGCCAGTGTGACGAGGCTGTTGCCCTGACCGTAGGCCAGGTTGATGGTCTGGTTGATCGTCTGACCGGCGGCGAGCAGCTCCGCGCCGCGCAGCACGCCGGACACACAATCGTCGATGTACGTGAAGTCGAGCACCTTGTCCTCGCCGTAGACGACGATCGGTTCGCCGCGGGCGATCTTGCGGATGAAGAGGGGGATGACGCGCTCCATCCGGTCGATGTCGATGTCGTAGCGGCCGTAGACGTTGCTGAAACGAAAGACGAGATAGCGCAGGCCGTAACATTGCGCGTAGCTGTAGATGAGGGCCTCGCCGCTGATCTTGCTGGCCGAATAGGGGCTTTCGGTGTAGGCGAAGTCGGCATACGACTCTTCGGTGATATAGCGGTGGATGTCGCCATAGACCTCGCGCGAGCTGCTGAAGATGACCGGCAGGTCGTTCTGGCGGCAGAACTCCAGCGCGTTGAAGGTCATGGCGATGTTCTCCAGCGCGCGCGAGGGCTGGACAACAAGCTCGTGGACCTTGGCGTGGGCGGCGAAGTGGACGACGACGTCAAGGTTGGGCGGATATGGGACGTGGCCTAGCCCACCGCGAAAGCTCTGGAAGGGCGCGGACAGGTCCTGCAGCAGCGTGGGGAAGGCGTCGGTCCACGGGTTCGGCCGCACATCGACGCCGAAGACCTCACTGCCTCGTTCCAGCAACGCCAGGGCCAGGTTCGTCCCGATCTGCCCGCTTGAACCGGTGATGAGCACGCGCATGATTGCTACGATGGTATCACATGACCGGCAAGAGACAGAGCAGGTAGTCACTGCGATCGGCCGTTCGCCTGGGGCGTGGCAACGCGGCCGCGCCCCTTCGACGGCCCCCTGGCGCGCCGGCCGGCGATCCTGCGTCCCTGTCTCCGTTGTCGGTTCCTACCGGGTAACCATCACCCTTGCCGCAAAACGCGGCAGCGCCAGCATCCGCCGCCAGCGCCACGGCTCTTTGGTCAGCCGGTAGAGCCACTCCAGACCGATATCCTGGACCCACTTCGGGGCGCGGACCGAACGGCCGGTGACGAAGTCGAGGGAACCGCCCACGCCAATCGCCACGCGAACGGTTGTCAACGTCGCCCGGTTGCGCTCGATCCACTTGTCCTGGCGCGGCGCGCCGTAGGCGACGTAGAGGAGCCTCGCGCCGCTGGCATTGATCCGTTCGACGATGGCCTCGTTCTCTGCCGGGTCGGGCGAGCCGGCGTACGTCCCGGCGATATATAAGTCAGGCGAGCGGGAGACAAAGACGGCCGCGGCCTCTTCGGCCACGCCCGGCGCGGCGCCCAGCAGAAAGATCGGCCAGCCCTCGGCCGCGGCAAGCGCCGCCAGATCATAGACCAGCTCGGAGCCGGGGATCCGTTCGGGCAGCGCCAGGCCCTGCCGCCGCGCGGCATAGACCACGCCGATGCCGTCGGCCAGGCACAGGTCTGCCTGGCGCAACACGGCCCGGAAAGCGCCGTCGTCCTGGGCTGCCATGACGAATTCAGGGTTGACTGTGGCGACCTGGTGCAGCCACGGCTCGGCCATCGCCTCCCGAACCCATTCCAGCGTCTCGGCCCGCGTCACGATGTGGACCGGCACGCCGAGGATGTCGATGGCAGGAGGCGCGTTCACTGTGATCTCCGTCGGGCAGGGAGGTGGCCGGGCCCGCTCTCGGCGGGATCGGACACGAGGAGTGCCCGCCAATCCTGCGGCACGGGGAGCTCCAGCCATTCGCCCGGCTGAAGGCGACCGAGACGCCACGGCCCGACCGAGACGCGGACCAGGCGCAGCGTCGGGTGCCCGACCGCGGCCGTCATGCGGCGTACCTGGCGGTTGCGGCCCTCGGTGATGGTCAGCTCCAGCCATGCCGTCGGCACGCTGGCCCGGTAGCGGATGGGCGGGACTCGCGGCCAAAGGTCTGGCTCATCTATCAAGCGAGCACGCGCCGGGGCGGTCTGGCCGTCCGCCAGCTTGACCCCGCTTCGCAGCCGGTCGATGGCGCGCCTGTCGGGCAGGCGCTCGACCTGGGCCCAGTACGTCTTGGCCAGCCCGGAGGCCGGGTCGCTGATGGCGGCCTGCAGGCGGCCGTCGTCGGTCAGGACGACCAGTCCCTCGCTGTCGTAGTCCAGCCTGCCGGCAGCGTAGACGTCCGGCACGGGGATGAAGTCGGCCAGGGTCCGCCGTCCTGAGCGGTCGGTGAACTGGGACATCACCTCGAACGGCTTGTTGAGGAGCAGCAGGCGGGTCAAGGGGTCGTCTAATCGCGGAAAACGCGAAGGATCAGGTTGAGAAGGATGGTGCCGATGACGCTGACCAGGATCATCGTCGTGATGGGGATGAAGACCTTGGTGTTCTCGCCCTCATAGGTGATGTCGCCCGGCAGCTTGCCCAGCCAGGGGAAGAAACGAGCCCCAACCAGGATGATCAACCCGGCCGCGGCCAGGCCGAGGCCGATGAACAGCAGCAATCGTCCGAACTCATTCATCAGGCCCTCTCACCGGTCGCCGTCAAGCGGCTCGAAGAGCCCGGGTTGGAGTGAGCCGGAAGGCGCGGCCGACGTTGCCGGCGGGACGAGCCCGAGGTGGCGGTAGGCGTGGGGCGTGGCCAGCCGGCCGCGCGCCGTGCGTTCCAGAAAGCCGAGCTGCAACAGGTAGGGTTCGACAACGTCCATGATCGTGTCGGATTCCTCGCTGATAGAGGCGGCGATGGTTTCCAGCCCGACCGGGCCGCCGCCGAACTTCTCGATGATCGTCCGCAACACGCGCCGGTCAAGGTCATCGAGGCCGAGGCCGTCGACTTCCAGCAGGTCGAGCGCGGCCACGGCCGTCTCGCGGGTGACCGAGCCTTCAGCGCGCACCTGCGCATAGTCACGCACGCGGCGCAACAGGCGCAGGGCGACGCGCGGCGTGCCCCGGGCCCGCCGGGCGATCTCGGCCGCGCCGTCATCGTCGGTCGGCACATCAAGGATCTGCGCCCCGCGGCGGACGATAGCCTCCATCGCCGGCTGGTCGTAGAAGTCCATCCGGTAGGCGGCGCCGAAGCGGGCGCGGAGGGGGGCGGTGATCAGCGCCAGCCGCGTTGTCGCGCCGATGACCGTGAACCGCGGCAGCTTCAGCCGGACGTTCTTCGCCCCCGGCCCTTTGCCGACGACGATATCGAGGACGAAGTCCTCCATCGCCGGGTAAAGGATCTCTTCGACCGCCCGGCCGAGGCGGTGGATCTCGTCGATGAAGAGAATATCCCCGGCGCGCATGTTGGTCAGGATGGCGGCCAGGTCGCCGGCGCGCTCGATGGCCGGGCCGGCCGTGTGGCGCATGTTGACCCGCATCTCGTTGGCCACCACCTGGGCCAGCGTCGTCTTGCCGAGGCCGGGCGGGCCGTGGAAGAGGATGTGGTCCAGCGGTTCCTTGCGCGCCTGGGCGGCGTCGATGAGGATGTGGAGGTTGGCCTTGAGCTTGTCCTGCCCGGTGAACTGCGCCAGCCGCTGCGGCCGCAGCAGCGTGTCGGCCCCTGCGTCTTCGGGCTTCTTCTCAGGGGCGATCGGGCGGTCGGGGGTCGCTTTGTCGGTCATGGCGCGCGCCGGCCGGTTCACAGACCGGCGCGGCCATTATACGTCAATGTGAGTGCATTGCACGGTCAGCGGGGCTACAATCCCGACATCCACTATGCGTAGGGACCTTCATGGTTTTCGAATCACAACATCCCCTGGTCAAGTACAAGCTGACACTCCTGCGTGACGTCAACACCAAGCCGAAAAAGTTCCGCGAGATCATCCGCGAGATCTCGGTCCTGCTCTGCTATGAGGCGACGCTCGACCTGAAAACCGAGCCGATGGAGGTCACCACGCCGATGGGCCGGGCGACAGGCGTTGACCTGAAGGAGACGATCGGCCTCATCCCCATCCTGCGCGCCGGGCTGGGCATGGTAGAAGGCGTCTGGGACATGATGCCCGGGGCCGAGGTCTGGCACATCGGCCTCTATCGCGACGAACGGACGCTGCAGCCGGTGTCCTACTACAACAAGCTGCCGACCAGCCCGCGGGTGCAGGTCTGCCTGGTGCTCGACCCGATGCTGGCGACCGGCGGCTCGGCCGTCGCCACGGTCGACATCCTCAAGAAATGGGGGGCGCAGCGGATCAAGTTCGTCGGCCTGCTGGCCGCGCCGGAGGGCGTCCGCGCCCTGCAGACGGCTCATCCTGATGTCGATATCCACATCGCCCACGTGGACGAGCGGCTGAACGAGATCGGCTATATCGTTCCCGGCCTGGGCGATGCCGGCGACCGCCAGTTCGGCACGGGCTAGGCGGCCGAACCGTTGCTGCCCGCCTCATGACTTACCTCCTCGTTTTCCTGGCTTCGGCCGCCGCCGCCCTGGCCGTCACGCCGCTTGTGGCGCGGCTGTCGTTCCGGGTCGGGATCGTTGCCGAACCGGGCGGCCGCCGCAAACACCAGGGGCGTATCCCCAAACTGGGCGGGCTGGCTGTCTTGCTGGCCTGGGCTGTCGGTGTCGCCCTGACCTATCTCCTCCTGCCGCCCACCAACCCCGACGACGCGCTCCGCCTGCGAGGCGTCGTTTTCGGCAGTCTCGTCGTCGTGGCCGGCGGCCTGATCGACGACTGGAAGGAGCTTTCGCCATGGGCGCAGTTCCTCATCCAGTTCCTCGGTGCGCTGGTAGCGATCGGCCATATCATCTTCATCGAGGTCTTCACCAACCCGTTCGGCTCGACCTGGGTCTGGACGGAGTCGCCGCTGGCGCTGGTGACGCGGTTGGAGGGGAACCTGGTCTGGATCTGGCGGCCGCTGGCCCTGCTCTTCAGCGTCTTCTGGGTGATGGGGATGATCAACGCCGTCAACTTTCTCGATGGGCTGGATGGGCTGGCGGCCGGCGTGTGCCTGATCGCCGCGGCGCTTTTCGCCTGGCACAGTTACCGGCTGGGGCAGGAGACGGTTCCGCTCTTCCCGCTGGCGCTCGCCGGGGCGCTGGCGGGCTTCCTCTTCTTCAACTTCGCCCCGGCGCGCATCTTCCTCGGCTCGGCCGGGGCCTACTTCCTCGGCTACCAGATGGCAACGCTGTCGATCCTGTCGCCGGCCAAGCTGTCCACGGCGTTGCTGGTGCTGGCCGTGCCGATCATCGACGTGGCCTGGCAGATCGTGTCGCGGCTGCGGCGGGGCGAAAACCCGATGCGCGGCGACCGGGGCCATCTGCACTTCAGGCTGTCGGACATGGGCGTGCCCACGCCGCGTATCGTCCTGGGCTATTACGGGGTGTCGATCCTGTTCGGGTTGGTGGCGGTGCTGGTGGCTTCGCCGGCCGCCAAGCTGCTGCTCCTCGCGGCGCTGGCCGTGGCCGTCTTCGCGCTGCTGCTGCGCCTCAGCCGGCAGCCGATGGCCGGGTAGTCCCTCGCGTCACTCACAGAGCGGGAGCGACTCGCGCGGGATGCGCCAACCATCCGCATACCACGCCAGGTAGTCACTCACGCGGGCGCGCCAGTACGCCTCGTCGTGTCCCCCTTCGCCGACACGCCAGTCGTGGGCCACGCCGCCGGCCGTCAGAGCGTCGTGCAGCGGTTGGGCGTTGCGGAGATACGGGTCGCGGTCGCCAATATCGACCAGGATGCGCAGTCCGCCCAGGTCATTGGCGACGCCCGTCGAGACCGGGTCAACGTCCGGACCGGCGAAGCTGTCGATCAGCGCCGGGCTGTGGGAGCCGACGCTGCGAAAGAGACCGGCGTTGCGGAAGGCGATCTCCAGCGACCAGTAACCGCCGCGTGACAGGCCGCCGATGGCCCGGCCCTCGCGGGCGGGCCAGGCGCAGGTCTGTGATTCGATGTGCGGCAGCAATTCGCCGACGATCAGGCTTTCATAAGATGCCGGGCCGCCGGAGGTGTTGTTCGCGAGCCAGCCGGCATCGGGCATGACGATGATCAGCGGCGGCAGCGAGCCGTCCGCGATCCCTGCCTCGGCCGCTTCGTCCAGCCCCAATGCGTCCCAGATGCCGTCGTCATGGATGTTGCCGCCGATCATGGTCAGAGTCGGGTAGACGCGACCGTCTTCGCCATAGCAGGGCGGCAGATAGACCCGGTACTTGAACGGTCCGCCGGTCACGGCGCTGGGGAACGTGCCCTGCTCGATGTGGCCGGGGGAGGTGCAGCCGGGTGCCGGCGAAGGTTGGGGCAAGGGGGTGGCCGTGGGGGCGGTTGCCGTCGGCGGCACGGCCGTCGGCGGCAGGATAATTGGCGTGGGCGAGGGCGTCTGCGCCGCGGCCGCGCGGGTTGGCGTGGGCAGTGGCGCGACGACCGCGCGGGTCATGACTTGCGTCGTCGGCGGCAAAACGGCCAGCGCGGCCGGCGTCGGCAGCGGCGGGGTTGGCCCGCATGCGACCAGCAGCAACAGAAGCCCCTCCAGAAGGATGAGCAGGGTTTGGCGGCGGATGGGGTTCAGTATGGCAGTTCGGTGGGGGCGGTGGCCATCAGCTTCTTGTACGCGCCGCGAAACTGATCGGGCTTGCGTGTCAGCGTCTTGATGGCGATATCGTCAAAGTGGGGCGACAGATCGGCCAGCAACTCCGGCATGAGGTCCCAGGCGCCGTGTCGAACGACGTCTTCGATGTTGGCGGCCATCTCCGGTATCCATTCCCAATCGCGCAGGAAACGCTCGGCCTTCATCCAGTAGTCGCGCTTTTCCCACGCGGCGACGGACTCGTCCACGGTTTCCTTGACGTCGCGCAGGAGGTAGACCAGCGCGGCCGACATGTCTTTGACTTCGTCATCAACCTGTGTCTTGCGACTCAGGTAGCGCAGTATTTCGGCGATCGACCGGCGGGATTGGCTGCGTCGCTTGCCCGGGCTGTCGACATGGATCACTCGACTCATAAGCTGTTCGGCGAAACTCCTCTCAATTGTAGCCGAAGCGGGCCCGAGAAGGCCCGCAGATGACGGCGGCCCGGATCATAGCATGGCCGCTTCTTGTGTGCCAAAAACCGCGGCTGGGCTATCATTTGGCTGTGGCGCCCTGATTCGGGGCCGCCGGCGACCACTGAACATGCGACCCATGCGACACGACTAGCGAAGGAGTGTACTGATGTACGATGTGATGAAGGATGTGTTGGGGCTGATTCTGGGCGGCGGCCAGGGCGCGCGCCTGTATCCTTTGACGAAAGAACGCTCCAAGCCCGCCGTCCCGCTGGCGGGGAAGTACCGTCTCATCGACATCCCGATGAGCAACTGCTTCCACGCCGGGATCGAGAAGATCGCCATCCTGACCCAGTTCAACTCCGCCTCGCTCCACCGCCACATATGGAGCACCTACACGCGGGACAGCTTCACGCCTGGCTGGGTCCAGATCCTGGCTGCGGAACAGACACCGCTCAGCCGAGACTGGTACCAGGGCACGGCCGATGCTGTCCGCAAGCAGTGGATCGAGATCGCCGAGGCCGGGACGCGCTACGTCCTGATCCTGGCCGGCGACCACCTCTACCGCATGAACTACCGGGATTTTGTCGAGCGCCACCTGGCCGAAAAGGCCGACATCACCATCGCTGTCCAGCCCGTCGGGCCAGATGTCGTCTCGCAACTGGGTATCCTGAAGCTGGATGACGACAAGCGGATCACCGACTTCGTCGAGAAGCCGCGGGACCCGGAAACGCTGACCCGTTTTATCAGCGGCAGCAACCCGGAGAAACCCTACATGGCTTCGATGGGCATCTACGTCTTCAGCACCGAGGTCCTGTCGGAAATGCTGAAGGACCAGGGAGATGACTTCGGCCGCGACTTGATCCCGGCCTCCATCGAGAAGCGGCGGGTGTTCGGCTACCAGTTCGATGGGTTCTGGGAAGACATCGGTACGATTCGCCGCTTCTACGACGTCAACCTGCAGATGGCCAAGCCCAACCCGCCGTTTGATTTCTACGAGGCGCACGACCCGATCTATACGCATGCCCGCTTCTTGCCCGGCTCCGAGATCCAGAATACGCGCCTCGACGAAGTGCTGCTGTCTGATGCCTGCCGCATCACCTACTCGACGCTTCGCGAATGTGTTGTCGGCCTGCGCAGCATCATCGGGCCGGAGGCCAACGTCCAGTCGACCATCATCATGGGCGCCGACTTCTTTGAGACAGACGCCGACCGGGCCGAGAACCGCCGCCTTGCCCGGCCCGACGTCGGTATCGGCGCGAACTGCGTCATCAAGGGAGCCATCATCGACAAGAATGCGCGGATCGGCAACAATGTCACCATCCGCTACATCCCCGACCGGCCTGACCACGAGGACTTCTGCTGGGTGTCTCGGGACGGGATCGTCATCGTGCCCAAGGGGGCGGTCGTCCCGGACGGGACGGTCATCTAGGGCCAAAAGAAAAGGCCGGGCAACGACTTGCCCGGCCTCCTGGTTCTTTAGGCGATTCGCCCGCGCTAGGTCACCACACCGTCAAGGTACTTGGCCGCCGACTCGGGCGTGGTGAATAGCTCCCCCGCATGGGCGAAGACGAGCACCCGGCGCTGGTCGGCGAGAACGACGGCCGGAAGCCAGCCCCACTGGGGATCCGACGGCCGCACCGCGCCGTAGTAGCCCTTCCCCTTGCGTCGCGGATACTGCCAGATGACCCACGAGTACAGCTCGTCAAGTGACACGACCGTCGGATTGCTATCGAAGGTGATACCCGCAACGGTGATGTGATCCTCCTTCTCGATCATAATCACTCTCTCCTGTGTCGGAGATGGCTCAGCCGGCTCCCCGGTCAGCAGAGTATGGACGACGCTGTCCGTATCTTCAAGTGTATCGAATAAGTAGTGGGGGCGGTAGTCGCGTAAGTGGTCCCGCGAATAGAATCCGGTCGCCACGGCCACTTCCAGCGCGCCGCCTGAGCGCGCGCACAGGATGTCGGCCGGGGTGTCGCCGATGACAACCGTCTGGTAACCGGCGAAGTCCTGGCCGGTCAGTTGCCGGGCCTTGGCCTTTGCCACGCCGAGCAGTTCGTTACGGTCGAGGCTGTCCGCGCCAAAGGCCCCGACCGGGAACAGGGCCGGATCGATGCCGCCGGCCGCCAGTTTCAGCGGCGCGGTCTCGGCGATGTTGCCGGTCAGCAGGCCGAGCACGACATCCGACCGGCCGGCCAGCGCCGCCAGCAACTGCGGCACGCCCTTGCACGGCCGGATGAGATCAGCGTTGTAGAGGCGCGCCCCCTCGGCCGCCATGACCTCGCGGAAGGCAGGCATGCGCCGGTCTACCTCTTCGGGGGAGAAGCCGATCGACGTCATCAGGTCATGGACGATCTGACGGTCGGTCTTGCCGGCGAAGACGTAAGTGTCAAGCGCGCCGGACGAGCCGAAGACGGCGCAAAGCGCCGCATCGAGCGTGCGCCGGCCGGCCTGGTTGCTGTGCAGCAGGGTGCCGTCGATGTCGAACAGGAGCAACCGCACCGAAGTTGCTGTCTTTTGGTGAGCCTCAACCACGCGCGGCCTCAAGAGCCTGGGCCATGCGGGGCCACAACTCGTCGGATGTGGCGGGCAGTTCGGGGACGGGCGTGCCCACCGGGATGCCCCGCTCCTCAAGGACGCGCTTGATGCCCCCCAGCCGGGCCGTGGCCGGCAGGACGCCGAGCATCTGGTTGATGGTTTTCTGCCAGCGCTGGGCAGCCGCCATGTCCCCGGCCGAGAAAGCGGCGGTCATGGCCACGAACGGCTCCGGCACGGCCGTGCTGAGACCGCTGATCAGCCCGTTGGCGCCCAGCGACAGCAAGCCCAGCGCGGCGCTCTCGTTGCCCGCGAGCAGCATCCGGTCCGGCGGCACGGCATCGACCAACTGGCGGACGATCTGGACGTCGACGCGACTGCTCTTCAGGCCGGCCAGCGACGGGATCTCGCGACAAAGGCGGCCGAGCAATGCCGGACTGATCCCGTTGACCGCGAACTGGGGGATGTCATAGAGAAAGAGCGGCAGGTCGGGCACCGCCTCGGCGATGCCGTGGAAGTACCGGGCCAGGGCATCGTCGCTGATGCCGTAGAAGTAGGGCGTCAGGGCGACGACGGCGGCCGCGCCGGCCTCGCGCGCGTGGCGGGCCAGCGACGCGGCCGTGGCCGTCCGCTGGTCGCCGACGTGGAGCAGGACCGGGACGCGCCCGCGGGCGGCGGCGATGGTCGCCTCGCCGATGGCCATGCGCTGGTCGATGTCGAGCAGCACGCCTTCGCCGGTCGTTCCGCCGACGAACAGGCCGCGCACGCCGGCGCCGACCAGAAAGTCGACCAGCGGGCCGACGACGGGCGTGTTAACCGTATACGTTCCTGGCACCAGCGGCGTGGCCATGGCCGGGGTGACCCCGCCTTGCAGCGTCGCCTTGAGCGTTGCGATGGATTCCTGGATCACGTTTGTTTGTTCCTTGCACAGCTGTGGAAAGCACCTGCGGCCGAGGCCGGCCGGTCTCCTGCCGGATCGGCGACAGCCGCGGACAGCCCTTGTCCTATAGGCAGTGGGTCTCGGCCTCGGTCAGGACGTGCTCGAAGATGCGCAGGCCCTCGTCGACCAATTCCCGCTCGATATTGAGTGGCGGCGTCATGCGCAGCGAATTGCTACCGCAGGGGATGAGCAGCAGGCCTTCTTCGAACCCGCGCTGGATGACGTAATCGCGCAGTTCCGTGGCGCGCTCCTTCGTCGCCCGGTCCTTGACGAACTCGACGCCGACCATCAGCCCGCGGCCGCGGACCTCGCCGATGCTGGGATGGCGCGACTCCAGTTCGCACAAAGCGTCCATGATGTGGTTGCCCGTCCGGGTGGCCTGGTCAAGCAACCCTTCGCGTTCGATGACCTGCAACGTGGCCAGCGCGGCCGCCGCGGCAACGGGGTTGCCGCCGAAGGTGCTGCCGTGGGAGCCCCGTTCCCAGATCATCAAGTCCTCCCGGGCGATGATGCCGCCGATGGGCATGCCGCTGCCGACCCCCTTGGCGAAACAGACGATGTCGGGCTCGACCTCTTCGTGCTCGATCGCCCACCACTTGCCGGTGCGGCCGACGCCGCTCTGGATCTCGTCGACCATGAGCAGGATGCCGTGGCGGTCACAGAGCGCGCGCAACCGCTTGAAGAAGTTGGGCGATGGCACGATGTAGCCGCCTTCGCCCTGGATCGGTTCGACCAGGATGCCGGCCACGTCTGTTGGGGCGAGCATCTGGCGGAAGATTTCCTCTTCCAGGTAATCCACGACGATGTCGCCGTAGTCCTCTCCCGGCGAGCCGGCCAGCACCGGGCGATAGGGGTTGGGGTAGGGGATGTGGTGGACGCGCACGCCGGACAGGTAATTGGCCCGCTGGACGGCCTTGCTGGCGGTGAAGGACAGCGAGCCGAGCGTCCGGCCGTGGAATGCGCCGGTGAAACCGATGAAGCGGGTCCGGCCGCTGACATACATGGCCAGCTTGATCGCCGCCTCGACTGCTTCCGTGCCGGAATTGCCGAAGTAGACCTTCGTGCGGTCTTCCATCGGGGCGACAGCCTGCAGCTTCTCTGCCAATTCGACGGCCTGCGGGTAGAAGAAGTCGGCGAGGCAGATGTGCCAGAACTTGTCCACCTGGTTGTGGACTGCCTCGACCACGGCCGGGTGGCGGTGGCCGACGTTCAGGACGGCCACGCCGGCCATGAAGTCGATGTAACGGCGGCCGTCAACGTCCCAGACTTCTGAGCCCTGGGCGTGGTCAACAACCAGCGCGTACTCTCGACTGTATGAGGGAGAAAGGGCGGCGATGTCGCGATCGATCCAACTCCGGGCGACGTCGCCGGCGCCATTCATGCTGAACTTCATGGGAATGAGACTCCTTGCGCCTGGAGCGCTACTCAGGTTCGATGGTGAAGGTCAGTGGGTAGCCTTCCAAACTGGCGGCAAAGTGGGCCCGACCGACTCGTTTTTCTGCCTCGGAGCGAGGTAGCGTGGCAACATAGGCGATCCCGGACGTGTGGGCGGCAAAGGTCACGTGTTCCGCTTCCAGCGGCGTCAGCCCGAAGAAGCGCTGCAAGACCATGACGACGAAGTCATAGGGTGTGACCTCGTCGTTGTGGATGAAGACTTTTGCCCTAGGTTCGAGAGACTGAGCAGTGTCTGTTCCGGTGTCCCGCTGGGTGTCAGTATCATGTAGCAGGTCGCTTGCAGCCATCGCTCCTCACCTTGCCAGACCAATTCTATCCTCACCTTGAGGATGTTCAAAAGCTCCCGCTTGCGATCAAAGGTCGGCGTATCAAGTTTGGTGCGAATCTTCCTGGCCAGTTCGAGGATGCCAAGCACATCCGTCTCCGTTAGCGCATCTTCAGCAAGGACCGTGCTGAGCCGTGCTTGTTCATTCTGAAGAGCCTCGCGCTCTCGTGCGACCGTTTTCAGTTCGACTTGGTAGGCATGTGCGATCGTCTCGTCCGGCTCGCTGGCAAATGCGCTCGTGAGTCGTTTGATCTTTCGCTCAGAGGCACGAATAAGGTCGTCAAGGACCTCTAGTCTAGCTAACTGCGGTTCTACGTCGGTCATGCGACGCTCAATCAGCCGGTTCAGACCCAGGCTCAACTTCTCTTCGTCCGCGACAATCGAATGAATCCAAGACAGCGCAACTTTCCTTCTGTATATTGGTGGCAAGAGGCAGGCCACGATGTAGCCTTCGGCTATCGCCAAACAACCAAGGAGCGACATCATGACCTACCAGACGAATTGTACCTTACCAGAATACCTGTTGGAACAGCTCGCCGAGCAAGGGCTGGGCATCCTGCCGGAACTGATCCGCATCGTGATCAACACGGCGATGCAGGCCGAGCGGGAGTAGTATCTGGGAGCGGCGGCCTATGAGTGGCCGATACGCCCCGGGGACATGCCACTGTCCGTGGGGCTTTTTCTATTGCTATGAATGGTACTGGAACCTATGTGCTAAGGCAAGAACCGACGCGAGCGGTGGAACAATCAATGAAATGGGCGAGGAGCCATAAGAAGGTATTGCTCGCCCGAGTGATATAACAAACTTTACAGCCCCACACGTTCTGCTATCCTAACGACCATCCTGTCCACCCTTCAGACAGGTTGAAAGTCGTCGCCCATTCAATCACATGTAAGTGTCGCTGCCATCGGCCTCTCCGATGGGTTCTCGCCAGTGACCGCCAGGAAGTGATATGAACGCAGTGTTTGACCTTGCCCATCCCCGGCCGGAAGTCCTTCGCGGCGAACTCAATGAGGAGATGTTCGCTGCCCGGCTCAAGGATGTGCTTGAAGGTGCGGCCGATCCCGTCTATGGTGATGCCGAACGCTTCTACCGCAACACCTATCCGACCGCCGGCCTGAGAACGTTACTGCGCGAGGTGCTCGGCCGCTTGACCAGTCAGTCGCCGATGAACAACCCCATCATCCGGCTGGAGACGTCGTTCGGTGGTGGCAAGACTCACAACCTGATCGCCCTCTACCACCTTGTCAGCGGCCGCCTCTCGCCCGAGATGGTCCAGGGCTTCGTTGAGCCAGGAACGGTCCTCCCTGCAGCCGGTCACGTCCGCATCGCCGGCGTGGTCGGCAACGACCTGGACCTCATGTCAGGTATCTACCATCAGGAAGAGAACCTCCGCACCTATACGTTGTGGGGTGAGCTAGCCTATCAACTCGGCGGCCGCGAGGGCTACGAAAAGGCACGCGAGAACGACGAAGGCCGGACCGCCCCCGGCACGGGCCTGTTTGAGGAACTGGTCGGTGAACGACCGACGCTGATCATGATCGACGAAATCGCCCGCCACCTGCGCGCCGCATCCGCTGTGCCCACGCCGTCGGGCAAGTCCGACATGGCCCAGCAGACGGTGGCCTTCCTGATGTCGTTGATGGAGTACGTCGCCGGACAGAAGCAAGTCGTCCTGGTCCTGACGCTGGCCGGGGTCGATGACGCCTTTGGCAAAGAGACAGCCGAGTTGCGCGAGGCGCTGAAGTGTATACTTAACCATCTTCCCTTACAGTCTTCAGGTACAACTCGATCGTTTCAA
>CAYRBP010000024.1:31802-59369 GCA_964422535.1 uncultured Ardenticatenaceae bacterium | reverse complement strand
GGCATCTCGTCATCTCTCAATTATCCCAATGTCTCCTTGTCTAGACACTCCCCGCGTTTGCCCTCTACCCGACCGGGGGACGGCCGCCCGCCCGTTCGACAAACACCGGCATTGGTGTTAATAATCTGTTGCCTGCAGGTGACGCAAACATGACACACGCCATTATCGTTCATGGAGGCGCCGGCGACTGGAGCCGCCCATCAGACCGGATCAATCAGGCCATCGCCGCGTGTGCGGATGCAGCCGCGACCGGCCAGGCCATCCTGGCCGAGGGCGGAAGCGCGCTGGACGCCGTTGAGGCGGCCGTCCGCATTCTGGAGGATTGCCCCGTGCTCGACGCCGGCCGCGGCAGCTACCCGAACAAGGACGGCGAGATCGAAATGGACGCCCTGATCATGGACGGCCGGACACTGGCCCTCGGCGCTATCGCCGCCATTCAGCGCGTCCGTCACCCCATCAGCCTTGCCCGGCGGGTGATGACCGAGAGCGGCCACCATTTCCTCGTCGGCAAAGGGGCGGACTTGTTCGCCGACAGCATCAGCTTTCCCCGCTGCGATCCGGGCGAACTGCTCGTCGCCCCGGACGAACGTATGCCCCTGGATGCTGCTGAGCAGCCGGCTTCGGCCGCGGCCGGCGGCCCGCTAGGGGACACGGTCGGCGCAGTCGCGATTGACATTTACGGCGACATCGCCGCGGCGACGTCGACCGGCGGAACGGCCAACAAGCGTCCGGGTCGCGTCGGTGACAGCCCGCTCGTCGGCAGCGGCGGTTACGCCGACAACTGGACGGCCGGCGTCAGCGCGACCGGCTACGGAGAGGCCCTGATGCGTGTTGTCATCAGCAAGCGCGTTTGTGACTATGTCGGCGCAGGCATGTCGGCCCAGGCAGCCTGTGACGCAGCCATCGGTGTGTTGGCCGAACGCACCGGCGGGACCGGCGGTCTGATCGCCGTTGACGCCCGCGGCCGTGTCGGCGTCGCCTTTAATACCGGGGCCATGCCCCACGCCTTCGCTCTCGGTGACGCGCCGATCGTCACCGGGCAGTAAGCCCAGGAGGAACCTTCGCCATGACCCAATCACCTGAAAGCCCGTTCACCGCCATTTTGGACGGCCGCCAACCCGGCACGATTCTGGCCCGTGACGACGACCGTCGTTTCGCTCTGATCCAGAGCCTCGAACCGGAGGCGGCCGTCCACTGGCTGGCAGTGCCGTTTGAGGCCGGCCGCACGACCGAAGAGCTGGAACAACAGGACCGGCAGCGCTTTATGGACCTCATCGACTGGACGGTCGCCCAGGCCCGCCACCTGGCGGCCGAGCATCCCGCGCTCAGTCAGGGTTTCACGGTTAAGTTCCACTTCGGAGCCTATGAGACGGTGCCGCACGCCAAGCTCCACGTCCTATCGATTGAGTAGCATCCGCCCGTCACGCGCCTGAAACGCGGATTCCCGGCCATGCACCACACCATCGACGCCATCGAGATCCGCCGCTACAGGCTGCCGCTCGATCCGCCCTTCCACGCGACGTGGGACCCCGTGCCGCGGACTGCCCACGGCTGCACGATCGTCTCCGTCCGATCCGGTGACTTCGTTGGCGTTGGCTCCGGGGATGCCATGCTCGGCTTCGAAGGCCACGAGCACTACTTCCTGGGGCAGGACGTGTTCGCGGTCGAGCGCCACGTGGCCCTGCTGGATAACCTTCAGTTCCACTACGGCCGCATGTGGCCGCTGGAAGTCGCCATCTGGGACCTGATCGGCCAGATCACCGGCCAGCCGCTCTGGCGGCTTCTGGGCGGTCGGAGCGACACCGTGCCGCTATACGCCTCGACCGGCCAGCGTCTTCCGGTTGAAGAGCGGGTAGAAGCCGTCAGGCGGCTGCAGGAGCGGGGTTTTGCCGCCGTCAAGCTCCGCTTCTTTGCGGAGGACCCGGCCGATGATGTGGCCGTCGTGAGAGCCGTGCGCGACGCCTGCGGCCCCGATATCGTCCTGCTGGCGGACGCCAACCAGGCCTGGCGGATGCCCTGGGACACCCGCGCGCCGTGGGACCTCAAGACGGCATTGTGGGTAGCCGACGCGCTGGCCGAAGCCGGCGTCTTCTGGCTGGAGGAACCGCTCAACCGCCACGACTACCGCGGCCTGGCCGAGCTCCGGCGGCGGGCAAAGGTCCGCATCGCGGGCGGCGAAGGCAACCGAGAGTTTGCCGACATGCGCCAGTACCTGGAACATGGCTCGCTGGACGTCTACCAGCCGGACGTCGTCTGGAGCACGGGCATCCTGCGGGCAACGCAGCTGGCGCGGGAAGTGCAGGCGCGCGGCAACATCTATTCACCCCATACCTGGGGTGACGGTCTGGTCGTGCTGGCGAATCTCCAGGTTTCGGCCGCGCTCTCGACCGCACCCTTCATCGAGTTTCCCTATGACCCGCCCCACTGGACGCCTGAGCGCCGCGACTACATGCTGCCGGCCCCGCTGGAGGCCGGTCCCGACGGCCGTTTGGCGCTGGCCAACGCTCCCGGCCTCGGCGTGACGATCGACTTTCAGGCCCTTGAAGCGCTGCGAGTCGTATGACCAGTGGCGCTTGTCGCGCTGCTATTTCGCTATACGAAACCGGAGGGCGATCCATGAAGATCAAAGCGGCCGTTTTCTATGAACCCCACGTCCCTTTCTCAGTGGAAGCGCTGGACCTTGCGCCGCCCGGTCCCGGTGAGGTGCTTGTGCGGGTCGCCGCGGCGGGCGTCTGCCACAGCGACTGGCATCTGATGACCGGCGCGACGAAGCACAAGACGCCCGTGGTTCCGGGCCACGAGGGCGCCGGCGTCGTCATGAGCGTCGGGGACGGTGTGAAGACCGTCAGTCCCGGCGACCACGTGGCCCTCAGCTGGGCCCCGAGCTGCGGCACGTGCTTTTACTGCCTGAACGACCGGCCCAGCCTGTGCGGCACCTACGTCGGCCCGATCTGGGCCGGCACCATGATGGACGGCACGACCCGGCTGAGCAAACACGGCGACCCGGTCTACCACTTCAGCGCCCTCGCCTGTTTCGCCGACCACGCCGTCGTGCCCCAGGAGTGCTGCGTTCACCTCGACAAGGACATCCCGTTGACCGTCGCCGCCCTGATCGGCTGCGCCGTCACGACGGGCGTCGGCGCTGCCCTGAACACAGCCCACGTCAGACCGGGCAGCAGCGTCGTCGTCTACGGAGCCGGGGGGGTCGGCCTGAGCATCATCATGGGCGCGAAACTGGCCGGCGCGTCGCGCATCATCGCCGTCGACACAAGCGAAGCCAAGGGCGACATCGCCCAGTCCTTCGGCGCGACCGACATCATCATGGCCGGGCCGGGCACGGTGAACGCGATCAAGGGCATGACGGGCGGCCGAGGGGCCGACTACGTCTTCGAGGCCATCGGCCTTCCGTCCGTCCAGGAAGAGTGCCTGCACGCTGCGCGGCCAGGTGGGATGGTGGTGCTGGCCGGCGTGTCGCCGATGGGCAGCGCCACCAATCTGCCCGGGGCAATCCTGACCCGGCAGGAGAAGACAGTCACCGGCAGCTACTACGGCAGCGCCAACCCGGCCCGCGATTTCCCGCTCTATGCCGACCTGTACCGGCGCGGCTTGCTCGACCTCGATCGGCTTATATCCAGAACCTATCCACTCGAACAGATCAACGAGGCTTACGCCGACATGCTGAGTGGCGAGATCGCCAGGGGCCTGCTGGTGTTCTGATGCCCTGATGGCTGATGACCGACTACACGTTCCGACCCGCTCGAGACGAGGATTACGACTCCCTGTTCGCGCTGCACGAGGCAACGATGCGGCCCGCCATCGAGGCCACCTGGGGCTGGAACGACGCCTGGCAGGAGGAGTACTTCCGGCGGAAGTTCGACAAGAGCAACCGCCAGATCATCCAGGTCGGCGGGCAGGACGCCGGCGTGCTGGTGGTTGAAGACCGGGAGACTGAGCTCTACCTGGGACTCATCGAGCTTGGCCCCGACTACCAGGGCCGCGGGATCGGGACGGACATCGTCAGGAAGCTACAGGAACGCGCGGCGGCGACTCACCGGCCGCTGACACTCCACGTTCTGAAAGCCAACATGGCAGCGTGCCGGTTCTACGAACGTCTCGGCTTTCAAGCGACGGACGATGAAGGGTTTCGTTATAAAATGACCTGGCTGCCGAGGCCGTGAACCGCGCAGCCGCCTGCCGCACGCCTGGACGGCCGCCACAAGGAGAACCACTGTGAAACATCGCCGCAATTACATGCTCTTCGGCATCCTCGGGTTGCTTGGCGCGGCCGTCTTGTTCGCCCTGTTGATTACCTCAACCAACTGGCCGTGGCTCGTCAGCTGGATGATCGCTGCCAGCGTCGCGGCGTTCGTGTTCTACGGCATCGACAAGGGCCTGTCGAAGACCAACGCCCGGCGCATCCCGGAACTCATCCTGCATCTGATGTCGCTGCTCGGCGGTTTTGTCGGGGCGTTCCTCGGAATGCTTGTCTTCCGGCACAAGACAAACTTCCGCGAGCATCCGCTATTCATCCCAATTATGGTCGTCAGCGCCGTCTTGTGGGGCTTTTTGCTCTACCAGTTCGTCCTGCGCGCGTAGCTGGCGCGCGTCAGGCGCGGCGCGGCCAAGAACCTGGCGGCAGCCAGACGGCCGCATGCAGTCTGTGCCGGCCAGTCAGCTGGCACAGCCAAATCCCAGGTCAGGGGCTATCAGCTATTGACCGGCAGCTTCTGTAATTCGCGCCAGCGCGCCATCGCGCCGGTGCGGAACAAGGCCGGATCGAATTGGGCCAGCGCTTCCCACCCCTCGACACTGGCCAGCTCGCGCTCCTCGTCTGTCAGTTCGATCTCCAGCAGCCGACCGTCGGTCTTCATTTCAATCGTCAGCGTCTCCATTCCATCTTCAACGATGTCGCGGATGCACTGGCGATCGCTGCCCATGGGGTAGCGAATGAAAGCCGCCGAACATCGCTGGCAGAACGGCAGACTTGCATCACACAAATCTCGATCAATAACAACGCGCATGGCAAGGCTCCTTCCAGTTATGGCCTGGTTGAGCTCCTGACCGCTCAGCACCAATCAGGGCCCCAACCGGATGCTCCACCTCATACTGTAGGCCGATGCAGGGACACAGGTTAGTGACAAATGTCAGGTTTTGGCATACGATTTGTCATATTCGCGCTACCCGCTTCGCGCGAAAGCGAGCCGCTCCATGCCGACCTACTTCGTCACGATTGCTGGAAACATCGGTGTCGGTAAGTCTACGCTGGTCGATCTGCTATCTCGCAGACTTGGGTGGGAACGCGTGCTGGAAGCGGTCACAGAGAACCCTTACTTGTCCGATTTCTACGCGGACATGAACCGCTGGAGTTTTCATTCGCAGGTATTCTTCCTGGTGCGCCGCCTGCAGCAGCACCATGACCTCCTCCAGCAAGGGCGCTCCGTCCTCCAGGACCGGAGCGTCTATGAGGACGCTGAGATCTTCGCCCGCAATCTGTTCCATCAGCAGCATTTGAGCCAGCGGGACTGGCAGACCTACTACGAGCTTTACCAGACACTTTCCACCCTGCTCAAGCCGCCGGACCTTGTCGTATACCTGCGCGCCTCGGTGCCGACCCTCAAACGCCGCATCGCGTATCGCGGCCGCACATTTGAACAGGCGATTGCCGACGACTACCTGGAGCAACTCAACCGCCTATACGACGAGTGGGCGGCCGGCTTTGGCCTCAGCCCGGTCCTGACCGTCGATACGGACCACCTGGACTACGTCCAGTATGACGACCACCTTGACCAGATTTGGGACAAGATCGCCGACCGGCTGCACGGTCGGGACTATCTCGCCCTGAGCTGAGCGGCTCGGCCGCCTGCCTTATTGGCTGTTCTGCAGTGACTTGAAAGCAAAGGAGAAAGCCATGAGCGTTTACAAAGTGATCGAAGTAATTGGCACAAGCAGCGAGTCGTGGGAAGACGCCACCAAAGCTGCCATCACGACGGCCGGCGAGAGCCTCCGCGAACTCCGTATCGCCGAGGTGGTCAAGTTGGACGTCCGCCTCGATGACGGTGAGATCGTCGAGTATCGGGCCAGGGTCATGCTATCGTTCAAGTACGAAGGCAACGACTGATTAACGCAGCCCACGCCTGACAAATGGAAGACGGCGGCGCTTCACAAAAAAAGCGCCGCCGTCTTGGGTCAACCGGGCGAGATCACTCTCAGTTCAATCGTTCAAAGATGCCGGCCGCGCCCATGCCGCCGCCGATGCACATTGTCACCATGCCGTAGCGCGCCTGGCGCCGGCGCATCTCGTTCATGATCTGGACGGTCAGCTTGGCGCCGGTGCAGCCCAGCGGGTGGCCCAATGCGATCGCGCCGCCATTGACGTTGACTTTCGACTCGTCCATCCCCAGCTCGCGGATGACCGCCAGCGCCTGGGCGGCGAAGGCCTCGTTCAACTCGATCACGTCCATATCGCTCAGATTCATCCCGGTGCGCTTCAGCAGTTTGGGCACGGCCGCGATCGGCCCCACACCCATGATCTCCGGGCGAACACCGCCGACCGAGAATCCAACAAAGCGCAGGATAGGCGTCAGTCCCAGCACCTCCGCCTTACCCCGCTCCATGACGATCACGGCCGCGGCCCCATCGCTTAGAGGCGAGGAGTTCCCGGCGGTCACGGTTCCACCCTGCTTGAACACCGGCTTCAGCTTGGCCAGCCCTTCGAGGGTCGTGTCGGCCCGAATGTGCTCGTCCCGGTCGAAGCGCGTGATCGACCGCTGCGGCCCGTCAGGCCCCGGAGTCACTTCCTCGATCTCCAGCGGCACGATCTCGTCCTTGAAGCGCGACTCGGCGTAGGCTGCGGCCGCCTTCTGGTGGCTGCGCAGGGCGAACTCGTCCTGCGCCTGGCGGGACACCTCGAACTCCTGCGATACCTGCTCGGCCGTCAGCCCCATCCCCATGTAGACCTCGGGCATGTTGTCGACCATGTAGGGGTTCGGGTTGATGCGGTAGCCGGTCATCGGCACCATGCTCATCGTCTCTGCGCCGCCGGCAATGATCACGTCGGCCCCGTTGGCGATGATCCGTTCGGCCGCCATGGCGATCGTTTGCAGGCCGCTGGAACAGAAGCGATTGACGGTCATCCCCGGCGTGTCGACCGGGAGGCCGGCGCGCAAAGCGATGGTCCGGGCGAAGTTCAGCCCCTGGGCCCCCTCAGGCATGGCACAGCCGATGACGACATCGTCGACTTCCGCCGGGTCGAGACCCGGCGCTCTGGACATGACTTCCTGGATGACGGCCGCGGCCATCTCATCCGAGCGCCAGTTGCGCGTCGTGCCGCGCTTGGACTTGCCGACGGCGGTGCGCGCGCCGGCTACAATTACAGCTTCACGAGTCATTGTCTTTCTCCTTTCGCCGTCACCGGTCGCTAGTTACGCAGCGGCTTGCCCGTCTGCAGCATGTGCATCATGCGCTCGCGCGTCTTCTCTTCGCCCAGGAGGGACAGGAACGCCTCGCGCTCCAGGTCGAGGATGTACCACGGATCGACCCAGGCCGGCGCGCTGATGTCGCCGCCGGTCAGGACATAGGCGAGCTTGTTGGCGATCAGCATGTCATGGTCGGAGGCGAAGTTGCCCCAACGCAGCGAGCGCGCGCCGAGTTTCAGGGCATAGAGCACATCGCGGCCGGCAGCGTAGATCTTTTCGACCTCTGGCGGCCTGGCTCCCGACGCCACGAGCTGTAGCGCCCGGGCCTTGGCCTTGGCCAGGCGGTGGTCGCTGTTCATGACGATCGTGTCTTGCCCGGTCAGGTATCCAAGCGAGCGCGCTTCCCAGGCACTCGTGCCCACCTTCGCCATGGCGATCTGCTCGAACACCTCCTGCATCACCGGTAACACGTCGGCGTTGGCCGCACGCATCACCGGGTTAACCTTGCGCCGGAGCGTCTCCTTGCAACCGCCGCCCGCCGGAATGAGCCCGACGCCAAACTCAACCAGGCCCATGTACGTTTCGTGATCGGCAACCGCCTCCCAACCGGCCATGGCCATCTCGACGCCTCCACCAAGCGCCATCTGATGCGGCGCGGTGATGACTGGTTTCGGCGCGTGGCGCAGGTTGAAGGTGGCCGTCTGCAGCGCCTTGATCATCTTGTCCAGCGCGTCAAACTGCCCGCTGGCCGCCGCCACGCCAACGGCGAAGAGGTTCGCGCCGGCACAGAAGTGCTCGCCATTATTGCCGATGACCATCGCGTCAAAGTCGCTGTCAAGGCGCTGCAGCGCCCGGAAGCTCATGTCGATGATGTCCTGGTCGATGGCGTTCATCTTGGCGTGGAACTCGAACAGCAGCACGCCGTCACCCATGTCATGCAGGCTGGCGCTGTCGTTGCGCTCGATCTCCTTTCCTGCAGCGCGCAGGTCCGCCACGCGGATGATCTTCGCATCCGTATCGAGCGGCCTGTACTGCTTGCTGCCGAAGTCGTAGACTTCGCGGTGGCCGTTTGCCCGGTAGAAGCAGTCGTGGCCGGCGGCGAGCATCTCCTTGACCCACGGCGCGACTTCGAAGCCCTCGGCTTCCATCTTCTCGGCCGTTTCGCGCACGCCGAGCATATCCCACATCTCAAACGGCCCGGCCTCATGGCCGAAGCCCCAGCGCATGGCGTCATCGACGTCGCTCAGCCTGTAGGCTATTTCCGGGGTGACATAGGCCGCGTAGGCAAAGCCATAGTACAGCAGCTTGCGCAGGTAAGTCGCAGCCCGGTCTTCGAACTGAAGCAGCTTGCGCAGCCGCTCGCCGAGGTCCTCGACGTTGCGGACTGCGCCGATCGAATCGAACCGGATCTTGGGTGTCGCCTCATACTCCATCGTCGTCGGGTTCAGCGTCCAGAACTCGCGCTGGCCGTTGACGGTGGTCTGCTTGTAGAAGCCCTGGTTGCTCTTGTTGCCCAGCCACTTGTTGGCGACCATCTTCTCCATCAGCGCCGTCGCCCTGGCCGGCCGCAGCATCTCGCGATAGCTGTCCTCGGGGACGGCCGCGTAGAGGTTGTTGTTGACGTGGGCCATGACGTCGAGCCCGACCAGGTCGAGCAGCCGGTACGTGGCCGTCTTCGGACGGCCGATGGTCGGCCCGGTGATGGCGTCAACCTCGGCGATGCTGTAGCCGTTCTCCAGCGCGTATTCCAGTCCGTATGACGAGGCGACGGCGAAGAAGCGGTTGCCGATGAAGTTGGGCGTGTCCTTGCAGACGACAACGCCCTTGCCGAGCACGTCAGAGCCAAACGACTTCATGAACGCGACCACATCCGGTGATGTCGCGGCCGTCGGGATGATCTCCAGCAACTTCAGGTACCGCGGCGGGTTAAAGAAGTGCGTGCCCAGGAAGTGGGCCCGAAACGCGTCAGAACGCCCGGCAGCGATCTGGTTGATCGGAATGCCGGAGGTATTGCTACTGACGATGGTCCCCGGCTTGCGGATGGCTTCGATCCGCTCCATCAGGGCCTGCTTCGGCTCCAGCTGCTCGACGATAACCTCGATGATCCAGTCACAGTCGGCCAGCTTGTTGAAGTCATCCTCCAGATTGCCGAGGGTGATCAGGTCGCCCCGGTCAGCCCGCGCCAGGTTGGCCGGCTTGGCCTTCGTCATGCGGTCATAGAGGCTGTTGACGATGCGGTTGCGGGCCGCGGGATTGGCGCGCTCTGCTTCGCCCAGGTCAGGCGGGACGATGTCCAGCAGCACCACCGGGATGCCGATGTTGGCTAGCAGAGCGGCGATGCCGCCGCCCATCGTCCCCGCGCCGACGATGCCCACTTTGTCGATTCGATAGCTCATGTGCTTCCTCCTCCGATAAATGGGACGCAGACTGCCCATCTGGCCGCTGCTGCGGCCGTCCGGGCAATCTGCGCGCGCAGACCCGGCCGCTTGCGCGGCCGGGTCAGCAAGTGTGCTATTTCAACTCGCGACGGCTATAACCCAGAATACTGCGGGCGACGATCAGCTGGTTGATCTGCTTCGTGCCCTCGTAGATGTCGTTGATCTTCGCGTCGCGCATCCACTTCTCCACCAGCCACTCGCGCGAGTAGCCGAGCGGCCCCAGCAGTTCGACCGCCTTCTGGGTGATCCAGGTCACGGCATCACCGGCGCGATACTTCGACATGCTCGCCTCAAGGCGGTTGCTTTCGCCGTGGGCCATATGGGCGACCGACCGCAGCGTGAGCAGCCAGGCGCCCTTATAGCGTGCCTCCATCTCGATCACGTCGCGTTCGACGGCCGTCAGTTCGTGCAGCGTCTTGGTGTAGTCGATGACGATGCCCTCTTCGGCCAGCTTTTCCTTGGTGAACTCCAGCGCCGCGCGGGCGATGCCGATCGCGCTGGCCGCCACGGCCGGGCGCGAGGCGTCAAACGTCTTCATCGCCCCGACAAAACCCTTGCGGCTCTCTGACTGCTGCACTTCCGGGTCGCCGAGCAGATTGTCGAACGGCACGCGGACGTTGTCGAAGTGAAGTCCGACCGTGTCGCTGGCGCGGATGCCGAGCTTGTGCTCCTGCTTGGCGATGGACACACCCGGCGTCCCGCCCTCAACAACGAACGACTTGATGCCGGCGCGTCCCGCCTTCGGGTCAATGGTCGCCCAAACGACGCACATACCCTCAGACTCCCGGAGCGCCAGCGCGCCGTTGGTGATGAAGATCTTCTCGCCGTTAATGACCCACTCGTGTGTCTCCGGGTCGAGCACGGCCGTCGTCCGCATCGCGCTGTTGTCTGAACCGGCTCCCGGCTCCGTGATAGCCATCGCGCCCCATTTCGGCTTGCCCTCGGCAAACTTGGACAGGAAGCGAAGTTTCTGCTCCGGCGTTCCGGCTGACTCAACGGCCGCGCCACCCAGCATCGGATGCGGCAGGCACAGATATTGTCCTGCGTCGCCCCAGCTCAGCATCTCGATCATCATGATGAAAGACAGGATGCTGTAGTCAGGGCCTTCGCGCTTGGCGCTGCCGTTTGCTCCGTTACCGGCGGAGGGCTGATACCGCTTCAGCGTCCGCTTGACAATCTCCTGGGTGAAGGGCCAGGTCATCTCCACGAACGCGTTCGGCCGCTCGTGCTCGTGCTCGTCCAGATAGCGCGAGTGCGGCCGCATGGCCTGTTCGGCGACCATGCGGATGAGTTGCAGTTGATTCTGAATGAACGGTGGAATCTCGAAACTGATCATTGCTGTTCTCCTCCAGCCGGCCGCCTAGATCATCACCAGGCCGTCAAAGGTCGCGAAGCCGCGGGCATTGCGCAGCCACAACTCGACCGGGTACTCACGGATGTAGCCATAGCCACCGAGGACCTGCAACGCCCGGTCTGCCACCTGCACGACCATCCGGTCAACCTGCTGCTTCATGATCGTCGCTTCCTGGGTGACGTCCTTGCCCTGGTCCATCAGCCAGGCCGTTTCCCAGACAAGCAGGCGCGCTTCGTCCACTTCCGTCGCCATGTCGGCCAGCATGAAGGCGATAGACTGGCGGTGGGCGATGGGTTCGCCGAACTGGACACGCTGCTTCGCGTACTCGCGGGCGTATTCATACCCGGCGCGCGCGACACCAACAGCCGCCGCGCCGAGCGCGACCCGGCTGTGGTTCAAGATGCGGCTGAAGTCGATGCCTTCGCTGCCGCCGAGCTTGTTCCCGGCCGGGACGCGGCAATCCGTCAGCGTCAGCCGGAATAGCGGCATCGCCTTGATGCCCATCAGCTTGTCTCGCTCGCCGATAGCCAATCCGGGCGTCCCGGCAGGCACCAGGAAAGCCTGCGTCTTGCCGTCCTCGGCCGCGTAGACCAGGATCATCTCCGCTTCCGGGGCGCCAGGCACAGCCATCTTGGCCCCGTTGAGGACATACTCGTCGCCGACGCGCTCGGCCGTCGTCTTGAGCCGGTAAGGGCTGAACTGCACGACCGGCTCCATGAGCGCGGCGGTCATCTTCGGCGCCACCTCGCCACAGAAAGCCGGCAGGTAGGTCTCCTTCTGCGCCTCTGTGCCTGCCAGCATCAGCGGCACCGCCACGAGGTTTGGCGTCATCACGCTCATCGTGACCGCCAGGTCGGCATACGCGAACTCCTCCAGGGCCAGCGCGCCGGTCACGCTGGAGTATTCTCCCAGGCCGCCATAGGCTTCGGGGATGGCCGTCGGCAACAGGCCGATCTCCCAGCCCGCCTGAACAACATCGGCCGGAACCTCGCCGGCCTCTTCAGCGTCACGATAAACCTTGCGCACCCGCTCCTTTCCGAAGCGGGCGATCGTGTCTGTGAGCATTCGCTGCTCGTCATCTGGCCGAAAATCCAACATAGCACTCTCTCCCTCTTTGATGCTGCCGGGCAGCCTTATTTATTCCTTGATCGACTCGCGTCGTGGTCGGACGATGGCGTCCGTCATGCGGGCGACGCGGACCATCGACGCCACGTCGTGGACCCGGACGAGGTCGGCGCCACGGACGATGCCGACGGCGACCGTCGCCGCGGTTCCTTCCAGCCGCTGCTCGGGTGGGAGGTCGAGCGTGTAGCCGATGAACGACTTTCGCGACGTCCCCAACAGCAGCGGATAGCCCAGATCCTTCAATTCATCCAGGCGGTTTAGCAGCTCCAGACTTTGCTCAACCGTCTTGCCAAAGCCGATGCCCGGATCCACGATGATGTTCTCGTCCCGGACACCCGCAGCCTTCGCCAGCCGGATCGACTCCTCAAGTTCGCGACGGATGTCGGCCAGCAGATCATCGTAGTGGACGCCGACATATCGCCCGCCCAGGCGTGACTCCTGCACGGCGTCCTTCGGCTTGCTGCGGTTGTGCATCAGGACGACCGGGCAGTCATACTTCGCCACCAGTGGCGCCATGTCCGGGTCCATCCGAAGCGCCCAGACATCGTTGACCCAGTCGGCGCCGGCGTCGAGGGCCGCTTCAGCCACGTCGGCGCGATACGTGTCAACCGAGATGGGCAGGTGAGACGACTCGCGCACGGCGCGCACGACCGGCAACACGCGGGCAGCCTCTTCATCGGCCGTGACCGGCGAACTGCCCGGCCGCGTGCTCTCGCCGCCGATGTCCAGGATATCGGCCCCGGCCTCGCCAAAGGCCAGCGCCTGGGCAACAGCCCGTTCCACAACGCTTGCGCTCGACACCGCACCGGCAATGCCGTCGCCGGAAAAGCTGTCCGGCGTGACATTGATGACGCCCATCACGTAAGTTCGTGTGCCCCAGTCGAATTTCACCCGGTTCGGATCTCCTGCACGACGATACGCGCGGCGCGGTGGAATCAATAGCCCAACGGCGCGACCGATGGAAACGGCAGTTCCATCAACCGCTCAACATCGGCCAGTTCGACCGCATCCAGCATCGCCTGGACGCTTTCTCCCGTCAGCGGGTGAATGAAGTTCGGGATGATGTCGGCAAGCGGGGCGAGCACGAAGGCACGTTCCGCTACATGCGGGTGGGGGATGGTCAGATCGGGCTCAGACACAACCTGATGGTTGTAGAAGATGATGTCTATATCGATCAGCCGCGGGCCCCAGTGCCGCGTCGGCGTGCGGCCCATCTCACGCTCGATCTCTTTGATGACGTTCAGAAGCTCGCGCGGGCTCAACTCAGTCAGCGCGGCGACACAGGCATTCAGGAATGACGGCTGGTCCGTCACCCCCCAGGCCTCCGTCGCATAAACGGGTGACACGGCCGTCACCGTCAGGTGCTTCTGCAAATGCTCAACCGCCCGTTGCAGATTTGCGAAGCGATCACCGAGATTCGTACCAAGACTCAAGTAGACCGGATTCATAGCATCGACGCTCCCCTGTTGCCCTTCCGGCTGATTCAATTGTTCATGTTGCACAACATGACGCACTGCATTATCAACGCTATTTATAACACGGTGCGTCATGAGTGTCAACGGTCAAGTGATCCCCGGGCAGAAGACACGCTCGGTAGCATCGCCGAATGCGCGGAACGCGCAGCAGGCGTGCAACCGGGAAGACCGTGGGACGGCTGACAGGGCTTTGGCTCCCGGTCCCATTGCCATCTCGACTTGGCAATGCGCAAACGCCCGCAAGAACTCGCTAGGTCGTGACAGCCGGCGCGCCAAGCGGCTACAATCATCCTCATGGTCCGATCCACAGTCATCAGCGCCTTGCTGGCCGTCGCTTTGGCGCGCGCGGTTATGGCGGCGACCGCGTTACAAGCCGAACCGGCGCCCGGCTCGCACGCCGTGGAGCCCGGTGACACGTGGCCCGCGCTGGCGGCGCGTTATCAAGTGGACGAAAACGCGCTAAGAGCCGAGAGTGGCACCCTGAACAGGCAGCTGGAGCCGGTCATCGGCGAGTCGATCACCCTCCCGGCCGGTGCGGCCGAGCGCGGCGGGAGGCTGGTCCGACCTGGCGGTGGCGGCCTTGTGGCCACCGCGGCCGCGCACAACCTGGCTCCCTGGGCGCTGGCGGCCGCCAACGGCATGAGCTCGCCCTACGACCCTCCCCTGCAGCGTCCCTTGCTCATCGCGACCGCCGAAGGGACGCCAAAAGACTGGCCGATCGGGCTCACGGATCTGGAGGTCTCACAGGCTGTGGCTGCGCCGGGAGCCGCGCTCGGCTTCCGTGGCAGCCTGGAAACAGATGCAGCCATCGAGGCAAGCCTCGGCGGGCGGCCGTGGGGCGCGGGCCGCGAGGGGAACGGCGTCGTCGGCCTGGGTGGCTTCGGCGCCTTCTACGGCAGCGGCCGTCCGGAGTTGCGGATCAAGGTAGGCGATGGCCCCGTCTGGGCCCAGCCGTGGCGTGTCACCGACCGGGAGTGGATCTTCCAGGACCTGACGCTTGCCGGTGAGGCGGCCGAGATCGACCAGGCCGAGATCGAGGCGGAGCGTGAACGGGTGCGGGCTATCTGGGCTGAGTTCACGCCTGAGGCGCAGTGGGACGGCCCCTTCCAACTTCCAATCGCCGACTTCCTGGAGATCACAGCCGGTTACGGAGCGCGCCGCTCATACAACGGCGGGCCTGTTCGCAGCTATCACGAAGGCGTCGATTTCAGCGCCTATGCCGGCACCCCGGTCAGGGCGCCGGCCGCAGGCACGGTGGTCCTGGCCGAACCGCTGATTGCCCGCGGCGGCGCGGTGATGATCGACCACGGTCTTGGGATTTACACCGGCTACTACCACCTTTCCGCTATCCACGCGACAGTGGGCCAGGCGGTGCGGCCCGGCGACCTGCTGGGCGAGGTCGGCACGACCGGGCTGTCTACCGGCAACCATCTGCACTGGGATTTGCTGGCGTCCGGTTCTAACGTGGACGCGCAGCTCTGGATGGACCAGAACGTGGCCTGCTGGGTTCTGGAGGGCCTTGGCCGGCCGTGCGCGGCCGCGCCGGCTGAAGGCTAATCGTCATCCGCCACGTGGTCGGCGAAGTCGAATAGCTCGCCAATGGACCGCCGGTAATAGTTCTGGCGGATCGCCCCGGCGAAAACGGGCGCTGTTGAGAGCGTAACCAGGTTGGCCGGCCGGCGCTCAGCAGCCAACGGCACGGTGTCGGTGGTCACCAGTTCGACGATCTGCGAGATGCCCGCCAGCTTCTCCAGGGCATTGCCCAGGAAAAGGCCGTGGGTGCAGATGACGTACAACTCCTTAAGCCCGTGGTCCAGCAACAGCCGGCACAACTCGATGATCGTCCCGCCTGTCGCGATCTCGTCGTCGTGGATGAGCGCCCGCCGGAAGCCCTCCACCTGCCGGCCGAGAAAGCCCCCCATCTTGACCGTCGTGTCATTGATGCGCGTCTTGTTGGCCGTCGCCACGCCCAGACCAAGCGCCTGGGCAAATCGCGCGGCCGACTTGGCGCTGCCAACGTCCGGCGCGACGACCACGGTATCGTGCGCCGAGAAGGCGTACCGCCCGAAGTACTCGGCGAACAGGCCGCGGGCGGTCAACGGATCCGTCGGCACGCTGAAGAAGCCGTGGACCTGGGGGGAATGGAGGCTCATGGTCATGACGTGGGTCGCTCCGGAGGTCGTGAGCAGGTCGGCGACCAGTCGGGCGGTGATCGAAATGCGCGGCGCGTCCTTCTTGTCCGAACGGGCATAGGAGAAATACGGGATGACCGCATGAACTTCGCGGGCGGCCGCGCCTTTGGCGATGTCGAGCATCATCAGCAACTCCATCAGGTGGTCGCTGACCGGCGGGATGAGCGACTGGACGATGAACACTTCCCGGCCGCGGACGCTGGCGCCCAGCTGGACGAACAGGTTGTCATTGCTGAAGCGGTCGAATCGGGTCGGTTCCAGCCGGATGCCGAGGCAGTTGGCGATGGCGGCAGCAAGCTGCGGATTGGAGCGCCCGCCGAACAGGCGAACATCGTCCTGATCAAGCGGCATGGTCTGCAGACTCATAGTGAGGCCCCCTTCCACCAGGGACGGAGTGGCGGTCTGTCCGAAGGAACAAGTCGGTAGACTAATTATCGTCCGGCGCGAAACGCGGGTCAAGCGACGTGCATCAGGGACATCCGTGGGCTCGGGTAGGGCCACGGCTGGGCTGCCGGCGATCACGCTGTAACGCGCAATCAGCTCAATCGACGAAGCGCGCCGGGACTTGCAGGGCCTCCGCCAGCAGTTGCTGGTAGACGGCCGCCGGTATTTCGATCGCCCCCAGTCGCTGCAAATGAGGCGTCAGGAACTGCGTATCCAGCAACGTGAAGCCACGTGCCCGCAGGCGATGAGCGAGGTGCACGAGAGCGACCTTGCTCGCGTCCCGCTCCCGGCTGAACATGCTCTCGCCGGCAAAGAGGCCACGCAGCGTGACCCCGTACAGACCGCCGGCGAGCCGGCCGTCGCGCCACGCCTCAACACTGTGGGCGAAACCAAGCCGGTGCAGGCGGGTGTAGGCATCCACCAGTTCTTCACTGATCCATGTCGTCTCGCGACCGGGCCGCGCCTCGGCGCAGGCCCGCATGACCTGGACGAAGGCGGAATCGACGCGCACCTCGAACCGGCCGGACCGGAGCGCTCGCTTCAGGGAAGTGGACACGTGAAGCCCATCGAGCGGCAGGATGGCCCGCGGGTCAGGCGCGTACCAGTAGACCTCCCCATCCGGGTGAGCCATCGGGAAGATGCCCCGCGCATAGGCGCGGAGGAGCACGTCCGGGGTGAGTGTCGACACGGGGCGCAGTCCCTGACCCGGCTAGCTGAAGCCGAGCATCGGCTCATGCCGGTCGCTGCTTTCCCACCAGGCGCGAATGCGGCCGCCGATCGGCCGACCCAGCCGCTGTTCGAGGCCGGCAATCACCCCCCACAGCGCCGGAAAGTCGACGCCCGTTCCCAACCCCATCTTGTATGCCAGAAAGACGAGGTCTTCAGTCGCCAGGTTGCCGGCCGCGCCCGGAGCGAAGGGACAGCCACCCAGCCCGCCGATGCTGCTGTCAAAAGTGCGAACGCCTGCCTGAAGCGCCGTGACAGCATTGGCCAGCCCCAGGGCCTGCGTGTCGTGAAGGTGAACGGCCAGGGCGGAGATCGGGATGGTGCGGGCCAGGTGGTCAATCAGCCGGCCCACCTCCAGCGGGCTGGCGTAGCCCACCGTGTCGGCGATGGCCAGTTCATTGACCCCCAGATCCCACAGCGCGTGGGCGACGGCCGCCGCACGGTGGGCCGGGATAGGGCCTTCGAACGGGCAGACCCAGGCGGTCATGACGTAAGCCCGGGTGCGAACGCCGTCGCTATGGGCCCGACGGACGAGCAGGGCGGCCGTCGCCATCGCTTCGGCCGAGGTGTTGCGCGTGTTCCGCCGGCTGAAGGTGTCGCTGACGGCCACGCCAAAGGCCATCGACCGGCAGCCGGAGGCCAGAGCGCGATCATAGCCGCGGTCGCTGAATACCAGGCCAACCAGTTCGACAGGCGTCCCAGCGCCGGCCACCAGTTCGACCGCAGCCGCCATCACCACGTCCGCGTCAGCCAGCTGCGGCACCGCCTCCGGCTTGACGAAGCTGGTGACTTCTACATGGCGCAATCCGGCTTCCAGCAGGCCCCGGACAAGATCGAGCTTGGCCGCCGTGTCAAGATGCGTGGTCTCGTTCTGAAGTCCGTCGCGCGGGCCAACCTCATAGACCTTTAGCGTGTCATTCATGTTCCCCAGGGAGGAGCAAGGTAGCGCGTGAAGAACTCATTGATGGCATTGTAACAGGTGACCCGGTTGGCGTACTTCAGGACGTCATGGCCCTCATCAGGGAACATCAAGTACTCGACGGTCTTGCCCTGCGCCTGGAGACTCTCCACCACTTCGCGTGACTCTTGCTCGATGACGCGCGGGTCGTTCTGGCCCTGGATCACCAGCAACGGGCAGGCGATGTCGTCGATGTAGGTGGACGGCGAGCGCTCGATCAACAGGTCCCGGTCCTTCACCGGGTCGCCTACCGCCATCGCAAAGTACGGCTTCCACGTCTCGGGGACTCGATCCGTGAAGGTCAGCAGATTGTACGGGCCAAACATATCCACGGCCGCCGACCACAACGCCGGATGTCGCGAGGCCAGGGTCAGCGTCATGTAACCACCATACGACCGGCCGATCACCCCGGCCCGCATCGTATCCACCCGCGGGTCGCTCGCCAGCACGCTCATGGCGTGCACGTGGTCCAGGCGGTCATCCCCACCCCAGTCGCGATCGACCAGCTTCATGTAGCGCAACCCGTAACCCTCACTGCCCCTCACATTCGGCACGAAGACGGCGAAGCCTTTGAGCGTGAGAAACTGGATCAGCGGCATCGAGAACCAGGCGAAATCGGGCCGTTCCTGACCCTGCGGGCCGCCGTGGACGTAGTAAACCAGCGGCCGCGGGCCGTCATAGCCCAGCGCCGGTGCCGGCAGATACAACCGGGCCGAGACGCGCAAGCCGTCGAACGACTCGAACGAAGCATCTTCCCCGGGCGACAACAGGTCGGCCGGGATGCCAATGAGCCGCTCTCTCGTGTGGCATGTCAGGTCGCGGCCGCCGCCACCGACGGTGTACAGCTGCGTCGGTGAGGTGGCCGTCGAAAAGGCGAAGGCGTAGCGGCCGGCCAACCTGTCATAGTCAAAGCCTTCCGTGACGCCGCCTGCGAGGGGGCCCTGGCCGATGATGACGGCTGTGACCTCGAACGTCCGGGCCGCCTCGTCCAGCCACCCTTCATAGAGCCACGAGACGCCGTCGATGTTGTATAGCAAGGCGTACCGGTCGCCCTCAAGGTGCTTCAGCCGGAGCAACTCGCCCATGCCACTGTGGACCAGGCCGCGCTCCTCGACCGGAACAACATCCTTCGTCTCCAGGTCAATCAGGGCCAGCCCATAGACATCGCAGAACAGGCAGGTCGTCACCAGGAGCGACCTGCCGGACTGCGTGAACGCAGCGCTGTTGATGTTGTTCAGTTCGACCGCTGTTCCCGGGGACCGCTCCGCGATGGGCGTGCCGGCCAGCGTTTCCAACTGACCTTGCCGGTGGCGGAACACGGTGAAGTCACCGAAAGTGTACCCCTCAAGCAAGATGAGGTCCTGGCCGTCGGCCGATGCTTCCACTACACCCGCGCCGTAGGCGCTCTCGAACAGGGGTTGAAGGTCGCCCGTTTCGAGGCGGCCGCGGAAGACCACGGTGCGCGCTTCCGTGGCCGCCTCCCCGGTCAGGTAGACTGTATTCGTCTCCTCATCCACGTGGCCCAGACCGACCCTATAGCCGGATAGCGCATCGCCAAAGGCGGGTTCGGGATAGCCGCCGTCTAGCGGGATGAGCATCGGCTGATAGCGTTCGTCGCCGTCACGATCCAGCAACAGCAAAATCTTGCCCAGCCCCGGGAAAACATGGAACAGGGTGCCTATCAGATAAGGGTTCTGCAGGGCAATATCGGGCGGCAGCAATGGCTCCGGCACGCTGCCGCCGAAGTCCATGGCGTACAGGCTGAGCCGGCCGCTCAGGTTGCTGACAAAGTAAAGTCGATCCCCGACGATTTGCGGCGCCTGGAAGAGGCGCGCAGACAGCAGCGGTTCGATCCGGTAGGTCGTCATCAGGTGGGTTCTCAGTACATCCCGATCGATGGGTCAACCTCGCGCGCATAAGCGTCGATACCGCCGTCGAGGTTGAATACATTCGAATAGCCGAGGTGGCGCAACCAGGCCGTGACCTGGGCACTGCGGTTGCCGTGGTGGCAGACGACGACGATCTCCTGCTCCGTGTCCCGGCGTACGTCGTCGGGCAGCGCCAACTCCCTGTCCACCGCCAGTTCGCTCAGCGGTGCGTACAGGACGCCGTCTCCCAGACTGGCCAGCGTCAGCTCATAGGGCTCCCGCACATCGAGCAGGAGGAGTATCTCGCCGGCCGCAAGCTTCCGCGCCACTTCACTGGCCGAGTACCCCGGCACGCCATATGGGTTCATCCGGTTCCCCCAGCCTGCTACTTCTCAAGGGTCGAAAGGTCGCCGGCCTCCTGACCGAGCGCCTTTGCCTTCAGGACCCGGCGCATGATCTTGCCGGAACGGGTCTTCGGCAGTGATTCCACGAATTCGACCGACGCGGGTTTGGCGATCGGGCCCATCTCGTGGCCTACATGGTCGATTAGCTCGCGGGCCAACGCTTCGCTTGGGACCGCTGTCTGGCGAAGGATGCAGTACGCACGGATGATGTTGCCGCGCAATTCGTCCGGCACGCCGATGACCGCCGCCTCGGCAACAGCCGGATGGCTGACCAGCGCGCTCTCGATCTCCGCCGTGCCGAGCCGGTAACCGGAGACCTTGATGACGTCGTCGACGCGGCCGATGACCCAGAAGTAACCATCTTCGTCGCGTCGTGCGCTGTCCCCGGCTGTGTACCAGCCCTGTTCCTCGTAACGTGACCAGTATTGCTGCACATACCGGTCGGGGTCACCCAGTATCGTCCGCAACATGCCCGGCCACGGAGCCTTGATGACCAGGAAACCCTCCTCGTTCGCGGCGACCGACTCCCCCTCTTCGTTGACGACTTCAGCGATGATGCCGGGGAACGGCCGCGTCGCCGAACCGGGCTTGAGGGGCACGCTGGGCAACGGCGTGATCATGAAACCGCCCGTCTCGGTCTGCCACCAGGTGTCCATGATCGGGCACTTCTCCTTTCCGATCACCCGGTAGTACCAGCGCCACGCCTCAGGGTTGATCGGTTCGCCGACGGACCCCAGCAGGCGCAGGCTCGACAGGTCGTGAAGGTTGGGCCAGGTCTCTCCGAACCGCATCAGGCCCCGGATGGCCGTCGGCGCCGTGTAGAGGATGGTCACGCCATACTTGGCAACCATCGACCACCAGCGGTCGGGGTTCGGGTGTGCCGGAGCGCCTTCATACATGAAGCTCGTCGCGCCGAGCACCAGCGGGGCGTAGACGATATAGCTGTGGCCGGTGATCCAGCCCGGATCGGCGGCGCACCAGAAAAGATCATGGGGCTTGATGTCAAAGACCCACTTGAGCGTCGTGGCCGTGTGGACCATGTAGCCCCCGTGGGTGTGCAGGATCGCCTTCGGCCGCCCGGTCGTCCCCGACGTGTAGAGGATGAACAGCGGGTCCTCCGCGCCCATCTCTTCGGTCGGCGTCTTGGGGTCGGCCACAGGAAGGGCCATCAACTCGTGGTACCAGTGGTCGCGGTCGGCGACCATCTCCACCTCATTCCCGGTTCGCTTGACGACGACGACGCTCTGAACGGTGGTGCCCTTGTCGAGTGCCTCGTTGGCGATCTTCTTCAGTTCGACAATCTCACCGCGCAGCCAGGCCCCGTCACACGTGACCAGCACCTTGGACTGGCTGTCCTGGATGCGGTCGTAGAGCGCTTCCGTGGAGAATCCGCCGTAGACAACCGAGTGCATCGCGCCGATCTTGGCGCAGGCGAGCATGGCAATGGGCAGTTCAGGGATGCGGCCCATGTAGATCGTGACCCGGTCGCCACGGCCGACGCCCTGCGACTTCAGGACCCCGGCGAACTTCGACACCTCATGGCTCAGCTGCTGGTAGGTGTACGTGCGAACGTCGCCAGGCTCGCCCTCGAAGATGAGCGCCGCCTTGTTGCGCGTCGCGCTGCGCAGGTGGCGGTCCAGCGCGTTGTGGACGATGTTGACCCTCGCGCCGTCGAACCAGCGAAAGAAGGGTGCATTGCTATCATCCAGCACGCTATCCCACGGCCGGAACCACTCGAAGTTCTCGGCAGCGATGCGGCCCCAGAACGCGACCGGATCGGCCGCGGCCTCGGCGTAGACCTTGTCGTAGTCCTTGATATAGGCGTGCGCGACGACCTCCGGAGATGGATGGTAGATCTCTGCTGCGGCTTGCTTGGCTTCCTCTGCCATGATTGCCTCCCGTTGCGGTGTTGTCCCTGCGCCGGCGTTCCCGCCGGCGGCCAAACAAGTATAATTGGGAAATCCCAAAGCGCACACCGGAAACTATGGCCATGAACCCACTCAAGATCGTCATCATCGGCGCAGGCAGCGCCAGTTTCGGCCCGACCACCCTTGCGACGCTCATTCGCGAGCCTGCCCTGCGCGGCAGCGAGCTCGCCCTGGTCGACCTCCATCACGACAGCCTGGCGGATGTTGCCGCGGTCGCCCAGCGCATGAGCGACGCCTGGGGCGCGGAGATGTCGATCACCGCCAGCACCAATCGCAACGATGTATTGGCTGGGGCGGACTTCGTCATCGTCTCGATCGAGATACCGCCGCGCGAGGTCCTGTGGCGGCTCGACTGGGAGGTTCCAACGCGCCACGGCCTTCGCCAGCCGTACGCCGAGAACGGAGGGCCGGGTGGGCTGATGCACGCCTGCCGCCAGATCCCGCCGTTCATGGCGATCGCCCGTGATATGGAGGCACTCTGCCCGGACGCCTGGCTGATCAACTTCAGCAACCCCCTGCCTCGCATCACCCGCGCGGTCACCAAGTATTCGCGCATCAAGGTCGTGGGCAAGTGCCACCAGATCAACGTTGGTTATGGCATCGCGGCCGTGTTGCTGCGCGACCGCTACGGCATTGACGTGCCGGCCGGCGTCAACCTCCACTCCGATCCGGCGAACGTAGCCAACAACCGCACCCTGGCCGCGGCCGGCCGGCGCCACGTCCAGTTGACGTCGGCGGGCCTCAACCACTTCATCTGGCTGCTCGACATCCACGATCGCGAGACGGGAGAGGACCTCTACCCGGCCCTGCGCGCCGCCATCGACAAGGCTCCGCCGACCCTGGAACCGTTCTCGATGGACCTTTTCCGCACGTTCGGCTACTGCCCGCTGCCGGGTGACACCCATCTGGCCGAGTACATGCCCTATCTTCATGACCCCGTCGCCAGGCCGTGGGAGACCTACCAGCTCCCGCTCTACGACTGGAGCGGCAACGAGGGCGTGCGTGAGTTCCTGCTGAAGATGATGTCGGACATGGCTGCCGGGGCCATGCCGGTGGACGGCCTGCGCGAGGCGGAAAGCGAAGGCGCGGCCGAAGTGATCGTCGGAATCGGCACAGGCCACGAGTACTACGACGAGACGGTCAACGTGCCCAATCAGGGCGCGATCCCGAACCTGCCCGACGAGACCATCGTCGAGGTTCCGGCCATGGTCGGATCATACGGCATCAGGCCCGTCCAGGTGGGGCCGCTGCCGCGCGGGGTAGCCGAGTTGTGCCGTCGCGAAGTCGAGCTCGTTGAGATGGTCGTCGATACGGCCGTCAGCGGCGACAGGACGCTCGCCCTACAGACCCTCCTGCTCGACCCCATGATCAACGACATTGGCCGGGCGCGCGCCGTGCTGGACGACTACTTGCGGACCTTCGAGGCGGTGCTACCCCAGTTCTGAGCGACGCCGGCGCGTGGATCGGGTTCCCGTCTCAGCCGCGGGAGGGGGTTCCTGGGCCTCGTCAGGAAGTAGTGGCTCGTCCGCGTGGCGGCCGTTCTCGACGTCGGCAGTATTAAGGATAGGTGCCGTCGCTGCCAAAGCCTCCGTCGCGATGGGCTCCGGCCGTTCGACCAGCGAGGCGCAGAAGGGACAGATATCCCAGCCGGGTTCAAGCGGCGACCCACAGTGGCGGCAGGGTTCGTGGAGCCGCGTGTGGCAGCGCGGGCAGACCACCCAGCGCGGGTCAACCGAGCGCGAACAACCGGGACACGCCTGTCGTTCCTCAATTCCCTGCAACAGCGCTTCCTGCTCCAGTGCCCGGTCATACCTGGCGGCCAGGGTGTCGCGCGGCCGCAGCAGCAGGTAAATGACCAGGCCGATGATCGGAACAAGCAGCACGAACAGGAAGGTCAGGACCGGCGCCCACCAGGCGCGGGAACGCGCCCGCGCATCCCGCGCCGACCAGAGCGCAACCGCGAGCCAGAGCAGGCTGAGGGCGACGCCAGACCCGATTAAGATCGCGTTCAGGTATGGGAGTAGCTCATCGGCCGGCGGGATTAGAGGCATAGCAACAGGATGATAGCACGCCGGCGCAGGGCTGCCGACATACAAAAGCCCCCGGCAGCGGGCCGGGGGCTTTGAATGAATAACGAAGGGGTGAGAATACAGCCTGCAATTAGGCAGTCTGCTGCTGTTCCTTTTGCGTCTTGCGCGTGCGGCGGGCCGCCTTCTTCTTCGCGATGCGCTCCAGTTCGCTCTTCGAAACGAACCAGCGCTTGCGCCGGATGTCGGTCAGGACACGGCTCTTGATGACTTCGCGGTTGAAACGACGCAGCAACTGTTCCTGCGACTCGTCAGACCGTAGTGTTACCTTAGGCAGAGCATTCACCCCCTTTTTTGTATAGGTTAGACATCGAAGCATGAGTTTAGCACGGCCGAGTCATCTCCGCAAGGCGCGCTTGGCGACGCTTCCGGGCCTTTCAGGTGTCGCGGGCAGGATCGCGGCCGGCCGGTCCCTCCGGGGGCGACAGCATGGGCAGTCGATTGTGTCGTCTGACGCGGCGGCTATAATCTCATGCACTGGTTGATCGCTACCCCGAATCATAAAGGAACGCATTCATGGACCCTGTGGCTTACATCATCTTTGGCATCTTCCTGCTGCTCATGCTGGCCGCGATCTTTCTTCCCCGGCTCAGCCGCCGCCGGCAGGCGAAGTAGCCATGCCCGGGCAGCGGCTGCGGCCCCGTTTCTGGCACGGCCTGCTTCTCGCCCTGCTCATCATCACGGCCGCCGCGAGCACGCTGGCCGCGGGCAGGACGGATGCCGGCGATGGGCCTGCGGCCGGCCCTCTGGTCCTGCGTGTCGCCTATGACACCATCGACCAGCTGACCGGGCTGGCGCGTTACGATGTCTGGGAGAACGACCTCGCGCACGACGAGGTCGTCATCGGTGGCTCGACCGCCGTTCTGGAGTCGCTGCGCCGCAGCGGATGGGCGGTACGGGTTGACCCGGCCGCTACGGCCCGGTTGCTGGCGAGCGATGCCCCGGCCGCCTTCAGCGGCGGCTATCGCACGGTCGACGAGCTCTACGCTGACATGGATCAGCTCGCGGCCGGCTACCCCGGCCTCGTCACGCCTTTCACCTATGGCCGGAGTCACTGCAAGCAGGCGGGCGGTTGTACCGCGCTGGAAAACCACAGCCTGTCCGGCTTCGACCTGCGGGCGATCCGGATCACCGACGGGGCCGTGCCGGGCAGTTCCGTCATCAGCGGCGAAACCATCGCCCGGGGCACGAAGCCGGTGCTGTTCCTGATGGCCAACATCCATGCCCGCGAGATCACCACCCCGGAACTCGTGATGCGCTTCGCTGAATGGCTCCTGGAAGGCTACGGCCAAAATGCCGATGCGACCTGGATCGTCGAACACCACGAGATCTGGATCGTCCCGACGGCCAACCCCGACGGGCACTGGATCGTCGAACTGGGTGCCGCCGCATTCGGCGCCCCCTTCTACCACCGGAAGAACTTCGACGTCGACGCCGACGGAGACGGCGACGACGATTGCGCGGCAGCGTGGGCAGATGTCACCCAGCTCGGCGTTGACCTGAATCGCAACCACAGTTTCAAGTGGGGCACGCCCGGCGCGAGTGACAACCCGTGCGATCTGACCTTTCGCGGCCCGGCGGCCGCTTCCGAGCCGGAGGTTGAAGGCATCCAGGCGCTGGTAAGCCAGTTGTTCGCGGACCGGCGCGGGCCAGGCGCAGGCGACGCGGCTCCGGCGGACACAGGCGGCGTCCTGATCACGGTCCATAGCTACGGCAACCTGGTCCTCTGGCCGTGGGGCTACGAGAACGGCGGGCCGGCCCCCAATCGACCCGAACTGAAGGCCATCGGCGACAAACTGGCTTCTTTCAGCGGCTCGCTCTCCTGCCAGCCGACCGAATGTCTCTACGCCGCCAGCGGCACGACCGATGACTGGGCCTATGGCGAACTGGGGATCCCGGCATTCACTTTCGAGGTGGGCAACCAGTTCATGCCGCCGTATCAGGCGATCGATGCGGTGCAGTGGCCGGCTTTCGGGCCCGCTTTCGTCTACGCGGCCCGGATCGCGCGCGCGCCGTACCAGTTAGCGTTCGGCCCGGACGCGCTGTCGGTCGAGGCGGACGCCCAGGACGGCAACCTATCGGCCACCATGACAGACGCGGACAATGGTCAGCGCCCAGTCGTCTCGGCCGAGTATGCGATCGACGTGCCGTTCTGGGTTCCGGGGGCGCAACCGGTGCCGATGCAGGCCGCCGACGGCGCGTTCGACGAGGTCGAGGAGCGGGTTACATCCGCCTTCGTCCCGGATGACCTTTCGCCCGGACGCCATGTCGTCTACGTCCGAGGCACGGACGACCAGGGCCATACCGGCCCCTTATCGGCCGTATTCGTGTCCGTCACGCGAGAACTCGACTTCCGTTCGTACCTGCCGGCGGCCATCCGGCCCTGACCGCGGCGCGGCCGGTTATCCGAACAGCTCAGGCTCGCCCGTGGTCGGCTCGATTTCAGGACGGAACTGCGTCTCGTACAGCGAGGCGTACAGGCCGCCGCGCTCGAGCAGTTCGGCGTGCGTGCCCGACTCGACCAGCCGGCCCTGGTCCATGACCAGGATGCGGTCGGCCGCCAGGATCGTCGACAGGCGGTGGGCGATGACTAGACTCGTTCGCCCTTTCATGACGTGCTGAAGCGCGTCCTGGATCAGCGCCTCTGACAGCGAATCCAGGTGAGAGGTCGCTTCGTCCAGTACCAGTACGCGGGGATCCTTCAGGATCACCCGGGCGATCGCGATGCGCTGGCGCTCGCCTCCGCTCAGCCGGTAACCGCGTTCGCCGACGACCGTGTCGTAGCCATCGGCAAGTCCCATGATGAAGTCATGGATGTTGGCAGCCTTCGTCGCGGCGATGACCTCCGCCTCAGTCGCCTCCGGACGAGCGTAGAGCAAATTGGCCCGGATGGTGTCATAGAAGAGATAGGTCTCCTGCGTCACCATGCCGATGGCATCGGCCAGGGAGTTGAGCGTGACCGTCTTCAGGTCATGGCCGTCGAGCAAAACGCGGCCGCCGGTAGGGTCATACAGGCGCGGAATGAGATAGGTGATGGTCGTCTTCCCGGCGCCGCTTGGTCCCACCAGGGCAACCAGCTGGCCCGGCTCGATGGTGAACGACACGCCCTGTAACGCCAACGGCCGCGAGACAGAGGCTGTCTCCTCATCCGCC
>CAYRBP010000024.1:0-31702 GCA_964422535.1 uncultured Ardenticatenaceae bacterium | reverse complement strand
CCGGCCGGCTGCTCATAGGCGACCGTCCTCTGCCGGCCCCGCTTCAGCATCGCCTCTCCCCCGCCCCAGCTGTAGCGGACGACCTCCGACAGGCCGCCCTGCCCGGGACCGGCGGCACGGTAATCAAATGCGACGTCTTCAAACTCGATCCGTCCCTCGACACGCCCGAGCGCGAGCGCGTTCGGCTGTTCAACGATCTCGACCGGGATATCGAGCACCTCGAACACGCGCTCGAAACTGACCATGCTCTGGGCAAACTCGACCGGCGCGTTTGTCAGTGCCATCAGCGGGCCATAGAGCTGACCCAGGTAGGTGCCGAAGGCCACAATGGTGCCGATGGTGAAAAGCCCTTCAATGGCCAGGTAACCGCCCACCCAGTAGACCAGCGCCGTGCCGATGGCGCTGATGATGCCAAGCGTAAGAAAGAACCAGCGGCTGACAACGGCCTGGCGGATGCCCAGATCGCGCACGCCGGCAGCGTCTTTGCTGAAACGGGCCATCTCGCGCGGTTCGCGGCCAAAGAGCTTGACGAGCAGCGCTCCGCTGACATTCAGCGTCTCGTTCATCGTCGCATTCATCTCGGCGTTGACTTCCAGCGCGCGACGCCGCAGGTCGCGCAAGATGCGGCCGATGCGTCGGGCCGGCAGCAGGAACAGCGGCAGCACGATCAGCCCCAGCAGCGTCAGTCGCCATTCCAGCGCGATCATGATCGCCAGCGTGGCGACCACGGTGATGACATTCGAGACAATCGACGTCAGCGTGCTGGTGACGGCCTGTTGAGCGCCAACGACGTCGCTATTCAGCCGCGACATCAGCTCGCCCGTGCGCGTTTGGGTGAAGAATCGCAGCGACATTCGCTGCATATGGGCATAGAGGGCGCAGCGCAGGTCAAAAATGATGCCTTCGCCGATGGTCGAATTGAGCTGCCGCTGCCAGACGCCTATCAAGCCGCTCACGATCGGGATGGCGATGAGGCCGAGGGCCAGCAGGTTCAGTTGCTGGGTATCCCCGTTGGGAATGGCGTCGTCGATGAGCCTCCGCAACAGCAGGGGGGTTATCAGGCCGATGGCAGTGGTGAGCAGGATGGTGAGCAGCAACAGGAGGGTCTTGGCGGCGTACGGCCGCGCAAACACCCAGACGCGCTCCAGCAGAGCGCGGGTGACAACGGGTCTATCCTGGTTCTCGTCGTGGCTCAGGTACGACCACCAACCGGCGCCATGAAAAGCCATAAGTGACTCCTTGTGACATCCGCTACGGGACGCGAAACTCCGCCAGCACGGCTCCCGGCGCGCCCGAGAGCACCCGCCAGCGGTCGAGCGTTTCGGGATGGTAGAGACCCGCTACAAGTCTGTAGGTCCCGGGCGACAATGGTTCCGGCAGCCGAAGGTCATGCATGTGAAAGAGTATATCACCGTCCCGCCAGCCCTCCCAGGCCACGCCGAGGCCGTCCCATTGGCTGACCAGCGCTCCCTGGCTGTCAACGAGGTGGACGTAGATCTTGACCGGGGCCGGTTCGCCCTCCTGCCGCCAGCGCGTCTGCACCTGGATCCGGTCCGGGCCGCGCTGTACACCGGCCCCGAGAAAGCTGACCCGGCCGCTATTTGCCTCAAATACCTCGGCCGGAGGCTCGCTCTCTGCCGGCCCCTGCGGCAGCTGAACGATCCGGTACGTGTCGTTGGAGACAACCTCTCGCGCGCTGTCGGAGCCAAGAGCCTCGCGGATAACCGGAGCCAGCGGCGCGTCGGTCGATTCGATGAGCCAGCGCGGCCGATCCCCGGTTGGCAGCAAGACGGCTTGCCGGCCGTCGATCCAGCGGAACACGACATCATTGGTGCCGAGCAAGGCGAAGTCATCCGCGGCGATCTCGTCGGGCTGAATGCCACTCAGCAGGACATCGGCTCGCTCGCCCCTTGCCGGGACGTCGTACAGGAAGATGCTGTAGCCCAACTTGTCATCCGGCGTGCGCTCGCGGAAATAGCGGTACAGGTCGTGGTCGTCAAAGTGGACGCCCTGCAGCGTCGTGGCGCTGATCGCGTACCAGCCCGGCGCCGGGTCAGAAGGGACGAAAGGCCGCGCCAGCGGGTTCATCAACCGCGGCGGAAAGCTCTCGAGACCGGTGTAGTCGATCCCGTAGTACGCCGGTCGCGCCTCGCCGAAATAGCTGAGCCAGATCGGCCGGTTGCCTGTCTCGTCCTGCCACCGGGCCAGGGCGGGGAGGTCCTGGCCCCAGTCGATGTTGCTGTCAACCAGCGCCCGCCAGCCGTTGTCGGGCCCACCCGCCAGGACGTTGAAGAAAGCCAGGAAGTGGGGGTAGATCCAGACCGACAGGAGGATCAGCCATCCCGCGGCCGCGGCAACCAGTCTCGGCAGCCAAACCCGCGTTCGCCCTGCCTCCGCTGTCATGGCCCAGTCGGTTATGACGGCAGCCGTCAGGACATAAAGATACGGCAGAACCGGCAACAGGTGGCGGTATCCCAGATTGATCTCGGACGTCAAAGCGATGGCGAAGTAGCCAAGCGACGGGATGAGAAGGGCTGCCAGGTCCAACAGCCGCTCGCCGCGAAAGAGCCGGTCGCCACGAGCGAAACTTGTCACTATACGAACTAAAGCGGCGAGGAACAGGAACAGGATCGGCAGTGGGGTTTTCAGTATAAAGGCGACCGGAAAGTAGACCCACCAGCCGGAATCCGAATATCGGCCGAGCAGGAAGGCGGGTGTTGATACCTGGAGGCGGCCGCCGATGTCGAGCAACTGCTCCAGATGGGCTGATAGCGGCAGGGTCCGGCCGCCCAGCCACGGTAGCATGGGCACGGCCGCCGGCAGCGTCCCGACCTGAAAGCCATTGCTTGCCCACAGCGCAAGAAGAGCCGACAGCGGATAGGCGACCACTGCCAGCAGCACGAAGCGTCCAGGTGAGCCCTCACCTGCACCACGCCGCCAGTGAAAGACAAAGGCTACTAGCAGCACCAGCCCAAAGAGCGGGACGAAGAGCAAGGCGGTGAACTTGGTGTTCTGGAGCAGGCCGAGCGCCGCGCCCGCCAGCACGGCCCAGCGCAGGGATGGTGACGTGGCGAAGCGCCAGAGTGCGTAGCCCGCCAGACAAGCCGCCGCCGCAAGTCCCAGATCGGTCGTCGCCAGGCGGCCGTGGGCCAAGAGGTTCGGATCGAGGGCCAGCAGGACTAGCGCCAACAGGGCCGCGGCCGAAACGGACCATGCCCGCTGGCGCGCGCCAAGACCGCGCCCGCGCGACCAGCGAGCGGTGAGTTCGGCCGCCCACCTCCCACCGACGGCGGCCAGCAGAAGCCCCAGCCAGAGCGTCGGCACGCGAGCCAGGAAGATGACGTGTTCGACGTCGTTGCCGATCTCCCACAGGAACAGCTCGGCGGGACGATGAAAGTTGCTTTCCTGCCAGGAGGGGTCTTCGATCGGCAAGAGGACAGTGTCGTCCCGGACCAGCAGGAGCGCGTTCAGCGCGTTGAGCCCGAGCGGGTGTCCGACCCGGATACGACGGCTTCCGTCCTCGTCGCCGCGCAGGTAGGCAAGGCCGCGGACCAGAAAGCCCTGTTCGTCAAACGTGGGGGATTCCCGGCTCAGGCTCGTCAGAGCCAGAGTCCAGGCCAGCATCAGGACAGCGGCGGCGGCCCAGACCCTGACGTGCCGGGGAAAGGCAAGAGGCTGCTTCATGACGAATGGCGGCCGGCAGGCCCGTGCTTGCCGGCCATCATCTCAGATGGTAAGGCGTGCTGACTTATTCGTCGAGGGGCATGATCCGGTAATAATCGATCGCCCACCACGAATTGCTGTACTCGTCCGTGGAAACGAACAGGCCGAAGTAGGGGTCGTCGACCCAGCGTGTGTCGGTGTAGACCTTTCGCAGGTGCGGCGGTCCGCCGCGCTTCCCGGCGTAGTATTTAATGCTGTCCTCGCGGACTTCGATGCGATAGTGGTTCCACCCTTCCGGATCGATCAGGATCAGGTTGGTTGTGTTGCCAACGTCCCCAAGGCGTTTCATCGGGCTACCGCCACATTTCAGACACCACTCCAACCGGTCGATTCGCTCGAAGAGCAATTTGAGACCGCCGTAGAAGATGGTGTTCGTGTTATAGAAGTGGTTGAAGCAGTCCTGGTGCTTGTATAGGCCGTCGAACGTGCTGGGGTCGCTCGGGCAACCACCGAGACTGGGCCAGTCGCCACCAAAGACCGCCCCATGCGACTGCAGATTCGCCACGTGCAGCATCCGTGCTTCATAAACGATCACGTAGGGCAGGCGCGGGGCAGGCTTTCCCGGGCTGGCGATTCCCCAGTCCCAGCGGTCCTCAGACTGCACAACGTACCAGGTGTGATCATCCGTGATGTCGTAATAGCTGCGAACTTCCTCCAGGTAGGTGGTCCGGACAAGTTTCCAGCCGGTGGTCGGGTCATTGAAGTCATCGAAGTAGGCGCCAACCACCGTCTCTACATTCGACCAGGGACCGGGTGTCGGGCCGATCAGGCTGCGAACGCGGTAGTAGTAGACGTTATGGGGGGAGGGCTCCTTTTGAAGGTCAAAGCTGGTCTGTTGACCGAAGTCAAACGTGCGAACCTCCGCGAAGTCCTCCGTCTGTGATTCCTGCAGTTCGTAGCCGGTCACGCCCTGGCCGGCCGTCCAGCTCATCGTCCAGCCGTTGGAACCGTTGACGCGCCCGGCGGTGAGCGTGACCCTGGGAGGATTGGGCTGCAGGCCGTACACGGTGAAGGGCAGGATCTGTACGGTCGACAGGGCCGCCTCATCGACGACAAGCGGGGCTTCCAGGTCCAGCGAGTCTGGCCCGCTGCTGACCACGGCTGAGGCGGTCGTTCGCCGGCCGTCTGTGAGATCGGCCGAGGCCCGCGCCTGAACGGCTATCACCGTCGGCCGGCCGACGCCGGCGATCCCGTTCGCGGATACGACACCGTCCGTCGCGGCACATTCACCGTCCAGCAGGCCGGAGCATTCGTGGCCGGCATAGGCGAAACCGGCGGGCAACCGGACGCTGGCCGATACGGGCGCATCCTGGTCCCCACTGTTGTCAACCGTCAGCGAGAAGCGAACAAGGCCACCGGGCGCGACGCGCTCCGGCGAGGCGACGAGCCGGGAGCCGCTCAGGTCCGGTCCCAGGCGCAGGTTTTCCGGGACGGAGTGGGCGGCCGTGTAACGCTCGAGCGACGGCGCGGTCTGGGCGAGTTGCCCATCACTGGGGAGAACGTGCTCGTAGGCCGACTGGTCACCTGCCGATTGGGCCGCGGCCAGGCCGGTGAACACCATCAGAATGAGCAAGAGAGCGAAGCCGCCAGAAACACCGCGGCGGCGCAGAAAACGAGTCCATGAAAAAGAGCGTACTTCAGGCAACATGTTGATCAGCGTTAGTCTCCGTGTTAGGAATCGCGGTCTTCTGGCCGCGAAGTTTTGAGGATAATAGCGTTCCGTCACAGAAGGGCAAGTGCAGAGGAGACCGCCCGGCCCCACCAACGTGAAAGGCCGGCAGGAGACAGCTTCCCGCCGGCCTCAATCACAAAGCTGTCGCTTGAACGAAGCTAGTTGTCCAGCGGCATGACCTTGACGTATTCAAAACGCCAGACAGAGTCGCTGTACTCATCGGTGGAGGCAAACACGCCAAAGAACGGACTACCCGTCCAGCGCGTGTCACCGTACTCGCGCTGGAGCTCAAGCGCGCCATCGCGCTTGCCGGCGAATACTTTGATCCCGCTCTGGCGAACCTCGATGCGGTACTTGTTCCAACCTTCGGAGTCGATACCGCGATAGTCTGCGGCCTGATTGGTGTTGATGTCGCCGGTTCGCTTCATCGGGCTCCCGCCACAGCCCAGGCACCAGACCAATTGGTCCACACGCTCGAACAGCAACTTGATGGCGCTGCCGTTGGCCTTGCCATAGAAGATGCCGTTGGTGTTGTAGAAGTGGTTGAAGCAGTCGTCGTGCTTGTAGATGCCATCAAAGGAACCCGGATCGCTCGGACATCCCGTGGTGCTGGGCCAGTCTCCACCGAAGACGAAGCCGGAGGTGACGTTCGGCACGGACGGATCGACGATCTTGGCTTCATACTCGATCACGTACGGGAGGCGCGGGGCAGGAGCGCCGGGGCTGGCGATTCCCCAGTCCCAGCGGTCGTCGATGAACATCACAAACTGGCTCCTCGTGCCGTCGATCTCGTAGTAGCTGCGCACTTCTTCCAGATAGGTCGTGCGTCGCATCTTCCAGCCGGAGGCGGGATCCTTGAAGTCGTCGAAGTAGCCGCCGACGACGCTGACGGTATTGGACCACGGCCCGCGCTTGGCCCCGATGACGCTGCGCACGCGGTAGTAGAAGACGTTCGTGAACGACGGTTGCTGGGTGATCTTCCAGCTTGTCACCGGCCCGATGGCATAGGTGTAGCCCCCCTCGAAGCCGGGGCTGAGAGACTCCTGCAACTCGTAGCTCGTGGAGCCCTGGCCCGGTGTCCAGGTCATCGTCCATTCGTTGGCGCTGTTCGGCACGCCCGGCGTCAAGACAACTGCCTGGGGTTCCGGATCCAGTCCACGGATGGCGAACGGCAGGAACTGGAACGGCGAAGCAGTCTTGTTCTTTACGGTGATCTGGGCCGATACGTTGATCGTGTCTCCGCCGCCCTTGATCTGGGCCGTGTTGGTGATCTTCGTTCCCGGCTGCACGTTCTGCTTCAATTTGGCGTCGATCTGAATGACGGCTTCCTGACCGGCGATGGCAGTCCCTTTCCAGGTCACGACCCCGCCACTATAACCACAGGTGTCGGTCAACAGGGCGATACAGGAATGGTCGAGGTAGTCGAACTGGTTCGGCAGGTCATCGGTCATGGCCACCAGCACATCGGAGTTGCCGGAGTTGACGACGGTGATCGTGAACCGGGTGGTGCCGTTTGGAGCCACGTTCTCGGGTGACGCGGTCTTCTCGGACTGGTTGAGGTTCGCCGGCGCCAGAAGGCCGGCCGGGATGGAATGGGCCGCCACATAACGTTCGACTGACCATTCGGTTGCCAGCAGTTCCGCGGTCGTGCTGATCACCTCAGCGTAGGGTGACGCCTCAGGCGGCGCGCCCGGCTCGGGTGTTGGACGACGATCGCCGTCGTCGGCCGCCGCCAGTGCCTGCGACAGACCGGTGACGAGCGCGAGCGCGACCAGCAACCCCAGCAGAAGGCCGCGCGCGCGTTGACGATGCTGATGTATTTCCATCGGTTTCTCTCCTTGACGATATGCCGGGCCAGGGTGCCCGAGCGTGTCGGAGCGGATGATAACCTTCTAGCCTTGCCCCGACAAAACACACCGCATGTTCTCAGACTGCGTTTCGACTGCGCACCTGCCGGCAGCCAGCCCATCCGCACCGCCCGTCGTCCATCGCGACCCGTCATTTCGTCGGTAGAGGCCAAGTCGCAGGGTGTACTCGCCGGCGGCCAGATCGGCCGGCAGGGGCAGGACGTGGCGCTGGAGGACGACATCACCGGGACGCAGCGTCGCCGGTGCGGCATCCAGCCCATCATGCTGGGCCACGACGTCGCCCCGGTCATTCAACAGATGGACGAAGATAGCCAAGTCCTCGGGCAGCCGGCCGTCTACCTCCCAGGTGGTTAGCAGTCGCAGCTGCTCTTCGGCCGGTCCACCCGGCATCGTCAGGCCTGTCAGACTCAACCGGGGAGGCGCGCCGGAAGGGGCGAATGCGGCGCGCCGGCCGCCCGCAGGCTGCGGCTTGTTCGCGAGGTGGTAGACGGAGAACGACGGCCGGCCGGGGCTTCGTTCCGCCGGCTCAGGGCTCAGCCCGCCAGCGGCCGCCAGTTCCGGGTCGAGCGGCGCAAACTCGGGCACGTAGAGGCTGCTCTCCCCCTCGCCGCCCGGCCAGACGAGGGCGCCGGCCACGCCCTCCCCGGTCTGCACCCATCGAGCCGCCAGATCGCGCCCCGCGTTTCGCGCCAGAGACGAAGCGTCAATCGGCTCAAAGAACGCGTCGGCCACAACCGGCGCACCGCCTGGGGTGTTCATGGCGTGCAGGCCGATGTCACGAACGACGGTCTGGTACTTCAGATGGGTCTCCAGGTCGGAGGGCCAGCGAATGAAGCCATCGGCGACGGTCCGGACAAGGTTGAGCAGGAGCAGCAGGGCCAGCGCAACGGGGACCAGGAGGCGAGACAAACGCGGCTTCGCGCGACCAGGTCGCCGCGACAGCCAGACCGTCCCGGCGGACACCGCCAGTCCCGGCAACAAATGGACGACCGGGATCGCGCCGACCAGACGGACCGTACTGGGAGCGTCGGGGGTCAGCGCGCTGGGCAACAGCGCCACGGCCAGCCACATCGGCAAGAAGGCATAGCGGGGGTCGCGCCAGCGGGCCAGCGCAACGATCAGACCAGCATAGAACAGCAGAGCCGTGAGCGGGTCGAAGATCGGCCTGCCCGGCAGGCTGTAGGTCCAGCGCGGGTCACCGGTGAAACTGAAGACGCCGAGCGTCGCGGCAGACATCGCCAGCACGGGGCCGGGGTCGCCTTCCCGCAGCGAAGTCAGGGGACCTTCGAGCTGGTCAACCCGCTGCTGAAGATCCGGATCGGCGCGCAGCGTCAGCCCCATCGGCGCATAGACGACGGCGGCCAGGACGAGGACCAGCGCAGTGAGGCGAAGCTGGACGCCGGCAAGGCGCCGCGTCCCCGGCTCGCGGTCCAGCAGGCGGCGCGCCAGCCAGTAAAGGGCAAGCAGGACCGGCTGCAGGAACAGGACGCGAGCGGCCGTGTAGGTATAGAACGAGAGCCCGAGGAACAATCCGGCCCCGACCGTCCGAATGAGGGTGCGCTCCGTCACGGCGCGCGCGGCCAGCGGCCAGAGCAGGACCGACAGCATCAGTATCACCGGCTCCATGATCGGCCGTATCCCGATCCGGCTGAAGATGATCGGCCACCAGCCAACCGCCAGCAGGAGCCCGGCCACGGCGGCTGCCACCGGCCCGAAATCTCGCCGCGCCCAGCGCAGGACCAGGGCCACGAGCAGCAGGCCGAGCACGGCCGCGGGCAGCCGGATCGACAGCAGATTGTCTCCCAGCAGCGCCTGAAACGGGACGGCGAAGTAGTGATACAGCGGCTCGTGGCCGTAGCCGTGCCGGAAAAAGAGGGCGTGCTCGCCGCCCCGAATGAACAGGGCGATGTCAGCGTCCAGGACCTCGTCCTGCGCCAGGCCCGGCGGCACGTCCCGCAGCGCCGGCAGCCGGGTTGCCACAGCCAGAAGCAGGATGCCAACGGACAGCCACAGCCAGCGGCGGGCCAGCCATCGATCCATCGGGGAGCGCAGGCCGGACTCAAGGGACGACATAGATCAGTATCGAACCGCCGATACGGTCATCGGGTTCTCGCGCGCGGAAGTAGGCAAAGACCTGCTTCTCTTCGACACGCAGGGGCAGCTCCGCCAGATTGGTCGCGCTGATGGCATAGATCCCCGGTTCCGGCTGCGCTGTGTCAAAGGGCACATCCCACCACAGCGGGAAAAACGGCGCCTTTGGAAAGCCCGGCAAGGGATCGTAGGTCAGGTCATACGCCTCCGGTTCGGCCGTGCCGAACCAGCTTAGCTTGACGGAGGCCACGTCGTTCTCGCGCATCCATGCCTTCAGCCGCAGCAAGTCCTGCCCCCAGTCGACGTTGCTGTCGACCAGGATCCGGTAGCCGTTCTCCATGCCGCCGGAAGGCGCGTTGAAGAAGCTCAGATAGTGCGGGTGAACCAGCAGCGTGGCGGCAACGGCGGCGGCCAGCCCTGCTGCCAGGGCCACCCGCGGCAGGGCAGCCCCCTCAGGGTGCCGCCTGCGCCAGGCGGCGGCGAGTTCGTCCCCGGCCATACCCGCGACAAGCACCAGCAGGAACGGTATCGCGGGTAGCGCGTGTCGATAGCCAATGTTCAGCGCGCTGGCCATGGTCAGCGCGAAGAAACCGCCGGCGGCCACCAGCAGCACGACCGCCCGCCGGCGGGTGCCCCGGACCGCCAGCAGAAACGACGCGGCCAGCGGGATGAGCAGTAACAGCGCGAAGGGTGTCTTGACCAGGAAGGCGACGGGAAAGTAGCTGACAAAACCGTCTGCCGAGAACCGGCCCAGCAGGTAGGCCGTGGCCCGCCCTTCGCCAGCCAGCAGAGCGATTTGCTCCAGCCCGGCCCAAAACGTGGGCATCGGCCCGCGCCAGGCATTCAGCGGCTGCAGCGCGGGGTTGGCGAACCGGAATAGGTCCCACTCCAGCCCAAAGACCGCCCAGACAACGGCCACCGAACCAAGCCCGGCGAGGAGAAGTTGTCCGACGCGCCGGGCAGCGCCGCGAAGGTAAGGCTCAGTCTGCGGGCCGCGGGCCGGAAAAAGCGGCAGAACGGCCAGCAGCAACCAGATAAGGACAAAACCGAGCGTTGACAGTTTGCTGCCGAAGGCCAGACCCATCAGGAAAGCCGCGAGGAGTAACCGCCCCCACCGCGACCTGCCGCGGGCTTCCCACATCCACCAGATAGAGACGGTGGCCAGGAAGGCAAAGAGCGTGCCGCCCATGTCGGTTGTGGCGTAGCGGCCGTGGGCAAGCAGATTGGGTTCAAATAGCAACAGGATGAGAGCCGGCAGGGCCGACGCCGATCCCCAGAGCCGCGCGGCGACGGCATAACCGGCCAGGCAAAGCGCCAGGTGAAGAAAGACGACCGGCAACCGGCTCAGGAAGACGATCAGGCCTGGTTGGTCGTTATAGCGCCACAGGAACAAGTCGGCGAATTCATACCAGCCCTCGCGCCGCTCCCAACTCGGGTGGTCGGTTGGCAGCCGCAACTCGGGCATCGTCAGCAGTGGGAGGGCGCTGATGGCATTGATCAGCGGCGGGTGTTCCAGGCTGAGGCGCGGGTCGCCCGTACGCAGGAACGCCAGACCGCGCGCGATGTGGTTCTGTTCGTCCATCGTCGGGCTGTCACCCACGAGGCTGTTGAGGCTGAGGGCAAAGAACAGCAGGATGACCCCGACAGCCGACGCGAGGCGAACGGCGCGCAAGGGACGAAATGGGGGGTGCTGTGAGTCGCGTCGCGCCCATGCAGCCGAAGGGTCAGACATGGAGCGCGATTATAGCAGCCTTTTCGTGAGGCCGTGACGCCTCCCGAGGGATGGACTACAATGACTCCCGCTCATGACCACCGAAATCCCAACGGAACCCGACCCAGCGCCGCGCCGGCGCATGCTGGCAACCGTCCTCAAGGTTGGTGTGTCGCTGGTCGGTCTGGCGCTTGTTGTCGCGAACTTCGAGGTCGCCGAAATCGTCGCCGCCATGGCAAAAGCCGACTGGCGCTGGCTGGTGACGGGCGCTGTGCTGATCGCCGCCAGCCTGATCGTCCGGGCCTTTCGCTGGCACATCGTGCTGTCCGGAGCCGGTGCCCATATCCGCTTCAGCCGGCTGGTCGAGCTTTATCTGGTCGGTAGCTTCTTCAACGCGTTCCTGCCCTCGGGTCTCGGCGGCGATGTTGTCAGGGCGGCCGAGGCATCTCAGGATGTCGATGCCGGCGTGGCCATCGGCACCGTTGTCGTTGACCGCCTGTCCGGGCTGATGGCTCTGTTTGCCATGGCCCTGGCCGTGCTGCCCTGGCGGCCGCCGGACTTCCCGGAGGAGGTTCTGGTCGTCATCGTCCTCCTGTGCGTAGGGGGGCTGGCTATCGGCTTTCTTCTGATCGATGGTCGCGCGGCTGTTGCCATCGCGCGGCGATTGCCGGCCCGGATGCAGGCGGCCGCCGGCAACGCTCTCATCCGGACCGTTGAAGCCATCCGGCAGTGCGGGCGGCCGTCGCTCGCCGGCGCGCTGGCCGTGTCGGTGCTGTTCAACTTGATCCAGATCGCCTGGTGGGCAGCAACAGGTCGCGCCCTGGGGCTCGACGTTCCGGTGACCTACTACTTGCTCGTTGTCCCCATCCTCGCGCTTGCCCTGCTAGTACCGTCAATCGGCGGCCTCGGCGTGCGCGAGAGCCTGGCGCCCTTCCTCTTCTCCGGGGCAGGCATCTCGCCCGCGGAGGCGGTCGCCCTCACCCTGCTGGTTTTCGGCCTGGAGCGGGTCGCCAGCCTGCTCGGCGCGCCGGTCTATATCATCAGCGCGTTGCGCGACGCGCGGCGGCCGCCAGCCGAGGACGAGGTCGCGCCGCAGCGTTGAGAACGATCTAGCCGGGGACGGTCTCCGGCTCAGGCTGGAGGAAGGTGATCTCGAGCATCCCATCGCTCAGATGGCCGCTGCTCGCTTTTCTCTTGGCCAGCACCGTCGGCAGGATCATCTCGCGCTTGAAGTTGCCGATCGTGATGAAGAGCTCGTCGCCCCGCTTCCGCAGCCGGACGTCCTCCTTCTCGACGAAAGGCAGCGGCAGGCGCAGCATGTAGCCCCCATCGGGCGTTTCGACGATCTCCTGCAGGATGCCGTTATAGAAGATCTCGCCGGGGTCGCGCTCTCCGAAGCAATCCAGCGCCAGTTGCGACAGCGCCTCCAGACCGACGACCTCATGGGCGTAGTAGGGCGCGTAGAATAGCGGCAGGGGACGGAAGTTGTCCTCGATCATGGCGATGTACTTGGCCTGGATTTCACGACGCTGGCGATAGAAGCCGCTCTCGTCCGCTTCGTCGGGCAGGATGCGGTTGATGACCACACCATCGACCGGATAGTTGAACAGCCCCAGGTAGCTGATCGCCCGCTCCGCCTCGCGCAGCACCATCTTCTCGGGTTGCAGGACAACCCGGTAGCTGCTGATGCTCGGGTCGCTCAGCGTCTCGCGCAGTTCGGCCGTCGCCTCGTCAAGGTTACTGATGGCGTCGAGCACCTCATGCGTGCCCTGCAGGAAGCGCCCGGTGAAGGGCCGGAGTGCCTTGACGACGACCGCCGACTCCAGGCGGGTGATGCGGCCGGCATACCAACGGAATGTGTCCGGCATGGTCAGCAACCGGATGGTCTCCCCGGTCGGAGCGGCGTCGATGATGACGCGGTCGAACGAGCGCTCCTTTGCCTGCTTGTTGATATGCAGCAGGCTGACAATCTCGTCCATGCCCGGGAAGGCCGACAGCTCATCGGCCACCGCGTTGCTGATACCCGGCCCGCTGATGAGATTGGCGACGAAGGACTGTAAGGTGCCCCAGTAGTTCTGAATATCAGCGACAACACTGATCTCCTGGGCCCACAGGTTATCGGCGACCTGGATCGGCGCCGCCGAAAGGGGCATGTCCAGCGAATCGGCCAGGCTGTGGGCGATGTCGGTGCTGGCAACCAGTGTTTTATAGCCCAGTTGGGCGCTGCGAAGGGCGGTCGCGGCGGCAACCGTGGTTTTGCCAACGCCGCCCTTTCCAAGGTACAGGATGATGCGCATGATGGTCTCCTGAGTGGCTTCTACGTTGAATCAGAGCGACGGTTGCATGACCGGCCGCGCCCGCCTCACATGGGTCTCCGTTCAGTGTCCGGGTTCGAAGTTCGTCAGCACCGACCCGCCAATAAACTCTCGCAGAATTGAATCGCTCGGTATGGCGACCAGGTCACTCTGGGCGACGGGCTCGAACCATTGCAGGAAGGCGAGCAGCCGGTTGGCCTCCAGGCGCTCCGGCGTCCCGGCCTCCACCTGCAACAGGAGGGGTTCGGCCAGGAACTTGAGGACCGACATCTCGTAGACCAGCGCCGAGTTGAAGAAGACATCGGCGAAGTTCTGATAAGGGAAGATGTGGTTCTTTTCGCCGCGACGCACGCTCTCCCAGCGGCCGATGGTGTCTGCCGCCGAGTAGCCCCGGTAGGCCGCATCGCGCACAAGACGGCGCAGCAGGCGCGTGTCGGTTGTCGGCACCCGGTTGTGCTTGTCCAGGTTCAGCTGCGTGAAAGCGGAGATGAAGACGCGATAGATGAGTTCGGGCGGCAGCCCTTCGATCAGGCGTGGGTTTAGCCCGTGGATGCCCTCTACGACCAGGACATGCTGGTCGCTGATACGACATTCAGGCCCATCTTCGCGCAGGCCCGTGCGGAAGTTGAAACGCGGCAGCCGGACCGTGTCGCCGGCCAGCAGCGCCCGGAGGTGCGTCTGGAACAGGCGAAAGTCAACAGCCTCAAACGCCTCGAAGTCGAACTTGCCCGTCGAGTCTCGCGGCGTGTCCTCCCGGTTGACGAAATAGTCGTCGAGGCTAATGATCACCGGCAGCAGCCCCTGGGCCAGGAGTTGCAGGGCCAGGCGCTTGCTGAAGGTCGTCTTGCCGGCCGAGGTTGGCCCGCTGACACAGACGATCCGCGCCCGCGGCGACCGGCTGGCGATTTCCAGCGCGATGCCGGCTGACTGGCGATGATGAAACGCCTCAGAGATGAGGATGACTTCCTGCGTGCGGCCGTCGCAGATGGCATCGTTGAGCAGCGTGACATTGCCCACGCCCATGATGCTCAGCCAGTCGTTGTACTCCTGGAATACCTGGGCCAGCCTGGGCTCGTCCTCAAAGGGTTGAAGCACATCGGGCCAGCTCCGCCGCGGGAACTGGAGGATGAACCCATCCTTGTAGTGGCGCAACTCGAACTGGCTCAGATAGCCCGTGCGCGGCACCATGAATCCATGGAAATAGTCGCGGACGCCGTTGAGCTCATAGAGGGTCAGGTAGTCCTTGCGACGGCGGCTGAAAAGCTCCGCCTTCTCCAGATCGCCCTGCTGGCGAAAGAGCGCCAGCGCCTCGTCGAGAGGGACGCGCACCGGATAGATCGGCAGGTTCGCGGTGACAAGCTCGCGCATCCGCCGGCGCAGCATGTCGAGTTGTTCGTCAGACAGGCGGCCGCCCTCCGGCTCGCAATAGTAGCCCCCGAATGGCATCGAATGCTGGATGGTGATGACGCAGTCGGGCAAGACTTCGGCCGCGGCGGCGATCATCAGGAAACTCAGGGAACGACGATAGACGCGCGCGCCGTCCGATCCGGCCGTGGTGACCGGCGTCAGGTCCGCGTCTTCGTCCAGCGGGCTCGAGAGTTCCCGCAATCGGCCGTTGATCAGGACCGCGACGATCTGGCCCTTCACTTTCGGGGCCGCCGCAACGACGAACTGCTCGGCCGGCGTCCCACGCGGCCCCTCGAACACCTGATTGCCGCCAAAGCGAGCCTGGACGGTTGGGCGCAGTGAGGTTGGGTAGACTGACATTGACTCCGGCGGCTGTTCAACGCCGCCCCCTAGGTGCTGATAGACTATCGCTGGGCCGCAGGGCAGTCAGACGGCGCGTACCAGCGCGTATTGATCTCGCCGCGAAGGCGTGTCAGGCTGGGCAGGCAGGCCAGCAGGACATTCTGATCCCCTGTGGAGCGCGAGCTCTTGTCCCCCAGGTAGGCCAGAAGAGCCGGCTCCAGCTGGTAGGCATCGGTCGACGTGGCCACTTCCTGGGCGATCATGTCCGTGAGGCCCACCGGGACGGCATAGCCGCGCACGTAGAACGCATGACCATCATCATCGACATACTTGAAGACCGTGTGCTCCGAGAAGAATCGGGTCTCCGAGATCGGCTGGCGTCCGAGGATCATCAACGGCTCTGACGGGACATTGCCATTCGGGATCTCGACGGCGATCGTCCATTGGGCCGCCAGGTCGGCAGGGACGCCATCCCTGGCGACGACCGCCCGAGCGTAGCTGTCGAGTACGCGCGAGGCATATTCGCGCGGGACACGGCTGTTCACCTGGTCCCAGCCACCGTTGTAGGCAGCCAGCGCCGTAAAGAGATCGCCGCCAGACTGGCGGACAACATAGGACAGGATGGCCATCCCCCAGCGCAGATTGGTGGCCGGGGTCAGCAAGTCGTCGGACGACGGCCGCCATTCCAGTCCCGGCCCGGTGGGCATCACACCCATCAACCCGACCGCCCCCATGTAACTCACGGCGCTGTGGTCGCCGTCCGACTCATGCTTGATGATCGCGGCAACGAAATCGGGGTCAAAACCGTAGGCCTCGGCCACGGCGGCGATATAGGTTGACCAACGCTGGATGCTCTGCCCCCAGTAGGGCGACAGGTCACGCTTGTCCTGGCTGGACTCCGCCTGGGCGTGTGCCTGATGGCTGTCAAGTGGCGGTTGCTCTCCGTCGGACTGCGCCTCCAGCGGTTGAAACAAGCCCAACGAGGCGGCAGCCGTCAGCATGGCCCCCACGATCAGACGCCACAGGGAATGAAGGCCGGTATTTCGGCAGGTCAGTCGGTGTAACCCGGTACGAAGGACCACGTCCAATGCACCCTTTCCCCGGTCAAGCGCCCGGCGCACTCAAAAACGACAACTCCGACAGCCCATCTGGGACCCGCCACCACTCCACGCGTGCCTGACGTAGCCTGGCGGAAAGGGTCTCAGGAGCCGCCTCAAGTCGAACCGGCTGGGCGACACCACCCTCAACAACAATGGCTCGCACCGGCACGAGCTGCGCCAGGTCAACCTCATCCGGGACCAGGTAACAGGGCAGCGTTGCCTCCAGGTCGAACTCGCGCAGAAACTGCTGGCGTTCCTCGCCGTTCAAGGCAGTGCCGAAGATCTCCGCTCGCGGAAAACTGATCCCGCGCTCGGCGATCCAGCTGTAGATCGCCTGGCCCTTCACCTCGTTGCCCCAGTCATCGAGCAACGACGCCGGGAACAATTGCTCCTCCACGCCCAGTGTCACCAGAGCCAGCACCAGCGACACGCGCGCGCTGTCGTCAGTCGGGGCCGGATCGAGCACAACCGCAGTTGACTCACCTTCCGAGAGCACCCTGCCGGGGACGTGAAATCGGGCGATCTTCATGGGATATCGTGACTCCTAAAAAAGGTGGTGCCGGGATCGGCGCGGCAGAGTTAGCGGGTCCAGGCCCCCGCCAGTTGCGCACACCCACAGGTGAAGTGTACCAGCACCGGCGCGCTCGGCAACCCGTCCTGTGTCCGTCGCCGCGGCTTCGCGCCGGCCGACGCCCCTGCACCCGGTTTGCCGTTTGCGCCGCCCAACACTATCATTCTCTCGGCAGCCTGTCGTAGGCTATCCGAAACCCACGATCACAGCTTCACCTATGAGCACCTCCGACGCCGACTATACCCTCAGACTCCAGCGCGCGCGTGACCTGCGGCGCGACGAAGAACTGGAACAATCGCAAGAGCTATTGCTGGAACTCCTCGATGAGCACCCGGATGACCCGACGATCCTGTTCGAAGTCGGCGGCTCCTACGACGTCCTGGGAGACGAAGGGATGGCTATCCCTTACTATCGCGAGGCACTCGACGCGGGCCTCACCGGCGACGAACGCCATGAGTGCCTGATCTGCCTCGGCAGTAGCTTGCGGGTGGTCGGCGAGTATGACGAGGCAGTTGAATGCCTGGAGCGTGCGGTCAAGGAGTACCCCACCCGCAACAGCGGCCGCGCGTTTCTTGCCCTGGCACACTACAGCAACGGCCGCCCCGACGAAGCCGTTCGAATGCTCCTCGACTTGCTGCTGTCGACGACAGGCGACGCGGACATCCGGAGTTTCGCCGACCCCCTGGAGTACTATCGGGATAACCTGGACCTGGACGACGAGGCGTAATGAAGGCGCTCGGTTTCCGCGCTCATGGCGATCTGGAGCAGGTCGAACTTCTCGACCTCCCCAGCCCCTCCATCGGTCCGCATGACGTGCTGCTGGAGGTCCATGCTGCCGCGCTAAACCGGCTCGATCTGTGGGTCCTGGAAGGCTGGCCCGGTCTCAGGCTGAAGCTGCCCCACGTGATGGGTAGTGACGGAGCCGGCATCGTGCGCGCCGTCGGTTCGGCCGTCACGACGGCTTCGGTCGGGGACCGGGTCGTCGTCAACCCGACCCTCTGCAACGATCCCTCGGACCCGTTCGCCCGCCTCGGACGCGACAACATGTGCGACGACTTCGCCCTGATCGGCGAACATGTCGACGGCCTATTCGCCGAGTATGCCGCGGTCCCCGCGCGCAACGTGCTGACGCTGCCCGATGATGTGGGCTTCGAGACGGCCGCAGCCGCGGCGCTGGTCTTCGTCACCGCCTGGCACTCGCTCATCACCCGCGGCGCGCTGCGCGCCGGCGAGACGGTCCTCGTCGTTGGCGCCGGCGGCGGGGTGAACACGGCCAGCATCCAGATCGCAAAGCTGGCGGGAGCCGGCCGGATCTTCGTTGTCGGCTCCTCCGCAAGCAAGCTGGAACGGGCGCGCGGGCTGGGCGCCGACGTGGTCATCAACCGGGAAGAGGAACGTGATTGGGGACGGGCCGTTTACCAGGCAACCGGCAAGCGCGGCGTCGATATCGTCGTCGACAACGTCGGCGCGGCCACCTTCCCGACTTCGCTGCGTTGTCTCCGGCGGGGCGGCCGGCTGTTGACCGTGGGCAACTCCAGCGGGCCGCGCCTGGAGATCGACAACCGCTTTCTGTTCGGCAAGCACCTGAGCATCATCGGCAGCACGATGGGCACCAGTGTCGAGTTCGAAACAGTCATGAGCCTCGTTTTTCAGGGAAAACTCCGGCCGGTCATCGATACTGTCTACCCCCTGAGCGACGGCCAGACCGCCTTGCGCCGCCTGCAGAACGGCAGCGTCTCCGGCAAGCTCGTCTTGCGGATCCGTTAGGTCACTATGAGCGAACTCCCCAGCCGCCTGGACCCAAACTCGGACGACTACCGGGCCAACTACGCCCATAACAAGCGGTTGGCCGAGGAACTGGCCGAGCGCCAGCGCCAGGCGGCAACCGACCGCCCCGGCCGCGTGGTCGAACTCCAGCGGCAGCGGGGCAAACTGCTGGTACGCGAGCGTATTCAGGCGCTCATCGACGACGGCAGCCCCTTCCTCGAGCTTTCGCCCCTGGCGGGCTGGGAGATGTACGAAGGCGAAGCGCCGGGTGCCGGGATCGTCACCGGGATCGGCCGCGTCTCCGGCGTGGAGTGCATGATCGTCGCCAACGATCCGACGGTGAAGGGCGGGACCTACTTCCCGGAAACGGTCAAGAAGCACATCAGGGCCCAGACGATCGCTGAGGAGAACCACCTGACGACGATCTATCTGGTCGATTCAGGCGGCGCTTTCCTCCATTTGCAGGCTGACGTCTTCCCCGACCGCGAGCACTTCGGCCGCATCTTCTACAACATGGCGCGCATGTCGGGCAAGGGCATCACGCAGATCGCCGCCGTCCTCGGTTCCTGCACGGCCGGGGGCGCCTACATCCCGGCCATGGCCGACGAGACGGTCATCGTGAAGGGCAACGGGACGATCTTTCTGGCCGGGCCTCCGCTGGTGAAGGCGGCTACCGGAGAGGATGTGTCGGCCGAAGACCTGGGCGGCGCTGACGTCCACACGAGGCTCAGCGGCGTGGCCGACCATTTCGCCGAGACGGAGCCGGACGCGCTGGCGAAGGTCCGCGAGATCGTCAGCCACCTGCGCCCGTCGCGTGCGCTCCGCCCGAAGTCGCTCCCGCTCGGCAACCAGCCGGCAGAAGAACCGCTCTACCCGGCCGACGAGATCTACGGCATCCTTCCCGTCGATCCACGCCAGGCATGGGACGTGCGCGAGGTCATCGCCCGGCTGGTGGATGGTTCCCGCCTGAGCGAGTTCAAGCCTCGCTACGGCCCCACGCTGGTCTGTGGCTTTGCCCACCTGCTGGGCATCCCCATCGGGATCGTCGCCAACAACGGCCTGCTGTTCTCTGAGTCAGCGCTGAAGGCCACGCACTTCATCGAGCTGTGCGGCCAGCGCGGCACGCCCCTGCTTTTCATGCAGAACATCGCCGGGTTCATGGTCGGGCGGCAATACGAGAACGGCGGCATCGCCAAGGACGGGGCGAAGATGGTCATGGCGGTCAGCAACGTCAACGTGCCGCGCATCACCCTGCTCCACGGCGTCAGCCACGGGGCAGGCAACTACGGCATGAGCGGGCGCGCTTACGATCCCCGCTTCCTGTTCTCCTGGCCCAACAGCCGGATCAGCGTCATGGGCGGGGAGTCGGCGGCCGACACGCTCTGGGCCGTCGGCCGCAAGCAGGCCATCCATCAGATGGACGAGCCAACCGAAAGCGAGATCCGCGCGGCTGAAGAAAAGTTCAAGCGGCCGATCCTCGAGCAGTACGCCCGGGAAAGCTCGCCCTACTTTGCCACCGCCCGGCTGTGGGACGACGGCATCCTGGACCCTGTGCAGACGCGCTTCGCCCTTGGGTTGGCGCTGGCGACGACCGCCAACGCGCCGCTGCCGGACGACCGTTTCGGCACGTTCAGAATGTAGGCGTGGAGGTCGCCCGCATGACATCCACCGAGCGTCACTACACGAAGATTAACACCGGCGTCACGCTCTCCTTCCTCGACGTGGGCGACGGGCCGGCGCTCCTGCTCATCCACGGCTATCCGGGAACGGCCGAAAGCCACCTGGGCGGCGTCATTGCCGACCTTAGCCACGACTATCGCGTCATCGCGCCCGATCTCCGCGGCTATGGCGCCAGCCGGCCGCCGAATCGCGACTTCCCAGTCGACTTCTATGCGCGCGATGCGGCCGACATGGCAGCTTTGCTGGATGCGCTGAAGATCGGGCCGGTGGCGGCGGTTGGTTTCAGCGACGGGGGCGAGACTGCCCTGCTCCTCGCCGCAACGCGGCCCGACCTCGTCTGGGCTGTCGCAAGTTGGGGCGTTTGCGGCGTGATCTCGAAGGCGATGGTTGACTCCATCGCCGACTGGCTGCCCGTCTCCGCCTGGGGGCCGGAGCGCGAGGCGCGCAGGCGGGCGATCATCGATCGGCACGGCGAGGAACAACTCGAGCCGATCGTGCGCGGGTGGTACGACGCAGCCCATGCCATTCTGGCACGGGGTGGGAATGTCTGTCTGGAAGAAGCTGCCCGGATCAAGGCTCCGGCGCTGGTCATGAACGGGGATCGAGAGGTCGGGAACACGCCTGAAGACGCAGCGGCCCTCGTTCGCCGGATCCCCCGAGGGGAACTCCTATTCATTGAGAACAGCGGCCACTTCATCCAGGATGACCAACCGGCCGCCCTGCTCGCCCACCTTCGCGCCTTTCTGCGGCGCAACGCGCCCTAACATCCCTAGTAGCTGCAGGGGTTATCATCGCCCGGTGACGGGGAGCAGCCTTCCGGGGACGCTGTGTCGATGGCCGGCGTGAGTATCTGCCCGCGCTCGATCGTCTCCGTCGCGTCGACCAGGGTGACGTTGGCGCCGGTGTCCTGGCCGACGTAGCGCAGCACGATCCGGTGCTCGCCCGGAGCCATCTCGTGTTCGAGGACCAGGACGGGCGCACCAGTTTCCATCAGTTCATCGTCGGTCAAGACACGGCTCTCGACGAGTTCCCCGTCCACTTCCAGACGCACTTCATAGGACCGGTCACCCAGAAGCCCGGGGAAGGCGTTGCCAAACGGCGCTCCCGGCTGCTCGATGATGAGCCGGGCGACCGCAGGCGGATTTGGGTGCGGCGTGAATGGCAGATCGGACAGCAGGACTTGCGCGAGCAGCACCAGGGCCAGCAGGGCAAAGGCCGCGATGAAATGGCGCGCGCCGAGTGGCCGCGACATGCGGCGGCTGCCCGCGTAGTCAGGACGGCCGTCGACGACAGGCACAGGCGCGGCAAGCGCGGTCGCGAAGGCGTCTGGCGGCAGCCAGTCGGCCGTGATCGGCGCGTCCGCATAGGGCTTGCGCAAGCGCGGGACGCGCTGGCGCGTCAGCCGCTGCTCGGTCCACAGGTTGCCTTCCCGATTGGCACAATCGTCCGGCGGGCAGCCGACCACTTTGACCGCCGTAGCGCCCGCGTCCAGCGTCCGGACGAGCAGGTCAGGCGCGACGGTTCCCACGCACGGCACCGGGATGACGGTCCAGCCGTCCATCCCGGCATCGGAGAGGAACGGCCGCGCGCCATGCAGCGCGTGCCGCTCGCAGGTGAAGACGACCTGGCGTCCGCGCACGTCGGGCATGGCGGGCGCCGGCGGCCCGGCAGGTGGCTGAACGGCGACCCTGTCGAGCGGGACCGCCCCGGGTGCGGCCGCCATGCGGGCCGCCACCAGCCCCCACAGGCTTTCGGGCGCCGTCGCGCCGAGCGTTACCGCGACGCCATCACACGACCCGACGCAGATGCCGCAGGAAACGCAGCGCGAGACGTCTTCAATGGCGATGTACTTGTGCGGCCGGCCGTCGTGCCGCTCGACCATCGTGATCGCCCCGTAGGGACAGTCCAGCGCGCACTTGGTGCAGCCGGTGCAGCGGTCCTTGATGATGCGGACCCGCGCATCGGGCGAAACGGCCGGCAGCGCCGCATTCTCCCCGTTGCCAGGCACAGGAGCCGTTGAAGTGCGGCGGCGGCCGACCCAGGGCAAGACCGCGGCTATGACCAGCAGGAGGACAGACAGCGCCCAGAACCACCACGCGCCACGGAACGGCAAGAACGCCAGGAAGAACGGATCAAAGGTGAACGGGCCGGGGAGCCGTCCGACATCCGCCTGTGGCAACATGCCCACCGGGAAGATCGCCGCGATGACAAGGAGGATGACAGCGAGGCCGGCCACCCACTGAATGGGCGGAAACCAGCGCGGCCGCGAGAGCCGGCGGATATGAAGAATGAACGCCCCAACCACGATCAGGAATAGGGCGACGTGGACGACGAGAACCGCCAGAAACAAGGCCCAGCTCACACCGCGCTGCCCCGCGGTCGCCAGCCATGCCGTGTACCGCTCGCTCCAGGCACTCACGGGACTCAGGAGCGGCCGCACGAGGTCGGTCAAAGCCTGGGCGCGTACGTCCCAGATGAGCGCGTAGCCGGTCACCCCGGCCACCCACAGGAGCGCCGTCATGACGACGCCCGTCAGCCACGCCAGCCAGCGCGGGCCGCGGAACTTCTCCAGGAAGAGCGTCCGGTAGGCGTGCAACAAGGTCGTGATGACCAGCGCGCCGGAAGCGTACCGGTGCATGGCGCGGATGAGCCGGGCGATGAACTGCGACTCCATCCGGGCGACGGCCTGGTACGACGCGTCGTAGCCGTATTGGAAGAAGAAGAACAGATAGAGACCGGTGCCGCCGACCAGTAGAAGCAGGAAGAAAGCGATCGTGCCCGTGTGGTAGAGCGGGTTCAGTTGAACCGTCGTCAGGCGGTTGATCGGCCGCTCGATTGCCAGCGCCAGGCGCTCCAGAACGACCGACCAGCGGCCGCGCTGCGGGCGCCAGGACGCCAGTCCGTCAACCGGAGGCGGTACCGCCTCGCTCAGCGAACGCCACGAGACCTGATGGTGGTCCTCATCCTCGTCGTCCTCATGCGGCAGGGTGGGCTCAACAATCCCGATGGGCAGGGTCTCGACGCTCCCCCCGGCGCCATCAGGGCGCGAGCAGTCCTTCTCCACGTCAGCGCCGGCGAGCAGCTCCGGCTCATTCTTGGTTGCAGTCGGCATGGGCGAATCCGGATGAGCGTGCGGCCGCTGTCCGCTTTGCGGCAGGTGTAATGAAAGGGGCGGCTATTCGCCGCCCCTATCGCAAGTCAGTTAGGCGGTGCTACCCGCACGCGATAGCAGACAGGGACTACTTCAACGTCAGCGTGTAGGCAATGATGTCGTTGATCTGGTCTTCGGTCAGGTCCGTCGCGTAGTTCTGGTACATCACACCTTCGGTGAAGCCCTCAACGATATAGGCGTTCGGAACGGTGATCGATTCCCGGATATAGTCCTCAGCCGACTGGCCGGGGACGCGCGTTGCGGCGCGGGTGCCGAGCCCGGCCTGCGACGGGCCGACGATGACGACGTCCGGCTCCAGCGAGTGGCAGGTGATGCAGCCCGGCGCGTTGTTCGCGCCGATGGTCGCTGAGGCGAAAAGCTTCTCGCCATTGGCCGCGTCGCCAATCGCCGCAACTTCGCTTTCACCCTCGGTCGCTGCGCCGCCGCCACCGCCGCCACAGGCGGCCAGGGCCATCACAGCCAGCGCGAGAACGGTGAGAAGAATCAACTTTTTCTGCATGTGTGAATCCTCCGATTCAAGGGTTGTCGATGCTCAACCGGTCATCGGATCGTAAAGCCCGGTGAAGTCAGGTTGATGTTCGAGATCAGATTGATAAGCACAGGGCCATAGGCGATCAAGATAAGCACGATCGTCGTAACCACCCACGGACGCCACGTATCCAGCCACGAAGGAATCGGCTCCGGCTCCATCGGCTCAGCGACCGGCATTTCGACCGGGGTCGTAACCCGCTTCTTGTGCAGGACAGTGCCCAGCATATTGCCGAAGAAAAGCAGGCCGCTGATACCCAGGATGATACCACCAATCGCCGCTTCAATCATCATCGGGTTCCACGAGGCGTCCACATAGGGCGCGCCACCCAGGGCAGAACGGCGAGGGGCGCCGAAGTTCAGGCCGAGGATGTGCAGGCCGTTCGACAACAGCAGCATGCCGGCGAACCACGTCCACGCCTGCCAGAGACCCAACCGGCGGCTGAACAACTCCTTGCCCGACAACGCCGGAACAAGCCAGTAGGAGATGCCGAAGAAGGTCAGCGTGACCGCCGAACCGAGGGTCAGGTGAAAGTGGCCGGGAACCCACGAGGTGTTATGGACCGCCAGGTTCAGGTTATACGAGGCGTTGGTCAGGCCGCCGACACCGCCAAAGGCGAACAGGATCATGGCCAGGTTCTGGGCCGCGTACGACGGGTTGCCCCACGGCAACTTGGGCACCCAACCAAGTAGGCCCTTGCCGCCATTGGCGCGGCCGCCCAGTTCCAGCGAGGCCACAACCGTGAAGGCGGTCAGCATGCTGGGGATGAACAACGCGTAGGTCAGCAGCGAGTGGATGAACTTCCAGCCGTTGGGAACGCCAGGGTCGACAAACTGGTGGTGCAGGCCAACCGGGATCGACAGGACCAGGAAGAGCCAGAAGACCAGTCGCGCCAGCGATTCGTTGAACATCTTGCCGCCTGCCTGCTTGGGCAGCATGGCGTACCAGGAGACGTAGGCCGGAAGCAACCAGAAGTAGACCAGCGGGTGGCCGAAGAACCAGAAAAAGGTTCGGGCCAGCTGCGGGTCCGTGCCCTCAACCAGGCCGAGCGTCCACGGGATGAGCAGGAACAGGATTTCGACGGCGACGCCGAGGGTGGCGATCTGCCACATGACCATCGTGATCAGGCTGGCCAGGGCGATGAACGGCGTGCGGGTCTTCGGGTTGTCCTTCCGCCAGCCCCAGTAGGTGTAGTAGAAGCCCCAGCCACTGACCCACGAACCGACGACCACGAGCACCAGTCCGAGGTAGAACCAGAAACTGGCCTGCATCGGCGGGTAGAACGTGTAGAGGACCGAGGCCAGATTCATCAGGATCGGGACACCGGCCATGACAACGCCGAGGATCATGAGAACCAGGCCAATCACGTTGATCAGCGGCTGGCGAAGCGGCCGCCCCAGGCTGCGGACGATCGCGTAGGTAAAGAAGCCAACGATGAAGAACGTCGTCCAGACGAGAGCGTTCAGCACCCCGTGAAGGGTCAGCCCCTGATAATAGGTCTGGATGCCGAGGAATCGAAAGGCCGAGTACCAGTTGATGCCAACGTGCTCCAGCTTCTGCAGCGGACCCATCGAACCGCCGATGAACAAGGCGACCATGGCAAAGCCGATGAGGACCGCCGTCAGTCTATTCTCGCGTTTGTATGTTACGTCCATTGTGCTCCAGTTTTCACGTCACGTGACGGCGATTAGTCCTCCACGACGAGCTGGCCGGCCATCGTATGGTGCAGCGCGCCGCAGTATTCATGACAGATGAAGTTGTACGTGCCGGGCTGGTCGAACGTAGCTGTCAGCCGGCTGACCTGACCGGGCAGGGCCATGAAGTTGATGTTCGTGCCGCTCAGCTTGAAGCCATGCTGGACATCCTTGCTGGTGACATAGAACGTCACTTCCGAGCCCTTGGGCACCGTGATGGTGTTGGGGGTGAACTGCCACATCTGCGCCAGGACATGAACTTCGTACTTGCCGGGGGCCAACTCACGCAGCCGTTCCTCTGGCGGGGCTCCCCACGGGGACGGCGGAGTCGCCACGGTGCGCGGGTCAACGCGCTCAAGGGGCTGCGGAAGCTGAATGCCATAGGCGAAGCTGCTGACGGCAATCGCCGACATGAAGATGACCAGCAGGGCAATGGTGCCGATCAGGTACACGCGCTCGCGACGGTCTATGTGCATCAGTTGGTCACTCCCCGGGACAGCAGCGTCAGATAGGCACTGCCCCATAGCGCGATGATGATGATGACATAGATGATCAAAATCGCGATGGTGCCTTGGGGTGTCTTGTACTTATCCTTCTCGTTCATGTTACCTCCTCAAAATCGGCAATAAGAGCGCTCGGCGTTCGCACGCCACCGGAACTGCGAGCGCAGGACCGCCCATGCATGACCAGGCCTAGCGCAACAGGTAGCGCATATCGGCCGCAATATCCTCTCCCTGTGTCTCAAACGGGTACACGATCCGCAGATAGCCGTCGCGGTCGATCGCGGCGACGGTCGTCGTATGGTCGACAAGATAGCCCGTGGCCGGCGAACCTTCGTTCCGGGCGTAGTAGATGCCCAGCGGCGTGGCAGCAGCCAGGATCGCCTCCTCCGAACCGGTCAGACCCAGAAACGTCGGGTCGAAGGCGGCCAGGTACTTGCCAAGGGCTTGAGGCGTATCGCGCTCCGGGTCGACCGATACCATCACCACCTGTAGGTCCTCGCCGGCCGTCCCCAGCGCGGCCTTGGCTTTCTTCAACTCGGCCAGCGTCGTCGGGCAAACGTCCGGGCAGAACGTATAGCCGAAGTACAGGAGCACCACTTTGCCGCGCAAGTCGCTCAGGCTGACCGGATCCCCCGTCTGGGAAGTCAGCGTGAAGTCGGCGACAGGCTGTGGCGATTGCATCACCATGCCGTGGAAGTTCGGCGCTCCGAAGGGCAGCCGGCCATTCACCAGCGACCAGACGGCGGTAAACAGGAGGCCGGCCAGCAACAGCCCAGCAAGCGCAAACGGCCACATCCGCCGAGGGGCTTGTTTCTCTGTCGGTGCCGGTGTCGATGTCATCGTTCAGCCCCGCTTCCTAACGCGGATAACAGGAAAACAGGTGGGCGGCCTCATAGCCGAGCCTGGCGATGCCTTTGCTATTGCGGGCTTCGCTGAGCAGGTAGTCGATGTCGCGCTCCAGCAGGTCCGGGTCCGGGGTGGCGGTCCTGTACTCGGCCCTGATGATGCCCCAACCGTCCACCAGCACGTAGCGCGGATCGAAGGTGACCTGCCTCCGGCCCGTGGCGTCGATCTCCGGCTCGCTGTAATAGACGCCAAACCCGCGGCCGATGACCTGCTTGGTACGGGCGGCGTCCCCCGTGACCAGATCCCAGGTGAACGGGCCGGAGGCATCGTCCGCCAGCGCGCGCAGGTCGGCGGGCGTGTCACCGGTCGGGTCAACGGAAATGGTCAGGAAGGCCAGCGGCGTGTCGGCCGGTATCCGGTCGGCGATACCGCGCTGGAGCTCGGCAATCTGGTCAATGGACTGGGCGCAGGTTGGGGCCTGGCAGTCGGCGTGGGTCAGGCTATAGAGTGTCAGGCGGCCGCGCGCGTCCTCACTCGTGACCGCAGCGCCGTCCTGGTTGGTGAAGACATAGCCTGGCCCGGGGACGATCCGCGGCAGGACGGTGATCGGCCGGATGACGTTGAAAGCGACGATGGCTCCGGCTATCACGAAGGCGGCCGTATAGGCCATCGCCTGCCAGTGTCGACGCAGCCAGGAATGGCCAGGCGGCAATGACGAACGAGTTGCCAGCTCCGCTTCATCTCCACTATAGGACGTGCCTGGTGCGCGGGGCTCACCCGTCGCGATCAGCTTCGCCACCTACCCTTCTCCTCAAGCTAACTCAGGCCCGCTGCCAAGTGCAAGCGGAGTCCCTCCAAACCCGTCCTGACCGCTCTCGCGCCCGGGTTGCGCGGCAACACAACCAGAGCGTTCGGCAGAACGCGAGAAGTATAGCGAACGGTTTCCGTTTGTCCAATAATTCACAAGAGAAAAGCGCGCTGAATCGGACATGAGTGCGGCCGTGACCATTGGAATCGGGCCTGGTTTGTGATAGAATGCACATAGTTTCAAAATGTATTGAACGATATGAAGGAAACCGTGGGCATGTCGCCCGTCATTCCTGAATATGCTTATAGACTGACCGGTCGGTTTGTCAGTCTTTGTGATAGACTACATGATCGTGAACGACGACAAGACCTCCACCTCCCTGCGGGACCCAGCCGCCACGCGCGAGCGTATCCTTGATGCTGCGTTGCAGGCGTTTTCGCGCAAGGGCTATCACGGAACCCGGCTCGACGACATCGTTGAGGAGTCTGAAACGTCGAAAGGCGCTATCTACTTCCACTTCGCCAACAAGGAGCGATTGTTCCTGGCCCTGGTAGACCAGTTTGCCGATCTGCTTGAACGGCGCGTACTGGAGGCGATCGAGCGCGAGCCTCGCGGGATGGCGCGGGCGCGGGTCGCGCTCGAAACCTGCCTCGACACGTTCGGCCGCTACCGCCGTCCGGCCAAGGTGCTGCTCGTCCAGGCGGTCGGGCTTGGCAGTGTGTTTGAGAATAAGCGGGCCGAGACGAACCAGCGCTTCGCCCGCCTGATCGAGACCTATCTGGTCGAAGCCATCGAAGTCGGCGACATCGAACCGGTCGACACCGAGGTCGTCGCGTTTGCCTGGATGGGAGCCATCTACGAGCTTGTCATCCGCTGGGTACAGACCGGCGAACCGGAACCGCAGCGGATCATGGGCACGCTCCTCCCCGTCCTGCTGCGCAGCGTCGGCTACGAGACCTTGCCGGCAGGCGCGAGGCACGGGTGAGTGGTTTCCCCTCGGAGAAGACGGGCATGAGCGCCACACGCCAGCCATCAGCCGCGGGGTCGCCGGCGCCGGCGGGCCCGAACCGCAGCGCGCGCGCCGTCACGTCCCATCTCGTGAGCGTGTCAACCCGGTCCGCGCTGACGGATCTCAACATCTTCCTGCGCCAGGCACGCGGGCAAGAGCGTTTCGCGTGGAGCGCTCCCTGGCCGGCCGAACGGCTGGCGGGCGCTGGCGTCGCCGCCGAGCTATTCCTCCTGCCGAGCCTCGACGCGGCCGTGCGGCCGGGCGACTCACAGCTCTTCGCCGGCATCGAGTCTCAGGCAAGACGCCTGTTTGCCTCGGCCCACCATTGGGTCGTTGGCGAAGCGCTCCGGCGCAACGATGGCGTCGCTCACCCGGCACGGCCGCGCGTATTCGGTGGCTTTGCCTTCCGCCCCGACTTCACCCCGGACAACACCTGGGCCTGCTTCCGCCCGGCCCACTTCGTCCTTCCGCACTACCAGTTGACCATCGGCGACGATGAGGCCTGGCTGACCATCAACGCCCTCGTCCCCGCATCCGAATTCGACGCATCTGATCTCGACGCGTTCGCGCGCGACCTCGCCGAAGCCCTGGAGACGCGGGCAGCGCTGTTGCGCCTGCCCGACGCTGCCCCGCCGGTGACGCAGGAAATCAATGCGCGCGGAAAGCCCGCAGTCGGTTACCCGATGTCGCCCGAGGCGTGGATTGCCCTGGTCACGGCCGCGACGGATCGCATCCGCGCAGGCGAGATGAGCAAGGTCGTGCTGGCGCGCGCCTGCGAAGCGCGCCTTCCGGAGGGAATCGACGCGGCGGACGTCCTGGCGAGGCTGGACGAGCGTTATGTCGACTGCTATCGCTTCCTGTTCGAGCCGCTCCCCCATCACGCGTTCTTCGGCGCGTCGCCTGAACTGCTCGTCCGGCGGCGAGGGCTCGATATCGAGACGATGGCCCTGGCCGGCAGCGCCCCCCGCGGGACGACGGAGGCGGACGATGCGGCGCTTGCCGCCGCACTCCTCGCCTCGCCCAAAGACAATCACGAACATCGCCTCGTCAGCGAAATGATCGTCGAGCGACTGACGCCGCTGACCGAGCACCTGAACGTCCCCGACACGTCGCGCGTCCTGTCGCTTCGCAACATCCACCACCTGCTGACGCCGGTCCGCGGCCGCCTCGTTTCCACCGTCCCGGCCAACGTCCTCACCCTGGCCCGGGCCTTGCACCCCACCCCGGCGCTTGGCGGCGTCCCGGTCGACCGCGCGCTCGCCTTCATCCGCGACCGCGAGCCGATGCCGCGCGGATGGTACGCCGCGCCGGTGGGCTGGTTCGACGCCGCGCTCGATGGCGAATTCGCGGTGGCCATTCGTTCAGCCATCGCCCAGCATGACCGCGCCTGGCTCTATGCCGGAGCAGGCATCGTTGCCGACTCTGTGCCGGAGCGCGAGTGGGCGGAGACGGCGCTGAAGTTCCGGCCCATGCTTGAGGCATTGGGCCTCGGCCAGGAGCCGGCGGCGTGACTGATCTCAACCGCAACCCCAACACCGCCTCGGCAAAGGCATTTGTCGAGCAGCTGGCGCTATCCGGACTCCGGGACGTCTGCATCGCGCCGGGCTCGCGTTCCACTCCGCTGGCGCTGGCCTTTGCCGCGCGGGGCGACATCCGCCTGCATCTCCACCTGGACGAGCGAAGTGCCGGCTTTTTCGCGCTGGGCCTGGCGATGAGCACCGGGCGGCCGGTCGCCCTCGTCTGCACCAGCGGCACGGCCGCCGCCAATTTCCACCCGGCGGTCATCGAAGCCTTCTACTCGCATGCCCCGCTGCTGGTCCTGACGGCCGACCGGCCGCCGGAATTGCGCGAGAGCGGCGCGAATCAAACGATCGACCAGGTCAAGATGTTCGGCGACCATGTTCTGTGGTCGGTCGACGCACCGGTGCCTCAGGCGGACGCGCCGGCGGTCGTCGAGCGACACCTGCGGACGCTGGCGGCGCGGGCGGTTGCAACGGCCGACAGCCTGGTCAAGGGGCCAGTACATATCAATATGCCCTTCCGCAAGCCGCTGGAACCGGACGCACAAGCGGATGAAACCGATCTGGCCGTTCTGCAACCCGCCGGCGTCCACACGCGCTTCAGTCGCGGCCGTCTGCTGCCAGTCCCTGAGGATGTCGCCCGATTCGCCGATGTCCTGGGGGACTGTCCCCGCGGCGTGATCCTCTGCGGCCCCGTGACGCCGCGGGGCGACTTTCAGGAGAACATTTCGGCTCTGGCGGCGAAGACGGGCTATCCCGTGCTGGCCGACCCGCTGTCCGGTCTCCGCTTCACGTCGGGCGCGGCGCGGGGCCATGTGCTCGGCGGTTACGACTGGTGGCTGCCATCGCTGCCCGACGACCAGCTGCCCGATGTCATCCTGCGCTTCGGGGCCGTACCGACCTCCGCCGCCCTGAGCGGCCTGCTGGAGCGGGCCCGCCCCAGACTGGACCTGCTGGTCCGCGAAGACGGCCAGTGGGCGGACGACCATCACCGGCTGACCGACCTGTGGCAGGTTGAACCGGCGGCGGCGGCCCTGGCGCTGGCCCACGCGGTCGAGGCACGCACGGGAGGCGGTCGCCCGCCGTGGCTGAGCCTTCCGGCGCTCGAGTCGTCGGCCTGGCAGGCGCTCGACGGGGCACTCGAAGGCACGCCGTTCTTTGACGGCGCGGCCGTGTCCGCGCTCCTTCGGCAACTGCCGGACGAGTCTGTGCTGTTTGCCGGCAACAGCCTCGCCGTCCGCCACATCGAGCAGTACGGGCGGCCGGGCGGAGCCTCGCTGACGCTGTTCGGCAATCGGGGGGCCAGTGGCATCGACGGCAACGTCTCGACGGCGCTCGGAATTGCCGCCGGACTGGGCCGACCCGTGGTCGCCC
>CAYRBP010000023.1:48456-59434 GCA_964422535.1 uncultured Ardenticatenaceae bacterium | reverse complement strand
ACGATCACACCACCCAGTCGCACGATGAAATGAACGAAAGGAACCTGACCTTCTCGCCCCTTACCCGGGCTTTAGCCGGCATCGCGCTCATCGGCTTCTACCTGGCCTTGATGCACCTGGCTGCACCGGTGCTGGTACCCCTTCTGTTCGCCTTCTTCTTGATAGCCCTGGCTCTGCCTGTGTTCCGATGGTTACAGAAGCGGGGTCTCAAGCGCGGCCTGGCATTGTTTCTCTTGATCGTATTGCTCCTGGCCGGGGGTCTCTTCCTGCTCTTCCTGGGCCTCGCCAGCATCGAGAGCCTGCAATCGGGCCTGCAGGAATACAGTGATCAGTTGAGCGTCAGATTCGCGGAGCTCTCGGACGCGCTTGCCGCTGCGGGCGTAGACCTCACGGGCGTATCCGAGCAGATCGCGGCGCTCAGCGCGACGGTGCTGGCCGGTTTGCTGGGCGCGATCGCAACAATCATCAGCAACGGCATGGTCAGCATCGTGATCGTGGCCTTCTTCCTGCTGGAATCGGACCGGTTCTTGAATATCGCTCGCACGGGCGTGATAAAGGATCGGCCGATGCTCAGCGAGTTGCCGGCTGTCGGCCAGACGGCCGTCGCTTACTTGGGCATCCGCGCACGTCTCAACCTGATCACCAGCACCGGGGTTACTCTGATCTGCCTGCTCCTGGGCATCGATTATCCCTTGTTATGGGGGGTGTTGGCGTTCTTCTTGAGCTTTATCCCCTTCATCGGCCTGGCCATCGCCATGATCCCGCCAGCGCTCCTCGCCCTGGCCGAGTTTGGCTGGTTCCAGGCGGCCATCGTCGTCATCGGGATTACCGCCATCAACCTGCTGATCGAAAACGTGCTGGAACCGAGCTTCACCGGCAAACGCCTCTCGCTGTCGCCCACCATCGTGTTCATATCCATCTTCTTCTGGGGTTGGTTGCTCGGGCCGGTCGGCGCTCTGCTATCCATGCCCATCACGGTCCTGCTATTGCTCGTCTTTCAACACAACGAAGGAACCCAATGGCTGGCAAAGATCATCAGTAATGAATCAGCGGATTCATTGCCGGCCGATGCGGAGAATGCGGACCAATCGGGGAACCGCGGTGAGGAGAACCCGAGGTGATCGATCCACAGGCCTGAGCAGGGCTTTTCATCAACCGCCTGGGATAGATTGCCCCACCTGAGCTGGTTGCCGCGCAGGCTCTGAATACCGCCCCCTCAAGATGATGCACCGTGGTTTTTGACTGCGCCTGCCCTACTATCCCGGCAAGCGGGATCGGGTCGCCTGATGGCGCGCCGGGACGACAGGACAAGTCGGCCGCAGGCGCACCTGGCCGGAGGCAACATAGGACGGAACAGAGAAAGAAAAGAGCCCCTAAGGGCTCTTTTTCTATCGTCCAAACAGCAGGCTACGGGAGCGACGGGGATCGAACCCGCGATCTTCGGCTTGACAGGCCGACGTGTTAACCGCTACACCACGCCCCCACTCGTAAAGCGGGATATTAGCAGCCTTCCCGGGCCGTGTCAAGTCGTTTGTCGCCCCTTCTGACCGGGCATCCGCCAGCCGGCGGATGCCCCGAACCCCGCTTGACACACTTGCCGTCCACCTCTATACTTACTTAGTAAGTTAAGTTAACTTACGAGTTCCTGCACTCCAGGCTGCTACCTGTGACCGGCAAAGCCACCCGCCACCACACCCGCGACCACAATGCCCGGCTCGTCTTCAAGACGATCTACGACCAGGGCGAGACCTCCCGGGCCGACATCGCCCGCCTGACAGACCTGACCCGGCCAACCGTCTCCGCGATCGTCACCGATCTGTTGAGCGACGGCTTCGTCGTTGAGACGGGGCTTGGCCCGTCGGCCGGCGGAAAGCGCCCCACCCTGCTCCGCGTCGACGACCACAGCCGCGAAATCCTGTGCCTCGACCTGAGTGGCTCCGAGTTCCGCGGTGCGCTGGTCAACCTGGGGGGCAGCGTTGTTGCACGCGCCGCGTTGCCCGCGGGCCAGGCCAGGGGGGACGCCGCGCTCGATTTGCTGACGCGCCTGGTGCGAACGCTGCGCCCTGCGGCCAATGCCCCCCTGCTTGGCATCGGCATTGGCACCCCGGGACTGGTCAACCCGGCCGGCGGCGTCGTGCTGCGCGCGGTCAACCTCGATTGGACCGACATCGACCTGGGCCCGCGACTGGAGGCGGCAGCCGGTTGCCCCGTCTACGTCGCCAACGACAGCCACCTGGCCGCCCTCGCAGAGTACACCTATGGCCCGGCGTCTGCGTCCCGCAATCTGATCGTCATCCGGGTCGGTCGCGGCATTGGCGCGGGCATCATCCTCGACGGCCGGCCCTACTATGGGGACGGTTTCGGCGCCGGGGAGATCGGCCATGTCGTCGTCGATGCCTCCGGCTCGCCGTGCAGCTGTGGCAACGTCGGTTGCCTTGAAACGGTGGCCAGCACCCGCGCGATGCTGGATCGGGCCCGGCAGCTCGCGGCCGAACGCCCCGGATCGCTCCTGGGCCGGACGGCCGCCCCGGACTGGAACGCGCTGGTATCCGCCGCTCGCTCAGGCGACGAAGCCGTCCTGGACGCCGTCAACGTCGCCGGGAGAGCGCTCGGCGTGGCGCTTGCCAATCTTGTCGGCTGCTACCACATCCGCCGTATCGTCCTGTCCGGCCGGGTGGCCGATCTGGGCCGCCCCTTGCTAGACGCGGCCGAGGCCGAGATGAAGCGGCGCGTCCTCCCGGCGATAGCCGAGGCAGTCGACTTGAGCTATTCCGCCCTGGATGGCGACGCAGTTCTGCTCGGCAGCGCGGCTTTCGTCATGCAACACGAACTGGGGATCGTCTAGATGCTACGCGTTGGGCTTGATATCGGCGGCACGAAGATAGCCGCCCTCCTGGTAGATGCCGACCTGAGGCCCGTAGCCGAGGTCTCGCGGCCGACCGACGCCGTATCGCCGCAGCGGCTGGTGTGCGCGGCGGCCGATGCGGTCAGGGATGCGCTGGCGATCGCCGGCGCCTCGCCGGCCGACCTCGTCGCCGCCGGAGCGGGCGTGCCCGGCCAGGTAGACGCAGCCGCCGGCACGGTCCACATGGCGGTCAACCTGAACCTGAACGCACCCTTCGCCCTGGGCCCGGCCTTGTCGGACGAACTCGGCGTCCCGGTGTCGCTCGAGAATGACGTGCGCGCCGCGACCCTGGGGGCCTATCACTGGACGCGACAACACGCTCCCCTGCGCGACCTTGCCTATCTCAGCCTGGGCACGGGTATCGCTGCTGGGGTCATCCTCGACGGCTGCCTGCGCCGCGGCGCCCACGGCATGGCCGGCGAGATCGGCCACTTACCCCTTGACCCGAACGGACCGCTGTGCCGTTGCGGGATGTCCGGCTGCTTTGAGACGGTGGCAGCGGGGCCGGCTATCGCCGCGGCAGCGGCCGCCGCCTGGCCCCAGGCCGAACCTCCGCCGACGACGGCCGATGTCCTCCGTCTGGCGGGTGATGGCGACACGACCGCCGCGGCGATCGTGGACCGGTTTGCAGGTTTCGTGGCCAACGGCATCTACTTGCTGGCACTGGCCTACGACGTTGAGAAAGTAGTCGTCGGCGGCGGCGTGACCCGCGCCGGCGCTGACTTCGAACGGCCGCTCCGTGCGGCCCTGGCCCGGATGCGCGACCGCGCTCCGCTGGCCGCACTCATGTTACCCGACGACAAGATCGATGTCTTGCCCCGCGCCTTCAGCCCCGGCTCCTGGGGGGCCGTCATGCTGGCGCTGCCGGGCGGTCCGGCCTAGATGGAGCAACCCATGATCCCGAACTGCGACTCAATCGGCTACAAATTCATGCTGGCCTTCGAGGGCGTTGACGAACCGCCGGCCTATTTGATGGACTGGATCCGCACGCGACCGCTGGGCGGTTTCTCCCTCTTCCGGCCGTTCAACTACCAGACTCCGGAACAGGTCCGCGCCCTGACCTCGTGGCTTCAGTGGACCGCGCGCCAGGCCGGCCAACCGCCGCTGCTGATCGCGACCGACCAGGAAGGCGGCCAACTGGTCGCCATGGGGCACGGGGCGACCGCCTTTGCCGGCAACATGGCCCTGGCCGCGACTCGCGACGCCGACCTGGCCCGGCGCGTCGGCCGCGCCATTGGCCTCGAACTGGCCGCCATGGGCATCAACATCAACTACGGCCCGGTGGGCGACCTGAACACCAACCCGGCCAACCCGGCGCTCGGCATCCGCTCCATGGGCGACGACCCGGCACTGGCCGCCGGGCTGGTGGCGGCAACCGTCGAGGGCCTGCAATCGGCCGGGGTGGCAGCCACGCTGAAACACTTTCCCGGGATCGGCGAAGCGGCCGTCGACTCGCACCACGGCCTTCCGGTCATCCACCATTCGACGGAGCGGCTGGAGCAGGTTGAGGTGCGGCCGTTCCGGGCGGGCGTCGAGGCGGGGGCGCATTTGCTCATGACCGGCCACTTCGCCCTGCCTGCCCTGAGCGGGTCAGATGAGTTGCCCTCCACCCTCTCGCGCGCCGTCATGAACGACTATGCGCGCGGAAGCCTGGGCTTCGGCGGCGTGACCATCAGCGATGCCCTCGACATGGGCGCTATCACCCAGGGCGCGGGCCAGATCATCGACGTGATCGCCGCCGCGCGCGCCGGGGTCGACCTGATGTTGGTCATGGCCGGCCAGGAAGTGCAGGAGCGGCTCTACGGCGGGCTGCGGCTGGCCCAGTCGCGCGGCCTGTTGAACCCGTCAGACCTGTCCGATTCGGTCGCGCGCATCCTCGCCCTCAAGGAATGGGCCGCGGCACAGGAGCAACCGGACATCGAAGTGGTCGGCTGCCTGGAACACCGCCGGCTGGAGCGAGAGCTGGCCGAGCGGTCGATCACGCTTGTCCGGGATGAGGCCGGGCTGCTGCCGCTGCGCCTGCCGGCCGATGCCCGCATCGCGGCCGTCATGCCGCGCCCGGCCGACCTGACCCCGGCCGACACATCATCCTACGTCACGCCGCAACTGGCCGACGCGCTCCGCACGTTTCATCCATATGTAGACGAATTCGTCACCGCCCACGCCCCGGCCGCTGCGGAGATCGCGGCCCTGCGCGAGGCGCTGGCCGATTACGACCTGATCGTCCTCGGCACGGTCTCGGCCTCAATGGAGCCGGCCCAGGCCGCGTTGGCCAACGCCCTGCTGGCGCTGGGCACGCCGGTCGTGACGGCCGCTCTGCGCACGCCGTACGACCTCGCCGTCTACCCCACCGCCGGAACGCACCTCTGCACTTACAGCATCCACCCGATGTCGCTGGATGCCCTGGCGGCCGCGCTCTTCGGCGAGCTCGAGCCGACAGGAAAGCTACCCGTCCAGCTGCCGCTGGCCGTCCGGCCTTAAGCCTGCGAGGCAAATGATGTTTGCGATCCAGCACGCGACGATCATCACACCCACAGCCGTCGTTCCAGACGGCTCCCTGCTGCTCGACAACGGCCGCATCCTGGCCGCCGGCCCCGGCTCAGAGGCGGCGATCCCGGCCGAGACCCCAACCTTCGATGCGTCGGGCCTGACGCTCGCCCCCGGCTTCATCGACATGCAGTTCAACGGCGGCTTTGGGCTGGACTTCACCGACGACCCGACAACGATCTGGACGGTCGGGGCGGAGCTGCCTCGCTACGGCGTGACGGCCTTCCTGCCGACCATCATCACCTCGCCGCTGGAGACAGTCCGCGCGGCCCAGGCGGTCATCGCCGCCGGCCCGCCGCCGGGCTATGCCGGCGCCCGGTCGCTCGGCCTCCACCTGGAAGGGCCGTTCCTCAACCGGGCCAAGAAGGGGGCGCACAACCCGGCCCACCTGCGGCCGCCGTCGTTGCAGGATGTGACCGACTGGACGCCCGGGAACGGCGTCGCCCTGGTCACGCTGGCCCCGGAACTGCCCGGGGCGCTGGACGTCGTCCGGACGCTCGCCGGCCGCGGCATCCTGGTCAGCATGGGGCACTCGATGGCCTCCTATGAGCAGGCGCTGGCCGGCATTGACGCCGGTGCCCGCTATGGCACCCACCTCTTCAACGCCATGACCCCGCTGCACCACCGCGAGCCCGGTCTGCCCGCGGCCCTGATGCTGGACGAGCGCGTCACCATCGGCATCATCGCCGATGGTGTCCACGTCCACCCGGCGCTGGTGGCGCTCGCCTGGCGCGCAGCCGGGCCGGCGCGCGTCAACCTTGTCACCGACGCGATGGCCGCCCTGGCCATGCCGCCGGGGATGTACCGCCTGGGCGATTTCGACGTCGACGTCAGCCCGGAATGCGCCCGCCTGGGCGATGGCACGCTGGCCGGTTGCATCATGGCGCTCGATGAAGCGCTGCGCAGCCTGATCGACATCACGGGCTGCACGGTGCAGGAAGCGATCGCCTCAGTCACCGAAACGCCGGCGCGGCTGCTCGGCCGGGAAGGACAGATCGGCCGCCTCGCGCCCGGCGCGGCAGCCGACATGGTCCTGCTGAGCCCACAGCGGCAGGTCCTCGCGACATTCATCAGCGGCGGGCCCGTCTACGTCGCCGAGGGGGTGGCGCTGCCGTCAGGCCGGAATCGCGTTTACGCCCGATAAGAATCTGACTACAATTCCGGCTATCTCTCCGAAGAAGGATGAATTCTTGGTGATGAAGACCGAAAAACATCTCCTGGCCGGCGTCTTGCTGGTCAGCATGGGGGCGCTCGCCCTCGAAGTGGTCATGACGCGCATCTTCTCCGTCACCATGTGGTACCACTTCGCCTTCCTGGCCATCTCAATGGCTTTGATGGGCAGCGCCGTCGCCGGGGTCGTGCTGTACTTCTTTCCCAAACTGACTGAGCCGGATGCCGCCCGGCGCTGGATCGGCCGCGCCGCCGCCGCGCTGGCGGTCGCCGTGCCGGCCATCTTCCTCCTCTATCTGCGTGTCCCCTTCCGCCCGGTGCTGATGAACCGCGAAGGCGGTTTTTCACCGGAACAATTGCTGTATCTGGCGTTCATCTACATCCTGCTCTCCATCCCCTTCTTCCTGTCCGGGACGGTCCTGGCCCTGACGCTGGCCGCCTGGCCGCGCGACGCCGGCCGCATCTACTGGGCCGACCTGACCGGCGCTGCGGTGGGCTGCCTGTTCAGCATCGCCGCGCTGTCGCGTTTCGGCGGCGTCAATGCCGTCTTCGCCCTGAGCATCGTCCTCGCGCTGGGGGCGCTGGCCTTCCTGTACGGCCGCAGAGGCTGGTGGCTGATCGGCGGTCTGATCATCCTGCTGACCGGCGGGCTGCTCTACACCAACTTGAACGACCCGTGGGTGCGCATCGTCGTCAACAAGGCCGGCGGCGAGGAGCCGGAGATCGTCTATGAGAAGTGGAACGTCCATTCGCGGGTGACGGTCTACAAGCCCGACGTCTTCCCGTTCTTCTGGGGCGTCTCCGGCGAGAAATGGGAACAGACCATCGCCGAAGGAGACGCTGACTGGCAGCACGCCCTGCTGCTCATCGACGCCGTCGCCGGCACCCCCATCCAGAACTTCACCGGCGACCTGGAACGCGTCGACTTCCTGCGCTATGACCTGACCTCGCTCGTCTACCACCTGATCGACCGGCCCAGGACGCTGGTCATCGGGCCGGGCGGCGGCCGCGACGTGCTGTCCGCTCTGGTCAGCGGCGCGCCGGACGTGACGGCCGTCGAGGTCAATCCGGCGGTCATCGAAGCCGTGCGCGGCCCCTTCGCCGAGTTTGCCGGCAACCTCTACGAGCGGCCGGACGTCCATGCCGTGGTCGCCGACGCCCGCGGCTACATCGACCGCAGCGAAGGCGGCTATGACGTCATCCAGGCTTCCCTGATCGACACCTGGGCCGCCGGGGGCTCCGGCGCGTTCGCCCTGTCGGAGAATAGCCTCTATACGAAGGAGGCTTTCCAGAGCTATTACGATCACCTCAGCGACCGCGGCATCCTGACCGTCTCGCGCTGGTACCTGCCCGACCGGCCGGCCGAGACGATGCGCCTTGTGGCGACCGGCATGGCCGGCTGGGCCGCGGCCGGCGCGACCGACCCCCGCGACCATGTCGTCGTCGTCACCAAAGACGCCTCGCGGGCTCAGACCGAAGGACTCTCGACGACGCTCTTCAAGAGACAGCCGTGGACGCCGGCGGAGCTCGAGGCGCTGCGGCGCGTGACCGATGAGTTGTTCTACGACATCGTCTACGTCCCCGGCATGGAGCCGTTCGAGGAAGTCGGCCGCTTCATCACCGCGCCCGACCACGACGAGTTCATCGCTGACTACCCGCTCGACATCTCGCCAGCCACCGACAACCGGCCGTTCTTCTTCAATCTGGTGCTATTGGGCGACCTGTTCGACCCGGCCCTCAGCGGCAGTGGCGTCTATCGCACCAGTATGGAGGCGATCTACGTCCTGTTCGCCGTCATCGGCGTCAGCGTGACGCTCAGCTTGCTGTTCATCCTCGTCCCGCTGTGGCTGGGCGGCAAGCGGCGCGGTCTGGCGCGGCCGTCCGCACCGGTGCTGGGTTATTTCGCCATGCTCGGCCTGGCCTTTATGCTGGTCGAGATCCCGACCATGCAGAAGCTGACCGTCTACCTCGGCCAGCCGATCTATTCGCTGGCCGTGGTGCTCTTCTCGCTGCTGCTCTTCAGTGGCCTGGGCAGCCTGTGGAGCGGCCGCTGGGCCGCCGGCCGGGTGTTGCCCAACATGCGGATCGTCTTCCCGGCGCTGATTCTCTTCCTGTTGCTGCACGCCGCCTTCAGCGCCGCCGTCCTGGAGGCAACGTTGCGCTACGGCCTGCCGGTCCGGCTACTGGTGGCCGTCGCTTTGCTGTCGGTCATGGGCTTCCTGATGGGCATCCCGTTCCCGGTCGGCATCCGCGTCGCCGGCGGCCGCCAGCCCGCGGCCGTGCCCTGGTTCTGGGGGATCAACGGCGTCATGTCCGTCCTCGGTTCGGCGCTGGCCACGGCGCTGTCGATCCACATCGGCTTCCGGTCGACGCTCTTCGTGGCGATGCTGGCCTATGCGGCGGCCGGCGGGCTGATGCTGCTGGCCTTCTCCCCCTCGACCGACACGACGGCCGAGCCACCCTTACCCGAATCCGACAGGTCTGCGCCGGGCATCAGCCCCGCCTGATCCGCCCCCTGAGACAACCCCAATGAATTTGACCGATTCCCATCTCCATCGCGAAATCTACGAACAACCGGACGTCGTCGGCCGCCTGCTGGCCGAAGAGCAGGAGACCGCCCGCGCGCTTGCCCGGCAGATCGCCGCGCGCGGCGTCCACCACGTCGTCATCGCCGCCCGCGGCACCAGCGACAACGCCGGCCGCTATGCCCAGTACCTGCTGGGGGCGATGAACGCCATGCCGGTCGGGCTGGCCACGCCGAGCCTGTACTCGATCTACAACCGCCCGCCGCGGCTCGACCACGCCCTGGTCATCGGCATCAGCCAGAGCGGCAAGAGCCCCGACATCGTCTCCGTCCTGGCCGAGGCCAGGCGGCAGGGGGCGCTGACGGCCGTGCTGACCAACAACACCGCCTCCGAGCTGGCCGCCCAGGGCGACGTCGTCTTCGACCTGCACGCCGGGAGCGAGCGGGCCGTGGCCGCGACCAAGACCTACACCGCCGAACTGGCGGCCGTGGCCCTGATCAGCGCCACGTTGGCCGACTCGGCCGAGATGCGCGCGGCCCTGGCGACGCTGCCGGGGGCGATGACGCGCACCCTGGGCATGGAAGACGCGATCGCCGCCGTCGCCCCACGCTACCGCTACATGGAGCGCTGCATCGTCATCGGCCGCGGCTACAACTACGCCACCGCCTTCGAGATGGCCTTGAAGCTGAAGGAACTGACCTACACCATCGTCGAGCCTTACAGCGCGGCCGACTTCCTGCACGGGCCGCTGGCGCTGCTGGAGGAAGGCTTTCCGGTCGTCGTCGTCGCCCCGGACGGGGTCATGACAGCCGAGACGGCCGCTTTCGTGCGCGTCCTGCGCGAGCGACAGGCGGAAGTGATCGTCATCAGCGACGCGGCCGAGTTGCTCGACCTGGCCCGCATCGCGCTGGCCCTGCCCGCCTCGCTCCCGGAGTGGCTCTCGCCCCTGACGGCCATCCTGCCGGGGCAGCTTCTGGCGCTGCACCTGGCCCATGCCCGCGACTACAACGTCGACGCGCCGCGAGCGATCCGCAAGGTGACGGAGACGACGTAAGACGCGTACATCTCGTGTAGCCGTCTTCGTGCCACTTCACACCTCCAAGGTGGGACCCATTTTCCGCCTTATCCTGGTGTCTACGAATTCGGGTCAGTTCAACAACTATCCCGCTATGCTTCCCACGTCCCGGCACGATCAACAAACTGCCGAATCTCCGGCACTCGCAGCGCCGGACGCGGCAAAGTCGAGCCGAAACGGACGACGACACCGGCAGCGTGTGGAATCATCAGCCATTTCGCGTTAACATAGAGTTCGTGCAGCCACGCGGCCGATCGTGGAGAGGCCGCGGGCGCGCTCAGCCGTGAAATCATCGTGGGCCGCCGCTGCGTCCGCGCTTCCGCCGGGCGCAGGTCAGGCGACCTCAGACCCTCGTTCACGTGACGCCACGAGATAGCGTCGGAGCCACACTATGTCCGAAAGCGACACCCCCGCCGCCCCGCAGAAAGAGCAGGTGCGGATCAACATCGACCTGCCCAAGGATCTGCAGGCGACTTACGCCAACATGGCCTTCATCAGCAACACGCCGGCCGAGTTCGTCCTCGACTTTGCCCAGGTGCTGCCCCGCACGCCGCGCGGCAGCGTCACGGCCCGGGTGATCATGACGCCGATGCACGCCAAGATGCTCCAGATCGCGCTGGCCCAGAACATCGCCAATTTCGAGCGGCAGTTCGGCGAGATCCACCTGCCGCACACCAAACCAAACCTGGCCGAGGACTTCTTCAAGTCCCCGACGGACGGGCCCGATGACAGTGACAAAGGGGGCGGCGATGGCAA
>CAYRBP010000023.1:14145-48356 GCA_964422535.1 uncultured Ardenticatenaceae bacterium | reverse complement strand
CGCAGCCTCGTCGCCCTGTGCGCCAAGACGATCCGCGCCATCCACCGCGAGGAATGGGACACGGCCGAAGGGTTGCTGGCCGACGCCCGCCGGGCCAAGGAAGACCTGACCGGCGGCGTGCGCGACTACCCCGACCTCTACCACGCCGGCTACACCCAGGACGCGGTCAAGGAGTACGTCGAGGCTTTCCTGCTCTACGCCCTGGTCCGCGATCGGCCGCTGCCCTCGCCGGAGGAACTCGGCGCGGAGGACAACACCTGGCTCAACGGCCTGGCCGAGGCGGCCAGCGAACTGCGCCGGCGCATCCTCGACATCATGCGTGGGGGCTATAGCGACGAAGCGGCGCGGCTGCTGGACCGGATGGACCATATCTACAGCACGCTGGTGACCTTCGACTTTGCCGACCAGATCACCGGCGGGCTGCGCCGGCGGACGGACGCGCTGCGGGGCGTACTGGAACGCACGCACGGGGACGCGGCCGCCACCTATCGCCATTCTCGACTGGAAGAGGCGCTGAAAGACCTGGAGCGGCGCTTGCCGCCGGCCGCCTAGGCGGGCACGGTCTCCAGCAGTTCGGTCGCCGCCGCGGATGCCTCGTCGACCGTCACGCTCTTGTCCCACGAAAACGTGCCCTGAACGGGGTGGGCCAGGGTCCGCACGGTTCCGCTCAACGTGTACGGCTTGTTAAGGTCGGCGCTGGTCGGCCCGTAGATGACGATGGTCGGGCAACCGGTCGCCGCGGCCACGTAGGACGGGCCCACGTCGTTGCCGACATAGAGGCTGGCCAGCTCGCACAACGCCCCCATCTCGCCCAGCGACATCTGCCCCGCCCGGTTCGCGGCCGGGTAGGTCATCATCCCGGCCACCTCAGCGGCCAGCGGCCGGTCGGCGGCCGTCCCTGCCAGGACGACGCGCGCGCCGTGCCGGCGGGCCAGGTAGTTGGCCAGCCGGGCGTAGCGCTGGGCCGGCCATAACCGGGTCTGGTGCTTCGGAACCCGCAGGCCGTCCTCTCCGCCCGGATGGAGCACAACCAGCGGCGCATCCCCCAGCCAGTCGAACTCCTCCACGAGCCAGCGCGTGGCGGCCAGCCGGTCGGAGTCAGCCGGATCGAATTCCATCTCAGCCCGGGCGATGACATCAGGCGGCACGCCGGCGGCCTCCGCCAGACGCAGGTAGACGGCCGCCAACCGGGATTCGTCCTTCGGCCAGGCGACGGCCGTGGTATGGGCATAGCCGTGGCCGCGCAGGTCCATCCCGATCCGCTGCGGGATGCCGGCCCGCCAGGCGATGGTCGTCACCAGACCGGAGGAGTTGGGGATGAAGCAGGTGTCGTACTGCTCGGACTTCAGGCGCTCAATCAGCGCCCCCATCTCGCGCGTGTCCTCTTCGCGCAACTCGGCCGCGCCGGTGCTGATCAGCCGCGTCAGGCGGCGGTTGCCGGCGATGCCGGCCCGCGCCTGGTCACTGACCGCCCAGTCGAAGCGCGCCTCGGGGAACCCCTCGCTGAGCGCCGCCAGAAGCGGCGTGGTCAGCATCACCTGGCCCAGGCAACACGGCTGCAGGATGAGCGCCTTGCGCGGCGGCAGGGGCGGCTGCGCCTTGCGGATCCGGAACGGCAGTCGCAGGGCCTGGAAGAGGGCGGTGGCGGCGGTATTATCGGGCATCAGGTTAGGAAGTTCAGCCTTTGATGACGGCCACCGGCACGATGCGCGCTACCTTGCGGGCGATACCCGCGCCGTGGACGACCTCGATCACCCGGTCAACATCTTTGTAGGCCGCCGGCGCTTCCTCGGCCAATCCGCTCAGGCTGCCGGCGCGGACGCGGATGCCGCGCGCTTCCAGTTCCTGGCGCAGGTCGCTGCCGTGGATCTCCCGCTTGGCCTTCGACCTGCTCATCGTCCGTCCTGCGCCGTGACAGGTAGAGCCGAAGCTCTGCGCCATGGAGCCCTCCGTGCCGACCAGCACCCAGCTAGCCGTTCCCATCGAACCGGGGACCAGCACGGGCTGGCCGATGTCGCGGTAGACGTCGGGAACGGCAGGGGAGCCCGGCCCAAAGGCGCGGGTCGCCCCTTTGCGGTGGACGCAGACGCTCATCCGGCGGCCGTCGATCTCGTGTTCCTCGACCTTGGCCATGTTGTGGGCGATATCATAGACCTGGTAGACCGACGGGTCGGCCACCTTGCCGCGCAACACCGCCTCGAAGCTCTCACGGATGAGGTGTGCCAGCACCTGTCGATTGCAGAAGGCGAAGTTGGCCGCGGCCTTCATCGCGCCGAGGTAATCCTGGCCGTCCTGGCTATTGATCGGCGCGCAGACCAGTTCCCGGTCCGGCAGCCTGATGCCGACCTGATGGACGACGCGCTGGAAGCGCTCGACGTAATCGGTGCAGATCTGGTGGCCGAAGCCGCGCGACCCACAATGGATCTGGGCGACGATCTGGCCGGGGAAGAGTCCCATGCGCTCCGCGGCCGTCTCGTCGAAGATCCGGTCCACAACATCGACCTCGATGAAGTGATTGCCCGCGCCAAGCGTGCCGAGCTGGTCAGTGACCCGGTCATAGGCCCGCGCGCTGACCTTGCCCGGGTCGGCCCCGGCGATGCGGCCGTTTTCCTCCGTCCGATCCAGGTCTTCCTCCGTTGCCAGCCCGCGCTCCAGCGCCCAGCGGCTGCCTTCGCGCGCGACGCGTTCCAGTTCCTTGCGGCTGAGTCGGTAGCGGCCGCCGCGGCCGACCCCGTGGGGGCAGTTGCGCTGCAACTGCGTCGCCAGTTCGTTCAGGTGCGGCCGGACCTCGTCGACGTGCAGCCGGGTGCCCAACAGGCGAACGCCGCAGTTGATGTCATAGCCGACGCCGCCGGGCGAGATGACGCCGTCGGGCATCCGCGTGGCAACGACTCCGCCGATGGGAAAGCCGTAGCCCTGGTGGATGTCGGGCATGGCCAGGGCGTACTTGACCGCCCCCGGCAGGGTCGCGCTGTTGACCAGCTGCTCCAGGCTCTTGTCGCCCAACGCCGCGGCAAGCAGTTCGGCATCGGCGTAGAACCGTGCCGGCACGCGCATGTCGTCCCGGTATTCCTTCGGGATCTCATAGATGTATGGGCTGACCCGCTTGAAGTCCCCTGCTTTCATCTTGCTTTCTGCTACACGTCAAAGACGATCGTCGCCTCGACGCCATCGGCCGTCTGGCGGATCTCCAGGCCGTGGTAGGTGACGGCCTTGATGTGCTTCTGGATCTCGCCAGACCGGCCGCCGCGCACAGAGGCTTCCAGGGCGGTGGGCGACACGGCCCGGACCTCAAACTCGCGGCCGACGAACCGATCGCGCTCGGCGAAATAGGCCAGTTCGCCCAGCCACGCGACCAGCAGGCTCTCGACGTCAAAGGCTTGCAGTGCCACGGACCGCACCTCGGCCGCTCCCGGCAAGCCACCGGACCCGACCATCAAGTGCGCCATCCCCTCGGCCGCCAGGCGAAACAGCGCCTGCAGGTCAGCGGCCGTGACCCGGATGGCCCAGTCTGCGGTATGGTCGACGATCTCGATACCGCCGGCGGCGCGCGCGTCGTCGTTGATCATGTCGGTCACTCACCCCATTATAACGCACCGGGGGCCTGATCCGGCGGCCGGTCACACCGAAGTCGCTCGTCGCCGTCCGGAACAGGGGGCGCCGGCCGATCCGCCTGCCGGCTGCGGTCATCAAGGGCGCTGTGGCCCACCCAGGCGCGACGGTCGAGCCCGCCGCTACGGCTGCAGGAGCTGGAAGCTGTCCAGCACGCGTTGCAGATCGCGGTCGCGGTTGCCGAACTCGGACTGCGGGGCACAGGCGGCCAGGAGATAGCCGGCCGCGGCCGCATCGGCGACGAAAAGGTGACGGCATTGATAGTTCGCGGCCGCATCGAGGAGCGTGAAGCGGGCCTGGGGCTGGCCGGGCACATGGGTGTCGACGGCCGCCTCGCTCGCATCCGGCCGGCGCGCGCCCAGCAGGTCGAGGGCCGCTTCGGGCGTTAGCTGCCGCAGTCCTGGGCTGCGGCCGATGACGAGGAAGGTCGCCGGTTCGTCTGACTCCGGCGTGCGCGTCCCGAGACCGACACCGATGATCTCCAGGTCGGCCGCATCCTCGCCCAGCGGGCGCATGGCGCGGCCGATGTAGCGTTGGGCAGCGACCAGCCGCTCCAGCGTCTCGTCCTGGTCGCGGAAGGCCACGTCCAACCACTGCCAGTCCGGCGGCAAGTTGACGGTGTAGCGCAATTCGCTGTCGGTCACGGAGACCCAATCCGAGCCGAGGTCGAAGACGCTGCGGACCAGGATGGGCCGGCGGCCGAGCGCGCTCATGACCAGCCAGAGGGACAGGATGACGACCAGCGTCAGGGAGCCGTAGATGGCGATGGCGCGGAAGTCGTAGGCGACGGGCGGCTCGGTCGAGGACGCCGCGGTTGCCGGCCTGCCGCGCGCGGCGCGGCTCGGGCGCGGCCTGCCCGAAGGTTTCGCCGCGGCCGCCGGCTTCGCGGCCTTGCGCGGCAGCGTGTAGCCGCAATACCAGCAGGCGGTGTCGGTCGGCAGGATGGGCTTGCCGCAGTTGGGACAGGCGTCGCTCACCGGCTGCTCCGGATCAGGGCTGGAGTTCTCACAGCGGGTATGATAGCGGCAACGGCCACGAATCGCCACGCCGGGCGGGATGGTGCGCCGGTCGGGTCGGGCTACAATCCGGCGTATGGACCCAACCCATCCCCTCCTGGCTGCCATCCGCGACCGCCGTTCCATCCGCCGCTACCGGACCGATGCCGTCCCGCGCCCCACACTGGAAGCAGTACTGGCCGCGGCCGTCTGGGCCCCGTCGGCCCACAACCGCCAGCCGTGGCGCTTCGTCGTCGTCGAAGCGGCGGAAACGCGGGAGCGACTGGCGGCGGCGATGGGCGCCCGACTGCGCGCCGACCTGGCGGCCGACGGCCTGCCGGCCGAGGCCATCGAGCGAGACGCGGGGCGCTCCTACGCGCGGCTGTCGGCCGCGCCGGCGCTGGTCGTCGTCTGCCTGACGATGGCCGACATGGACACCTATCCCGACACGCGTCGGCAAGGCAACGAGTTCCTCATGGCCGTCCAGTCGACGGCCATGGCCGGGCAGAACGCCCTGCTGGCCGCCCACGCGCTCGGCCTGACCGCCTGCTGGGTCTGCGCCCCGCTCTTCTGCCCGGACGTGGTCCGGGCCGTGCTCGACCTGCCGGCGGACTGGCAGCCCCAGGGGCTGATCACCATCGGCTACCCGGCGGAGACAAGAGAAAAGACGCGCGCCCCGATCGAGACGCGCGTCCTGTGGAAGTGAGTCAAAGCTCGGGCCGTTGCGGATGGGGCCAGGCCGGCGCGCCGTGCCTCGGAATCGCTGCCCGACCTGTTCTAGCTGCACTCATCCGCGATCCGGTCGATCAGTGAACGACGACCTCGATGACCGGCCGCTTGCGGGTCTCGTCATACAGGTAGCGGCCGAGGGCTGCCTCGATCTGTTGCGCGGTCGGGGCCGCGCCCATCGCCGCCGCTTCGCGCACGGTGCGGTGGATCACATCCTCAGCGCCGGCCATCAGCGAATTCGACTCCGCCTCGTTGATGAAACCGCGGGTGAGGATTTCGGGGCTGCCGACGACCTGGCCGTTGCCATTGACCCGGACCACGGCAAAGAAGATGCCGGCCTGGGCCAGCCGGTCGCGGTCCCGCACCTGGGCCCAGCCGATGTCGCCCACGTTCGAGCCGTCTACGAAGACGTAGCCGCCCGGCAAGCGATCCCTGACCGTCATGCTGTACGGGGTGAACTCGATCGGCGTCCCGTTTTCGACGACGGCGACACGGTCCTCCGGGATGCCCAGCGACTTGCCGATCTCGGCGTGGAGCTTCAGGTGGCGCAACTCGCCATGGATCGGAACGAGGTAGCGCGGTTTGATCAGGTTGATCATCAGCTTCATCTCCTCGCGGCTGGCATGGCCCGAAACGTGGACCTTGGCGATCCGGTCATAGAGCACGGTCGCGCCGCGGCGGATGAGCTGGTTGATGGTGCGATAGATCAACTCCTCGTTGCCGGGGATGGCGTGGGCCGAGAAGATGACGGTGTCGCCATCCTGAATGGTCAACTGGTTGTGCTGGCCGCGGGCCAGCCGGCTGAGCACGGCCGAAGGTTCGCCCTGCGAGCCGGTGGCCATGATCACCACCTGGCTCGGCGGCATCTTCACCGCCACGCCCAGATCGACGATCAGGTCGTCGGGTACTTCCAGATAGCCCAGCTTGCGGGCGATCTTGACCGCGTCACGCATCGAACGGCCGGCGATGGCAACCTTGCGGTTGTACTTGGCAGCCGCGTTGGCCACGATCTGCAGCCGCGAAATGAGCGATGCGAAGGTAGCGATGATGATCCGGCCGTCGGTCCGGCGAAAGACATCATCAAAGCCCGCGGCCAGGTCCATCTCCGATTCCGTCCAGCCCGGCCGGTCGGCGTTGGTGCTATCGGCCAGAAGGCACAGCACGCCTCGCTGCGAGAACTCGGCCAGCTTGGCGAAATCGGGCGGCCAGCCGTCAATCGGCGTGTGGTCGAACTTATAGTCACCCGTGTGGATGATCAGGCCGGCTGGCGTGGTGATGCCGAAGCCGACGCAGTCAGGGATGCTGTGGGCGACGTGGAAAGGCTCGATGCGAAACGAACCGATCTCCAGGATTTCACCGGCGCGAAAGGACACCAGTTCCACCTCATGGAGCAGCTTCGCTTCGCGCAGTTTGCCCTCGATCAGGCCCAGCGTCAGCGGCGTGCCGTAGATGGGCGCGTTGACCAGGTCCATCAGGTGCGGCAGCGCGCCGATATGGTCCTCATGACCATGGGTGATCAGGACGGCTTTGACCTTGTCCTGCCTGTCACGTAGATATTTAAAGTCCGGGATGATGAGATCGACGCCAAGCATGTCGTTTTCGGGAAACATGACGCCTGCGTCGACGATGAGGATCTCGTCCTCATACTCGAAGAGGGTCATGTTCTTGCCGATCTCGCCCAGGCCCCCAAGGGGCAGAATTCGTAATGGCGATGTCATAGTTCCTCAATAATGTGACCGATGCCCGGCAAAGCGGGCCGGCCTAGCGCCGAAGCGCGCGAAAAAAGTTGCGATCGTCGCAACGATGTGTCAGTTGGCAAGCCGATAGAACGGCTCCGCGGCCGAGTCAGCTGCGCCTGCGGTGGCAGCGGCCTCGGATGGCGTCGGATGTGGGACAACGAATGCAGTCGGGGTAACCAGGCAACCGGTCAAAGGGGACCGGCTGGCAAAGGGTTCGTCGAAGCGGATCGAAGCGGCCGTCACGTGCTCATCAAGACAATGCTGATTGACCGTATTGATTCTATGCGAAAACCGGGCATCCGTCAAAGGTGGTCGTTGTCGGGTTCCTCGCGTCTCATACAGCCGTGGCAGTCTGGATGGCATACCAGACGAAAATGATGAGGGCGACCATGATGGCGGCCAGGACAAGTGTCAGCGGCCACAGGCTCGGCTGGTGGGCGGCCGGGGCGGCAACGGGCACGCCCGCAGCCGGGGCAACGACGGCCGGGGCGCGGCTGTCAACCGGCATCGTGAAATCGGCCGCTTGCGGGCCAAAACGGACCACGACGACGCTGATATTGTCTTCGCCACCGCGCCCACGGGCCAGCCGCACCAGGCTGTCCGCGGCCTCCTCGGGCTCCATCTGTCCCAGGGTGACGGCGATCTCTCGGTCGCTGGCGTGGCGCGTCAGACCGTCCGAGCAGAGCAGCAGCAGGTCGCCCGGCTGCAGCTCGCGCTCGTAAAGGTCGATCGGCGGCCGTTTCTCCGAGCCAATGCTGGTCAGGATGATGTTCTTGTGGGGGTGGGTAGCCGCCTCATCCGGCGTGATAGCGCCTTCCTCGACAAGCCGGGCAACCAGGCTCTGGTCCTTGGTCACCTGCTGGATCGTGCCCAGCCGCCACAGATAGGCGCGACTGTCACCGACGTTGCCGATGGTCGCCCGGTCGCCGTTGATGGCCACAGCCACCATCGTCGTCGCCATGCGGCGCTGGACCTCGCGATCGGCCGCCAGCGACCGCAGGTCAGTGTTGGCCGCCTGCATCGACTCCAGCAGGCGCTCGGCGACCGGCAGGCCGCCATCAGAGCCGAGGTAGTGGTGGATTGCGCGTTCGGCAGCGAACTGGCTGGCGACTTCACCTGCGTCCGCGCCGCCCACGCCGTCCGCAACGATATAGAGCCAGCCGTGGCGAGCCTGATCCTCCGGCGTGGCAGGCTCAAAAGCCGCAACGAAATCTTCGTTGTGACCGCGTACCAGCCCGGTGTCGGTGCGTAGGGCGGCCGATATCGAGGCAACGGGTTGCATGTGTCCGCACTATAGCCAGATCGCCGGCCCGCTGCAAGAGGGCCAACCTGACGATCAAGCAACGAAGCGGGCGGTTCGCCCGGCAGGCCGGAGCGAGCTATAAATCAACCACCATGCCTACAGAAACCTTCGACGACAACAGCGACGACACGACCCGCGTCATCCATACCCGCACCCCGGCCTCGCAGCACCACGAGCAGGTAACGTCCATCTACATGGCCTCCGGCTTCACCTTTGACACGGCCGAGGAGGCGCGCGCGGTCTACAGCGGCGAACAGCCCGGCTACGTCTACTCGCGCTGGGAGAACCCCAACACCGACGAGCTTGTGGCCCGCATGTGCGTCCTCGAAGGGGCCGAGGCGGGCATCGCCGTCGCCTCCGGCATGGCTGCGCTGTTCACCATCCTCGCCGGGCTGCTCAACAGCGGCGACCATATCCTCGCGTCCCGTTCGCTCTTCGGCGCGACGCACCAGATCATCACCGGCGTCCTGCCGCGCTGGGGCATCACCCATACCTACGCTGACGCGCAGAAGCCGGAGACGTGGGTCGAGCTCTTCCGGCCGGAGACGAAGGTCTGCCTGGTCGAGACGCCTTCAAACCCCGGCCTGACACTGGTCGACATCGGCGCGCTGGCGGCCCTCTGCCGCGAGCGCGATGTCATCCTCGTGGCGGACAACACCTTCGCCACGCCGGTCCTGCAACGGCCGCTCGCCTTAGGGGCCGACCTGGTCTTCCATTCGACGACCAAGTTTCTCGACGGCCAGGGCCGGACCATCGGCGGCGTCCTCGCCGGCGAGCGCCTCCTCGTCCAGCAACTGCGCGTCTTCGCCCGCCAGACCGGGCCGTCCCTGTCGCCGTTCAACGCCTGGGTTCTCAGCCAGTCGTTGGAGACACTGCCGCTGCGCATGGCCCGCCACTGCGAGAACGCCCTGGCCCTCGCCCAATGGCTGGAAGAACAACCCGGCGTGACCAACGTCCGCTACCCTTTCCTGCAGACCCACCCGCAGGTCGAACTGGCGCGGAAGCAGATGTCGGCCGGCGGCGGCCTGGTGACATTTGAGCTGCGCGGCGGGCTGCCGCAGGGCCGGCGGTTCCTCGACGCCCTGCGCCTGTGCGGCATCGCCGCCAATCTGGGCGACGCGCGGACGATCGTTGCCCATCCCACCAGCACGACCCACAGCTCCATGAGCGAGGCGGAACGGGCGGCCGTCGGCATCACGCCCGGCCTGGTGCGCGTCTCGGCCGGCCTCGAGCATATCGATGACCTCATCGCCGATATTGACCAGGCCCTGGCGAAGTCAATGGCCTGATCGCGGAAACGCCGGGGGCGAGTGGCTAGCCCAATCGCTGCAAGCGTTCGAGGCGGGCGGGTTCTTCGGCCACCAGCCAGGCGTCCCGGGATAGGAGCCGGTAAGCCTGCCTGAAGTGGGGTCGCGCTTCCTCTTCGCGGCCCAGGCGTAGCAGGCATTCGCCCAGTTCCTCGTGAACGTAGCCATCCGGCTTGCCCGAAGCTTCGGTTTCAGCCAACAGGGCCTGCTGCCCGGCCAGCGCTTCCTCGACCTGGCCCGCGTCGCGAAGCACGCGCGCCACGCCCCACCGGGCCGCCAACACCGCGGATTCTGGCCCATCTTCCAGGCGGTAGTCGAGCGCTTGCCGCAGGTAGGCCAGGGCCTGGCCGTTGTCGCCGGCGGTGTGATAGGTCCAGCCGATGTTGTTGGCCAGCGCCCCGCGCCAGCGGCGCGTCCGGAGGTCGCCGGATTCGGCGGCCATCGCCAGCGCCCGCAGGTTCCAGTCCAGTTGCTCTTTCGGGTCGCTGGCGGCGATGGCCAGCATGTGGGCGGCATCGACGGCATAGAAGGGTGCATCGGCGGCCGTGGCCTCGATGAGCGCATCATGGAAGAAGAGCATGGCCTCCGCCCGCCTGCCGGAAGAGTTCAAGACGCGGCCGCGTTCCAGCAGGTAGCGGGCTCGCGTCAGGCCGTCGGCCGTGCCCAGCCGCGATCGGACGCCATCGAGTGTCGCGTGTGCGTCATCAAAGCGGCGTTGCAGCCCCTGGGCGCGGGCGATCTGGGTTAGCAGTTGCAGTTCGATCGACTGCCCGGCGGCGGCCGGGAGGCGTTCGCGAAAGCGGGTCTCAGACCCCGCCGGGTCGCCATAATCCCACAGGGCGTCAAGGTCTTCGGGACTGAGCATGCCAGGAGTATAGCAGCGATGCCGGCCACGCCACGCCCTCGTCCAAGCACTCCTCGTCACATGCCGGAAACGGAAGACGCCGCGACCGGTTTCCCGGTTGCGGCGTCTTCGATTGAGGAGGAGGAAGGAAGAGAATTCGTCTTCTGTCTGCTGTCCTATGACAAGGACACGCCGGCGGGTCTCTTCCTTACCTCACAGGGTGACGTCAGTCGCTGAAGATCCAGGCCTTGGCTTCGTTATCGGCTGGCGAACCGGGACCGTACAGCCACAGGAGGCCCGTCTCCGTCTCGTTCAGCTGGTCGCCGAAGTCGAGGACAGCGAATCCAAGCTTGCCAGAGTTGCCGGGCAGCTCAGTGTAGACGAAGTCGCCGTTCTCGAAGATCGTCAGGTAGCGCTCGCCCAACGGCACGACGTTCATACCCAGGATGTAGTCCAGACCACCACCATAGTAGAAGTCGAAGCCGTAAGCGTTCACACCCATCGACGTCACGAAGAAGTCGTCGGCGTTCATGCCGATCTGCTCACCGCAGAAGGTCAGGACGGTGTTGCCGCTGTTGGTGAAGTGGGTCGTGAAGAAGAACGCCTCGGCGGAGCCGGTGGCCAGATCGATCGTCCAGGTCACGTTGCGGCCGTCGGTCACGTTGTTCAGCGTGATGTCACGGTTGATCACCAGGTAGTCCGGCGTGCCGTCGTTGTTGGTATCCAGTTCGAACTCGAAATCGACCGGATTGGCGTGCTGCTGGCGATCCCAGGTGTTGACCGCGAAGGACATCACGAAGGAATCGACATCGCTGCAGAAGCCGGCCGGCACCGGGTAGGTCTGGACGCCGACATAGCGCAGGTCAACCTTCACCGCGTTCGAACCCGGCGCGAAGTCGCCATCGATCTTCGGGCTGGTGCCGATCAGCGAGTAGGTGTCGATGAAGCCGTCGGACTTGCCGTAGTTCTTGACCCAGGAGAAGCCGGTCTGCTGGACGCCGGTGCCGAAGTTGGCGGCGCCGCGCGGCAGGACGTGCCAGGGCATGTGGATAGTGTTCGCCGGGTTCCGGACGTCCATGAAGTGGATGTAGCCATCGTATTCATTGAACGTCAGGGCCGCCGGGTTCGCGCCTTGCGAGCCGCTATTCATCGCCCACGGATGCAGCGGGCGGCTCGGCCACGGGCGGACGAACATGTGGACCGTGACATACGTGCTGCCGTGGCTCGGGACCACGAACCAGGACGGGGCCTGAACCCGCACTGCGCCGTTCGCGTCGTTGTCGAAGCGATACGAAACTTCCGAACGCAGGGTGATGTCCCGGTTCGAGTAGTTCGTGATGCGCACCTTGCGGGCAAAGTCAGCCGTCTCGTCAACATCGACGAAGCCAAAGGACAGCGAGCCGGTCAGGTTCTTGTTGTCCCACGCGGCCAGCGGCGAGTTGAGCGCCTTATCGACGCGTACTTCGCCACCGCCGATGCGGGAGATGGCAGCCAGATCGCCGCCGAAGAACTCCGGCGTGTTCATGATATCGGTCTCGCCGGTGTTCATCAGGACGGCCTTGATTTCCGCCCAGGAGCGTTCCGGATAGGCCTGCATGAGCAGGGCGGCCGAACCGGTGACCATCGGAGCGGCGCCGGAGGTGCCGCCGAACGGGCCGGTGCCGGTGCCGGTGCCGGCGATGGCGGAGACTGACGCGCCGGGCGCGCCGATGTCAGGCTTCGACTGGTTCAACCCGATCGTCGGGCCGCGCGAGGAGGAGCCCACCATGTGGCCAACCAGCGGGATGCCGTTCGCCGGGTCGAAGACGACCGTGACGTCACCGGTGCCCATGGCGCCCTTCAGCTTGTTCGAATTCGCCTGGCTGATCATGAAGCCGGGGATAGTGATCGGGCGGTCACCGCCGTCGCCACCCTCGAACGGGTCTCCGGGAGCGATCAGGCCGATGATACCGGCCACGCCGCCCGCCTCGCCGATGTTCTTGATCTTCAGGGTGAAGTTGCAGGCGCCGCGGTCAGCCAGGACGACATAGCCGCTCAGGTCGCCGTCATACGGGGCACAACCATTCAGGTTGTCGCCGTCCGTGTCGCCGTACATCAGCGGGCCTTCAATCCTGCCGGTCTCCTCCAGGGGGACGGACCAGGGCTGGAACACGGCCGCATACTGGCCGGCGATGCTCTCCGGCTCGGTTACTTCCATCAGGGCCTGGACAGCCGAGGGGACGCTGGTCTGGGCGACGCCCAGGGCCGACGGAGATGCGCCAGGCGTACCGGCCATGTACATCTTGTCGGAGCTGTTGCCGATCGAGGCCACAACCAGGACACCCGCCTGGCTGACCATCTCGGTCGCATAGGACAGGTCGTCGGCGATCGGGTTGCCCATCGTCGAACCCAGCGACATGTTGATGACGTCCATCTTGTCGCTCATGTTGCCATCGCCGTTCGGGTCCAGGATGAAATCCATGGCCTGCAACAGGGCGATGCCGGAGCACGAGGTGCTGACGGAGGAGCAGACCTTCACTGCGTACAGGTCGACGCCAGGCGCAACGCCGCCCTCACCACCAATGATGTGGGCAACGTGGGTGCCATGACCGGCTTCCGGGCCGTCATCCAGCGGGTCGGGATCCGGGGCTTCGACATCGAACGGCCACTGGGAACCGGTGAAGTCATAGCCGCCGACGACCTTGGCGGTCGGGAACGTGCCAGGTTCAATAATGGTCGGGTCGTTGGCCGCGTATTCGTCCGGGTCACCGGAACCACCGAGGGCAGCGTGCGTGTAGTCGATACCACTGTCAAGGACGGCAACCTTGACGCCGGTGCCGTCATAGCCCATGTCCTGGACGGCGCCGGCGCCGATATAGGGCACGGTCTCCGACAGGTCCATTTCGAAGTCCACGACCGGGTTGATCGAGACGACGTTGGGGTCGGCCGCCAGACCGGGCAGCGCCGCCGCGTCAATCGACAGGATGACCGAATTGGTCGCTACCGTCGTGCGGGCGAGCACTCGGGCGTTGGGGTCCAGCGAACGGGCGGTGGCCGCGACGCTTACCTGCTGCGCCGCAACCTGCGGAGCGTTGGCAAGCGCCGCCGCCTCGCCACCCTGAGCGGTGGACTCAACCAGCGAAGGACCGGACAGGCGAACAACCACGCGCTGCGTGCCGGAGAGGCCGCGGAGCGTCGGGCTGATGCCGCCGAGCAGCTCGGTGGCGTTCGCCGTAACAGGGGCGTCCAACCGGGCGCCGCCAATGGCGGCCGGGAGCGCGCGCGACGTCGTGTACTCGGCGCGGTCAGCGCGTTGACGATTCGGGTTGGGATTCTCCTGGGCCAGCGCCACGGACGCTGTCAGGAGAAGGATGGCCACGACGGCCATGACTTTCACAGAACGCTTGAGGTGAGTTCTACGGGACAAGTTTTCCTCCACGGGAAGCTACAAGGATTGGCAGTTCACAGAATCCTGGGGGTCCTGCCTGTGTCAACACAGACCGGACAATCGTATTGGCATGTCAAACTCTGTGTCAATCACCTCCTCATCCGGCGCAAGTGGTCCGCGAGTGCAGACCTCTATCAACCGATGCTGTCGCGGCCGTCAGGCTCCGCGACAGAGATGGTCCTGTGAATCAGACAGCTATTGTGCGGCCTTGACCATCGGCCGTTTTTGCAGGCTACCCAGCAATCTTAGCACGCCATGAGTCTGACACCAAGGGCATGGCAATAGCCAATTAGTACCGCTTCGACCATCAATTTACCCTGGTCGAGCATCAGATCGGCACTTTTTTGAAGTTGTGACGCGTTTCACGTACAATGCTGTCGCGACTTCAACCATCTAGCACTAGAAAGGGCAATCGATCTTTTGCCATTCGCAAATCTTGAAACCGGCAATCAGATTCAAGAGAGGAGGAGTCTAATGGATCGGATCAAACGTGATTTCAGTACCCTGTCCCTGGTCATGATCCCGGTGGCGATCGCCATCAACATCGCAGTCGGCCAGTTGGTCTATGCGCTCAAAGTCCCCCTGTATCTTGACTCCATCGGGACGGTCTTCGTCGGCGCGGTTGCCGGGCCGTGGGTCGGCCTGCTGACGGGCGTCCTGTCGAACCTGGTCTGGGGACTGAGCGGCCTCAACCCGGCCTACACGGCCTATTGGCCGGTCGCCGGTGTCATCGGCCTGATGGCCGGCCTGTTCAGCCAGTGGGGCTGGTTCCGCGTCTGGTGGAAGGCGATTCTGGCCGGCGTGATCACCGGCCTGGCCGCGGCCCTCATTTCCGCGCCGATCACCGCCTACGTCTACGGTGGCGTCACCGGTTCCGGGACTGACCTCATCACCGCCATCTTCCGCAACTTCGGCTTCGGCATCGTGCCCTCGGCCTTCGCCCAGGGCGTTTCCTCTGACCCGCTGGACAAGGCGATCTCCTTCTTCATCGTCTGGCTCATCATCCGCGGCCTGCCGGCGCGTTTTCTCGATCGCTTCTCGCGCGCGGAAGACCTGCGCCCCGAATAGACCTATCACTCTGTCGTGCACGGGTCTGACCTCGACCGAGGTCAGACCCGCAACACCCATAACCTCCACCGTCGCGCATGGCTGCTTCCTTTAGTTCTTACATCCCGCGCGAGAGTGGGATGCACCGGCTGCACCCGATGACCAAGCTGGTCATCGCCGGATTCTGTCTGGCTTTGGGAATGTTGTTGCCCGGTGTCTGGACGCACTATATCGCCTTCGCCCTCATCATCGTCCCCCTTGCCCTGTGGGCGCGCATCTTGCCTGACCTGCTGCGGGCGGCGCTCAAGGTTGTCCTGCCTTTCGCCATCTCGCTCTTCCTGATCCAGGGGCTCTTCTGGCCCGGCGGCACGCCGGTGCTGGAACTGGGGCCGGTCTCGTTCAAGCAGGAAGGGCTCGTGTTCGCCATCCGAGGCACCGGCCGGATCCTGATGGTTGTCAGCAGCTTCCTGCTGCTCATTTTCACCACCCGGGCCGACGAACTCATGCTGGCCCTCAGCCAGCGCGGCGTGCCGAACAGCATCGCCTATATCTTGCTGGCTACGCTCCAGATCGCCCCGCGCTTCCAGAGCAAGGCCAACACGATCCTGGACGCCCAGCGTTCACGCGGCCTGGAGACAGAAGGCGGCCTGCGCCAGCGCCTGCGCGCCCTCCTTCCCCTAGTGCAACCCCTGCTCCTGGGCAGTATCGTGGACATAGAGGAGCGCGCGATTGCCCTCGAGGTGCGCGCCTTCGGCCAGACCGGGCCCAAGACCAGCATGCGCGTCCTGCACGATACCACCGGCCAGCGGGTCTTTCGCTGGCTGCTGATCCTGGCGATCCTCCTCTTCACCGGCTGGCGGATCTACGTCTGGGCCGTGGAAAGGTTCGGCCTATGATCCGCGTGAGCGATGTCACCTATGCCTATCCGCGCCAGAAGCAGCCGGCGCTGGACGCCATCACCCTGGATGTCCCGGCCGGGCAGTTCTGCGCGGTCATCGGGGCAAACGGCGCGGGGAAGTCAACCCTGTGCTATGCGCTGGCCGGCTTCGTGCCCCACTTCTACCGCGGCACGCTCAGCGGCACGGTCGAGGTGGCCGGCATCGATGTTGCGAAGTCGTCGCTGCCCGAACTGGCCGGTACGGTCGGCCTCGTCTTCTCCAACCCGTTCAACCAGATCACCGGCGCCCGTTTCACGGTGCGCGAAGAGATCGCCTTCGGGCTGGAAAACCTGGGTGTGCCGCTCGATGAGATGATCGAGCGGGTCGACGCCGTCATGGCCCTGACCGGTTTGGCCGACCTCGCCGATCGCTCGCCGTTCGCTCTCTCCGGCGGCCAGCAGCAGCGGCTGGCGATCGCTTCGGTGCTGGTCATGCGGCCGAAGGTCCTCGTCCTGGACGAACCGACGTCGCAACTCGACCCGATCGGTTCGCGCGAGGTCTTCAGTGTCCTCTTCGAACTGGCCGCGCGCGACGAGACAACCGTCATCTGCGCCGAACACAAGCTGGAGTGGATCGCCACCTTCGCCGACCGCGTCCTGTTGCTGGCGAACGGCCGCATCGTTGCCGACGGCCCCCCGGCCGATATCCTCTCCTCGCCCGATCTCGACCAATACGGCCTGGACCCAACGCGCTACACCCAGGCTGCTCGCCTGGCCCAGGCTGCGCGCGGCCTGAAAGATACCGGGCCGCTGCCCGTCACCCTGGACCAGGCGGTGGACTTCTTCAAATGAACCTGAGCGTTGAGGACGTCCGCTTCACCTACCCATCCGGCACCGAGGCGTTGCGCGGCGTGACGCTGCGTATCGAGAGTGGCGCGGCCGTCGCCATCATCGGCGAGAACGGGGCGGGCAAGTCGACGCTGGCCAAGCACCTCAACGGCCTCCTGCGGCCGAGCAGCGGCCAGGTCATCATCGGCGACTGGAACACCCGCGACTACACCGTCGCCAGGATGGCGGCGCGGGTCGGCTACGTCTTCCAGAACCCCGACGACCAGTTGCTGGAACGCACGGTCGAAGAGGAAGTCGGTTTCGGCCCGCGCAACCTCAAGCAGGCGCCGGAAGCGCTCGCGGCCAACGTAGCCAGCGCCCTGGAGCGTGTCGGCCTGGCGGCCGAAGCGCGGACCCATCCTTATGACCTGACCGCGTCGCAGCGCAAGCTGGTGACCCTGGCCTCCATCCTGGCCATGGCGACGCCGGTGATCATCCTGGATGAACCGACAATGGGTCAGGACGCGGGCGGCGTGCGCCGCATCGGCGCCATCGTGGAATCGCTGAAGGCCGAGGGGCGGACGGTGCTGACCATTAGTCACGATATCGATTTCTGCGCCGAGCATTTCGAGCGCGTCATCGTCATGGCCAACGGGCAGGTGCTCGAAGACGGCCCGGCGGCCGACGTGCTCTGCCAGCGGGAGCTTCTGGCCACGACCAACGTCGAGCCACCGCAGATGATTCGTCTGGCCCAGGCGCTCGATCTGAAGGCTGCCCCATTGACGCCGGAGGCATTGGTGCGCGCGCGCTATTAGCGGCGGGGAGAATGGCGAACGGCCGGCGCAGCCGGGCAGTCGTGTGGAGAATATCATGATCATCATCCTCGGTGACATCCTGGCAGACTACAGCATCCGCGTCGAAACGCTGGACATGCAACCCAGGGACTTGCAGCGCGTCACCTATCTGGGCCTGGGTCCGGGCGGCGCCTGCAACGTCGCCATCGTCGCTTCGCGCCTGGGACTGGACGCGCACGCGTTGGGCGAGGTCGGCCAGGACCTGTTCGGCGAGATCGTCCTGGAGGGGCTGGCGCACGAGGGGATCGACGTCTCCGGCATGCAGGTCACGCCGGGCGCCCGCACCCCGGTGGCCAATGTCCTGGTCGATGAGCGCGGCGAGCCCGCCTACCTGGGTTTCGCAGGCAGCCTTCAGATGGGCGATCTGCGACCCGACTGGATTGACATCATCCGCCGGGCCGATGCGCTCTATTGCGACGGCTGGGCCGAACACCCCGGCGTGCCGCGAGTCAACCTCGAAGGTCTGCGCGTCGCGCGCGAAGCCGGAGTCCCGACCTTCTTCGATCCCGGCCCCGGCAACCCGGAGATCGACAACGCCTGGCACAACGAGGCGGCCGCCCTGGCCACCGTCCTGCTCGCAACTGAAGACGAGGCCCGCCGGCTCTCCGGCGAAGACGACCCCGTTGTCTCGGCCAAGAAGCTGCTCGCCCAGGGTTCGAAGCTGGTGATCATCAAGCGAGGGATGGCCGGCTGCTTTCTGCTGACGGCCGACGACCTCCACATCGCCCCGGGCCTGCCGGTGAACGCGCGCGATGCGACGGGCGCGGGCGACAGTCTGGCGGCGGCGGTCATGTACAGCTTCCTCAACAACTTTGCGCTGACCGAGATGGGCGATCTGGCCAACGCCACAGGCGCGGCCAAGGTCGTCAAGCTGGGCACGGGCCACAACCTGCCCACCGTCGCGGAAATCAACGCCATGTTGGCGCGCTTCGGGTCCGATCTGAGACTGGATATCGGGCCGGGTTCCGCGCCGCCCGTCTCAGCCCGTCACCAGCAACTGGGCGCCCAGCAGGAGCAATAGGACCATCACTGCCCGTCTGAATGCCACAGGGCTGAGGACATCGCCCAGTCTAACGCCGACCCAGCGCCCCAACAGAAGAGCCGGCAGGGTGATGGCGGCTACCCAAAGGACATCCCGGGCGTAATTGCCGGCGACGACGTGCGATATGACCACCAGCAGGCCGGTGACCAGGAAGTACAGCTGCAGGTTGCCGCGAAAGCGGTCGGGCGCCCAGCGCTGGGCATCGGCGTAGGCGACGACCGGCGGCCCGCCCGTATTGAACGCGCCGGACAGGATGCCGGACGCAACCCCGACGACAACCGCCCATCCGCGATGGACAAGGACAGGCAGCGTGCGGCCGACAAGTCCGTAGACCGCGTAAGCGATCAACACGGCTCCCAGGACACGGGTCACGGTCTCGGCGTCTACGCGGGTCAATAACCAGACCCCTATCGGGATGGACAAGAGCGCGGGGATCGTGATCGGTATGACGTCACGGATAGTCACGTGCTCGCGCCAGCGGAGTGTGTTGAGCGTGCCATTGACCATGCCCGCAAGCGCGAACGCCGGGGCCGCCACCTTGATGCCGAGGAGTCCCGTCAGCAGCGGCATGGCGATCAGCGCCCCGCCGAAGCCAACCATCCCCTGGACCAGGGCCGCGACGAAGACGACGACGAGAATGAGCATCAGCGGTTGAAGGACATGAAGAGCTGGCCCAGACCATCGAGGGCGCTGGGGTCGTGATAGAGCGTGCCGAGGCGAAGGCTGAGCGGGGGCTGGACAAGCGCGCCTTCGACAATGCTGCTGAACGGGTTGCCTCCCAGCAGTCGGGGAACTATCGTCAGGTACAGCCTGTCGAGTGTATTGCTCGAAACCAGGATGTGGTTGACTTTCGGGCCGGTAGCCATGTAGACGCTCCGGTAGCCCAGCGCCGTCAGGCCGGCGATGAGCCTTGCGCCCTCGACGTCCTCCTCCCCGGCAACGACGACCGTGCCCATCTGGGCTTCCAGGGCGGCGCGCTTCGCCGCGTCGGCCGCGGCGTGGGTGAAAACGCTCACCCGGCGCTGCGACCGTATGAGCGCCTCAGGGATCGGGAAGTCGAGGCTGCCGCTGACGACCGCCAGGTCCGGCTGCGGTGAGAGGCCACGCGCCAGCCGCCACTGCTGCAAGTCGGCGAAACGCGGATCGTCATGGACGCGCAGGATCTCCTGTGCCCGACCCTCGGCGTAGTCGCGCAGGTAACGCCCGCTGGTGATGATGACGTCGGCCTGCACGGCAAGCTCCTGAAACAGGCGCCAGTCTCGATCGTTGGCCGTGTCCGTTGGCACCATCATCCCTTTGCCATCGGCCCGAGGGATGGCAATGCGGCCGTCCAGGCTGGTGACGTAGTTGGTATAGACGAAGGCACGGCCGAGCCGTTCCCCTTCCGCGCGAATGTCGTGGCCGAGATAGAGCCCGTGCAGGGCGTGGTCGCCCGCCACAGGGTACAACTGCCGAACGCGATCCGTGTCCATCGCCTCCCTCCTGGGTCGCCGGCGGCCTAGCTGCCGACCGGCGGATGAAAGATCAACTCGACCTCGCCAAGACCCAGCCGGATGTTGTTGCGCAGCGAATGGCGCGCCTTGACGCTCGCGCCGTTGACGCGCACAGGCCCCTCAACCGGGATGGCATAGTATCGCAGGGACTCATAGTGGATCTCCGCATGGTGCGGCATGAGTTCCCTGATGACCACATCGTTGTCGTCCGCCGAACCAATCCGGGTCACGCCCGTGCTGAGCGGCCAGCGCTGTTTCGGATCGCCGGTCCGCTCAAGCCAGGCGGAGTGGGTGGTGACCGGCAAAACGGGCTTTGGTGTTTCAGACGCGGCCAGGACCGACGACGGCAGGAGCGGCGCAGACTCAGCCGGCGGCAGGGACGTTTCGGCGACGCCGATCGGCGTCACCACAGGTTCGGCCGAAACCTCGATGCCGCCGGTCAGCCGGGCGATCAGGTTAAACAGCAGCGCTCCGATCAACCCGGCCAGCGCCCCACCCAGACCGCAGAACAGGACGAACGTGATGGCGAAGGTGGCGACCATCGTCCAGCCGCCGGCGGCTATCCCGGATACCGTCTGGCGAATGCCATCCAGTTGGGCCAATTCGACGAGGTCCACGGCGAACGACTGGTTCAGCGGCAGAGGCACTTCGAAGGCAAGACGGCCCAACCATTCAACCACGCGGACGGCCGCGGCGACAAAGGCATATCCTAACAGGATAGCCGGCAGGATGGACATGATCAGGCCGAGCAGCCCGCCGAAGAGAAAGGCCGGGAGCAGGCCAACATGGCGAATGAGATAGCGCATGCCCGTAGTTTGCCCTAGTCTGTCCCGATCGTCTAAGAACCGGCCGTTTGATCCGGCGGGCCACCACCGAAGGCGCGCGGCGAGTGGGTGCGGAGCAGCGCGGTCCTTCCCCTGGCGGGTTGGCCGGAGGACCCAGGCGGCTCGCCCGCCGCCAGTGCATCATCGCCAGTCACTTTCCACCTGGAGATGAACTGCGTTTGCCGGATCGGGAACAATCCGTGGTATAACCTGACTTCTAAATCATGCAGAGCGTTAATGCTTATGACCGATTCGACGTTGCGGGACAAGTTGACTGACCTGCTCAAACAAGCCGCTGCCGCCCACCACGCGGCGTATATCAGCACGGATGGCGCCGACCCGGACTGGCCGATCTGGTATGCCGACTACCTCCACGAGCCGCTCGGCGGGCTTCTGAATGCCCGTTTCACCAGGAGCGAACTCGTCTACCTGATCGTTGGCCTGGACAAGGAACTGCAGCAAGCCGCGCCGGGCGCCGATTGGACCACCTTCTGGGCCCGATCGCTGCTGGACCGGTACTGCTAGACAGCCGCGCCGGCAGGCCGCCTGGGCCAAGCGCCCTTCAAGCATTCACGCCTACCGGCAGGAGGAAGGGAGACAATCGACAACCCTGACCATCACCCGCTCCCAGCAACCGGCGCTGAACTGGCTCGCATGCGTGACCGGGAGGCGGGGGTTGCGCCCTGGTTACGGTGGGGACCGTATCTCAGCGAACGCGCCTGGGGGACTGTCCGCGAGGACTATAGTGCCGAAGGCAGCGCCTGGACTTACTTCCCCCACGATCATGCCCGCAGCCGCGCCTATCGCTGGAACGAAGACGGGCTGGGCGGTATCTGCGACCGGGGCCAGTACCTGTGCTTTGCTCTCGCTCTCTGGAACGGCCGTGACTCGATCCTAAAGGAACGCTTCTTCGGATTGTCCGGCCCCGAGGGCAACCATGGTGAGGACGTAAAGGAGTACTACTACTACCTCGACAGCACACCAACCCACAGCTACCTGAAGATGCTATACAAGTATCCGCAGTCAGCTTTCCCTTATGACGAACTGGTGGCAGAGGGTGGTCGCCGCGGTTACGGCGAACCTGAGTTCGAGTTGAATGAAACAGGCGTTTTTGACAACGACCGCTACTTCGATGTCACCATAGAATACGCCAAGGCGAACCACGACGATATCCTCATACGCCTGACCGCGGCCAACCGCGGCGCGGAGACGGCTGATATTTGGCTGGTACCCACCCTTTGGTTCCGCAACACATGGTCATGGGGCTATAAGGCCGGGCCGATGGGCAATGTGCGAGATCGCCCGGCCCTTCGCGCGACTCACATGGGCGTGGAGGCCGACCATCCGCGCCTGGGCCGATATCACTGGGTGGCTGAATCGGCCGATCAGCTGCTGTTCACTGAAAACGACTCCAACACAGAACGTCTTTACGGCGCTTCCAACCCGTCACCGTATGTCAAGGATGCATTCCACCGCTACCTGATTCACAACGACACAGCGGCCGTTAACCCGGCCAACGTTGGAACAAAGGCCGCCGCCGTACATCGTCTGCGGCTCGCTCCAGGGGAGGCCCAAGCCGTTCGGCTGCGGTTGTCGGCTGCCCTGCATATCCGGCCGTTCGAACATTTTGACGCCGTCTTTGGGCAGCGTGTGGATGAGGCGGACGCGTTCTATGATGCGATCCAGCCGGCTCATCTGTCCGAGGATGATCGCCACATCCAGCGTCAAGCGCTGGCCGGCATGTTATGGTCCAAGCAGTTCTACTATTATGATGTTGAACAGTGGCTGGACGGCGACCCAACACCACCCCCTCCGCCTGAATCTCGCCGCCACGGCCGCAACGCAGCCTGGCGCCATTTCAACAGCTTCGACATTATCTCTATGCCAGACAAGTGGGAATATCCCTGGTTCGCTGCCTGGGACCTGGCTTTCCATGCCATCCCCCTGGCGATGGTCGACCCTGACTTTGCCAAGAGACAGCTCCTGCTGATGACCCGCGTCTGGTACCAACATCCAAACGGGCAACTACCTGCCTATGAATGGTCGTTTGATGATGTCAATCCACCCGTCCACGCATGGGCGGCCTACCGCGTGTACCGTATGGAGGCCGAGCGCTCTGGTACAGGCGACCGGGACTTTCTCGAACGCGCCTTTCACAAGTTGTTGCTCAACTTCACCTGGTGGGTCAACCGCAAGGATGTTGAGGGACGCAACGTCTTCCAGGGCGGCTTTCTTGGGTTGGACAACATCAGCGTCTTTGACCGTAGCGCCAGGTTGCCATCGGGAGGACACATCGACCAGTCGGACGGCACGGCATGGATGGGCTTCTATAGCCTGACGATGATGAAGATCGCTCTGGAACTGGCAACCGGCAACGCGGTCTACCAGGACATGGCCACCAAGTTCTTCGAGCACTTTCTCGGGATTGCCCACGCCATGACCAACGTTGGTGGCCGCCGGACGGGTCTTTGGGACGAAACGGATGGCTTCTTCTATGACATCCTGCACCTACCCGATGACCACTACTTCCCCTTGCGCGTGCGCTCGCTTGTTGGCCTAATCCCCCTGCTGGCAGTCGAGACGTTGGAAGAGACTGAATTGGAGCGGATGCCCGAGTTTCGGCGACGCCTGAGCTGGTTCGTGCGGAACAAACCCCATCTGAGCACCAACATGGCGAGCGTCGAGCTCCCGGGCGTGGGCAAACGCCACCTGGTCGCTATCCCTACCCGGGAGAGGCTTGCCCGCGTGCTACGCTACATGCTGGACGAAAACGAGTTCCTCTCGCCCTACGGCATTCGCTCGCTCTCGCGCTTCCACGCGGCCAGCCCCTTCAGCATCGACGTCGGCGGCCGCGCGTTCAGCGTCAGCTATGAACCGGCCGAATCTCGCAGCGGGCTTTACGGTGGCAACTCGAACTGGCGAGGTCCAGTCTGGTTGCCGATTAACTACTTGCTCATCGAGGCCCTGGGCAAGTACCACGCGTACTACGGCGACTCCTTTACTATAGAATACCCAACCGGCAGCGGCCGATATGTGACGCTCGATGATGTTCAGAAGAGGCTGACACAACGTCTCATCAGTCTCTTCCGCCGCGACGAAACCGGGCACCGGCCAATCTTCGGCCCGGACGCACGTTTTCAGGAAGACAGCCACTGGCGTGACGTCTTGCTCTTTCACGAGTACTTCCATGGTGATAGCGGGCTTGGTCTTGGGGCGTCGCATCAGACCGGTTGGACGGGCCTGGTGGCGGACCTCATCCGGCAGGCGGCCGCATCAGCCCCGGAACGGGGGCCATCATGACGATCCCGGGCTCATCTGCGGTTCCGACCATCACCATGGCCCAGATGATCGAGGTGGATCGCTTGATGATCGAGGAATATGGCATCTCACTGCTCCAGATGATGGAAAACGCGGGCAGAGCGTTGGCCACTCTGGCCCGAGACCGTTTTCTAGACGGCGACCCACGCCGGAAGCCGGTGACCGTGCTGGCCGGTACAGGTGGAAATGGGGGAGGCGCGCTGGTCGCGGCGCGAATGCTCCACAATGCCGGCGCCACTGTCTCGATCCTCACCACCCGACCAGACGACCGATTCTCGAGCGCCGCGGCCTACCAACTCGCCATCGTCCGCCGTTTCGGGATCCCGGTCAGCGAGGGTGTGCCCCCGACGGGACGGTTGCCGGCCGATGTCGTCCTCGACGGCCTGATCGGCTACAGCCTCAGCGGCAACCCACATGGCGCGGCGGCCGGCCTCATCACCTGGGCAAACCAAACCACGACCCCTATCCTGTCACTCGACACGCCCTCCGGACTGGATGTGACGACCGGGAAACCTGGAGAGCCGACGGTCCGCGCCACGGCAACGCTGACGCTCGCCCTGCCAAAACAGGGTTTTCGCGCGCCGGAATCGAAACCGTACGTTGGCGAACTCTATCTGGCGGACATCGGCGTCCCACCCCAGCTGTACGCCTATATCGGACTTGATGTTGGGCCAATGTTCGCCCAGCAGGACATCTTGCGGCTTGTCTAGGACACATTCCCGCGACCCAGTTGTAACCAAACCGTAACCCAAGGGGCTTGAACTCGGCCGCGCATTGTCCGAAAATATAGGTGCGGTCACGTCGATCACCGCCCCGGATGAATACAATGGGAAGGATACTGCAGATGTTCGACCAGAAAGAACGGCGAGAGCTGGAAAACAGGATGAAGTCGGAGAATCGGCTGCCGCCTGGCCAGTCGGCGACGATCAAGTTCCCCGTGTTGCACTACGGGCCTGTGCCAATAGTCAACCTGGCAACGTGGGACTTCCGCGTCTTCGGCACGGTGAAAGAGGAGAAGCGTTGGACATGGGAAGCGTTCAACCAGTTGCCTCGCACGCGTGTCACGCTCGATATCCACTGCGTCACCCGCTGGTCCAAGTTCGACACCGTCTGGGAAGGGGTCTCGGTCAAGACGCTGGTCGATGCCGGGCTGATCCTCCCGCTTCCGGAAACGCGCTACGTCGTCCAGCACTGCGAGTACGGTTACACGACCAACACCCCGCTGGCGTTCGTCCTGCAGGAAGGCTTTATCCTGGCCACTCACTTCGACGGCCAGCCGCTGACGCCGGATCACGGCTACCCCCTGCGCGGCGTCGCCGGTGTCGTGGCCGGCGCCCGCGCCGACGACAAGTACTTCTGGAAAGGCGGCAAGTGGCTGCGCGGGCTCGAGTTCCGGAGCGACGATCAGCCGGGCTTCTGGGAACGCAACGGTTACCACAACCAGGCTGATATATGGAAAGAGCAACGCCACAGCTGGCCGTTCATGTAACCTGCTCGTAGCGCCGGTTGCCATGTGGCAGTCCGGCGCTTAATACTTCTCGCCCTGCTCTCCCCGTTTCGCGCAGATCGCCGGGTTGCTTGACAAGAGGATGAACCCGATCTATTATCTCATTCAAGAACTTCTTGATAGAGAAAATAGATGCCCGACGACAGATTGCACCGTCTCTTGCGCGAGGCCTTTCTTTACCTTTATGCCGGTGACAACCAGGCGCTGGCGCGCTTCGAACTCGATGTCACCGAGTACGAAGCGTTGAAGTTCCTGTCTACCGAACGCGGCCGCTCCATCGGCGAACTACGCGAACACCTGCTGATCGACAAGAGTCGCGCCACACGATTGATCGATGCCCTGGAGGCGAAAGGGCTTGCCCGGCGCATGCCGAACCCCAGCGACCGTCGCTCGCCCAACATCCTGCTGACCGCTCCGGGCATGGCCGCCCGGGTCCGCGCCGGTGAAATCTTCCAGGACTCGCTCCGGCGGCGGTTCGACAAGCTGTCGGCCGCGGAGCAGTCGCAGCTGGGAACCCTCCTCGACAAACTCATCTGGAGCCTCCTGTCAGAGGCAGACTCCGCGCACAACTAGGACAGACGATATGAACGATGATTTCCTGAACGCGGCTACCGCGCCCGGTGACCTGCCCTTCTCCGCCATCGTGCAGCGACTTCGCCTGCAGGCCGATCAATGGCGGCACGACAACGTCCTCCAACCGCCATCGCCCACCCCGGCCGATCCGGTCGAGATCTGGGCCGCGTCCGGGAGCCGTGTCGTGATCGGGGAGGCCGCGGTGCGCTACACCACCGACGGCTCGCTGCCCACTGCGCAGTCGGCTCGTGTGCCGATGGAACGCGTCGACGTCACCTGGGACCTCATCGGCGGCTATATCACCCGCTGGAAAGGCGTCGTTCCTCCCCAGCCGGCCGGCACCGTCGTGCGCTATCAGGTCGTTGCCTCGCCGGCCGGAGCAAGCCCAGACGACGCGCCCGAGCGCCTGGCCCAGGACGGCCAGGGCTTCTGGTACCGTTTCGCGCCGGAGCAGAGTGTGACAACCTTTGCCTACCGGGTGGAACCGGCCGCGCCGCCGCACCCGGCCTGGCTCCAGGATGCGGTCATCTACCACATCTTCCTGGACCGTTTCCATCCGGGCCCCGACCGCCGCTTTCAGGACAGCGCACGACCGGACGGCATCCACGGCGGCACCTTCCGCGGCGTGGAACACGCCCTGCCCTACCTGGCCGAGCTGGGCATCACCTGCCTTTGGCTGTCGCCCATCGGCCCGGCCCCGTCCTACCACCGTTACGACGCAACCGACTATTTCAGCGTTGATCCGGCGCTTGGAACCGGGGATGATCTGCGCGCGTTGGTCGACGCCGCCCATGACCGGGGGATGCGCGTCCTGCTCGACTTCGTACCGAGCCACCTCTCGTCAGATCATCCGGCGTTTCGGGCGGCGGTCTCCGATCCCGACGCGCCGACCCGATCATGGTTCGTCTTCTATGAGTGGCCCGACACCTATCGCAACTTCCTGGAGGTCGTCCCCCAGCTGCCGTCGGTCAATACCGAGGACCCGGGGGTGCGCCGCCACATCATCGACAGCGCGCTCTACTGGGTGCGCCAGGCCGGCATAGACGGCTTCCGCCTCGACCACGCCATCGGCCACGGGATGGACTTCTGGACGGAACTGCGCGACGCGCTGGCGGCCGAACGGGACGACCTTGTGACCATCGGCGAAGTCACGGACACGCCGGACGCGGCCCGGCGTTACCGCGGCCGCCTGACTGACATCCTCGATTTCCCGCTTGCCGGCGCGCTGCGGCAAGCCTTCGGCACGCGCGCGTGGAGCGTGGCCGACCTCCACGGCTTTCTGGAGGCGTACGAGACCTACATGCAGGATGGCCCGGGGCGAGTTAGCTTCCTGGACAACCACGACATGGACAGGTTCTCGTGGGTCGCCGGCAACGATACGGGCCGGCTGAAACAGGCCCTCCTGTGCCAATTCTCCCTCCTGCCGCCGCCCGTCATCTATTACGGCAGCGAGATTGCCCTGCGTCAGTCCCGGAGCATAGAAGACAGCCCGATTGGCGACGCGGAGGTCCGGCAGGACATGGTCTGGGACCCGGCCCTGTGGGACAGGGAGTTGCTGGACTTCTACCGGGCGGCCGCAGGCCTGCGGCGGGGCGTGCCGTCCTTGCGCGGTGGCGCCCGCCATCTGCTTCACCTGGACGGTCAGGCGGGGACCTATGCCTATCTGCGCTCGGCCGCCGGAAACACGACGCCGCAGACCGGCGATGTGGTCGTCGCCTTCAACCTGGGCAACCGGCCGGCCACGCTCGCGCTTCCGCCCGCCGCCTATCAGCCGCTGCTGCGCACCGGCGACGCCGTCACAGCCGACCGGGCCGGGCTTCACCTTCCGCCTGACAGCGCGGTCTGGCTGGGCGTTGCCTGAGGCGACGTCAGAGGACTAGGTTGGATGCACGTGCGGCCGCGGGCTGCCGTAGAGCCACCAGTACGTCTCGCGCGGATAGGCCGGCTCCCACACACTCGACCAGATAAACTCGCCCGGTGACCAGTCCGCCTTGAGCCGGCGGTCGCAGGCAGCCACGTCATCCGGCACATGCGCGTCCAGCCGGTATGGCGGCTCGCTGAGCAGGTCGACCAGGTGCCCGATGACCACCCGCGTGTCCGCAACATGGCGGTAGTGCTCCGGCCGGGCGGCCACGTGACTGGTCAAGTCGCGCAGGTAGTGGGTCCATTCGCGCATCCGCGCCTGGAGCTCAACGTTGGCGCGCTGCTCCAACCGGACGACCCGGTCGGCCACAACGCGGTCAAACGTTTCGTTGGCTTCGGCCAGTCGCGCGCGCTCGTCCCCGTCCAGGAGATCGCGCAAGAGCAAGAGCCGTTGGCGGCGCATCAGGATGCCGCCGAGCGTCATCGACGGCATGCCGGGACGCCCCATGTCCCACTGCGTGACGTCGCTAATCAAATAGGGTTCGGTATAGGCGACCATGGCTTCCAGGACCGCCAGATCGTGGGCCAGGATCTCGTGATCGTTCATGTCAGTTCCCCCTGTGGGCGGGCACCCACACATTACGCCTGCACCCATTATAGATCAACTGCGTCACGACCGATGTCATGAGTTTTGACCGACAAACGTCATGATCGGTCGCGCCGGGCCATCGCAGATGAACCTGCCTGCGGCCGATCCCCGCCGGCCGGGCAGCGTGCCTCCCCGCGTCCGGCCGTGGCATAAACGGCTGGCAGGCCCTTGCGCCCGGTGACGGACCGAGGGTGCGATCGGCAAGATCGGCGATCGAAGCCCATTGGTTCGCAGAGGCAATTCTGCTATAGTGCTCCGGGTTGCTCATGTTCCGCTACCGGCTCGTACGCTTCATCATGACCCTCATTCAGGTGACGCTCTGTCGCTTGGTGGTCCTCGGCCGCGAAAACATTCCGGAAGCGGGCCCCTACCTGGTCGTCGTCAACCACATGAGCACGGCCGATACCCCTCTTGTGCTGATCGCCTTTCCGATCATCCGCTGGCGCTTCTTCGCCGGTGAGAAGTGGGAAGACCACTGGTTGTTCGGGCCGCTGATGGGCTGGCTGGGTGCGATCTACATCGACCGCGAAAACGTCGACCGCGGCGCAGTGCGCGAGGCCCTGGCGGCGCTGCGGGCGGGGGACGTCTTTGCCCTGGCCCCCGAAGGCTCCCGCAGCAAGGTCGGGCACATGCTGCCGGCCAAGAACGGAGCCGCGTTTTTGGCCGCGCGGGCGGGCGTGCCGATCCTCCCGGTTGGGCTCAGCAACACCGACAACCTCTTCGCGACCGCGCGCAGGTTCCACCGCAGCACGGTGACCATGCGGATCGGCCGGCCATTCACGCTGCCCGCGCTGGAACAGCGCGGGCGTAGCGCCGACCTGGACGCCTACACTCACCTCATCATGGTCCGGATAGCCGCCCTGGTGGATCCGCGCCACCGCGGCGACTACGCCGGCAGTCCCGCGCTCCAGGCGTTGCTGGACGGTCAGGACCCGTGGCCGTTCTGCACCGCGCCCGACGGCTCGCTTCCGGCAACGGCCGGCCAGCCGGCTGAGTAGACGCCCCACCACGCCGCCCCGCGAGACTTCTGCGGGGTAGTACAACAGTTCGAAAACTTTAAGGTCTGCCTCTTGCGGAAATCGATGAGGCCGTGTTATACTGTTCGCCCGCACACCAGATAAAGGGGTGCAGAGGGGAGTATCCCCCATATATTGGGGTATTAATCAAATGAGCCGCTCATTGCTCTAGATATGGGCTTGACTGGCATGTAGGAGGACCTTACCAATGTTACAGACCGCGACCGACTCAACGAAGAATCCCACCGTCAATCTGTCAGAGAACAGCCTGGCTGTACTGAAGCGTCGTTACCTGCGGCGAGGTCCGGACGGCAACCCGATCGAGACAGTGGACGAGATGTTCCGCCGCGTCGCTCACCACATCGCCATCGTGGAGGCGGACCACGGTGGGGACGTAGCGGCAACCGAAGAAGTGTTCTACCGCCTGCTGACGGATCTGCGCTTCTTCCCGAACAGCCCGACCTTCACCGGAGCCGGCACGCCTCTGGGCCAGCTTGCCGCTTGCTTCGTCTTGCCGATCGAGGACGACATGGGCCGCGACCCGGCCGGCATCTTCCAGACGCTGCGCAATGCCGCGCTCATCCAGCAAACGGGCGGCGGTAACGGTTTCGCCTTCTCCCGCCTGCGGCCGAAGGGCGACTACGTCAACTCCTCGGCCGGCCGCGCCACCGGGCCCGTGGGCTTCCTCCGTGTCTACGACCAGGCCTTCGGCGAGATCGCCCAGGGCGGCACGCGCCGCGGCGCCAACATGGCTGTCTTGCGCGTCGACCATCCCGATATCTTTGAGTTCATCTCCTGCAAGGCCAACGAATACTCGATCACCAACTTCAACATTTCCGTCGGCGTCACCGACGCCTTCATCCGGGCCGTCAAGGACGACACCGACTTCGACTTGATCAACCCGCGCACCAAACAGGTCATGCGCACCGTCCGCGCCCGCGACCTCTTTGATGAGATCGTCAAGTATGCCCATATGAACGGCGAGCCGGGCGTGCTCTTCCTGGATGCCGCCAATCGCTCCAACCCGGTCCCCCACCTCTACGAGTTGGAAGCGACCAACCCGTGCGGCGAGCAGTGGCTCGGCCCGTATGAGAACTGCTGCCTGGGTTCGATCAATCTGGCCAAGCATGTGACGGCCGACAAGCAGATCGACTGGGAAGCGCTGCGCCGGACCGTGGTCGAATCGACCCATTTCCTCGACAACGTCGTCACGGCCAACGCCTACGTGCCGGCCGTGCCGGAACTGGCCGAGGCCGCCCACCGCGCGCGCCGGATCGGCCTGGGCATCATGGGGCTGGGCGATCTTTTCTATCAGGTCGGCGTCCGCTATGGCAGCGAGGACGGCCAGGCGCTGGCCGGCGCCATCATGGAGTTCGTGCGCTACCACTGCATGCTGACCAGCGTTGAACTGGCCAAGGGGCGCGGCGCGTTCCCGGCCATCACCGGCAGCATCTATGACCCGCAAGCCTTCCGCTGGCCGATTCCCAGGCCGCTGAACAAGACGAAGAAGACCTGGGGCCGCCCGGCGCTCGACTGGAACGGACTCGTGGCCGACATCAAGCGCCACGGCATCCGCAACGCCGCCCAGACCACGGTCGCGCCGACCGGCACGATCGCGACCGTCGCCGGCACCGAGGGCTATGGTTGCGAGCCGGTCTTTGCCCTGGCCTACATCCGCCACGTCAACGACAACGGCAAGGACCTGGAGTTGCAGTACACCAGCCCGCTGTTCGAGGCAGCGTTGATCGAGGCCGGGCTTGACGCGGAGAAGCGCAACGCCATCGTGGCCGAGGTCAATCGCGTCGGAAGTTGCCAGCACATCGAGGATATGCCGGCTGACATCCGCAATACCTTCGTCGTCTCGTCCGACATCACCCCGGAAGAGCACGTCCGGATGCAGGCGGCCATCCAGGCCTTCGTCGATAACAGCATTTCCAAGACCTGTAACTTCCCGGCCGGCGCGACGCGCGAGGCCGTGGCCGAGGCCTACATGCTGGCCTGGGACCTGGGCTGCAAGGGCCTGACCGTCTATGTCACCGGCTCGCGCGAGACGGTCACCCTGGAAACCCACGCCACCAAGGAAGCGAAGGCCAAGGCCGAGAAGGCGGAGGCTGCCCCGGCCGAGCAGGCGACTCAGCAGACCATCTGGCGCGAGACGAAGAAGCCCCGCGCCCGCGTCCTGCAGGGCGAGACCAGCCGGATCAACACGCCGCTCGGCGCGACCTACGTCACCGTCAACCACAACGGCGGGGACCAGCCGTTCGAGGTCTTCATCCAGACGGCCAAGGCCGGCAGCGACACCGCGGCCGTGTCCGAGGCGATCGGCCGCCTGGTCAGCTATACCCTGCGCCTGACGTCGCCCATCTCGCCGCGGGACCGGCTGCGCGAAGTCGCCAACCAGCTCAGCGGCATCGGCGGCGGGCGGCCGCTCGGCTTCGGGCCGATGCGCGTCCTGTCCCTGCCGGACGGCGTGGCCCAGGTGCTCGTCGAATACCTCGACCGGACGGCCGACCGTATCAGCGCGACGAACGGCCACGCCACGTCGCACGCCAACGGCCAGGCGGCGCCCGCCCAGCCCGCCCAGCCCGTCGGCGACCTCTGCCCCGATTGCGGCGACGGCGCGCTGGTCAACGAAGAGGGCTGCCGCAAGTGCTATAGCTGCGGCTATAGCGAGTGCTGAGCAACCGTGGTCAGTGGTCAGTGGCCGGTAGTCAGGAACCTCCCGGTCACTAGCCACTAACCACTGACCACTGACCACTGGCCACTGACCACTGACCACTGACCACTGACCACTGACCACTGACCACTGATCACTGACCACTGTTCACGGCCACTGTCCCATGCCCCAACGCATCTATGAGCAGTACGCGACCGGCGACGCGGTCGAGATCGTCTTCTCCAACCGGGGCGAGGACGAGTGGCAGCCGGCGGTTGTCGTCGCCCTGGAACCGCCCGGCATCTGGGTCCAGACGGCCGACGGCGGCCGCTGGTTCATGACCAATACCTATCGCATTCGCAAGATAGGGGGATCCAACGATTTCACAGGTGACGCAGAGTAGGTCACGACCGGGCCCAGGGGCAATGCAACGGCGCCCCGCGTCACCCGTCACCTCGTGAGTATCTGCGTCGCTGTCTTGTCCCGACCCAGGCTCTGCGTCATCTGTGGCTCCTCTACCCCTCTTCGACGTCTTCGACCCGGCGTTTCGGGCCAACCCGTACCCCGTCTATGACCGTTTCCGGCGGGCAGACCCGGTCCACCGCGGCCGCCCGCCGACGCCGGGCCTGGACGGCGGGTGGTGGTATCTCTTCGGCTACGACGATGTCGCCTATGTCCTGAAAGACCCGCGCTTCGGCCGCTCCATCGCCCCCATGCTCGACGAGCCGCCGCCGCCCGTGCCGTCGGAGGAACGCGAGCCCTTCTGGGACCTGTACGCGCGATGGACGCTTGCCCTGGAGCCGCCCGACCATACCCGCCAGCGAGCGCTGCTCAACCAGGCCTTCACCGTCCGCGTGGTGGAGGCGCTGCGGCCGCGGATCGAGGCCCTGGCGGCCGAGTTGCTGGACGGTCTCTCCGGGGGCGAGGCGTTTGACGTCGTCGCCGACTACGCCTTCCCGCTGACGCTGGCCACCATCTGCGAACTGCTGGGCATCCCGCGCGATGACCACGGCCGGATCAAGGACTGGTCGCTGACCATCGCTGCCGTGCTCGACTACAAGCGCACCTGGGACGTCATGGCCGAGGGCAACCGGATGGCGCTTGACTTCAGCACCTATCTGCGCGGGATCGCTGCCGAGCGCCGGACCTCGCCCCGGGCCGACCTGATCACGCGGCTGCTGGCCGCGGCCGGCGCTGACGATCGACTGAGCGAAGACGAGGTCATATCGCTCTGCGCCATGCTGCTCTTTGCCGGGCATGAGACCACGGTCAACCTCATCTCGGCCGGGACGCTGCTGCTGCTGGAACACCCGGACGCCGCCGCGCGGTTGCGAGCCGAGCCGGCGTTGATGGAAACGGCCGTCGAGGAGTTCCTGCGGTTGCACAGCCCGATCCAGGCCACGAGCCGCTACGCCTATGCCGACGCAGTGATCGGCGGCAGGAGCATCCGACGCGGCGACTCGCTGACGCTGCTGCTCGGCTCAGCCAATCGCGACCCGGCGGTCTTCCCCGAACCCGACCGGCTGGACATCGGCCGGCGGCCGAACCGCCACCTGGCTTTCGGCCGTGGCATCCACTTCTGCCTCGGCGCGCCGCTGGCCGTCGCCCAAGGCGGGCTCGCCCTCAATTGCCTGCTTGAACGTTTTCCCCGGCTGCGAAGCGGAGCACCGGAGCCCCGCTGGTCGGAGACGTTTGGGTTTCGGGGACT
>CAYRBP010000023.1:0-14045 GCA_964422535.1 uncultured Ardenticatenaceae bacterium | reverse complement strand
GGAGGTCGCCATGCCCCTGCTCGAAGTCGAACTCGTCATCTTGCCCAACGAAACGCCCCGGGCGACGCTCGCGGCCGAGATCGCCGACGCGGCCGCAACCGTCTTTGGCTCGCCGGCCGGCCGTGTCTGGGTGCGCCTGCGGTTCCTTGCCCGAGAGTACTATGCCGAGAACGGCGGTCCGTTGCCGGATGACCTCAGCCCCGCTTTCGTCACCGTCCTGCATGCCCGCTCGCCGCTGGGAGACGAACGAGAAGCCGAGGCGGCGCGCCTGACCGGGGCGCTGGCCCGTGCCTGCGGCCGGGCGGCCGAGAGCGTCCACCTCTTCTACCAGCCGGATGGCGCCGGCCGGGTCTTCTTCGGGGGCCGGCCCGCCGGCTAGCGCGATTCGCCATTGACAAGCCACTTCCGGCTGTTATCATTCCCCGCAATGTTCGTATCGACTGCGCAGGCGCATCCGCGCCGTCCCCGTCGCCGTCCGGGCCTCTCTGGTCTGGCGTTTGACGTTGCCTGAGTCGACTGCGAGCCGACATGGAAACCAACCGCCAGACCCATCGGTCCGGCGGTTTTTGTTTGGCGAAGCCACGGCAGGCGACCGACCCCGGAAGGCACCGATGTTGGTGTTCCGTCGTTCGCAGGCCGTGAACGCCGCTCGATACGCGAGATGGTGAGGCATTCTTCATGATCAACGTCGGCATCTACGGCGCGACAGGCTATACCGGCTTTGAACTGGTCAGGATCCTGGAGCGCCACGGCGGCGCGGCCGTCCGCTTCGCCACGTCGCAATCATACGCGGGCAAGACGCTGCGCGATGTCTTCCCGGCCGCGCCGGCCCTGCCGCTCGTCAGCGGCGAGGCCGCGCCCCTGGATGAAGTCGACGTCGTCTTTCTCTGCCTGCCCCACGCGGCCGCGGCCGAGGCGGCCGTCGTCGCGCTGGAGGCAGGCGTTCGGGTGATCGACCTGAGCGCCGACTTTCGGCTGCGCGACGCCGGGACGTATGAGCGCTGGTACGCCCACACCCACCCCGCGCCGGCGCTGCTGGCCGAGGCCGTCTACGGACTGACCGAGTTCGCCCGGGCCGAGCTGCCCGGTGCGCGGTTGGTGGCCAACCCGGGCTGCTACCCGACCAGCGTGCTGCTGGCCCTGGGGCCGCTGCTCCGGTCGGGCCTGTCGCTGGCCGGGCCGATTATCGCCGACGCCAAGTCCGGCGTCTCCGGGGCCGGGCGCGCGCCGACACAGGCGACCCACTTCGTCGAGGTGGCCGATAACTTCTCACCCTACAAGATCGGCCGCGCCCACCGCCACTTGCCGGAGATGGAACAGGCGATCCAGACCTGGCGGCCCGGCGCGCCGCCGCTGCTCTTTTCGCCCCACCTGCTGCCCGTGCCGCGCGGCATTTTGTCGACGCTGTACGTCACGCTTGGCGAGGATGCGGACGAGCGAGCGCTGCGAGGGCTTTATGACGAAGCTTACGCCGGTGAGCCCTTTGTGGATGTCCTGCCGGCCGGCGAACTGGCTTCGCTGGCCCACGTCAACGGCACCAACCGCTGCGTGATCAGCCTGACGCCGGTCGGCCGCACGCTCATCCTGGCCTCGGCCATCGACAACCTGATCAAGGGAGCGGCCGGCCAGGCGGTGCAGAACATGAACGTCGTCTTCGACTGCCCGGAGACGATGGGACTGTAGTAACCAGTGGCCAGTGGGAAGTGGGCAGTGGGCAGCAACCTGCGAATCTCGGCAATAGCCACAGCCGACCAATCACTGACCACCGGTCACTGACCACCAAGAAACTATGACACGCGTCATCAAGATCGGCGGCAACGAATTGAACGCGCCCGGGTTCGTTGAGGAACTGGCCCGGCGCGTCGCGGCCGAGCGCGTCCCGCTCGTGCTCGTCCACGGCGGGGGCCAGGATATCGCCCTGCTTCAGGAGCGGCTCCATCTGCCGGTCGTCAAGATCGAGGGGCTGCGCGTGACCGACGCCGAATCGTTGTATGTGGCCCAGATGGTCCTCTCCGGCCACACCAACAAACTGCTGGTGAAAGCATTGCTGGCGGCCGGGATAGACGCGATCGGGTTGAGCGGCATCGATGGCGGACTCCTGCGCTGCCGCAAAAAGGAGCACCCGGCGGCCGATCTCGGCTTTGTCGGCGAGATCGTCGAGGTGCGGGCCGGCTTGCTGCGCGGCCTGCTGCAACAGGGCCTGCTGCCCGTCATCTCGCCCATCTCGCTCGGGCTGGACGGGCTGACCTACAACGTCAACGCCGACGAAGCCGCCGGCGCGATCGCCCTGGCGCTGCGGGCCGACGCGCTGGACTTCGTCTCCAACGTGCCCGGCGTGCTGGACACGCGCGGCGATCCGCCCGCGCGCTTGCCTGCGCTATCCGCGGCCGAGGCAGAAGCACTCATCGCCGACGGCGTCATCAGCGGCGGCATGATCCCCAAGGTCCGCACGGCGCTCGATGCCGTCGGCCGCGGCATCCCTCAGGCGCGGATCGTGGACCTGGGCGGGCTGAGCAACGGGGGAACAGTCTTTCATTGAAGCCGGCGAAGTGGGCTGAGAGACGACGGATGGCCTGCCACCCCTGATGGGGCGGCGCGAGCATCCGGTCATCCATGGTCCGAAGCCCTCTGTCCGGCGCAGGAGTCATCCATGAACACAAACGAACTGATCCAGGCGGAGTCCCGATACCTTGTCCAGACCTACAGGCGACCGGAGATGGTTCTGGAGCGCGGCGAAGGCGTCTACCTGTTTGATACCGACGGGCAGCGCTACCTCGACTTCGCCTCGGGCATCGCCGTCGCTGCGCTCGGCCACAGCGACCCCGAATGGGCGGCGGCCGTGGCCGACCAGGCCACAAAGCTGACTCATGTCAGCAACCTCTACCATACCGCGGGCCAGATCGAACTGGCCCGGCGGTTGGTCGACCACTCCTTCGCCGACCGGGTGTTCTTCTGCAACACGGGCGCCGAGGCCAACGAGGGCGCGCTGAAGTTCGCCCGCAAGTTTGCCCGCGACCGTGGGCGCGAGGACAAGACCGGCATCGTCGCCTTCAGCGGCAGCTTCCACGGCCGCACCATGGGCGCCCTGTCGGTCACCTACAAGGCCCACTACCGCGAGCCGTTCAACCCGCTCATCCCGGGCGTGCGCTTCGCCCGCTACAACGACCTGGAAGACGCGGCGGCCGTCATCGATGGGGCGACCTGCGCCGTCATCGTCGAGCCGTTGCAGGGGGAAGGCGGCGTGCGCCCGGCGACGCCGGAGTTCCTGCGCGGGCTGCGCGACCTGTGCGATGCGACCGGGGCCTTGCTCATCTTCGACGAGGTACAGTGCGGCCTCGGTCGCAGCGGCCGCCTGTGGGCCTACGAGCACAGCGGTGTGACCCCCGACATCATGACGCTGGCCAAGCCGCTGGCCGGCGGCCTGCCCATCGGGGCCATCCTGGTCACCGAGGCCGTCGCCGGCACGCTCCACCCCGGAGACCACGGGAGTACCTTCGCCGGCGGGCCGCTGGTCACGCGCGCGGCCCAGGTCGTCTTCGACCGCATCTCGCAGCCGGATTTCCTGCGACAGGTTGAGGAAAACGGCGCCTACCTGCGCGGCCGACTGGAAGACCTGGGGACGAGCCACATCAAGGACGTGCGCGGGGCGGGGCTGCTCATCGGTGTTGAACTGGACACGGCCGTCGCACCGGTCATCACGGCCGCCCGGGAGCGCGGGCTCCTGGTGATCAACGCCGGCGACAACGTCCTGCGCATCGCCCCGCCGCTGGTCATCAGCCGGGCCGAGATTGACGAAGGCGTCGGCGCGCTGTCCGGCGCGCTGGCCGCACTGGACTGAGCGAAGGGCGCGGCCGTCCCGCGCCACGAGCCGATGGCGTTCGCCGGCTGGCCTGCCGCGTCCCGGGGGCGGCAGGCGGAGCCGGCGCGTAGTCATGGCGTCATGCAGCGGCATTGCCCGCTCCTCCCCCTTGGGTGATACTCACACCTTGTGAGCAATGTCGTCGCTGCCGCCAAGCGCCGGGACTGGTCGACGGCCTATTGGCTCTTGATCGTGGCCCTGCTCGGCCTTCCCCTCGTCGCCCCGCTGTTGCGCTGGTCAGCCGTCCCCTGCACCCACGACGGCCATCTCCACTATCATCGCATCGCGGCGCTGCGGCACATGTGGGAGAACGGCATCTTCTTCTCGCGCTGGATGCCCGACCTGGCCTTCGGCTACGGCTATCCGTTCTTCGTCTACCGCGAAGGCCCACCCCTCTACCTGCCGCTCATCCCCCACGTTCTGGGCATGCCGTTGCCGGCCGCGTCGAACCTGTTCTATGCCCTGACCATCCTGGCCGCGGGCATGGCCATGTTCCTGTGGGTGCGGGACCTGTTCGGGGAACGTGCGGGCGTCGTGTCGGCTGTGGCCTACATGGCCGCGCCCTACGTCCTCGTCGACGCGCTCGTGCGCGGCAACTCACCGGAGTCGCTGGCCCTGCCGCTGTTGCCGTTCATCCTCTGGGCCGGGCGGCGCTGGGTGCTGTTCGGCACGATCGGCCCGTTCCTTGCCGGCGTCTTCGGGCTGGCCCTCCTGTCGCTCAGCCACAATATCTCGGCCGTCATCTTCGCCCCGACGGCCGCCGTGTACCTCCTGGCGCTCGCCCTGTTCGCGGACGCCGGCCGGCAGGCGGACGCCAGCGGACAGGCAGGCTCCAGGCCCCGTCGGTGGTCTGGGTTCCGCGGCCGACTGTTGCGGCTGGCGGCCCTGCTCGGTCTCGGCCTCGGCCTGGCCTTCTTCTACACCGGCGGCGCGCTGCTGGAACTGGACCAGGTGACCCTCGAACAATCCACAACGACGCGCAACAACGACTGGCGCTACAACTTCGCCAGCCTGACGGAAATCCTGGCGCCGGTAGCGCCCGAAGACCCCGACCTGGTCAACCCGCCGCTGAAGTTCCGGCTCGGTTGGGCGCCGCTGCTGCTGGCCGCCCTCGGGGCCACTGGCCTGCTGTGGATCAAGGGCGCGGATGCTCGCGGCCGCGAGCAACGCCTCCACATCTGGCTGATGCTGCTCGGCGCGGCCGCTTACCTGTTCATGGCCCTGCCCATCTCCTCGGCCGTCTGGGAAGCCCTCCCGTTGATCGACTTCGTCCAGTTCCCGTGGCGTTTCGTCGGCCGCGCGGCGCTGCCGGTTGCGTTTCTGGCGGGCGTGCCGTTCTACTGGTTCGATCGCCCGCGCGCCGCTCAGGGCGGTGACCCAACCGCCCTGGGCCGCATGTGGCCGGCCGTTGCTCCGGCGATTGCCGTCAGCCTGCTCATCCTCGAAACCCTGCCCAACCTGTACCCGCGTTATTGCCGCGAAGACCCATTTCCGACCATCCAGACCGTCCACACCTATGAGCGGGTCACGGGGTTGGTCGGCGTCGACCCGGAAGGCAGCTATTTCCCGCGGACGGTGAAGGAGCGGCCGGCCGGCTCGCCCCTGGAGGCGGATTACCTGCTGGAGGGGCGGTCGATTCGGCGCTTCGACGAGGCCGCTATGCCGCCCGGGGCGGCGATCAGCGCAATTGACTACGGCCGCCGGGGCGTCACGCTCTCGCTAAACACGCCGGAACCGTTCACCGCGCGCTACCTCAGCTTCGCTTTCCCCGGCTGGACCGCGACAGTCGACGGAGAACCGACGGCGATCACCCCTGAAGACCCGACCGGGTTGATCACCTTCCCCGTCCCGGCCGGAACGCATGCGATCGAGGTCCGCTGGGGGGCGACGCCGACCCGGCTGGCGCTGGTGGCCCTGAGCGTGCTGTCCGCCATCGGCGTGGTCATCGTGGCCGCCACCGTCCGGCGGCAGCCGGGCGAAAGCGCTCGCCATGCCGCCTTACCCGGCGGCCGGCCGCGGGACCGGCGATGGAGTTGGGCTGCCCTGCTCGCGGCCGCCGTCCTGCTGGCCGGGGCGAAGGCGCTCATGGATGTTCGGGTCGACGGTCGGCTGCCGGACACGCCGCCCGTCGAACACCCCCTGGCGCTGCGAGGCGGCGAGCTGGCCCTGGAGGGCTACACGCTGAGCCGCGAGCGCGTCCCGTCCGGCGAAACGCTTGACGTCGACATGGCCTGGCGCGCGGTAGCACCACCGGCCGTTGACTACCAGACGGAGATATGGCTGGCAGACAGCGAGGGCCGCATCTGGAGCGAGAAGGGCACGCAGCGGCCGCGGCTCTACGAAGACGCCGCGCCGACCAGGCTCTGGGCTCCCGGCGAGTGGGGCTGGGACAGCCGCGAGGTCAGTGTCCTGCCCGGCACGCCCGAGGGCGACTACGACATCGTCCTGACCCTGTTCGACAGAGCCACGCTGCAACCGGTGACGTTGCTGGACAACTCGGGAAACCCCATCGGGCCGGCCACCGTGCTCGACACGGTTCGCGTTGAGAAGTCATCCGAGCCAGGCCCGCCACCGGCGCAGGTTCAGCTGGAGGCCGGCATACCCGGGACCGCGCTCACCTTGCTCGGTTACAACCAGGACCGGGACGCGGCCGCGCCCGGCGACCCGCTGCTGCTGACGCTGTTCTGGCGTTGCGCCGAACCCGCCGCTTGCCAGCGTGTCCGCCTGTCGCTTGTTGACGAGGCCGGTGTCGAAGCCCGCCACTGGGACATCCCGGCGGTACGCGAAGGGCTCGGGCAGAGCGCCTGGCCGGAAACAGGCTACCTGCGCGGCCAGCACCTGCTTCAGCTTCCGGCCGGGCTGGAAAGCGGCACGGCCCGCTTCGTCCTGGACGGTGCCGTCGAGCTCGGCGAGGTCGCCATCACCGCGCCCGAGCGCGTCTTTGAGCAGCCGCCCCTCGCGTTAACCCTCGGTGCGCCGTTCTTCGCGCCAGGGGGCCAGACGGATGTAGTTCTGAGCGGCGTTGCCGCCGGTTCGGGCGCCCAGCCCGCCTGCACCGGCAGGCCCGCGCCCGGCGGTTCCTGCGCCCTCCCGCTGGTCTGGGGGGCCCAGTCCGAGCTGGCGACCGGCTATCACGTGTTTGTCCACCTGGTCGACGAAGCCGGCAACATCCTGGCCCAGTCAGACGGTGTCCCGGCCGGATGGACGCGGCCGACGACCGGCTGGCTGCCCGGTGAGTTCATCACTGACGAGCATATCCTAACCCTGCCGTCCATCCTTCCGGACGGCGCCCTGACATTGCGCATCGGCCTCTATGATCCCCTCCGGGGCACCCGGCTGCAGACCGGCGGTCAGGAGTATGCCACCCTGCCGGTCGAGCCCTGACGGCCGGTCTCCAACATATTTCTAACACGCATCTGACTTTTTTCTAACGGCTCCACGACAGAATTGGCACTGTAGTAACCACTACCGAGTCACCTTATCACGAGACATCTGAAACGATGGTGTTGGAGGTAAACCATGACCAAGCTAGTTCGTTGGAATCCGATGCGTGAAGCAGTTGATCTTTTCAATGAGTTCGACCGGATGTTTGAGTCGCCCGCCTACCGGAGCCGTTGGGGCATGCCCCTGCGCACGAATGACGTCGTTGGCAGCTGGAGCCTGGCGCTGGACGTGGCCGAAGCCGGTGACAACTTCACGGTCAAGGCTTCCCTGCCGGGTCTCAACCCGGACGACCTCAACGTCACCCTGGAAGACAGTGTCCTGACCATTCAGGGCGAGGTCAAGGAAGACGAGACCATTGACGAAGATTCCTACCACATCCGCGAGCGCCGCTACGGCAGCTTCAGCCGCAGCATCCGCTTCCCGGTGCCCGTGGAGGCCGGCAAGGTCGAAGCCGCCTTCGAAAACGGCGTGCTGACGCTGACTGTGCCGAAGGCTGAGGCCGTCAAGCCGAAGCGGATCGAGATCAAGGCCAGCAACTAACTGACCCACCGGCTGACTGTCCGGAATCAAGAGCGAGATGGACGCCACGGAGCAGATCCGTGGCGTCTTTTGCTATCGGGACTGGGGGGCAGGCTGGATCACAGCCGCTCCAACGCCTCTCGCGCCGCGCGGGTTAATCCCTTCACCACCAGATCATACGAGTCATCGACCATACCCAGGATCTCCGAGTCCGGGATGCTGCCGTCGATCGTGACCGTATTCCAATGGGTCTTGTTCATGTAGTAACCCGGCCGCACGGCCGGATACAGGTCGCGCAGGAACAGCGCCTGCCCCGGCTCGCACTTCAGGTTGATCGTCAGCGGGCCGGGTTCCCCTTCGGCCGGCACGAGCGCGAACATCTTGCCCGAAACCTTGTAGACCAGCGTTTCAGGCCCGAAGGGGATCTCCTCGGTCGCGCCCTTTTTGCTCAGCAGATAATCCGTCAATGTCTGGCGATCCATGGGCGTTCTCGCTTAACAGGTGGCGAGGCGGGGTCACGCGCTCCGGGCAACCACCCGCCGGCGCACGAGCCGGCATCGCCTACCGCTGCAGTACCTCATCCAGCGCCCCCAGCAGCGCGGTCACGTTTTCCCGGCGGCTATTGAAACCCATCAGGCCAACGCGCCAAACCTTGCCGGCCAGTTCGCCGAGGCCGCCCGCGATCTCGATGTTGTACTCGGTCAGCAGGCGGCGGGTGACGGCCGCGGCGTCAACGCCGTCCGGCACGCGGACCGTCGTCAGGCTCGGCAGGCGGATGTCGCGTTCGACGTGGCACTCCAGCCCGCGCTCGGCCAGCCCCGCCCAGAACAACTCGGCCGTGGCCTGGTGGCGCGCCCAGCGTGCCTCAAGCCCTTCCTCAGCCACCAGCCGCAGTCCTTCGCGCAGGGCATAGAACAGCGGCATCGGCGCGGTGTGGTGATAGGCACGCGGGCTACCCGACCAGTACTTGCTCAGGAGGTCGGCGTTCATGTACCAGTTGGCGATCGGCTGCCGGCGCGCCTCGATCTTGGCCAGGGCGCGCGGCCCGAAGGTGATCGGCGAGGCGCCCGGCGGGCAGCTTAGGCATTTCTGCGCGCCGCTGTAGGCGACGTCGACATCCCACGCATCGACCATCAACGGCACGCCGCCCAGGCTGGTGACGGTGTCCAGTACCAGCAGGCAGTCGTGCTCGCGGCACAACTCGGCCACGCCTTCCAGCGGCTGGCGCGCGCCGGTCGACGTTTCAGCATGGACCAGGGCCAGCACCGCCGGGCGGTGGGCCTCTATGCCTGCCCGCAGCGCATCAAGCGTGAACGACGTACCCCACGGCGTTTCCAGGCAGCGGACATCGCCGCCATAGCGCTGGGCCATGTCGACCATGCGGCGGCCGAAATAGCCGGCCACGCCGACCAGCACCCGGTCGCCGGGCTCGATGACGTTGGCCAGGGCCGATTCCATCGCCGCGCTGCCCGTGCCACTGATGGCGATCGTCAGCGGGTTGTCGGTCTGCCAGGCATAGCGCAGCAGCTCGGAGATCTCGTCCATGACCCTGAGGAAGGTCGGGTCAAGGTGCCCAACGAGCGGCCCGCCCATCGCCTGCAAAACGCGCGGATGGGCATTGGCAGGCCCGGCTCCCAGGAGGGTGCGCGGCGGCATGTCCAGCGTGCCGAGGGTCAGACGGTGGTCATCCTTGATCGCAATCGTGTCTATGCTCATAATAGCCCTGTACCCCCTGCCAATCGTGGCTGAACGGTCTGTCCGCCCGGCTCCGGCTGCGCCGGTGGTGAGGAGGAGGTCAACAGAATGGTATCATCCAACCTGCTGCGCGGCGAGAAGGTTCGCCTGACCGCCCTGACCTCGCGCGATGTCGATATCATGGCCCGCTGGTGGGAAGACGCCTACTTCCTGCGCCACTACGCCACAGACCCGGCCGTCCCCCGGAGCGCGGAGCAACTTTCGCGCCGCCTTGACCCGGCCAGCACCAGCCCCGACGTCTATCTGTTCGTCATCCGCCCGTTGGGCGAGGATGAGCCGGTCGGCCTGGTCGAGTTCGACGGCATCAGCTGGACCAACCGGACGACGTGGTTCAGCATCGGCATTGGCGATGCGGCATGCCGCGGCCGCGGCTTCGGCACCGAGGCGTCCGTCCTGGGTCTGAATTTCGTCTTCAACGAGCTGAACCTGTACCGGGTCACCCTTTCCGTGTTCGACTACAACCTGCCCGCCATCGCCGTCTACGAGAAGCTTGGCTTCGTGCGCGAAGGAACCTATCGTCAGTTCATCGAGCGCGACGGCCGCCGGTACGACATGTACCTGTACGGCCTGCTGCGCCCTGAATGGCGCGGCCAGTAACCCGCAATTGTGGGATACTCGCCGCCTGATCGTTGTCAACCCAGTCAACCCACATTTAGCCCGCAGAGGAGATCGCCGCTATGTTGAACCTAGCCGTCCTGTTGGAAGACAGTGCCCGCGAAGCGCCGGGCAAGCCCGCCGTCATCTTCAACGACCGGACACTGCCGTACGCCGCCGTCAACGCCGCTGCCAACCAGGTCGCCAACGGCCTGGCCGCGCTCGGCATCGGCCGCGGCGACAAGGTCGCCCTGTCCTGTCCCAACCTGCCCTACTTCCCGATCGTCTACTACGGCATCCTGAAGTCGGGCGCGACTGTCGTGCCCCTCAATGTCCTGCTCAAAGGGCGGGAGATCGCCTACCACCTGCAGGATTCCGACGCCAAGGCCTACTTCTGTTTCCAGGGCACGCCCGACCTGCCGATGGGCCAGTTCGGTTACGAGGGTTTCCAGCAGGTGGATAGCTGCAAGCACTTCTTCATGATGACGGCCGACCCTGCCGCCCCTTCCCCGATCGAGGGGACCCAAACGCTGGGGATGCTCATGCACCAACGGCCGCCGACCTTTGACACGGTCATGACCGACGCCGACGACACGGCCGTCATCCTCTACACCAGCGGCACAACCGGCAACCCGAAGGGCGCGGAGCTCAGCCACGCCAACATGGTCTTCAACGCCCGCCTGTCGGACACGATGTACGCCCGCTCGCTCAACGACGTCCACCTCATCACCCTGCCGCTGTTCCACTCCTTCGGCCAGACGGTGCAGATGAACGCCGGCTTCTATAACCAGGCGGCGCTGACGCTCCTGCCGCGCTTTGACCCGGACGCCGCCCTGAGCATCATGGAGCGCGACAACGTGACCATCTTCGCCGGCGTGCCGACCATGTACTGGGCCATGCTCAACCACCCCAACCCGGAGAAGTTCGACCTGGCCAAGATCGCCGGCAACCTGCGCCTGGCCGTGTCCGGTGGTTCGGCCATGCCGGTGGAGGTGATGCGGGCCTTCGAGGAAAAGTTCAAGGTCCAGATCCTGGAAGGCTATGGGTTGTCGGAGACCAGCCCCGTGGCGACATTCAACCGGGTCGACCGGCCGTCGAAGCCCGGATCGGTCGGCCTGCCGGTGTGGGGCGTGTCGGTCCGGGTTGTGGACCAGCACGACAACGACGTGGCCCAGGGCGAGCTGGGCGAGATCGTGATCAAGGGCCACAACATCATGAAGGGCTACTACAAGAAGCCCGAGGCCACGGCCGACGCCATGCGAAACGGCTGGTTCCACTCCGGCGACATCGGGCGCTTTGACGAAGAGGGCTTCCTCTACATCACCGACCGGGTCAAGGACATGATCATCCGCGGCGGCTTCAACGTCTATCCGCGCGAGATCGAAGAGGTCATGATGACCCATCCGGCGGTCAGCCTGGCGGCAGTCGTCGGCATATCCGACGACCAGCACGGCGAGGAGATCAAGGCGTACGTCATACCCAAGCCCGGCGCGGCGTGCGACCCCGAAGAATTGCGCGAGTGGTGCAAGGAGAACATGGCCGCCTACAAGTACCCGCGCGTGATCGAGGTCCGCGAGAGCCTGCCGATGACGGCGACAGGGAAGATCCTGAAGCGCGAGCTGCGCGACTGACCTTCGGGGCAAGGTCACTTCCGGCCCGGACAGCCCCAGGCCATCGGCCGATAGACACGAAGGCGCCTTCGCAGGCGTCTTTGTGTTTTTATTGCCCGCCAGGCGGGCCGGGGCGCTACCCTGCCAGCAGCGTCGCTGCCCACGCCAGCAGGCCGCAAAGCGCCAGCAGGAGCAGGACAAGCAACAGGGTCAGCCAGAGGGGGATCTGCGGCCGCGCCTCGACGACCGCATCCAGCGGCTGGGCGTCCACCGCCCCAAATTGCGTCCCGATCGGGGCCACGTGCATGCGGAAGGGGAACTTCCTCGTCCGGCCGGTGAGCGGCCGGGAACCGGAGCGCACGTAGAAATCGACGATGCCCGTCTGCCCGGGCACCAGCGCCACCTGTTTCTGTGTCGCGTCAAACTGCAGCCCTCGGGTCGGGTCTTCCGGCATGACGGCGACCGTGACCGGGCCGGGGCTGTTGTTGCGGACGAGCACGCGCGCCACGCCGGCATCGCGCAGGCGGCGCGGCCGCATATCCCAGACCAGCCGCCGCACCGGCGTCGGGAGATCAGTGATGATGCTGACAATGGTCGAGGCGCTCTCAGTCGCCGCCGCACCCACGGCCGCCTGTTGATCGCCCATCGTCGCCGCCGACTGGCGCAGCGCCTGGGCCAGTTCTTCGCCCGTCTGGTAACGGTTCTCCGGCCGGCGCGAGAGCGCCCGCAGGATCACCTGCTCGACCGAAGGCGGCAGGTTAGGCTGGATGGCGCGCGGCGCAGGCAGTTCGTCGTACTGGTGGGCGTTGACGGCTTCCTGAGGCGTCTTGATCTCGAACGGCAGCCGGCCGGTCGCCAACTGGTACAGGATGACGCCGAGCGAGTAGATGTCGGAGCGACCGTCGACGGGCAAGTCCAGCACCTGTTCCGGAGACATATAGGGCAGCGTGCCCACCATCTGGCCGACCTGGGTGTCCATCTCGCCTTCCAGCAGCTTGGCCAGTCCGAAGTCGGTCACCATCGCCCGCAGCGGCGGGTCGGCGGGCCGGTCAGGCCGTTCGAGTCGCTTGACCAGAATATTGTCGGGCTTGATGTCCCGGTGGACGACGCCCTGCCGGTGGGCATAGCCCAGCGCGTCTGCCACCTGGGCGATCAGCGTGAGCGTTTCGTCGAGCCGGACGATCTGGTTGAGCCGGGCGAGCTGGCGCAGGTACGCGCCCAGGCTCAACCCTTCGACCAGTTCCATGACGATGTAGATCAACGCTTGCTGGCGGCCGAAATAGTAGACGCGGACGATCGAAGGGTGGTCGAGCCGGGCGGCGGCCCGCGCTTCCTGCTGGAAACGCTGCTGGAAGGCCGGGTTGGCCGCCAGGTCGCTGTGCATGACCTTGACCGCGACAGGGCGCATCAGGTTGACGTCGGTGGCCCGGTATACCGTGCCCATGCCGCCGTCGCCGATCACCCCATCGATGCGGTAGCTCTCAAACTGCTGGCCCACAAGAGACGTCATACGGGTTATCTTCCCCTACCTGATGGACTGAGGCAAGCAGGAAACGACGGCCGCCGGCTTCTCTCGTCCCGGCCTATTGTTCCACGTCAACGCGCCGCCACGTCCCCTCGTCCGCAAACACGAACAGGCTGCCCCAGGGGGCGGCCAGGATCGTGCCGCCGGCAAACGCCTGGGCGGCGCTGGCGCTGTCGCCGATCTCGGCCGCGGTCACCGGCCCAAGCGCAGCGGATACCTCCGGATGGTCGCACCACACGCGCCCAAAGCCCCGCAGCGGCGTCGGCGGACTGGCCTCTTCGCCGCAACTGAACGCCGGGTCGCCCTCGCGCCAGGTATTCGGGTAGCTCGTCCAGCGGTTGTCATGGGTCAGGACATAGATGGTGTCGGTGTCGCTGCGCCAGAGCATCTGGCCGCCCTCGAAGGGGGCGTAGGCGGTGCTGATCGCTGCCTGCCCGGCGTCGGCCGGGCAGCCCAGTTCCGACTCGTCCCAACCGGGCACGAGTGCCGGCTGGACGGAAAAGCCGCAGGGCGTGGGTTCCGGGGGCGACGCCGGCGCGAGAGTCGGCGCCGGCGGCAGGAGCGTCGCGGTTGGCTCCACGGGCGCGGCCGTCGGCGCTTCGGCGACCGGGACGGTCGTCGGCAACGGCGCGGGGGCGTCCCCGCCGCAGGCCGCGAGAACCGCCAGGCCGGCGGCTGCCAGGAAGGCGAGCAGGTGTGTCCGGGTTGTTGGTGAGCGCTGGATCACGGGTCTTCCCAC
>CAYRBP010000022.1:0-60353 GCA_964422535.1 uncultured Ardenticatenaceae bacterium | reverse complement strand
CGGGCATGGTCGCATCGACCAGCGACTTGGCCATCGACAGCGCCTTCAGCGATACACGCGCCCCGAAAAGGAAGGCGCCGTTCAGGTTCGCCCCGTTCAACCGCGCATCCTCGAGGTTCGTGCCACTCAGGTTAGCCTCGGTCAGGTCCGTCCGTTCCAGGTTCGCCCGCGTGAAGTTCGCCCAGCCCAGGTTTGCCCCGGTCAGGTTCGCCCGCTCAAGGTTGGCATAGCTGAAATCGGACTCGACCAGGTTTGCCCGGCTCAGGTTCGTGCCGTGCAGCACCGCCCGTTCGGCCTGGGTCTTGGTCAGGTTCGCCTCAACCATCGACGCGCCGCTGAAAACCGCTTCGTCGGCGACGCTGTTGCTCAGGTCGGTCTCGTTCAGGTTCGCCAGGCCCATGTCCACGCCGCGCAGGTCGGCCTCGGTCATGTTGGCCAGGCTGAGGTTGGCCTTGCTCAGGTTGGCGTCACTCAGGTTGGCGGCGCTGAGATTGGCATAGCTCAGGTCGGCCGATTCGAGCACGGCCCGGTTGAGGAAGGTGTTGCTCAGATTGGCCCAACTCAGGGCAGCGCCCTTCAGGTTCGCGCCATTGAGATGGACCGAAGCCAGCGAACCGTCCGTCAGCCAGCCGCGCTCGTCCAGTTCCCGCAGGGCGCGCGCGGCCATGCCCTGGTCACCGCTGGCGACTTCCCGCAGAAGCTGGGACTTGAGCAGGCTTTCCTCACGCTTGGCTTGGCGTTCGTCCATGAGTTGTTGCTGGCCCTGGAGGTGGGCGAAGAGCTGGGCGTCCCGTTTCTGCGCCAGGTGTTCGACCAGCCATACCGTCAGGGCCACGCCCAGAAGCATGATGCCGATCGCCGGCGCAAACACGGTAAAGAAATTCCCAGTCTCATAGCCCAGCCAGCCAAAGAAGACGGCCAGGGCAATCAAGACAACCAGTATCCACGTCAATGTGTTGGATTTCGGTTTGTCGGTCATCGCGAGTTCCTACCTCCGGTAGAGCGGCCCTGTGTGCACACCTGGGGCGCGGTTCGAGAGCGATCTGCTAGGCGCTATCCTTAGCGTCATCGTAGTCGACCTTGATAAGCCCCTGTTCGATTGCGTCTGCCACGCTCAGATCGGCTCGAGAGACTGGCCCGGTCGCGGGTTGGAGGCGGCGCTGGGGGTTCAGTTCGACCGCCTTCTCCACCTCTTCCAGCAGCAGGCGCGGCCACTTCTTGATCGCGTCGGCCTGCGCCGCCTGAACTCGCCAGATCAGGTTGCGGTTGTCCTGTTGGAGCTTCAGGATCAGGTCATCGATCGCCGCCAGCTCGTCGCGCCATTGCTGCTCGGTGCGGCGCACAGCCGCCCAGCGCTGCTCGTTGTCCATTTCGAACGACTGCCACTTCTGGGCAAGGTCCAGCTCGGAGTTCTTGAGCGTCTCCTGGAACTCAAGCAGGAAGCCTTCCCAGCGCGATTGGAGCCGGTTGGACTCTATGCGCACCAGTTCCGTCGCCTCGCGCTTCTGCTGCTCCAGTTGCTTCTGCCAATGGGCGAAGTTCTGGACGGCCATGCGCGCTTCCTTGTACTGGTTGGAAAGCGTCAGCCACTGCTGGGCAAAGCGCTCGATCGTGTCCTTCTGCTCGTCCTGGACGGCCTGCCAGGCCTCGATCTGGCGCTTGACCTCGAGCTGGTTGGCCGAGACATGGTCGGCCAGTCCTGCCAGCGCTTCACGCAGGTTGGCCTGGTCGCCGGAGACCGACTCCAGCGCAGCCTCCAGTCGCGGTACGCTCGAGTTGAGGGCCGTCAGGCGCTCGCTGATCGGTGTCAGACGGTTGCGCGTCTCCAGCAGGCTCGGCTTCCAGTTGTCATCCAGGTCTGACAAGGCGGCCCGAACCTCTTGCACGGCCGCCTCAGCGCCGGTGGCGCGCTTCTCCAGGTCCGCCAGGTCCTGCTTGAGCGTATCGACGGCAATCAGAAGAGGAGTGAACTTCGCATCCTGAACACTGATCAGGTTACCCAGGCGGACTTCCTCTGCCTGACGGAACTCCAGGTCCTGTTCCAGCCGGCCGAAGTTGGTCACAGCCTCGCGGATGGCCGGCAAAGCGCTCAATGTCTCTTCCAGCCGCTCGATGCGCTCGAAGGCGATCGGGAACTGGGCGCTGTCCATGAATGCCTGCAGCTGCTGGCGGGCCTCTTCCTGAGCGAGTGCCGTACGGGCCTCATAGTCCGCGGTCGCCTTCGTAACTTCCTCCTTGAAGGCCGCCAGTTTCGCATCGAAGTTGGGAATGGCGTCAAGGCGGGCGCGCAGGTCGGCAACGTCAGCCAAGAGCTTCGATTGGGTCTCCTGGACCAGCGTCGCGCTCTGGTCCTCCAGCGCGGCAAAGCGGGTCTGCAACTGCGTCTCCAGCGTCACAAGCCTGTCATCAACCACGGCCATGTTGGTCCTGGACAACTGGTCGTAAGCGGCCTCTTGCACCCGCAGTGCCTGCTCCAGTTCGGCCAGGCTCTGATCGAGCGACTCAATCTGGGCCCGCGTATTGGCCTCAAGCGTCGCCAGAGCTGCGTCAAATACGCCGGCATCGTAGGCCGGCAGTTGGTCAAGGCGAGTTCGCAGGACGTTCAGGTCGTCATCGACCTTCGGCAGGCGCACAAGCTGGGCATTGATGTTGGAGAGATGCCATTCCAGGTCCTGAAGGCGCTGTTCATGCCCGGACGCCCCCGTGTCAACCTCCGGCAAACGGTCGATCCGCTCGGTGACCTGCCCAAGCTGCCACTCCAGCTCCTGGATGCGCTGTTCGCGTTCGGCCAGCTCCCGCCCCTGCTGAGCCAGGCGCTGCTCCAATTCGGTCATTTTCTTTGCTGTCTTGCGGCGCTCATCGTCCAACCACTTCAGGTGGTTGCGCACTTCGGACAAGTCTCGCGCCTGTGCCGTATTGGAGCTGAAAGTCATGGTGAGAACTCCTTGGAAGAAGCCGGCCGTGGTGCAGGCCGATCGCTCTGATGAGTCGAATGAACGTTTTGTCGTATCGCCAAGCAATCACGTGAACCAGGAAGGCGGCCGGTCGTGGGCATGACCATCCGGCGCCATCCAGCGTCACATCCAGGGGTGCGCGCCAAGCGTGACCTTGCACCAAAATAGTGCCACATCCGCCGGCTGTAGCACATGAAAGCGCCGTGAAATGTCTTTCCCCGGCGCCATGAACGGCTCGTGAAATCTGCGCGGCCGCGCTGATGCGCTACGGCTCCGCAGGCTGGAGGATATCGAAAGGAACGGCGATCAACTGCCGGTTGACGATCAGCGGCGAATCGTTGCCGAGCGGGAACTCAAACACCCGGGGCCGGTTCAGGTCCTGGTGCAGGACGGCATGGAGCCGGCCCTCGGCCGCCGCCGGTTCCACTTCGATGACAACATCGCGGTTGATGCCGGCCGGCACCCACGACTGCCCGAGGATCTCGCCGGGTTCTCCCTCGTCGTCCGCGTGGATGACCACCCAGGCATCCTGGGTCGCCACGACCAGCGCCGCCACCAGCCGGCCGTCTTCCGGTTGCTGGTCGCGAACGATGAGATAGCTGCCGAGATCCGTCCGAAACGTGGCCGCCTGGGGCAGTCGGCCGTCCTGGCGAACGGGTGGGTCGGCGTTGGGGAAGTTGAAGGCATCACCAGGCTCGGTGTCCTCGTGGAGCCGAACGTGAAGCGTCGATGAAACAAAGTCATCGGTCAGCTCGACCACGACGCGCTCGTTCAACCCATCCCGGACAGGCGCCGAACCGAAGATCAGCCCCGGTTGGCCGTTGTCGTCAATGTGAACGACCAGCCAGCCGGGCCCGTTGCTGATGACTCGCTCAATCACAACCTGGCTATCGATCACCGGCTGGTCAAAGACGAGGATGTCGGTCGGATAGCTGGCCCCAAACTCGGCCAGGACCGGGCCGTCGTCCACCACGAGCGGCAGATCGCCGTTCGGGAACTCCAGCAGGCGTTCCTGGCCGCTGTCCTCGTGCAGGACGGCGAATAGCCTGGGTGTCGCCATGCGCCAGTTGATCGGCAGCGACAGGTCGGAATAGCGACCAGGCTCCAGATAGAGCTGGCCCAGAACAGCCCCTTCGGGCCCGTCCTCGTCTGCATGGATGACCAGCCAGGACGGCTCCAACACGTGAACCGAGTCGATACGGACCAGACCGTCTTCGCCCACGGTCTGGTCCGCGGCGGCGACCGAGGGCTGCAATTCGCTCAGGTCAACGCTGAAAGGGACGCCAAAATCGGACGCCACCGGTTCATCCGGGCCGGGGTAGTCAAGCGCCTCCGGGTCTTCGCGCTCGAAGTATAACCGGGCAACGAGCGTCTCCGTCAGGTCCTGCGCGTTCAGGGGGACCTGCAGCCCCTCACTCAAACCCGGCGCTACGGCCAGGGTCCCCGCCAGGACTTCGCCCCCGCCATCGGGCACGGTGTAGACCGCCAGCCAGCCTGCCTCGGGCATGGCGACCGAGTCCACCAGCAACACCGCATCCTCGCCCAGCGTCTGCTCGCTGATCGCCACCGCGGGGACGACCGGCGTCGGCTCAGGGGTCGCCGTGGGCAGCGCCGTGGGCTCCGGGGAGTTCGTGGCGGTGGGAAAGACGGCCGCCGTTCGCGTCTGCCGGTCAGCCGCGGTGGTTGCTTCCGGCATGGCATCTCCGAGGATGGAGCACCCGACGAGCGCGACTAGGATCAGGAGCGACAGTAGCAGGACGCTGCGGCGGATGAAGGGATAGTGGGACATCATCAGCGGTTGATCCACATGCGTGGTTATCCAGGCGGCCGGATTGTAGCCGCTAATCGCCGCGCTGCCACGCCTGGGTTAGGTCCCGCTCATCCGGGCAAGCCCTGAGGCGGCTCGCCGTCGATGCCGTCGTAAAACCGCTCGCCGGCGAGCTCGGCGCCACGCCTGACGGCCGTCATCCACGCCCGTTCCCGGCTATTCGGCCGCAGCCAGGGCGCAATGACGGCGCTAGCGCCGCGCTGAGCGTTCCAGTATGTGCGGGCCGGGCCGAGAGCGCCGGGAACGCTTTCACCCGTCCGTCGCAGGCGAGTCCCTGCGAACGGCTTTCGTCTTACGCGCTGGCGCTTGACTGCAGCGCAGTCGAGTTGAGCGTCCCGGCCAGGGCGGTTGCCCAGGCACGGATCGCTTCCCAGTCGCGCGCGTCGCTCGCCGGCTCTTTGCCGGCCATCTTGTTGACCGGGAACGGCAGCTTCGCGGGGTCGAACTTTCCGGCGAACATCTCGATCTCGACGGGCCTGAACCACTTCTCCTTGGCCAGGTCGGCGTCCAGCTGGGCGCGGGCATCCTCAAACTCCTTGGGTTCATCGTGGATGGGGCCCAATGAAAAGACGAACACCGGCAGTCGGGAGAGCGCATCGCGATGGCGCGGGAGAAACTTGAGGGCGTCCTTGTTCCAGTGGTACATGTAGAGCGCGGCGCCCATGACCACCGCGGCGTATCCGTCAAGGGAACGGACATCCTTCAGCAGGCGGAGGTCGACATTCAGGCCCGCGTCACGCAGGACGCCGGCCACCACTTCAGCTACTTCCTGCGTGGAACCGTAGCGCGTTGCATACCCGACCAGAATAGGCTTCGACATGATTTCCTCCTTTGCACCGCGCTGGCAGGCTCAGGCGCTGGTCCGCAACGCGGGCGGATCTAGGTCAGGGACATGGGGTGAAGCACCTGATGAAACGTGGACCACTGCAAGCCACACGGCAAGCTGTCCGGTTGACCACCCTGCTCCCTGTACGTGTGCACCCGCCACAAGTTGCGGCCGGCCGCACTCCGGGATCACATCGGTGTCCTCGCAGCCGAGCCGGTCAAGACGGCCTGCCCCCGCGCCCGGTCGCTCGGCCGGCGGACGTCGATCCATACCGGCGCAGCCTCGGCCCATGCGGCGGGCCCGGGGGTCTCAAGCGCAAGGCATCCTGCCTGGCTTCTGCCTAGCGCGCCTTCTCGAACCAGAACCGTTCCTGATCGGCGGTCAACGCCACCGTCCCCATCTCGTCCGTCCGTACCACGGCCGCTCCGGCCGAAGCCACGCGCTCCAGCACGGCCGGCGCCGGATGCCCGAAGCGGTTCTCGGCCCCAACAGAGATGACCACCACCTCCGGCGCGACGGCCGCCAGGAAGGGCGCGCCGGTCGAGCCGGCTGAGCCGTGATGGCCCGCCTTGAGCACATCGCTTTGCAGGTCGATGCCGCTCGCCAGCATTGACGCCTCGGCCTCGATCCCCGCGTCGCCGGTCAGCAGGACGCTCGTCTCGCCATACGTCAGGCGCAGGACAACCGATGCCTCGTTCTGGTCTTCCACCGGCCAATCGGCCGGCGGGTGGAGCACGTCCAGGCGCAGCGATCCCCCGGCGACCAGCGCGTCCCCGCGGGCGACCGGGACGACCTCGACCCCGGCTCGCTCGGCCGCCACTAGCAGTGCGGCAAAGGCCGGGTCGGCCGCCGCGGGCTGGCCATTGGTCACCAGTCGGCCGACGTCATAACGCTCCAGCACCTCGACCAGCCCGGACACGTGGTCGGCATCGGGATGGGTGGCAACGACGACATCGATCGAGCGGTCGCCGAACGGCATCACCTCGCCCAGGGCCGCCTGAAGCATCCCCGGGTAGTGCCCGCCGTCCACCAGCACCTGCTGCCCCTCCGGGAACTGGATCAGCGTCGCATCCCCCTGGCCCACGTCGAGAAACGCCACATGGAGGCGGCCGTCCGGCCGGGCCAGCGCCCACTGGGTCACCAGGAGGGCGGCGAGCACCAGGCCGGCGGCCATCGGCAGCACGACGCCGGGAGGCAGCGCCCGCGACCCGGCAGGCTCGCCGCGTCGCCGGGTCGTGGCGGCCGTGGCCAGGGCGATGAAGCCGTAGACGACGAGCAGCCCCGTGGCAGAAAGCGTCACGGGCCAGGAAGCCCACTCAAAGCCCGCCAGCCACTGGATGACCCGTTCGGTATAGGTCAGAAAGAGCCACGCACCCAGGCCCAGGGCGCGGCCCAGCGGCTCCGCCACCATTCCGGCCAGCGTCGCCAACCCGCCGGTCGCCATCAGCGGCGGCTGGGCCGGCAGGACAAGCAGGTTGGCCGGCAGGCTGGCCAGCGGGAGACGGCCGAAGTGGTACAGAATGAGCGGCAATGTCAGCAATTGCGCCGCCAGCGTGACGACCAGGCCGTCGATGACGACGGCCGAAACCGGCGCGGAAGCGGGACCCAGGCCGCGATCGATCCGTTCCCGCGTCCAGCCCGACCAGCGCCCGGCAAAGAGCACCAGGCCGAGCGTTGCCGCGAAGCTGAGCTGGAAGCCGACGTCCCACAGCGTCAGCGGGTTGACCACCGTCATGACGAAAGCCGAGATGAGCAACGAGGCGAACACGAACGCCGGGCGGCCGAGCAGCCGGAGACCAACAAGCGCCACACCGCCCATGATCGCCGCCCGCACGACCGACGCCCCCGCCCCAACCAGCACGGCATAGAGGCCGATGAGGACAAGGATGAGGACGGCCGCGAGCCGCCGCGGCAGAAACGGCGCGCTGACGGCGTCGAGGACGGCGATGATCAGGGCGATGTTGAAACCGGAAATGGCGATGATATGGGTCATGCCCGTCGTCCGGAAGTCGTCGAGCAGGTCGGGCGGCATGCCGCTGTCATCACCAAGCAGGATGCCGACCAGCAGCGCCGCTTGCGGCTCGGGCAGGATGCGCTGGATCGTCTCCCGAGCATAGTCCTTGACCGCCAGCAGAGCGCGCATCAGAGGCCGGCCGCCGTCCGTGGCCAGGACCGTCAGGCCGGGGAAGGCCATCTCGCTTTCGAAGCCGCGTCGGGCCAGGTAGCGCTGGTAGCCGGCGTCCGCCTCGGCCGCGGGCGCGTTCAGATCGCCCACAAGGCGGACGGTGCTGCCGTATTCCACAGCGGGAAAGCGAGGGATGCGCACCAGCAACAGACCTTCGACCGGCTGCTCAACATCGCCGGCGAGAATTGCCTTCGACTGGACCGCGAGTCGCACCGTCGTGTCGCTCAGTTCAGGCTCGGCCGCGACGAGGCCGATGACGGTCACGCCCGCCGCGCCGTTGTAGTGGGCCAGGTGGGAAGGAGTATCTACCGGAAGCGTGCTGGCGAATCTCGCCGCCCCCAGGGCTACGGCGGCCAGCGTCGCCAGCAAGAGGCCTCGGTCATCGCGCTGCCAGACGACGGCCGCGGCGACAACCAGGGCAAGGCCGATGAGGGTCCAGTACGCAAGGGGCAACCCGGCAACCGAGCCGAGCCAGATGCCGGCCAGCCAGCCGGTCCCGGCAAAGAGGGCAAAGTAGTGCCTGGGTTGGGCCACAGACGCGCTCACTGACGGGCTTCCCTGCCCTGCGCGTCTGGCCGTTTACCGTCTAAGGCGCGAAGCACACGACATGTACCTCGGGTCTCAGGCGGAGAAGATCAGCTTCAGTCTCCTGTCTCGTTCTGCGGCACGGCCGACTGTTGTTCCGCCTGTACCTTGTGCAGCCCGTTGCGAACGACCGTCAATTGGCGCAATAGGTCTTCTTCCAGCTTGGCGAGTACGTCGACGACGTAGACGTCGGCGTCCTGCCGGAGGCCATCCGCGTCGCGCCGGGCGCGTTCCATGATATGCTCCGCTCGCTGCTGGGCGGCCGCCACGATCGAGTCGCGGCGGATGAGCTCATCCGCTTCCTGGCGCGCCAGTTCCCGGACGCGGTCCGCCTCCTCTTTGGCCTGGGCCAGGATGCGGTCCTTCTCTGCCTCGATGCGTCCGGCACGTTTGACTTCTTCCGGCACAGCCACGCGCATCTGGTCAATGACGCTGAAGATACGATCCTCGTTGACGAGCAGATAGGCGCTCATCGGCAGATGCGTGCTCTCATTCAGCACTTGCTCAAGGCGGTCCAGCAGGTTTTGAATGTCCATAGAAGTCACCTAGTCACGGAGCGGTTCGGAAGTCGGGATCTGGCTATGATCTGCATCCCGATAGCGGCGGTAGAGGCTGGCAGCAACACTCTCCGGCACCATGCTGCTGACATCGCCACCCAGCGCGGCGATCTCGCGCACGGTGCTGGCCGATAGGAATGTGTTCTCTTCGCGCGTCATCAGGCTGATCGTCTCGATCTCCGGGGCAAGGCGCTGGTTCGCCAGCGCCGAGCGGAACTCGAACTCGAAGTCGGAAAAGACCCGCAGGCCGCGCACAATCACGTGGGCCTCGATGCTGCGGACAAAATCGACCAGCAAGCCGCTGAACTTAACGACCGAGACGTTACTATAGCCGTTGAGGGCGCCCTCGATCATCGCGATGCGCTCTTCGACCGGGAACAGGACCGACTTCGTCGGCTGCTTGTGGTCATAGACCGCCACCACCAGTTCGGGAAAGAGATTGGCTGCCCGGTGGATGAGGTCAAGATGTCCGAAATGGACGGGGTCGAATGTTCCCGGATAGACGGCTCGCTTGATCAACGGTACTCCTTGATGCTCTCCCGTTCCGCAGTCAACTGACATCTCCGGAACGTTGCCAGAATTGTGCCACATGTTCGCGCAGCAAGCGATGTTCGGGCATGGACAGCTCGGGGTCGACTTCGAACAGGGCCGCCGCCTCCTCCTGGGCCATCTGCATCACGTCGTTGTCGTGAAGCAGCGAGGCATGTCGCAGCGCCGGCAGGCCGCTCTGGCGGCGTCCGAAGAACTCGCCGGGCCCACGCAACTCAAGGTCCTTTTCCGCCAGCAGGAAGCCGTCGTTGGTGCTCTCGAGCGCTGTCAGGCGCTGCTCCGTCTCGGCCGACGCTTCGGCAGCGATCAGCACGCAGTATGACTGGTGCTCGCCGCGGCCGACCCGGCCGCGGAACTGGTGCAGCTGGGCCAGACCGAAACGATCCGCGCCCTCGATAACCATGACCGTGCTGTTCGGCACGTCGACGCCGACTTCGATGACCGACGTCGCAACCAGGACCTGCGTCTCGCCCGAACTGAACGCGCGCATCGCGGCATCTTTCTCGTCGGGGCGCATGCGGCCGTGGATCAGCCCAACGCGCAGGTCGGGGAAGATAACGTTCTGCAGGCGTTCGTATTCTTCGACCGCGGCCTTGGCCTCGATGCTGTCCGACTCTTCGACCAGCGGGAAGACGATATACGCCTGCCGGCCTTCGGCCACCTGCCGCCGGATGAACCGGTACGCTCGCTCGCTCTCCGTCGGCCGCAGCCAGCGCGTTTTGATCTCCTGCCGGCCCGGCGGCATTTCGTCCAGCACCGAAAGGTCCAGATCGCCGTAGAGCGACAGCGCCAGCGTGCGCGGGATGGGCGTGGCCGACATGACCAGCAGGTGCGGGCTGACGCGCTCTGACCCGTCCGACGGGCCTTTCTCGCGCAGGGCGGCGCGCTGGTCCACGCCGAAGCGGTGCTGCTCGTCGATGACCGCCAGCCCCAGGCGCCTGAACGTCACCGCCGGCTGGATGAGGGCGTGGGTGCCGATGACGACCTGGATGGCGCCGGAGCCCAGTCCTTCATAGATCGCCCCTCGTTCGGCTGCGGGCGTGCTGCCTGTCAGCAGGGCAACGGGGATACCCAGCGGCTCCAACAACCGGCTGAGACCCTTGAAGTGCTGCTCGGCCAGGATCTCGGTCGGTGCCATCAGGGCCGCCTGGGCGCCGGCGCGCGCCGCCACGACCATCGCCGCCGCGGCCACGACCGTCTTGCCCGAGCCAACATCGCCCTGCAGCAAGCGGTTCATCGGCCGCTCCTGGCTCATGTCGGCCACGATCTCGCCCACGACGCGTCGTTGCGCGGCGGTCAACTGGTACGGCAACTGGGCCAGGAACGCCTCAAGGTGCTCGGGGCCGGCCACAAGCGCCGCGCCGCCATGCGCTTGCCACTCCCGCCGCTGGCCCTGCATGCCGAGCTGTAGCAAAAACAACTCGTCGAAGGCCAGACGTCGCCGGGCGCGGTTCGCGGCCGAAGCGGTGTCCGGGAAGTGCATCTGCTGAATCGCAGCCGGCAGCGGGTAGAGACGCCGGCGCTGCCGGATCTCCTCCGGCAACGGGTCCGGCACGCGCGGGGCCCACTCGCGCACCGTCCTCTGCATCAGTTCGCGCAGCTTGTTCGGCTGCAAGCCCTCGGTCAATGGGTAGACGGGCACGATGCGTCGGGTGCGCAGCGGTTCAAGTTCAAGCGGTTCGAACTCCGGCGCGTTGAAAACGTGGCGGCCGAGGAAGATGTCGACTTTGCCGCTCAACACAACCTGCATACCGGCCGGCAACTGCTCGGCGATCCACGGCTGGTTGAACCACGTTGCCTGGATCGAACCGGTGCCGTCTTTGATGATCGACTCAACAACGACCTGGTTCGTGCGGACCCGGCGGGCGCGGGTCTGCCAAATGGTGCCGATGACCGTCACCTGCTCGCCATAGGTTAATTTGCTGATGGGCTTCATCAGCGAGTAGTCGTCGTAGCGGCGCGGGAAGAGGTACAGGAGTTCCCAGATCGTGGTCGCGCCAAGTCGTTCCAGTTTCTCAGCGATCTTCGGCCCGACGCCGCGCAGGCTGGAGACCGGCCGGTTGAGTCCGACCGGGTCCGACGGCACGCCTGACGGCGCGATGTCTTCTTCCGGCTCGTCCGCCGGCTCCGGTTCGGCCGCTTCCTCGATCTCAAACTCGTCGGCCAGGTCACGCTCTGACACAGGCGGCTCAGGCTCGGGTTCGACCCGCGGGGCGGCCATCTCCGCCGGCCTTGCGGCGGGGGCCGGCTCGGGCGCGGAGGGCGGTGGGGCGACCGGCTTCAACGGCGGCGCGGAGGGACGCGCAGGCGGCGGCACGGCGGGTTGGCCGGGCGCGGCGGCCGCGCTGCCGACCCGCTGCTTGCGGCGCTCGATGTTGACCACCAGGGTATCGATGGCCTTGGCCCGCGCAGCGGCGCCGGGAAGCTGGCCATAGCCTGACAGCACTTCGCCAATCTGCTGCACAAGGGCCTTGTCGGCTTCGTCGATGGCTTCTTCTTCAGCCTGGCCGACCCAGAAAGCGGCGAACTGCCGAATGCCGCCCACGACGGCCTTGTTCTGGTATCCCTGCTGTTTCTCGAGGTCCAGAACGCGTTCCAGTCGTTTGAGTGCTCGGTCCATAGGGTTCTCACCGCGCGGCCGCAACCGCGCTACCTGGCGCTTGGCTCCGCCCCGATCAGCTTCTACTCGGCGCCCAGGATGTAGTAGTAATGGGGCTGGCCGCCCGCCTGGATCTCGACCTCCAGCCCGGCGTTGCGAATCCGAACCCGTTCGGCCAGCGCCTCGGCTTCTTCGGTTGAGCCGTCCGCGCCAACGTAGATAGTCATCAGTTCTCTGGACTCCACGTCCATCTCGTCCAGCATCTCGTCCAGCACCGTCTCGACATCCAGGGCCGAACTGCACAGCTTGCCGTTCACGAGTCCGATCAGGGACCCGGCCTGGACGTCGACGCCGTGGAGCGACACCGTCCGGGTCGCCGTGGTGATCTCCCCCGTCGCGACGAATCCGGCCGCCTCGGTCATGGTTTCAGCGTTTGCGTCCAGGTCGCCGTCCGGGTTCAGATTCAGCAGCGCGCTGATGCCCTGCGGCACAGAGCGGGTCTGGACGACCTTGACCTGCTTCGGGCTGAGGTCGCGCGCGGCCTCGGCCGCCAGGAAGATGTTCTTGTTATTGGGCAGGATGATGATCTTGTCTGTGCCCACGTCCTGAAGGGCCTGGAAGATCTCCTCCGTGCTGGGGTTGTTCGTCTGGCCGCCGTTGATCACGGCCGCCGCGCCCAGGCTGCGGAAGATCTGGGCCAGGCCAGGGCCGGAGGCGACGGCAACGACCGCCACCTGGCCGGGCTGGACGTCCGGGCCGTCAGCCGGGGGGAGCGTAGCCTGGGCCATCGCCGCCGCAGGGGACGCCTCAGGCACCGAAGCGCTCTCGGCCGGCTTGCCGATGATGCCCTCCATCTGCTCCTGCATATTCTCCACAACCACATCCATCACCCGGCCGTGGCGCGCGCCATAGCTCAGCGGCACGCCGGGGTCTTTGACGTGGATATGGACCTTGATGGCCTGGTCATCGCCGGCAACCACACAGGAATCGCCCATGGCATTGATCGCATCCCGCACCGTGTCCACGTCAAGAGAATGTCCGACGAGAATGAATTGCACATCATAGGGGAACTCGAGGTCGCCCCCGTCCGGCGCGGCCAGCGCCTGGGCCGGCTGGCCATTGAGCGCGGCCGCGGGAACCGGTGGTAGCGTGACGGCCGGTTGGCTGGCCGGGATGACGGGCCCGTTGAGCTTCAACTCCCCCTGGGCATAGCGGAGCATGCCCTCGAAGATGTAGATGAGGCCCTGCCCGCCGGAGTCGACCACCCCGGCCTGCTTCAGGATCGGCAGTTGATCCGGCGTCCGCTCCAGTGCCTGCTTGCAGCGCTCCAGCACGCGTTCCATCATGAAGCGCAGGTCGGAGCTCTTGTGCGCGGCGTCGGCCGCCTCGGCTGCTGCCTCGCGGATGATCGTCAGGATCGTTCCTTCGACCGGGCGCATGACGCCCTTATAGGCCGTGTCGGCCGCGCCCTGCATGGCGGCCGCCAGCCCCTGTGCGTCAAACGACTCGCGGTCCTTCAGGGTGTTGCCGAAGCCGCGCCAGATCTGGCTGAGGATGACGCCCGAGTTGCCTCGCGCGCCCATCAGAGCTCCCTGGGCCAGCTGCGTGGCCACCTTGCCCACATGCAAGTCCTCCATGCCCTCGATGCGCTTGAAGGCAGAGCGCATGGTCATCAGCATGTTCGTGCCGGTGTCACCGTCAGGGACCGGAAAGACATTGAGCGAATTGACGTGCTGGTAGTTAGCCTCCAGCCAGATGAGGCCTGCCTGGGCCATGTGGCGCAACTGGCGGCCATTGCAGGCCAGCCACTTGGTCTGTCCTGCGGAAGCCGGGGCTTCTATCGTCTTCGATGCCGTTGCCAACAGTTTCTTTCCTCCGGGGAGCCGCTACTGGTGGTTCGTCATTCGCAAGCCTTGAATCGTGACATTCACGGCATGCACCGGCAAACCCAGCGTCTTCTCTACATGAAACTTGACCGTCTGCTGGATGCTCTCGGCCACCGCCCGCACGCGCACGCCGTACTCAACGATGACATAGACATCGATCACGATCTGCTCCCCATCAACCTTGACTTCCACGCCGCGCCGGTTGTCTCGCGAGAGCAACTGGGCGATGCCGTTGACGAGGTTCTTGCTGGCCATGCCGACAACGCCATAGCACTGGACGACCGCCTGGTTAGCGATCGTGGCGATGGTGGCTGATGAAATGTCGATCTTGCCCCGCGAGTCCTCTTGGACGGGCATGGTAACTTGCTCCTGAAAACCCTTGCGGACGGTTGCAAATGCGTCCCCGTCCCCATATAATAGAGGGTCGTTCGATGTTAATTGTCAAACCGTTTGGCGACCGGTTGGTCGCCTTTCATGTGGGTGGCGCCGACCGGCGTCCGCCGGGTAAGGTGTGATTATGGCGAAATGTGAAGTATGTGGCAAGGGACCGATGAGCGGTCACAACGTGAGCTTCTCGCAGCGCAAGACGAAGCGGCAGTTTCGGCCGAATATTCAGCGCACGACCGTTGACGAAAACGGCCGTCGCGTGCGCCGCTATGTCTGCACGCGCTGCCTCAAGACGATGGCCAAGGTCTAGAAGCCGGACGCGCGTCACCGCGCCCCTCGATTCGTTTTGAAGACAAGGCCGGCATATCCGCCGGCCTTGTTGCGTTCCTAGGCAACGACGCTGAGCAGCACACCCCGCGCCCCGGCCGCAAGCAGGGCAGCGCGCACCGGCTCCTCTGTCTCCTCGGTCACCAGGGCGATCATGTTGCCGCCGCGGCCGCCGCCGCTCAGCTTGGCCCCCAATGCTCCGCCGGCCCTGGCAGCGCTGACCAACCGCCGCAGTTCAACCGACGAGACGGTCATCTCCTCCAACGCTCGCTGGTTCTCGTCCATCAACCGGCCGAGCCGGGCGATGTCGCCGGCCGCGATGGCCGCCCGGGCGGCTTCGGCCACCCGACCGCAGGCGTCGAAGATAGCCTCGAAGCGCGCCGGCTCCGCTTGCCACTGCCGCCGCACGTCGCCGACAACCTCGCGCGTCGAACTGCGAACGCCCGTATCGCCCACCAGCAGGCGCAACGGCTGCGCAGGAGTGAAGGGTTCGATCAGGTTATCAGGCTGGCGCCGGACGAAATAGACCGGCTGCTCATAGGTGATGACGGTGTTATCGATGCCGCTCGGCGTGCCGTGATGCAGTCGTTCGACTTCGTAGGCCAGGGCTGAGATGCGAGCCGGCGGCAGCTGCCCGCCCATGCCCCAGTGATCCCCGACGGCGCGAATGACCGCCACGGCAATCGCCGCGCCGCTGCCCAGACCGCTGGCGATCGGGATGTCGCTGGTCACGGTCAGGCTGAATCCAAGCGGCGCGTCACCGCCACGAAGTGCCAGGACCTCTCGCAGGGGCGCCGCCAGCGGGTCATCGGGCCCGGCGGCCGCCAGCCACGATCGGGTTCCCAGGTCCGGCGCGACCAGGAGAACGTCGGCAGCGTTCTCGAGCGGCTCGATGACCGCCCGGGCGCGGACCTGCGTCACGGGCACGGCGATGGCCGGGCGGCCGTAGACGACCGCATGCTCGCCGAAGAGGATGACCTTGCCGGGCGCAGAAGCGGTGACCATATCAAGTCACAGCGTACAGCGCGACGGCCACCATCGCGCCGTATAGCACGAGCGTGACCTGCAGCGGCCGGTCGCGGAGCAAGATCTCCTCCGGCGCGCCCCCTTCGCCGCGGACGTGGATCAGATACAGATAGCGGAAGATCCCGTACAGCACGAAGGGGATCGTCAGCATCATCACATGGTTCTCCGGAAGGCCCTCGGCAAGGAAGGTATACAGGCTGTAGGCGGCCAGGGCGCTCGTGGTGACGATGACCAGCAGGATATCGATGAGTTCGACGGTGTAATCCTCCAGGATGGCCCGATGATCGCCCGCCGTCTCCCCTAGCAGGACGATCTCATGCCGGCGCTTGCCGAGGGCCATGAAGAGCGCTAGGAAGCCGCCGAAGACGTAGAGCCAGGGCGAGAAGCGTTCGACGTCGATGACGGCCACGCCGGCGGCGATGCGCAGCACGAATCCGGCGGCAATCGCCATCACATCGAGCAGGACGACATGCTTCAGCCGGAAGGTGTAGAGCATCTGGATGCCCAGATACAGGGCCAGGATGACGGCCAGCACGGGGGTGACGAAATAGCCCGCGATCAGGCTGACCACGGCCAGCACCACCGCTGCCACCGCCGCCACCGACGGGCTCAGCCGGCCGGACGGCAGCGGCCGATCCTTCTTCGTCGGGTGCTGCCGGTCGCTGTCGATATCGGCCAGGTCATTCATCAAGTAGACCGCGCTCGACATCATGCACAGCAGGACGAAAGCGATGAGGGTGTTGATGACACTCGGCAGGTCGAACAGCTTGCGGTCAAAGAGCAGGGCAACGAAGACGAAGGCGTTTTTGGACCACTGACGCGGCCGCATGGTGGCGATCAGACCGGTTAGCACGTGGAATTCAAGCTCCTGCTGGCTTCAATCCGGGTTTTCTATCACGAAGCAGCCGGGTTCGCCACTGTACCGGCATAACCCCCACGGGTGATGGGCTGAAGGACGCTCCGGGCGGCAGGTCGAGGCGCAATGCAAAGAGGCCTCCCCACCCTGGTGGGTCGGGAAGGCCTCCTGATACACAGTCTGGCGGGTCAGCCGATCAGCAGACCGTCGCCGTGTTGTTCCAGAACCAGTTGTAGGCCACAAACGGGTTGGAATGGGAGGTCTGCGCCCGGATGGCGATGCGCGACAAACCCACCAGGTTGGCCGGGATGGTGTAAGTCGCCGTCAACTGGCCACCCGCACCCGATTGCAGCGTTCCCACCACCGTGCCGTTGATGCCCTGGGTCCCATATGGGCCCATGGTCACAGTGAACGTCTGGTTCGGCGGGAAGTTGTCGGTCTTGATCGTCGCCGACTGGTTCTGCACCACGGCGCAAACCCGGAAGGTCGGGATGCCGGTATACGGCGGCGGAGGCGGAACCGGCGTCGGCTGGCCGCCCGTGCCACCACCCGACGTGTTGTTGTAGAACCAGTTATAGGCGTAGTACGGGTAGGTGTGCGACGTTTGGGCGCGAATCGCGATCTGGTACGAGCCAACCAGGTTAGCGGGGATGTTGTACGTTGCCGTCAGCGAGCCACCCGCGCCGGACTGGAGCGTGCCAACAACCGTGCCATTGATACCCTGAGTCCCAAACGGCCCCATGGTCACGGTGAACGTCTGGTTCGCCGGGAAGTTGGCCGTCTGGATAGTGACGGTCTTATCCGTGACGACGCTGACAATGCTGAACGTTGGGACGGTCTGGGCACGGAGCGGAACGGCCGCCACCATCGCCAACAGCGCCACCACGACGACCGCCAGCGGCATAGCCAACCGGTTGATCCGGTTACGCTGGCTTCTCGATGACAGAATAGACATCTCTACCTCCTAGGAATGTTGCTCAATCGTGACAGGCATCCGGGCAGTGAAGCTTGCAAGAACGATACAGACCCGGACGAAGAAATCCGCCTCGCTCAGCAGTATACATAATCCTCTCAAGGATTTCTATAGAACGCGCGTTCTTAATTGTCATAAAGTACCGGTGACAAAGCGCCGCGCAGTTTCGGCCAGGATCGCAGCCCCGCGCACCATCACGCTCTCGTCAATGTCGAAACTGCTGGTGTGGTGATGGCGGGCCGGACCCTCCGGGGCCGCGCCAAGCATGAACATCGCGCCCTTGGCGGCCTGGGTCATGTAGGCGAAATCCTCTGCCCCCATGCCAAACTGGGTATTGATCAGCGCATCCTCGCCCAGCAGTTCGCGCGTCACCGCGCGCATCCACTCGTTGGCTCCCGGATCGTTATACATCGCCGGGTACCCTTCCTGGACGCTGAGCCGGTAGCCGCCACCCATGACCTCGCTCAACTTCAGCGCGTTCTCCACCTCAGCCCACAGCTGCTTGCGCACGTCGGGGTCATGCGAGCGCAGCGTGCCGGCCAGATGGACCTCATTCGGGATGACGTTGCTGGCCGTGCCGCCCGAGACGCGGCCGAGACTGACCACACACGGCTGGAGCGGGTTAATCTTGCGCGACGGGATCGCGTAGAGCGCGGTCAGGATGGGCGCCAGCATATACAGCGGGTCGCTGCCGGTGTGGGGGTAAGCGCCGTGACATCCGTCCCCTGTGATCCAGGCGTCGAAAGAGTCTACCGCCGCCAGGCTGTAGCCATCCTGAAACATCACCAGGCCCGACGGTTGGTCCGAGGCGACATGCAGGGCGATGGCCGCATCCACGCCTTTCAGCGCATCATCGCGGATCATGGCCGTCGCCCCACTGATGCCGTCGGCATCGGTGTTTTCCTCAGCCGGTTGGAAAAGCAACCGCACTTTGCCCTGCCAGGCATCCTCAGCCGCGCTCTGCTTCAACAAATGGGCGACGCCGAGCAGGATGGCTGTGTGGGCGTCGTGGCCGCAGGCGTGCATGACGCCGTCGTTGCAGGAGCAGTAGGGCACCTTGTTCTCCTCAGTGATGGGCAGGGCATCCATGTCAGCCCGGATGGCGATGGTCGGCCCGTCGTCCGGGCCGATCTCGGCCACAACGCCTGTCCGGCCGACGCCAGTGCGGATTCGATAGCCGCCGATCTCTCCCAGTGTCTCGGCCACCAGCGCGGCCGTGCGGAACTCCTGGAAGCTGAGTTCCGGGTTGGCATGAATATCGCGCCGCAGCCGGATGAGTTCATCACTGAGCGCCTGGGCTTTGTCGAGCATATTCGTTTCTCCTTCGACGAAACATCGCCGTGTTCGCGCGTAAGTCCGGTTGCTCGACGGTCAGCTCGCGCCCCCGGCCCGAACGAGGGATCGACGACCCTGCGCTCGACACGGCGCGGGGCGCTGACGTCCTGCCGTCCCCCTCACCTGCGCGTCTATTGCCACTCCGTCAACCGGCGGCGTCCGGACCTCCGGGCCGGTCTGCACGGCCCTGTGCCGGAAATACGCCCGCCGCAACCGCCTCGTCCGCCCGCAGGCTGATGCAGGCCACGCCCTGGACGACACCTTCTTTCGCAGGGACCTCAGCCGCGGCAAATCGGACGACCTTGCCCAGCCGCGAGATGAGGACCACATCATCACCGTCGCGAACGGTGACCGCGCCGACCAGGCTGTCGGTCTTCATGACGACCTTGCCGCCGGCACCTGGCGCCTTATTCGGCGCGAAGCCGCTCACGAGGCGCACCGTCCCCAGGCCGTCGGCCGTGGCCAGGAAGATGCCGCCATTGTCGGAAACGCCCGCGATGGCGGCGGCCGTATCGGTGACATCGAGCCGCAGGCCCAGGCACCCACGGCCCGGCACCTGCGTCTCGTCGAACCGGATGCCCTTCCCTTCGCGCGAGGCGATGAACAGCGATTCGTTGCCGGCCGTCCAGCAGGCAGCAACCAGCGGCCCGCCTTCCTTCACGTCGTGAAAGACGTTTCCCTGGATGAGGCTTTTGCCCAGATAGCTGGCCCGGATGCGCCGCACCCAGCCCCGCTGGCTGAGCAGGGCGACGAACTGCCCGCGACCGTCCGGAAGCGCCGCAACCACACGCTCGTGGGGCGGCAGGCTGATCCGCGCCGAAAGGCTCTGGCCGCGGGCCCGCACAGGCGCATCGGTCAGGGCTTCGACCGGAAGCCGGAAGGCGCGGCCATTGTTGGTGAAAAGCAGGAGCGTGTCCGCCGCGTCGGCGACCGTCAGGGCCACCGGCCGATCACCCTCGGGCAGGTCGATGTCGAACACGCCCATCCCACCCCGCCGCTGGCGGCCGTACAAATGGCGAGGGGTGCGCTTGACCTGGCCCTGCTCGCTGAGGGTCACCAACACGCCGCTACCCGGTGGCTCCTGTTGAAGGTCGGCTGCCTCGGCCGCGCGCGCGGAGCGGCCGCCGCCGGTCTCGCGCAGCCGGTTCAACTCGCCCTCAAGGGCTTCGATGTAGGCCAGCACGTCGCTCCGAACACCGCCAAGATCAGGCCGCTCCGGAAGAGCGTTCATAGCACCTCCCCCAGATCGCACACGGGCAGCAGGCTGCCGAGCACCACATCCGCGCCTCGAAAGTTGTCAAAGGTGAGGTCATCAAACGGCAAGTCGTAGGCTTGCTTGACCATCATCATCAGGGCCAGGTAATTGGTCAGCAGGCGCTTCGACCAGTCCAGGCCCAGCAGATCGGCCGCCGGGCGAATCGCTTCCTCCGGCCCCTCCAACTCAACGAAGTCGCCGAACGGCAATTCGTCCAGCACAACCTCCACATCGCCAAGCCGGAACGTCTCGCGGTACTTCTCATACTCCTGGACCGGCATGAATCCGAGCCGCTGCAAAATGGCAGCCGTCGTATCGAAATCGTCCAGCGACACCTCAAGCTCTTCGCGGACCTTGACCTGGGCGTGCGCTTCGTCTTCGCGCGTCTCGCTCTTGAAGGTCAGCCGCACCCGCCGGTCCTGGCGCAGGCGCAGGAGCTGGTTTCGCTCGAGCAACGCGCCATCCGGCGTCTCGAAGCGGACGTTGCGCTCGTGGATCCGCGGCACGGTCTGGACTCCGCCGGCGGCCGCCAGCTTCCGACGGACCGCTTCATGATCGCTTACCAGGAACTTGACCTCTGCCTCAATCGCACCGGGTCCGCTGCTCGAGTTGCTCATCGTCCTGCCTACTCAGACGCGGTATCGGTCTTGGGTTGGCTGATGCCGACCAGCGCCTGGTCCTTGTCGACGCTGGCCCCCTTCTCCACAAAGACATGGGTCACCACGCCATCCATCGGGGAGCGCAACTCGTTCTCCATCTTCATCGACTCCAGGATGACGACCTTCTGTCCGGTGTGGACGACATCGCCCACCGCAACCGGCACCGAGATGATGATGCCCGGCATGGGCGACGCAATCATCGCCTCACCGTTCACGGTCAACCCGACGGTCCGCTGGCGACTGAGGCGAAAGGCGCGCTCATCTTCGACCTTGATCGAGTAAAGCTCACCCTCGATCAGCACGTCCCACAGGTCGCCATGCTCCTCGACATCAGCAGCGATCGAGCGGTTGTTCATCAACAGCGACGTCACCCCGCCCGACGGCAAACGGCGAAAATCGATCTCATACGGCTCGCCGTCGATGGTGATGTGGCGCTCGTGGTCGACAACGACCTCGTATTCCTTTCCCTTGAATGTGGCGATGTATTTCATGGCGATCCACCCGGGCGCCCGACCTAACGGCGCAGCCGCTCCCACCGGCTATACCACTTCCAGTTACTGGTGTCGCGCTCGCCCGGCGCGACGATCTGGCTGGCTCGCTGGCTCTGTTCGTGGGCCGCCAGGACAGCCAGCAACACCGCCTCGCGGACATGCGGCGCTTCACGGTCATCCATGCTGAAGCGGTCTTCAACAAACTTTGTATCGAACTGCCCGGACATGAAACGATGGCTGTCCATCATGTGCTGGTGGAAGGGGATATTGGTCTTGACGCCCATGATCCGGTATTCCTCCAGCGCCCGGCGCATGCGCAGGACGACTTCGCCGCGCGTCTCGCCATAGCAGATGAGCTTGCTGATCATGGAATCGTAGTAAGGCGTGATCTCATAGCCGGGGAAGACGCCCGTATCGACCCGAACACCCGGCCCGGCGGGAAGCTGGACCGAGGTGATGACGCCGGTCGACGGCAGGTAGTTATTGTACGGGTCCTCGGCGTTGATCCGGCACTCGATGGCCCAGCCGGTGATCTTCACATCTCCCTGCGCCAACCGCAGCTTGCGGCCGCGTGCGATGCGCAGCTGCTCCTGGACGATGTCGACTCCGGTCACCAGTTCGGTCACCGGGTGCTCGACCTGCAGCCGGGTGTTCATTTCCAGGAAGTAGAAGTTCCGGTCGATGTCGACCAGGAACTCGATCGTGCCGGCATTGACATAATTAACAGCCCTGGCGGCGGCCACGGCCACCTCGCCCATTCGGCGGCGCAGGTCCTCGTCCATGATGAAGGACGGGGCTTCTTCGATCAGCTTCTGGTGGCGGCGCTGCAGCGAGCACTCGCGCTCGCCCAGGTAGATCGTATTGCCATACGCGTCGGCCAGAAGCTGGATCTCGATGTGGCGAGCGCCCTGGATCATCTTCTCGATGTAGACGGTGTCGTCCCCGAAGGCCGCCTTCGCCTCGCGCCGGGCAGACGCGAACGCATCAGCCAGCTCCTCCGGTTTGTGGACGGGACGCATGCCCTTGCCGCCACCGCCGGCGGCCGCCTTGACGAGCACCGGAAAACCCATCTGCTGCGCCGCGTCCATCATCTCCGCATCGCTCAGTCCCGGCTCCGTTCCGGGCACAACGGGCACACCCGCCGCCTTGACGGTGGACCGGGCGACCTGCTTGTCGCCCATCGTGCCAATGGCGCGCGCCGGCGGCCCGACGAAGACGATGCCCGCGTCGGCGCAGGCCTGGGCGAACTCCTCTCGCTCGGCCAGGAATCCGTAGCCGGGATGGATCGCCTCTGCGCCGGAGCGCCGGGCAACATCGAGGATCTTGCCGATGTCCAGGTAGCTCTCGCGCGCGGGTGGCGCACCGATGTGGTAGGCCTCGTCGGCGAATCGCACATGCGGCGCGTTGCGGTCGGCGTCGGAGTAGACCGCGACGGTCTTGATGCCCAATTCGTGGCAACCGCGCAGGATGCGCATGGCGATCTCGCCCCGGTTGGCGATCAGCAGTTTGTCGAATCGTTGAACCAGCAGACCATCTTCGCGTAACATGGCCTACACTCCTTACATGGGGCAGGCGGGCCGCCGGAGCGGCAACCAACCGGCGCGCCAACGCGCCAGACCGGCTCCCCTAAAGGGGGATATTGCCGTGCTTCTTCGGGGGATTCTGATCCCGTTTGTTCTGCAACATGTGCAAGGCGTTGATCAGCCTCGGCCGCGTTTCGCTCGGCTCGATGACGTCATCAATGTAGCCGCGCTGGGCTGCGATGTAGGGATTGGCCAGGTGCTCGCGGTACTCGGCCACCAGTTCAACCCGCTTTGCCTCCGGCTCGCCGGCCTCGACGATCTCCCGCCGGTAGATGATGTTGACCGCACCCTCAGGCCCCATGACGGCGATCTCGGCCGTCGGCCAGGCGACATTGAAATCGGAGCGGATGTGCTTGCTATTCATGACGCAGTACGCCCCGCCATACGCCTTGCGCGTGATGACGGTCATCTTGGGCACGGTCGCCTCGCAGAAAGCATAGAGCAGCTTCGCGCCGTGGCGAATGATGCCGCCATGTTCCTGGTTGATCCCCGGCAGGAAGCCGGGCACGTCCTCGAAGACGATCAGCGGGATGTTGAAGCAATCGCAAAAGCGTACAAAGCGCGCGGCCTTCTCGCTGGCGTCGATGTCGAGCACGCCGGCCAGCACCATCGGCTGGTTGGCGACGATCCCCACGCTGAAACCACCGAGACGGGCGAACCCGACGACGATGTTCTGGGCGTAGTGCTCCTGTATCTCGAAGAAGCGGCCGTCGTCCACGATCAGCTGGATGACATCCTTGATATCATACGGCTTGTTCGGGTTATCGGGCACGATGTCGTTCAGCTTCTCGTCCGTCCGCAGGTTGTCGTCGGTGGCGCTGACCACAAACGGCGGATCCTCCATGTTGTTCAGCGGCAGATAACCCATCAGCTCGCGCATCAGGAAAAGGCAGTCCTCTTCCGATTCCGTCGCCATGTGGGCCACGCCACTGATGGCGTTATGGGTCATCGCCCCGCCCAGCTCCTCAAACGTCACATCCTGGCCCGTCACCGTCTTGACCACATCCGGCCCGGTGATGAACATGTGACTGGTATGCTTCACCATGAAGATGAAGTCGGTCAGGGCAGGCGAGTAGACCGCGCCACCGGCGCAGGGCCCCATGATGGCGCTGATCTGCGGCACCACGCCGGATGCCAGCGTGTTTCTCAGGAAAATGTCGGCATAGCCGCCGAGGCTGACAACGCCCTCCTGAATGCGAGCGCCTCCGGAATCGTTGATGCCGATCACTGGGGCGCCGTTGCGAACGGCCATGTCCATGACCTTGCAGACCTTCTCGGCATGAACGCCGCTCAGACTGCCGCCGAAGACGGTGAAGTCCTGGCTGAAGACGTAGACCAGGCGGCCGTCGATCGTCCCCCAGCCGGTGACGACGCTATCGCCCAGGATCTTCTTCTTGTCCATCCCGAAGTTGGTCTCGCGATGGACCACCAGCGAGTCGATCTCGCGAAAGGAGCCTTTGTCCAGCAACAGGTGAATGCGTTCGCGGGCGGGCAGTTTGCCCTTCGCGCGCTGGGCAGCGATGCGGTCGGCGCCGCCGCCTTCGAGCGACTGCTTTTTCAGTTCACGAAGGTGCTCAATTTTGGAGTTCATGGGTGTCGCTCAACTATCTCCTGGACCCGGGCGCTGCAGCCGGGCCAGCGGGTTTGGACGTGCTCGCCCACACGATGGGAGTGGCAGGCAGGCAAACGACAACAGGGGGAAACTCATCTTCTCATTATAGTCTGATGCGCGCCCCCTGCCACTTTGAGCGCGCACTCCTGGCGGGGCAACCGCGTGTAAGCCCAATCGCAGGGTCGATGCACCGTCGCCCGCTCCGACGCCGCGAAGTGAGGCCTGGGCCGGCGTTTCGCGGATGAGCGACGTTGCCCGGCGGCTGAATTCCGGCTACTTTACTGGGAGCCATGAACATTTCACCGCAGGACTTCAAGGACGAGTGGAAGGAACTTGAACCGCAACAGCCGCGGACGTCGCGAACCGGTTTCTGGGTGGCGATGGCTGCGGCCGCGTTTCTCTTGCTGGGCATCTGCGCCCTGACAACCTACCTCTGGCAGCGCGGCGCGCTGGCCCAGGCCGGCCTCTCGGGCGGCGAGACGTCGGCGACGCCGGACCCTGGCCAGCCGACCACCCCCACCGCCAACCCGGGCGCGGGCAGCAATGCCACGCCTCTGGTCGGCGCGACAACCACCTCGCCCGCCATCGCCCCGACTGTCACCCTGCCCGGCGGCACGGCCCAGCCACCCCCCGGCGCAGCGGCCGACGTCATCGTCGGGCGGATGTCCTCGCCGGCCGCGGTCGACGGCGACCCGGCTGAATGGACGGACAGGCCCGGCGTCACCTCGGCCTACCTCGTCTTCTCGGCCGACGACTGGGACGGGACCGACGACCTGGAGGCCACCTGGCAGCTGGCCTGGGACCCGGAGAATCTCTACGGCTTCGTGACCGTCGTTGACGACATTCACGTCCAGACCCGGACCGGCAGGGAGGCTTTCCTGGGCGATAGCGTCGAACTGCAGATCGACACCCAGCGCGATGCGGACTACGGGCCGGGCCTCAGCCCGGATGACTTCCAGATCTCGCTCTCGCCGGGCGATTTCCAGACCATCCCCGTCTCAGCCTTTCGCTTCCAGGGCACGGACGGCGGCGACATGCTTGACGCGCCAACGCCGACCTACACCCGCGTTGCCGCCCAGCGAACCGGGAACGGCTACCGGCTGGAGTTTGCCATCCCCTGGCCGGACCTGAACATGACGCCGATGCCGGGCATGGTTCTGGGGCTGGCTCTGAACGCGAACGACAACGACCGGCCGGGAACGGCCGTCCAGGAGGTCCTGAAGTCCAACGCGCCGGCCCGCCGTTTCAGTGACCCGACAACCTGGGGCACGCTGACGTTAGAGTAAGTCCATCGTTTCTTACGCGGCGCTTACGGCGCGGCCGCTCTAATACGTCTCCAATCATCTCGGCCTATGATCAGCGCATTCGTTAGCCAAGGAGTGTGCAATGAGTTACAAGGTACAGAAAAGCGATGCAGAGTGGCGCGAGGCGCTGACGGCGGAGCAGTATCACATCACCCGCGAAAAAGGCACTGAGCGACCATTCACCGGCAAGTACAACAATCACAAGGAACAGGGCACCTACGTCTGCTCCAACTGCGGCGCTGAGCTGTTCAGTTCCGAGCAGAAGTACGATTCGGGCAGCGGCTGGCCGAGCTTCTGGGCCCCCAAGGTGGAAGAGAACATTGGTGAGGAGACGGACCGGAGCTTCTTCATGGTCAGGACTGAAGTCCACTGCAGTCAGTGCGGCGCGCACCTGGGCCACCTGTTCGATGACGGGCCGCAACCGACCGGCATGCGCTATTGCATCAACTCCGCGTCGTTAGATTTCAAGAAGTAAAGACAGGGCGAGCGCGGCGGCCGAATCACCGGCCGCGCTCCAGGGAGGCGCCATGCCACTGGATGACCCCGCTATCGAGCCGTGGGATGCCTACGGCCAGGAGCTCTTCGCATACTGGAAGGGCCGGCGCGACGTCGTCGAGATCATCGAACGCGATGATGGCATGATGGATACCACATCCGGCCCCGCCGCTTATTTTGCGCCGTACGACGAGTGGTCGCCGGAGCAGAAGGAGGCGCTGAAACTCGTCCGCGGCCGGGTCCTCGATGTGGGTTGCGGCGCGGGCCGTATTGCGCTCTACCTGCAAGAGCAGGGCTTTGAGGTAGTCGGCGTCGACATCTCCCCGCTCGCGATCGAGGTCTGCCGGCAACGCGGCGTGAAGGACGTTCGGCTGATGTCCATCACCCAGATCAACGCCGGCCTGGGGCAGTTCGACACGATCGTCATGTTGGGCAACAACTTCGGGCTATTCGGCAACCTGCGCCGGGCGCGTTGGCTGCTGCGCCGCTGGCACGCCATGACCTCGCCGGAAGCCCGCATCCTGGCCCAGACACTCGATCCCTACGAGACCGGCAACCCGGATCACCTGGCCTATCATGCCCTCAACCGGCAGCGCGGCCGAATGGGCGGCCAGGCCCGCATCCGCGTCCGCTTCAAGAAGAGCATCGGGCCGTGGTTCGACTACCTCTTCGTCTCGCGCGACGAGATGCGCGACCTCGTCGCCGGAACCGGCTGGGGCCTGGCCCGGACCATTGACTCAGACGGGCCGATCTATGTCGCCGTGCTGGAGAAGGACTGAGAACAAAAAAGGGCGCGCGGCCGACTTCTACGCCGGCCGCGCGCCCGTAAGATAGACTGACTTCCGGCGCGCCTGCCTACGACGCCAGCACCGCGTCGATCCGCGCCAGCACCTCGGCCGGTAGTTCGACTTCAGCCGCAGCGACGTTTTCCTGGACCTGTTGCGGCCGCGTCGCGCCAATGACGGCGCTGCTGACGCCCGGCTGGCGCAGCGTCCAGGCCAGTGCCAGCTGGGCGCGGCTGATGCCAAGCTCGTCGGCGATCGGCTTCAACGCCCGCACCCGTTCGGTGTTGGCCTCGGTCATGTACCGTTCCTTGGCCCATGACTCGCGGCCAAAGCGCGTGTCCTCCTCGACGCCGCCGTCGTACTTCCCGGTCAGCATGCCCATCGCCAGCGGTGACCAGACCACCAACCCAATCCCCCGCGGTTCAGTCACCGGCAGGATCTCGCGTTCGACCCGGTCGCGCCACAGCATCGAGTACTGGGGTTGCTCCACCTGGGGCGGGTAATAGCCGTGGCGCTCGCACAGGTCGTGGGCGGCGGCGATCTGCTCGCCGCTCCACTCCGACGTGCCCCAGTACAGAACCTTGCCGCGATGGATCAGGTCGTCCATCGCCCGCACGGTCTCGATCAAAGGCGTGTCGGGGTCCGGACGGTGGCAGAAGTAGAGGTCGACGTAGTCCGTGCCCAGCCGGCGCAGACTGCGGTCGATGCTCTCCATGATGTGCTTGCGCGACAGGCCGCGGTCGTTGGCGTCCTCGCTCATCGGCCAGTACAGCTTGGTCGAGATGACGAGCGTGTGGCGGGGGAAGGCCTGCAGCAGCCGGCCCATTTGCTCCTCCGCGCCTCCGTAACCATAGACATCAGCCAGATCGAAGAAGTTGATCCCCTGGTCATAGGCGGCCGCCACCACCTGGCGCGCCGGCTCGTCTGCGACCTTGCCTTCGCCGTAATTGATCCAGCCGCCGAGCGAGATGGTGCTGACCTTCAGCCCGGCGCTACCGACCCTGCGATACTTCACCGTCGTCTCGCTTACTCGGCTGCGATCTCTTCGACGACTTCGGTCACTTCGGCCGCTTCGTGCTCGCGGCTTTCGATCTCGGCCGCCAGCGAATTGCGGATCTGCGTCAGGTTAGACTGGAGGGCGTCGATCTGGCTCAGCAGGGCCGTCAATGCGCTGGTGCTGGCGACCTTTGCCTGCTTGCGCGCCAGTTCGCTGAGGCTGCTGGCGGCCCCGGAAGCGGCCCCGCGCACCTGCGTCGCGCCACTGCTGACGGCGCTCGTCGCCTGGCGGCCCGCGCTGCTAGCAGCATCAATGACCGGGGTGATGACCGGGCTGACCACGTTCTTGGCCGCGCCGGCCGTCTGCTGCGCGGCCTTTGTCACCGGCTGCAGCCGCTCCTGCTCCAGGGCCTGGCCACGCTCGACGAGCTTGTCAACGGTCGGGCCGACCGTTGAGTCGACGACAGTGGCGACGTTGTCGCCTGCGACGGCCAACGCACCCAGGGTCGCCATCAGGTAACGGCGAGCGGTCTCGCTGAAGGCCGCGCTCACATGACCGGCCTGCTCGTTCACGGTCTCGTCGGACATATCAACATTGGTTTGTTCAATCGGGTCTGCCACGGTAATCCTCCTCGGGGATTTGTTAATCGGAGATGGGTCGAACCTGGTAGGGGACCGGGATACTTGAGCCTGCGTGTCCCGAGTCGTAAGAAATATAACGCATTGCGTCATCAGTGTCAAGCTAGCGCCGGTACTCGTCGCCACAATCGCCGATGTACCGGAATAGATTGCGCGACCGGGAGCAGACCTCGTTGATGCTCGCCCAGTCGTCCTCATCCAGGGCGACACCGAAGGCGGCCGCATTATCAGCCCGATGTTCCGAAAGGCCAAGCCGCGTCCCGGCAATCACGCCGGCCACCGCCGGACGGTCGAGGATGGCCTTCACCGCCACGGCCGCGATCGAAGCATCGTGGCGATCCGCGATCCGGCGCAGGGCGCGCAGCAGTTCCTGGAAAAGAGCCCACCCACCCCAGGCGTCAATCATCTGCTTGTATTTGCGCTGGCTGGCGGTCTGGAGCGATGCGCCCGCGGGTTCGGGGCGGCCGAGGTAAGCGTCTGACAGGAATCCTCCACAGAGCGTCCCGTATGTAAGCAACTGCACGCCGCGCTCCAGGCAGAGCGGGACCATGGACACCTCCGGGCGACGATCGATGAGCGAGTACTGGACCTGATTCGATACGATCGGGATGCCGGCGGCCGTGATCTGGTCGAGCCGGATCGTGTCGAAGTTGGTCAGGCCGAGGAACCGGATGCGACCCTGCGCCCGAAGCGCGTCCAGGTGGCGTAAGGCGTCGAGATAGGCCGGGCGGCCGTAGTCCCACCAATGAAACTGCAACAGATCGAGTGAGGCCATGTCCATCCGGCGCAGCGAGATCCCGACTGCCTCCTCGACGACCTCGCGCGTCATCGGTCCCGGACGCGGCACCCATTTGGTGAATGCCTGGACGTTGCTGAGCGCCGCCTCCCCTCGCTCCGCGGCGAGGCGGCGTCGGAACGCGCCGATGAACTCCTCAGCCGGGCCGTAGTGGTCGGCAAGGTCCCAGGTGGTGTAGCCGGCGTCATGATAGGCCAGCATGTCGTCGATCGCAGCGGCAGGGTCGATCCGCCCGTGGGCACCCGACACCTGCCACATCCCGTTCAGGATACGGCAGATCTCCAGTCCCGGGGCGAACGGCGCGCGGCTTGTGTTCGGTAGTATCGTCGTCATGGAATGGGTTCTAGCAAGGTAGCGGTGAAATGACAATGCGAGACGAACCCGCCGGTCGCTACGCCCGCAACCCGGCCAGGAGAGCGCTCAGGCAATCGCCCAGGACGGGCAGCAGGTAGCCGCCCTCCTGGATGACAACCACCGGAAGTCCTAGCCCGGCCACGGCCCGGCCGACAGCGTGGAACGCCCCAACGGTCAGGCGGAAGCCGCCGTGGACGTCGCCCGTCACGGTGTCAAAACCGGCCGCCAGCAACAACACGTCCGGCGCGAAGGCGTTGACCCGCGCCAGAGCGGCACCGAGCGCTGTCTGGTAGGCGGCATCGTCCGCGCCCGGCGGCAGGGGCAGGTTCATGTTGCAGCCGTCGCCCGGGCCGGCGCCCGTCTCCGCCGCAAAGCCGCAGTAGTAAGGATACTCGTGGTCCGGGTCGGCGTGAATCGAGCAGGTCAGGATGTCGCCGCGCTCGTAAAAAATACCCTGGGTGCCGTTGCCGTGGTGATAGTCAATGTCAAGCACGGCCATCCGCCTGCCCTGGCCGGCCAGCCATTGGGCAGCGATCGCGGCATTATTGAGGTAACAGAAGCCGCCATACAGATCGGCATACGCATGGTGGCCGGGCGGCCGGCACAGGGCGTAGGCCAGCGGCGCTCCCCCGGCCACAGCACTGGCGGCCGAGAGCGCCGTCTGCGCCGACCAGTAAGCGGCATCCCACGTGTCCGGCAAGATCGGCGTCAGGTTGTCGTTGCAATAGTGACCAAGCTGGCCCCAGATGCCTTGCGGCAGGCGGCCGTTGACCAGGTGACGCACGGCGAAGGTGTCGGGCAAAGCCGGCCTCGGTCCTTCCGGCAGCTTCGCGAAGCGATCGTAGGCCGTCTGAAGGAAGTCGATCAGCCCGGAGGTGTGCACCGCAGCGATCGGGCCGAGTCCGAAGTCAGTCGGGGCCAGGACGTCGCTGCCGGCCTCGATGGCGGCGTCGCGCAAGGCAAAGGCGCGGCCGGGAACCTCGGGGTGCGACCCGCCCGGATCGTGGGCCAAATGGGCCTCGGAATAAAAGGTGATCAGGGGCGGCGCGATCATCGTCGGGGCATCGTTGCGCTACAAGACGAGCTTCATCTCGTTCTCGCCGTCGTGGACGACGCCGGTGTCCACAAAGCCGAGCCGGGCATAGAATGGCTGCGGGCTGCCCTCGGCCGGGACGTAGCTCAGCAGCAACTCGGATGCGTTCGGCCGCGTCCGGACGTGGTCGATGAGCAGTTCCAGCGCCCGGCGGCCGAAGCCGTGGCGCTGGTAACGCGCGTCGATCATGAACCGCCACAGATAGTAGGTGGGCTTCTCCGGGTCGTCGTAGAGCATGAGGAAACCGACCGGCGTCTCATCGGCATAGATGGCCCGAAACCAGGCCCGCTCGCGCTCGAAGTAGGCCTCAGCCACCGAGACGGCATTGGGGGCCACGAACTGGTCCTGCTCCGGCGTCACCTTCAGACGCAAGATGTCGCGCAGGGTGTCCTGGGTCACCTCGCGCAACGTGACGACACTATCGGCCGTCGGTTCAGGGTGCGGGGTCGTTTCACTCATTGGGCAACAATACCGCAAACCGCCGGTTGATCAACCGTGGCGAAGGCCCTGTTTCGGACCGCGGCGGCGATCGCGGATCGTTTCCGGGGCCGGTCCGGGCAACGCTCCCCTTCGCCCTGTAGGAACACCGGGCAGGCACCCTGGGCGCCACCTGCCCCGGCAAGTCTAGCGCCGGGTGAGAGCGGTTTGCCGCGCCTTCTCTTCTGGCCTATAGTAACTGATCGTATGGTCCGCCGACTTTCCTTTGCTGCCGTGGCCTGTCTGTTGCTCACCCTGGCCGGTGCCCATTCGGTCCGTGCCCAGAGTCCGACCGATGAGATCCTCCGCCTCGTGAACCAGTTCCGCGCGGGCTACGGCCTGCCTCCGTTCACCTACAATCCCCAACTGGCGGCCGCGGCCCAGACTCACGCCAACTATATCGCCGCCAACAACTACTACTCCCACTACTGGCCGAACGGCAGCGGTCCGCAGCAACGGGCCGAGAGCGCGGGCTACATCGGCTGGGCCGGCGAGAACTATGTCGCCGGGACGCAGCTGACGCCGCAGCAGGGCGTGACCTGGTGGAGCAACAGCCCGGTCCATTTCGCCAACATGGTCTCGCAGCGCCATACCGAAGCCGGCGTCGGCTACGCGGTGGGCAACGACCAGAACTGGTACGTCCTGGTCATCGGCGAACCGACGACCGGCCCCGCGCCGGCGCGGCCGCCGCAGCGCCAGGTCGATGTCAACGCCTTCGTTGCCCCGATCGAGCTCAGCCCGCCGCGCGAGGACGGGTCCATCGTTCACAAGGTCATGCCCGGCCACACCGTCTGGGCCATCGCTGCCCGCTACGGCGTATCCGTCGCCGACATCTATCTCTTCAACGCCCTGACTGAAGACAGCGTCATCAACCCGGGCGACGAGCTGACCATCCGCCTGGCCGACGGCCAGCCGCCGCCGCCCACGCCTACCCCGCCGGCTTTTCACGTCGTTCGCGAGGGCGAGAACCTGTGGACCATCGCCGCCTGGCACCAGATCGACCTGGGAACGTTGCTCTACCTGAACAACATGACCGAGGATTCGGTCGTCCACCCCGGCAATGAGGTCAAGATCCGCCTCCTGCCGGGCGAAGTTCCACCCCCCACGCCGACGCCGCAACTGACCCACATCGTCGAGACGGGTGACACAGCCTGGGCCATCGCCCTGCGCTACGGATTGACGCTGGACCAGCTCGTCGCCTTCAACAACAATATGGACCCCAACGGGCTGCTGCAGATTGGCCAGGAGTTGGCCATCCGGCCGCCGACGGAGACGCCCACGCCCATCCCGACGCCCACAGCCAGCATGACGCCACCCGCGCCGGTCGTCGTTGCCCTGGATACGGCTACCCCGCAGCCAACGCGGGCCGATGCGCTGGCGCTGGCGAAAACAGAAGTGACGCCGGAACCGGAAACCGGAGGCGGCTGGAATGCGACGCTTGGCATCGGGGTGATGGTCGCCGGACTTGGGCTGACAGTTCTCGCGGCCGTCGGCATCATGTTTGTATTCCGCCGCGACGGCTGATGCGCCGGCGCGGCCAGATAACCCCAGCGGAGGGAGCTATGTCGGAAACAATGGTGGAAATTGGCATGCACGCCCATGTCGACACGCCCTATGAAGAGGCGGTCGAGCGGGTGACGGCCGCGCTGAAGGCTGAGGGCTTCGGCGTGCTGACCGAGATCGACGTCAAGGCGACGCTGAAGAAGAAACTCGACGTCGATTTTCGCCGCTACGTAATCCTCGGCGCCTGCAACCCGCCCCTGGCCCACCGGGCGCTCAGCAGGGAACCGGAGATCGGGCTTCTGCTGCCCTGCAATGTGGTCGTCTATGAAGACGAGGGCGGCCGTGGCTCGGTCGTCTCGATCGTCAATCCGATGACCATGATGGGGATGGGTCTTGCCGCGGACTTGAGCGACGTAGCCGCTGAAGCCGACGCCAAGCTGCGGCGGGTGCTGGCGGCGATCCAGGTGGGCGAAGGATAGGACGCTGGCAACGCTGATTTCAGCCCAGACACCCGGCGGATCCGGAACACCGATCAGCGTTCAACTGCGTCTTCTGATCGGCGCCACCTGCATGCCGGCCTTCCCCTTTCAGGCATAGGCCCGCTCGGCCAGTTCGGCGATCTGCTCGGTGTGCTCGCGCTCGTGCCAAAGGGCGCGGCGCAGGATCTTGCGGGCCGACCATTGTTCGCCTGAGGTGGTGACGATGCGGTCGTCGCCGACCATGTTCGGCAGTTTCGCCAGCAACCCCGCCCGAACCGCTTCCAGCCGCTCCAGCGAGCCTGCGGGCAGGTCGGCATCGTGCACATCCAGGCCCAGGTGGCTTAGGTACCAGTTCTCCGTCCCGGCGAGGTGATGGAGGATCGGGGCAATCGCATCATCCTCCACCCCGGCGATCCGGTTGCGGGTCATCTTGCGAACGGCCGTCAGCAAGTCCTCGCGCGTCCAGGCCAGCAGGCGGCGGTAAATGACCACATCCCAGTAGGCCAGCGGCCGGGCGTCTTCGTCGAAGAAGGCGTTGACGTAGTAATCTGGGTCCTGCTCGCCGTAGAACGAGCGAAAACGTTGGGTCAACTCGGTGCTGAAGTCGAGCGTCTGCACGGCCAGCGACGGGTCTTTGGCGGCGACCCACTGCAGGTAGGCAGCCACACGCCGCGGCGCGAGGGCAACGGCCGCGTCTTCTGTCGGCGCGCTGCTATAGCACCCCGGCAATTCCTGGATCCACGCGACCCAGTGGTTCGGTTCGATGTCTTCGGTGGCAATCGTCAGATTCACGGTGGCACTCCTTGTGGCCTGTCGCCCGCCGGGCCGGCAGGCCGTCAAACCGGCCGCATCCTCTGTTGCGCGACCGGACGCCCGGACCGCCCTCCCTCGTTCCTGTCGCCGTCCCGGATCGTAGCCGCTGCCCGCCAGTCATACAAGGCCCCCGGCTTTTTTTAACAGAAGTTGGTGGTAAAATGCCGTCCGACACGGGACAATCATGCAATCGCGTGTCCTGGACGAAACATGGCCCAATCGTTGAAGATCCTCTTCTTGAGCGCGGAAGTCGCGCCCTTTGCCAAGACCGGCGGCCTGGGCGACATCGGCGGCTCGCTCCCCAAGGCCCTGCACGAATTGGGTCACGACGTGCGCGTGGTCATGCCCGCCTACGCCTCGATCGAGGCCGGCGTTCCCGGCGTCCAGCCGATGCCGTTGCAGCTCAACGTCCCCATCCGCGGCGGCACTGTCCAGGCGGGAGCGTTCTTCGGCCGACTGCCCGGCAGCGACGTGCCGATCTACTTCATCGCCCAGCGCGATCTCTTCAACCGGCCGACCATCTACGGGTACTGGGACGATCCGTACCGCTTCGCCTTCTTCAGCCGGGCGGCGCTTGATCTGGCCCTGGCCATGCGCTGGCGGCCGGACGTCGTCCACGCCCACGACTGGCACACCGCCCCCGCTATCACCTGGCTGGCGACAGCCGGCAATGCCGACGACCGGTTCCGCGGCATGCCGACCGTCTTCACCATCCACAACCTGGCCCACCAGGGCAAGGCAAGCTGGGACATCTTCGACTACCTTCGCATTCAGACCCACGCCCTGACGGAAGAGTCGTATGGCGAGGTCAACTTCATGGCCCGCGCCATCTACCACGGGACGATGATCAGCACCGTCAGCCCGACCTATGCCCGGGAGATCATGACCCCCGAAGGCGGCGCGGGGCTGGACGGCCTGCTGCGCCAGCGCGGCTTTGACGTCCACGGAATCCTGAACGGGCTGGATACGGACGACTGGAACCCGGCGGCGGGCAAGCACCTGGCCGCCCCGTTTGACGCCGGCTCACTCGACGCCCGGCGGGCCAACAAGCGGGCCCTGCAGGAAGCCGCCGGCCTGCCCCAGCGCGACGATATCCCGCTGGTAGCGATGATCAGCCGCCTGGACTGGCAGAAGGGCCTCGACATCACCGGCCACGTCATCCACCTGCTGATGAACGGCGGCGCGGGCGACGCCCAGTTCGTCGTCCTCGGCACCGGCCAGCCCCAGTACGAGGGCATGTTCGCTAACCTGGCCGGCTATCACCGCGACAAGATGACCGCCATCCTGAGCTATAACGCCAACCTGGCCCCGCTCATCTATGGCGGCAGCGACATCTTCCTGATGCCGTCGCTGTTCGAACCCTGCGGGCTGGGGCAGATGATCGCCATGCACTATGGCTGCGTGCCGGTCGTCCGCGCGACCGGCGGCCTGGCCGACACGGTCCACGACGGCATCACCGGCTTCACGTTCTACGACTTCAGCAGCGCGGCCTTCTGGGATGCGCTGCAGCGGGCGATCTACTTCTACAATGTCGATAAAGACACCTGGCGGCGCATCCAGACCAACGGGATGACCGCCGATTTCTCGTGGTCGCGCTCGGCACAGGGCTACCAGCAGCTCTACGAGTGGGCCATCGCCCGAGTCAGAGGGTACTAACCCGCCGGCTCTGTACTGTAAGCTTCAATCGGCCGTACCGGAAACCTGAATAGCCCTGAAGGGACGCTATGCGCTTCTTTCTTGTCAGCCCGGTGGCGACCAAGTTCCGGATCACCAACCCGTTCAATGCACCGCGGCCGTATGCCAACGGCCGGCATGAAGGCATCGACCTCCGCGCCCTCGAAGAAGGCAAGGCCGTGCCTATCCTGGCTGCCCAGCGCGGCGTCGTCGATCGCATCCGCCAGCGCCCCGCCGGCTACGGCCTCTACGTCCGCATCCGCCACGACTGGGCCGACGGCACGGTCTGGGTGACCTGGTACGCCCACATGAGCCGCGTCGAGCCCGGCCTGCAGGTTGGGCAGTTCGTCCAGATTGGCCAGCGGCTGGGCATGGCCGGCGATAGCGGCACCGCCACCGGCGTCCACCTCCATCTGACGCTCCAGCACCTCGGCTACGGCCTGAAAGGATACGTCATCGACGACGTCGTCGATCCCACGCCCTACTTCAGCAACATCCGTTTCCCCGACGTTGACGAGGCCCAGCCCGTGGCGGACCTGACCGTGCCGGCCGGGACGCTGCTCGAAGCGGGCAAGCGCTTCCGCAAGGTCTGGCGGGTCCGCAACTCCGGCACGTCGACCTGGACTGACGGCTACGCCCTGACCCTCGTCGGCCGCGAGTCACTTGGCGGGCCGGACAGCGTCCCGCTCCCGCCGCTGAAGCCCGGCGAGCTGGCCGAAGTCGCCGTTGATCTCGTCACCCCGCTCGAACCTGGCCGCCACCGCGCCACCTGGAAGCCGCGGGACGCCGAGGGCAAGCGCTTCCCATTCGAGTTCCCGGTCGACATCCGCAGCACGCCCGTCGCCTTCCGCGACGACGCCGTCTACGTCAGCGATGTGACTGTCCCCGACGGCACGGCTGTCGCGCCGGGCCAGTCGATGCTCAAGACCTGGCGCATCCGCAACACCGGCGACGCCACCTGGGAAGCGGGCTACCACCTGGCCTTCCACTCCGGGCAGCGCATGGGCGCGCCGGAGCTGGTCAGCCTGCCGCGCACCCGACCCGGCGCTACGGCCGACGTTTCCGTGCCCCTGACCGCCCCGGCCGAGCCCGGCCTCCACCGCTCGACCTGGCGGCCGCTCGACCCCGAGGGCCACTTTTTCGGCGACTTCGTCTTTGCCGAGGTCGTCGTCCAGGGAGCCAGGTCTAAGAGCGGCCGCTGGTTGCTGGGTCCGATGATGGGCGGGGGCAAGGTAGATGACGCCGTCTGGGTCAAGGACGGAAACCGCCCGCAGGAAAGCACCGGTCCGCTGCGCGTCGCCGCCGGCGAAGGCGTCATGCAGACCTGGACGCTGCGCAACACAGGCGGCACGCGCTGGAAGGAAGGCTACTCGCTGGCTTTCACCGGCGACAATCCGATGGGCGCCCCACCGGCCGTCCCGCTGCCGCCGGCCGCGCCAGGCGAGACGGTTGAGGTCGCCGTCCCGCTGACGGCTCCGCCCGCCCCCGGCCGCCACCGCACGTCGTGGCAGCCGCGCAACGCCGGCGGCACCGCCTTCGGCGAGATCGTCTCGGCCGAGTTCGAGGTCGTCCCCCTCGGCACAGCCGACCACCTCGACTACGTCGCCGACGTGACCGTGCCCGACGGCACCGGCGTGCGTCCCGGCGACCTGCTGCAGAAGACCTGGCGCGTCCGCAACGCCGGCAACTCGGCCTGGGTGCCGGGCTACGCGCTGGTCTTCGTCGCCAACGAACAGATGGAAGGGCCGGACAGCGTCCTGCTGCCACTGGCCCTGCCCGGCGAGGAGGTCGAGGTCACGGTCGAACTCGTCGCCCCGGCAACGCCCGGGCTGCTCCGCAGTACCTGGCGGGCCCGCAACCTCGACGGCCGTCTCTTCGGTGACCTGATCTACGCCGAGGTGAGGGTGGCCGAGCCGGGCAGCAACCAGGCCTCGCTCAGCAACGCCCAGCTCGATTCACACGTCACCGTCCCGGCCGGGACGGAGATGACCGTCGGCCAGCGCTTCACCAAGACCTGGGGCATCCGCAACACCGGCGCGACCGTCTGGAACGAGCGCTTCTCGATCGTCTTCACCGGCGGCGACCGGATGGGCGGGCCGGAGGCGCAACCGCTGCCGGCCACTGAACCGGGCCAGGTAGCGCAGGTCTCGCTCGACCTGGTCGCGCCGCCGGCCGACGGCCAGGTCATCGGCCGCTGGCGGCTGCGCGACGGCGACGGCCGCTTCTTCGGGCCGACCTTTTTCGTCTCGATCACCATCACCGCCGACGAGCCGACCGTCGACCTCGTCGACTACCTGCGCGGCGACGGCCGCCTGTATGAGATGAAGCACATCTTCCAGACGCCGGGCGGCTTCAGCGAGGGGCAGCAGCGCGTCCAGACCCAGCGCGAGGGCAGCCGCTTCTACATCACCAAGAACAACGAGTGGGAAGAGCTGTGGTTCGACGACCACTTCATCTACCGCGGCACCGACACCTCGCCCGGCGGCGGCAACTTCTATACTCTGATGGAAGACAGCACCTACGGCAGCCCATGGGCCCCGCGGCGCTTTGCCGTCGGCCGCGTCTTCCGGCGCGAGCCGACCGTCGTCAGCCGCCGCAAGCGCGATTGCGTCGTCAACATGCACCTCTCCGGGCCGCACGTCACCTGGCTGCGCTTCGAGGCGCTGCACAAGACCTTCCGCCTGCCCGATGTCCAGGGCTTCCCCAATAGGGGGATCGAGGTTCAGGACGTGGCCGTGCTGGGGGCCTACCAGGACGCCGGCGGCCGCCCGGCCGGCCAGCCGTTCGAGCGCTATTACTACGCGAAGGGGTTTGGTATGGTCATGTGGGAGGGGATCGACGTCGACCACCGCGGCAAGTCATTCCTGGTCGAGGCCCACCGCCCCGGCGCGCGGCCGCCCAATATCCGCGAGCATATCCCCTGCCTCGACCCGCTCATCCGGCGCGACCCGGTGGTCATTGTGCCGCCGGCGAAGCATGAACCTGTCACCGATTGGAGCGGATGAAGGGGATGGGCAGTTGACGACCTGAATGCCATCAGGCGAAAGCATCTGCCCTGGATCGATAGCGACGGCGCGGCCGCAGACAGCACGCTGAAACAAAACAGCCCGGGACTCGCCCGGGCTGTTGCTTCAGTTGTGTGAAAACGATTCAAGCGCGATTCGATCAACTCACGCCCATCGCTCGGTATGGACGGCCGCGGCCGCCCACCCCTTCACCCTCTGCTTCAGAGACTGACGACGCCCGGCAGCGCTACCGTCCGGTAGCCCTCCAGTTCGACGTAGACAGTCCCGCGGTCATCAACGACGCGGGCGTGGTAGGCCTCGCCGCCTTCGCGCGCTTCGACGAGCGCGTAGAGCCGGTTGCCATTGGCGTATGCCTCGGGCCGGTAGGTCGTGACTGACTTGAGCGCGAGGGGCAAGGCCATCGTGCCGTTGGTCTTGATATCCCACACACCGGCCGTCTGGAAGCAGAGTTCGATCAGGCGGGGGGCCATGACCGAGGCATCACCGCGTGAGGTGTTGGCCGGCAGGGCGTCGGACATCAGGCCCACTGCGCGCTCGCCGTCTACCTGTGCCCGTTCCAGAACCTGGTAGGCCGGGCCGTGGAAGTAGATGCGATAGATGTCAGTCGCGCCGATGGGCAGGCTCTCGGCCGGCGGCGGTTCGAAGGCAACGACCGGCGGTTCCGCGCCTTCGGGCGACAGGCGCACCTTCGCCGTGAAGTGAGTCTTCTCCTGCGGCGGCAGGCCGGGTTTGCCCAGGTCGCGTATCGAGCGCAGGGTCACGTCAGCGACAAGCTCGCTGCCGGCCGCCGGACGGGCGATGCCGCTCAGGAAGAGCGTCTGCGGCTCCATGCGGTAGAACTTGAACGGGGCATGGAACTGCTCATCGAACACGGCCGCTACCCGGTAGCCGGGGGCGAGCGCCGCAGCCAGCTGGGCAAACGCCTCTGTCCCCATGACACCCGGCAGCAGCGGCGTGCCCTCCATCGCATGGTCGTAGAGGAACGGCTGGGCGCCCGGGTCGAGCGTCGTCGCCACATCCAGCCCGCCATAGAGCTTCCAGCCGCGGACCTCACCGATCATGATCCGGTCAGCCGATTCGCCGGCCAGGGCCGCACCGGCCTTGGCCAGGTCGAGTCCGCCGGTCTCATCCCACTCCTCGACCAGCATTCCCAGTCGGCCGCCGGCGACGATCTCGCCCTTGAAACTGCCCGCGACCAGTTCGCGGCGCACGGTCGGCACCCCGGCCGATGGCGGCAGCATGTCGATGCCGGCCATCTCCATGATCTTGGGGATCGAGCCGCGCGTCGCCATGCCGATTTCGCCCCAGGCCGTCCAGTCGATGACGATGCCCTTGGTCTGCGGCCGGGTCTGGCGCAGATTGCTGGTGACCTTGCATAGCAGGTCGTTGGCCGCGCTGTAGTCAGTCTGGCCGTTGTTGCCGAAGCGGCCGGCGACGGAGCTGAAGGCGACCGTCGCGCCGATCGGCATGTCCTTGGCCGCGTTCAAGAGGCTAAAGAAACCATCAGCCTTGATGTCGAAGACGAGGCCGAACTGGGCTGCGTCCTTATCCCCCAGCGAACGACTGATCTCGATCCCGCCCGCGTGGACCAGGACGTCGATCCGGCCGTGGGCGCTGCGGACCTCGTCCACGATCGCCGTCAGCGACGGCCCGTCCAGCAGGTTGACGCTGCGGTAGATGGCCGTGCCGCCGGCCGCCTCAACCGCCTCGATGGCCCGGAGGGCCGCTTCGCTGCGCTCGATGCCCATGACCTGTTTGTCGATCTGGACCGGCGTCGGTTTCTCGCCGGCGCTCCGGGCTTCGGCGATCAACTGGGCCTTCAACGCCTCTTTGTCTGTCCGGAACAGCCCGATCTTTGCGTCGTCGCGCGCCGGTTCGGCCACGAGGTCGAGCAGGTAGAACGTGCCTCCGCTGGCGGCGGCCAGATCAGCGATGATGGCGCTGGTGATGCCGCCGGCCGCCCCGGTGACGACGAAGACGGAGTCGCTGTTAAGGGCCAGCCCTTCGCCGCCATCGGCCGCCGGTTCTTCGACCAGCGTCACCGTGAATCGCCTGTCCTGGTAGTAGCCGACTTCGACGACGCCCGGATCCGTCAGCGTCTCATCGAGCAGCAGGTCGGCGAGTGCCTTCGTCTTCCGGCTCGCCTCGAAGTCGACGGCCTTGACGAGCACGTCCGGCCGTTCGCGTTTGTAGGCCTTGGTGAAGCCGGTCACCGCGCCACCCAGGGGCGCGGTCGCTCCGTCCGGGCCATAGCCATGCAGCCCGCCCAAGCGCGTGGCCGAGACGAGGAACGTGCCCGGTTTGTCCACGACGTTGACCAGCAGGCGCATGGTCGCATGCAGGTTCTTGACCCGGACGCGGTTGGCTTCGCGCCAGGCGGCCAGGTCCATGTCCGCGAGCGGCTGCTCTATGTCGAGCGCGGGCAGCCAGTAGACGCCCTGAATGGGGCCTTCGCCCAACCACGTCTGCACCTGGGCTTCCAGGTCCTCGGCCGACGGCGGCTCGGCGATGGACAGGACAGTCGCACCGGCCTTTTCCAACCGGGCAACAAGCGCCTTGCCCACGCCGCCCTGGTCGAGCATGACCACGACCCGGCTGGAGGCATCCAGCGTGACGCCGGTTGGCTTGCACCAGGCGAGTGGCGGCCGCAACGCCGGCTGGACGACTCGGCGGGGCATCGTGTCGGCGTCGGCCAGGGAGTAGGACGGCGCGACCGGCGACGGTTGTCGATCGCTCGCCTCGACGGCGGCCGGCCCGCCGGCGGTGGCCGGCTCCTGGACGGGACTTACCTGCCCAGCGGTCGGCGCGCCCGGGGCGGCCGCGGCCAAATCGGGGCGCATCTCGCGCACGAAGCCGATCACGGCTGCGAGCGTCGGATAGTCGCGCAGCTTCAGGTTGTCCTGGCGCGGGATATCGAAAGCGGTGCGGATGGCCAGGAAGGTCTCCGCCTGCTTGACCGTGTCGATACCCAGGTCGGCTTCCATGTCAAGGTCAAGCTCCAGCATCTCGGTCGGGTAGCCGGTCTGTTCGCCGACGATGGCCAGGACCCTGTCGGCGATGGGATCGGCGCTGCCTGCCCCGTCCACCTTCCCGGCGGCCGCCGGTGTAGCAACCGGTGCGGGCGGAGCCGCCGGTTCGACGACGGTCGGCGCCTGGTGGCCGGCGGTGACCGCCGGGACCAGATCGGGGCGCATCTCGCGCACGAAGCCGATGACCGCACCGAGCGTCGGATAGTCGCGCAGCTTCAGGTTGTCCTGGCGCGGGATGTCGAAAGCATTGCGGATGGCCAGGAAGGTCTCCGCCTGCTTGACCGTGTCGATGCCCAGGTCGGCCTCCATGTCGAGGTCGAGATCGAGCATTTCAACCGGGTAACCGGTCTGCTCGGCGACGATGGCCAGGACCCTGTCGGCGATGGGGTCGGCGCTGCCTGCCCCGTCTGCCCCTCCAACGGCCGCCGGTGGAGCAACCGGCGCGGGCGGAGTCGCCGGTTCGATGGCGGTCGGCGCCTGGTGGCCGGCGGTAACGGCCGGGACCAGATCGGGGCGCATCTCGCGCACGAAGCCGATGACCGCGCCGAGCGTCGGGTAATCGCGCAGTTTCAGGTTGTCCTGGCGCGGGATGTCGAAAGCGGTGCGGATGGCCAGGAAGGTCTCCGCCTGCTTGACCGTGTCGATGCCCAGGTCGGCCTCCATGTCGAGGTCGAGATCGAGCATTTCAACCGGGTAACCGGTCTGCTCGGCGACGATGGCCAGGACCCTGTCGGCGATGGGGTCGGCCAGGGTTGCAGCCGGTCGGACGACGGCCGAAGACGGCGCGCTGCTCGCCTCCGGCGGGGCCGACGTACCACCCACGACCGCCGCGACGGCAGGCGAAGCAGCCGCCAGATCAGGCCGTTCCTCGCGCACGAAGCCGATGACTGCCGCCAGCGTCGGATAGTCGCGCAGCCGCAAGTTATCACGGCGCGGGATGTCAAAAGCGGTGCGAATGGCCAGGAAAGTCTCAGCCTGCTTGACCGTGTCGATGCCGAGGTCGGCCTCAAGGTCAAGGTCGAGGTCCAGCATCTCGGGCGGGTAGCCGGTCTGCTCGGCGACGATGGCCAGGACTCTCTCCGCAATGGGGTCGGATGACGGCGCGCCTGTTGGCGTCGCGGCGGCCACCGGCGCGGTTTGGGGGCCGGCGTCCGTCGCCGCCGCCAGGTCGGGCCGCATCGTCCGCACGAAACCGATCACCGCGGCCAGCGTCGGATAGTCGCGCAGGCGCAGGTTGTCCTGGCGCGGGATGGCGAATGCTTCGCGGATGGCCAGGAACGTCTCAGCCTGCTTGACGGTGTCGATGCCCAGGTCAGCCTCGAGGTCGAGGTCGTAGTCCAGCATCTCGGTCGGGTAACCCGTCTGGGCGGCGACGATGGACAGCACTTGCTCGGCGATCGGGTCGGCCGCGGGAGCGCCGGCGGCCTGGGGGCGACCAGCGGCTTCGGATACGATGGCGGGCGCCGGTTCGGGCTCTGGTTGTGGTTCGCGGACCGCAGGGCGCGCCTCGGCAACCGGCTCAGGCGCCGGTGCGGGTTGAACCGCGACCACGTCGGGCGCCGGAGACGGGGCCGGCGCGGGTTGCGCGGCCGGGGCCGCCGGGCGTGCGTGCTCCACGGCTTCGGGCGCGCGGTCGGCGATCGGGCGCGCGGCCGAGCCGTTCGCCTCCGGGATGACCATCCGCGCCGGGAAGTCAACCGCTGACAGTTCGCCGCCGGCCGGGGCTCGCATTGTCGGCCCGGTGCCAACCTGCCAGGTGTTGGGCATCGGCGGCCGCGGCGGGTTGCCCTGAGCGACAATGCGCAGGGTGCGCTTTTCGACCTCGGTCTCGGCCATATCGTAGCCGCTGATCTCCGCCAGCCAGCGCCGGTAGAGCGGCTTGTTGTCGATGCGATCCAGGTTGCCCGGGATGCGGCGGGTGAAGGTGAAGGCGATCTGCGAGCCGAAACCGGCGGCCAGGTGGATGGCGTACTGCACCGGGTAACGGCCGCCGCGGCTCAGGTTGAGCGGCCCGAGATCGGGGTCAACCTCCTTGAAGTTGGGAACCGGCGGAACGATGCCATACTCGAGGATCTTGACGGCGATGACGTCTTCAACGCCGACGCCCATCGGATGGCCGGTGAAGCCCTTGGTGTTGGCCATGATGATGCTGTTGGCCGACTCACCGAACGTCTTCCGCAGGGCGATGATCTCAGCCGCGGCGCTGCCGCCGCGAGCCGGCGTGAATGTCTCATGTGACATGAAGACCGTCTGCGGGGCGATGGCATGGCGGTTAATGCCGAACCGGCGCTCGGCGGCCGTCACCAGGCTCTCCATGACCATGGCGATGTGGTTGACGTCCAGCCGCGTGCCGTGAAAGGCGCTGTTGCTCGTCTCGCTACTGAGCACCTCCACGATGCCGCGCATGCCGCGCTCGCGCACGGAGTCTTCGCTCTCAACGACCAGGCCGCAAGCGCCCATGCCCAGGATCGTCCCGTGGCGGCGGCGGTCGAAGGGCAGGGCGGCTTCGGCAACCCGGTCCTTCGTAGTCACAGCGCCCACAGCCAGGAAGCCGGCGCCCACCCAATCCAACAGGTTGTCGCCGGTGACGTCGTCGGCGCCGATGACGACCACCCGGCGGCAGCGGCCGCTGCGGATCCAGTCCTCGGCGATGGCGACACCCTGGGCCGTGCTGGCGCAGGCGGCATTGACGTGGGTGTTGGGGCCGCGCGCGCCGACGTACTGCGCGAACTGACTGTGGCCCATCGCCAGGATGCGGAAGAGGAAGCGGCGGTCAAAGACGTAGGGCTCCCGTTCCAGTTCATCGCGCAGGGCGTCGATGCGCCGGCTGATCTCGCTCAGGGCAGCCGCGTCGGTCGTATAGGCGCGAAGGTCCTCCAGCATGTTGAGCTGGTCGACCCGCCCTTTGTAGGTGAAGTAGCGACTGAACTCGTTGGCGAAGCGGTCGCCGCCGGGGAAGGCGCTGGCGAAGATGACGCCAGTGTCGTCGCGCAGGCTCTCCGGCAACACCCAGCGCTCCGGCAGGTATTTGCCGGTGCTGGTGCGCTTGTAGGTCTGGACGAGCGGTATGCCGGCTTCGCGCAGGGCGTCGATGCCGGCAGCGATGGCCAGCTGGGTGGTGACGTCCAGCGCTTCGATCAGGTCACTCGGCACGCCATATTCTTCGGCCAGGTCGAAGCTGCCCGGCCGCCCGGCCAGTCTGATGACCTCGTTCGGGTCGGTGATCGTCTCAAAGCGGCCGCTGCCGTCTTCGCCCTTGACCAGCCGAGTGATGCGCTTCTCGACGATCTTGTGCCGGAAACGCTCCGGGATCAGGTCGACGAACTGCTCGCCGCGGAGGATACGCAGGGCATTGTCGGGGTCCATGACCGGCTTGTCGGCGCCGGGCAGCCCCAGGCCGGTGCCGCTGATGACGACAGAGCCTCGCGGCGTCTCGTTGCGGTCGTAAGCTCTCTGCGGTTCGGCCCTTCCGCTGTTCTGCAGCACCTGGGCCAGGGCCTGGGCCAGGGCTTCTACTGAGGCGGTGGGGGGCACCGCCGTCTGGGTCTGGTTGTTCATGTCTGGCTTGGTCTCCGGCACGGCGGCCGCAACTGTGACTGATTCGCTCTTGACAGCGGTCTGTGACCGGTCGACGGCGGTCGTCTCATCGACCGCTCCATAACCGGCCGCGTACAGGCCACACAACGCCTGGTTGAAGCTCGGCAATTCACCGTTCTTCGGATGATTGGTCAGCAGGGCGATGACGTCCGGCTGGTCGGCGAAGACGTCCTTGACGAACCCGCGCAGGGCTCGCTTCGGGCCGACTTCGACGAAGACACGCGCGCCGGCGGCGTGCATGGTCTGCAGCCCCTTCACCCACTGGACGGGCGAAGCGATCTGCTTCTCCAGCATGTCTTTGATGCCGTCGACGTCCGTCGGGTACCAGTCGCCGGTGACGTTGGCCACCAGCGGGATCTGTGGCGGAGCGATCGCCAGCCGGTCAAGCATCCGGCGCAGCGGGACGCTGGCCGGAGCGACGATGCGGGTGTGAAAGGCGTGGCTGACGGGCAGGGGCAGGGCCTGGAAGCCCAGTTCCTGGAAGCGAGCGACCGCTTTGTCGACCGCCGCGCTCTCACCCCCGATGACACTCTGGCTCTGGCTGTTGATGTTGGCCGGGACGACGTAGCCGTCGATCTCGTTCAGGGTCGCTTCGACGACGTCGAACGGAGCCAGCACGGCCGCCATCTTGCCATTGTCGTCCATCTTGACGGCAGCCATCTCGCGCCCGCGACCGGCGGCCGCTTCGAGGGCGTGGGCGAAAGGCATGACCCCGGCCGCGACCAGAGCGCCATATTCGCCCAGGGAGTGGCCCATGACCATGTCGGGCGCGAAGCCATAGTTGGCCAGCAGGCGGCGGATCGCTTCATCCAGCGTCAACATCGATGGCTGGGTGATCTCGGTCTGCATCAGGTCATATTCGGACCGGCGCATGGCCGCTTTGTCTTCCGGATCAACGAACAGGTAGTCGGTCAGCTTGCGGCCGAGGATGGGCGTCATGATGCCGTCAGCCTCGTCCAGCGTCCGGCGGACGGTGGGCGAGACGGCGGCCAGTTCGCGCCCCATGTTGACGTACTGGCTGCCCTGTCCCGGAAAGAGGAAGGCCAGTTTGCCGGGTTTCGGGCCGCTGCCGCGGAAGACGCCCTGCGCTTCGAACGCTTTCCAGGCCTGGGGCGTGTCGAAGCTCATGACCTTGCGCGCCTTCTGCAGCCGGTCAAGCAGCTCGGCGTGGTCGCCGAAATCGATGACCAGCCGTTCGGCGGCCCGGATATCGGCCGCTTTCGGGAGGGCCAAGGGAGGCGTCCAGCCGCCCTCAACACGGGCCAGCGTCTGGTCGAGCCGATCCTTGAGTTCGGCCGGATTGGCCGCGCCGAGGGCCAGGATGCCGCGGACGGGCGCGGGCGGGCGGGCGGGGGAAACGGACGCGCCGGCGGCAACGCCGCTTTCCGCGGCCGGACCGCCGACCGAAGCGCCCTGGAAGACCGCCTTGCGCTCGGTCAACATTCCCGGCACGTGCTCTTCCAGCACCAGGTGAAAATTCGTCCCGCCGAAGCCGTACGCGCTGACGCCGCAGCGGCGGGGCGTGCCGTTGCGGCGCTCCCACTCGCGCGCCTCGTGGATGAGGGTGAACGGCGAGTTGGCGAAGTCGATATTGGGGTTGGGTTTGACGGCATTGAGCGTGGGCGGCAGGACCTTGTGGTGCAGGGCCAGCGCCGCCTTCAACAGGCCGGCCGCACCCGCACCCGCCTTCAGATGGCCGATGTTGCTCTTGGCCGAACCGAGGCCGATGCTGCCCTTCGGCGCTCCACCGAAGATGGCGCTGAGGCTCTCCACCTCGACCACATCGCCGACGCGCGTGCTCGTCCCGTGGGCCTCGACCAGGGTCACCGTGGCCGGGTCCAGCCCGGCATCGGCCCAGGCACGCTGGATGGCCAGTCGCTGGCCCACCGGGTTGGGTGCGGTGATGCCCTTGCCTTTGCCATCGCTGGAACCGCCGACGCCGCGGATGACGGCGTAGATGGTGTCGCCGGCACGTTCGGCGTCGGCCAGACGCTTCAGGACGAAAGCGCCCGCGCCCTCGCCCATGACGAAGCCATCCGCGCCGTCGCCAAATGGCCGCGTGCCGGTCGCGCTCAGGGCGCCGATCTTGCAGAATTTGACGAACGAGCCGATGCCCATGTTGCGGTCCACACCCCCCGACAGGACGGCGTCGACCTTGTGCTCGGTCAGGAGTTGAACGGCCGCTTCTATCGCGGCGAAGCTGCTGGCACAGGCGGCGTCGGTGATGAAGTTGGGGCCGCGCAGGTTGAGGATGTTGGCTACCCGGCCTGAAACGATATTGGGTAGCTCACCGGGCATCGAGTCCTCGGTGATGGCCGGAATAGCATCGGCGACCGCGGTCCGCCACTGGTCGACGATCGCGGTCTGGGTTGCCGCCGGCAAGCCGGCGAACTCAGGCGTGCTCTTGATCCAGCGGATGTACTCCGGCAGGAAAACACGCTTGTTGGTGATGTAGTGCATCTCGCCGCCCATGGCGGTGCCGAGGATGACGGCCGTGTTCTCCGTGTCCAGCGGCCGGTCGGGGAAACCGTAGTCGGCCAGGGCATCAGCCGCCATTGTCACCGCCCACTGCTGGCCTTCGTCCATCGACGCGGCCACCTTCGGCGGCAGGCGGAAACGCCGCCAATCGAACTCAAAATCGCGCACCCACCCGCCGATCTTGCTGTAGGTCTTGTCGGGGGCGTGAGGATCGGGGTCGTAGTAGTCCTCGACGCTCCATCGATCGGGCGGGACATCGCTGATGCTGTAGCGCTTGTTGACAACATTGTCCCAGAACGCGGCCGCGCTTGGTGCGTCGGGTAGTATGGCTCCCACCCCAACGATGGCGATGGCCTTGTCTGCGGAATCCATGAAACTTACCTCATTGATCGTTCGAACGCGTATGTGGTGGATGGTCGCGGAGAAGCGATTCTGCGGCTATGCGTGCCGGTCCATCCACCCCGTGGTAATCCGTGTCTAGTTCGTCCTGAACGCCAGGTTCAGCGCGTCACGCGCGGCGTTCATGTCGTCGACCAGCCCGGCCTGCGCGGCGTAAATGCCGGGCAGGTTGAGCGAGCCGGCCAGGTTCGGGTCCGTCTGTCCGGCGCCGATGGCCCACTGCAGCCCGTCGGTGGCAACTTTTAGCGCCGCCGCGCGGCCGTGGATGCGACTGAGCGCCTGCCGGGCCGCGACATCGAGCGGGACTGCCTCCGTCGGCCGGGCGCAGACGCGCTCAGCAAAGACGGCCGCTGTCTCGGCCCAGGCGATCAACTCGCCCAGCCGGAACAGGACGTGCTGGTTGCGGGTCAGCCGGTCAAGCCGCGCGCGTTCCAGGATGACCGCCAGCGCGCGCATCGCCATCGCGGCGTAGTTGGCCCCGTTGTGGGGTTCCTGGCTGTGCAACGTATCGAGCCGGGCCGCCCACTCGTTGTAGAATGCGCCCTGCGTCTTCAGGTGTTGTTGCCAGCGGTCGCGGGCGATGGTCCACTCCATGATCTCGGACGTGCCCTCGTAAATGCAGGTGATGCGCACGTCGCGCTTGATCTTCTCGACCATGTACTCTTTGGTATAGCCGTAACCACCCAGGGCCTGGATGGCATCCTCGGCCGCGGTGTTGCCGGACTCAGTGGCCATGTACTTGGCCACCGCGCCCTCAGTCTGCAGGCCCTCTTCGCCGGCATCGAGGCGTTCGGCCACCCACTCGATGTAGGACCGCGCCGCTTCGAGGCGGGCGGCGTTGGGGACGATCAACTTGTGGGTGTAGCCCTGCTTCTCGCTCAGTGGCGTGCCGCCCTGGATGCGCTCGTGGGAGTAGCGGATGGCCCGGCGCAACGCTTCCCAGCCTGCGCCGAGACCGAAAGCGCCGACCATCACGCGGGTGTAGCCAAAGACAGCCTGGGCCTGGGCCAGACCCTGACCCTCGACGCCGCCGATCAGCCGCTCGGCCGGGACGTAAACGTCTTCCAGGAAGAGCGCGGCCGTGTTGCTCGCCCGGATGCCGTGCTTGTCCTCCGGCTTGCCGGTCGCGAAGCCTTCCGCGCCTTTCTCCACCAGGAACCACGATGGCCCGCCGGGGGCGATGGCCAGGATAGTGTACAGGTCAGCCACTGCGCCGTTGCTGATCCACTGCTTGCGGCCGGTGATCTTGTAGCCGCTGATGTGGCCGTTTTCCTGGACGGGAACCGCTTTGGTGCTGAGCGAGGCCAGGTCGCTGCCGGCCTGCGGCTCGGTCGCGCCATAGGCCATCAGCAGCGCTTCGTCGGCCACGCGGCCCATCCAGTAGGCCTTCTGCTCCTCCGTGCCGCCCACGCGAAGCGGGTCGGAGCCGAGGAAAGTCGCCAGGACGCCGGTGGCGACGCCCAGGTCGATCGAGGCCATCAGTTCGGAGATTCGATAGATGTCGTAGGCTCCTCCACCCAGACCGTTGAACTCCTCCGGGATGAACACGAGGTGTAACCCGAGCTTCATCGGGTCATTGAGTTCCTTGAGGACTTCTTCGGGGAATCGATCCTCATGATCAAGTTCGAGCAAGTAGTCGTTTGTCAGATGGTCGGCGGCATACTTCCTCAACGTGTCGAGGATCATCTCGCGCGTCTCGCTGTCCAGACCAGCCATGTCCTGTCTCCTATTCGGGTGGAATGTTATGGGGCGGGATGGGGCGCGGCTTCGATGGGTGGCCTGAGAAGCCGTTGCTGCGCGGGTTGTGCTTGGCCCTATCCACGTACCTCTGGCACATTGTAAAAGAGGGCGGAAAGGAATAAGAGTGACAAATGTAATGGAAATCCCGGTCGAAAGGCATGATGCAGTGTGTCATGGGTGACAGCGGGCTGCGCGCCGCCCGGTGGCCGCCGGTTGTCGTCACCCTGATCGATCAGGCCCGCCCGAATCGCGTCGAGCAGCCGATCTGGCGTGCTCAAAGGCAGTAGGCAGCGCGCACTCAACCACCGAGAACGATAGCCACCGCGACCAGCAGCGCGCCGACCCCCAGGAGGATCAGCCCCGTCTTCCAGGGGTTGGCCCCGGTATACTTGCCCCACTGGTAGCCGGCGATGAAGAGCACGATGAACGAGATGACGTTTGACAGGCGGATAGCCAGGGGGTAGTTGTCGCGCAGGAGGACGAGCGGCACCAGCGACGGAAGCACCGAGTAGACGGCGACGAAGACGCAGGCCAGCGCGCCGGTGAAGTCCTCCCGCTTGAGCCCAACTTCGCGCGGTTCGGCTTCGCGCAGGTGCTTGAGGACTTCCGCGTAGAGCGCCTGCCGCTGCGCGTCGCCGGTGATGGGCTCAAGGATGTAGTCGAGTTCATCGGCGATGGCCTCCACCGCTTCGCTGTCGGTGACGGCCGCCTGGATGTGCCACGCCAACCGCCGCCGTTCCAACCGGTCGAACAGCGAGGTCAACACGTACATGATGCCGTCGATCACGCCCCAGGCAAAGATCGCTCCGAGCGCGCCGAAGAGCAGTTCGAGGACGTACTCGTCTGTCGGTTGCAGCGGGGGCGACTCGGTGCTGAGCCTGAAGACCCGGTAGGCGAGCGTGAATGTCAGCAGGATGAGGATGCTGTAGATCGTCTCGGACAGCCTGTCGATCGGGTCGAGCCAGTCGGAGAGAAAACCCTCTTGTGGCGTCTGCGGCCGCGTGCGGCGGCGCGCCCGACCATGTCTTGTGGTCATAACCCGTCTACTTTACAACCAGCGTGAGCAGGGCGTAAATGCTCATCCCGGCGACAAAGAGGATGCCGGCGAAACCCGGTTCGCCCTCTCGGTTGGCTTCCGGGATCAGGCTCTGGGTCACCGTCGTGACCAGGAAGCCCGACGCTAGCGAGATGAGCACCAGCCGGAGCTCGACCGATTGGTCCTGCAGGACAGCGTAGCCCAGCACCGCGCCGCCAAGCACGCACGCAAAGTAGAGCGCAGCCAGCCGGCGGCGGTTCTCGGGGGAGACGCCCTGCTTCTTGGCCGTCGACGTGGTGACAAAGGCCAGCGGCAGCGTGCTAATGGCCATCCCAAGCGCCAGCAACAGGCCGGTCGCGAGCGTCAGCGTCGAGCCGATGCCGATGACAACCCCGTCGATGAACAGGTCGACCAGGATGCCGACATATAGCCCCATCGACGTGACGTTGGCTTCACCTGTTGCCCTGGCTGCCTGGCGCTTTGCCGAATAGGTATCAAAGAGGACGAAGACGACCCCACCCACGAAGAAGGCCAGGGCGACCGTGACCGGCGCGCCGGCGCGAGCGGCCGGGGGCATCAGGCTGAGGGCAACCAGCGCGGCGATGACACCCGAGGCAAACTGCAGCGCGGCGCTGATAACCCGGTGCGGCACGTCGAACCGCTCGGCCAGCGGCGCGCCCAGAAACGTCAGGAACGCGGCGAAGGTGGCGATGCCGAGAACTAGCAAGAACTCATTCATGATCAGGCGGCCGACAAAGCCTCATCGACAGGACTGCGAAGGCGGGAAGGCTCGTGCGGACGAGCCTTCCCGCGAGGGGGCGTCTGATGCATGTCCCGCGATCGTGTTATGCGCCGATCGGATAGCCCGGCCCAAGTGGGAGGCCGAGCACGAACCAGATGATGAACAGGATGATCCAGGCGATGGCGATGACGATGGAGTAGGGCAGCATCAGGGCGATGATCGTCCCCAGGCCCGCGTCCTTCTGGTAGCGCTGGGCGACAGTGACAACGAACGGCAGGTAGACCATCAACGGCGTGATGACGTTCAGCGGCGAGTCACCGACCCGATAGGCGGCCAGCACCGTCTGCGGCGCGACGCCCAACCGGACGAAGATCGGCACGAACACCGGCGCGAAGATGGCCCACTTGGGCATGGAACCGGGGATGATGACGTCGAGCAGGATGATGACAACGATCATGCCCAGTAACAACGGCAACGCCCCGATATTGGCCCGCTCCAGCAGGTCGGCCATGCTGATCGCCAGCACCGTCGGCATGTTGGAGTAGTTGAAGTAGGCGATGAACTGGCTGATCATCAGCAACATGAAGACCAGGCCGGCCAGCCCGGCGAAGGTCTTGGTCACCGCGGCGATGACCTCGCCGCTGGTCTTCATCGTTCCCGCGCCGCGGCCGTAGGCGATGCCGGCGATGAGGAAAGTCATGGTGATGATGAACAACAGGCTGTCCATCAGCGGCGAGTTTCCGCCGACCTGGCCCTCCGGCATGCGAAGCGGCGCGCCCGAGGGAATGGTCAGCAAGGCGACCAGGGCGATGACCGCGAGCGTGGCCAGTCCGGCCCAGCGCAGGCCGCGTGATTCCGCGGCCGAGAGCGATCCGTCGTCCCCTTCCGCCGACGCGGCCCCACCTTCGGGCTGATAGGGCCCCAGGCGCGGCTCGATGATCCGCGTCGTGACGACCGTGGCCACGATGGCCAGGACGAACGATGAGCCGACCATGAAGAAGTAGTTGGCCGCCAGGGTCAGCGGCTCACCCCCGGCCAGGACGATGGCCTCGTTGGTGATCTCGGTCAGCATGCTGTCGAGCGGGGTGAAGATGATGTTGACGGCGAAGATGGCGCCGACGCCGGCGAAGGCCGCGGCCATGCCGGCCAGCGGGTGGCGGCCGAGCGTCAGGAAGGCGGCCGCCCCCAGCGGGACGAGGATCAGGTAACCGGCATCCGTGGCCACGCTGGAGATGACGCCGATGAAGATCAGGATGAAGACGATCAGCCGCCTCGGAGCGACCTGGACCAACTTACGGATGAGGGCCGACATCATCCCGGCCGCTTCCGCCACGCCCGCGCCCATCATGGCGATGAACGTCACCGCCACCACGCCGAAGCCCTGGAAGTTGGGCACAAACGAGGTGAACAGGAAGCGGATGCCTTCTGTCGTCAGCAGGCTGCGGATCGGGATAGTGCGCTCTTCGATCTCGAAGTCGGTCTGGTAGGCGTCGCCCGGGACGACCACGCCCGGCGCGGTCGTGTCCTCGTAAAAGTCATACTCCGCGGGCACCGGCACTTCGACGGCGATCTGTTCCGTGACACTGACGTTGAGGACATAAAGGATATGAGACAGGATGATGACGCCGAGGATGAGGTACAGGAACATCATCACCGGATGGGGAACCTTATTGCCCGCTTTCTCGATGCCATCGAGCAAGCGCTGGGTGAAACCCCTGTTCTCCGGTACGGCCACAGCGTTCGGTGCTCCATTTGCCATATTGTTTCCCTCCACAAAAGGCGATCAACGCTTCGACGATCAGACAGTAAAGTTGCGCAGGAACTCTGACAGGAGGCGGACGCCAACGCCCGTCCCGCCCGGAGATTCATAGGGCTTGCCCGGCCGGTCGACCCAGGCCGTGCCGGCGATGTCCAGGTGGACAAAGGGGTAGTCTCCGACGAAGGCAGCCAGGAAAGCCCCGGCGGTGATCGACCCCGCAGGACGACCGGCCATGTTCTTCAGGTCGGCGATCTCGCTCTTGACCATCTGGCGGTACTCGTCCCACAGCGGGAACTGCCAGACGCGCTCGCCGCTCGTTTCGCCCGCGGCCGCGATCCGGTCTGCCAGCGCCTGGTCGGTCGCCATCATGCCGGTGGCATGCGAGCCCAGGGCGATGATGATCGCCCCGGTCAGCGTCGAGAGTTCGACGATGGCCGCGGGGTTGTAGCGCTGGGCATAGTAGAGCGCGTCGGCCAGGATGATGCGCCCTTCCGCGTCGGTATTCAGGACTTCGATGGTCTGCCCGCTCAGGCTGGTCACGATGTCACCGGGCCGGTAGGCATTGGCGCTGGGCATGTTCTCGGCCGCGCTGACCAGGGCGACGACATGCAACGGCAGCTTCAGTTCGGCGACGACCTGCATCGCGCCAAAGACGGCCGCAGCGCCGCCCATGTCCGACTTCATCGTCTCCATCGCCTCCGGCGGCTTGAGCGACAGGCCGCCCGAGTCGAACGTCAGCCCCTTACCGACCAGGCAGACAGTCGGCGCGCCCGCTTCGGCGGCGCCATACTCCATCACGATGAAGCGCGGCTCATTGGCCGAGCCTTTGCCGACGGCCAGGATGCCGCCGAAACCGTCTTCTTCCAGCCGGGTCTTGTCGAACACGGTCACGTTCAAGCCGTGAGACCGCCCCAGCTTGACCGCTTCCTCGCCAAGGCGGGCCGGGGTCAGGGCGTAACCAGGGCTGTTGACCAGGTCGCGGGCCAGTTCGACCCCGCGGGCAACCGCCAGTCCGGTCGCAATGCCGGAGCGGGCCGGCTCCCCGTCCGATGAGGTATAGACGGTCGCCCGCTTGACCTCGAACGTCTGCGGCGTCGTCAGACCCGTCCGGTAGCGCCAGAAGCGATAGGCGCCCAGCTCCAGCCCTTCCGCAAAGGCCTGAGCGGCCGTCTCCGGATCGAGGCCAAGATCGCCATTCACGCCGATCGAGACGGCCTCGATCTGCATCGTCCGGGCCTGCTGGACGGCCTGGGCCGCCGCCCGGCGAATCGTCTCCGCGGTCAGGGCCTCGCGCTTGCCCAGCCCAACGAGGAGCAAGCGCCGCGGGGCAACGACACCGCGCGGGTAGAGCACAACCACCTGCTGAGAGCGGCCGGTGAAGTCTTGCGGTTCGAGCAGCCCGGCCACGTGATCCGGCAGCGCTTCGCCTTCGAAGACGGCCAGCACGGCGAGGTCAGACGGCTCGTTCAAACCATTCCCACTGACGACCGAAATCTCCATGCGTTTTCTCCCCTTGGTTGTGCAGCCCGCTTCATTCACGCGGCAGAGCGGCCAGTTCTTCCAGGTAGACGATCGCCGTCTCGATGCCGCGCTGGAACATCTCGATGCTGTAGTGCTCGTTTGGCGAATGCAGCCCGTCGGTGTCGAGGCCGTAGCCCATCATCACGACCGGGATCTGCATCAGCGAGGCGATATCGGCCACGACCGGGATGCTGCCGCCGCCGCGGGTGAAGACCGGCGCGTGGCCCCAGCCCTTCTCATAGGCGCGCGCGGCCGCCTGCATCTCCGGCAAGTCGAATGGGATGAGCGCCGGGCGGCCCGTGGTCAGCAGGGTCACCTTCACCCTGACCGTCGGCGGCGCGATCGACTCGATGTAGGTCTTCAGCAACTCGAAGATCTTGTGCGGGTCCTGGTTGCCGACCAGGCGCGAGCTGAGCTTGGCCCCGGCCCTGGCCGGGATGATCGTCTTGGGCCCCGGGCCGCTGTAGCCGCTCCACATGCCGTTGATGTCGAGCGTCGGACGGGCCGAGACGCGCTCGCGGATGGTGTAGGTCGTGTCGCCCCAGACGGCCGGCACCCCCGTGGCCTCCTTGAACTGCGCCTCCGTCAACGGGTTCCTGGCGATCATGTCGCGCTCGTCCTGCGTCAGGGCGACCACGTCGTCATAGAAGCCCGGCACGGCGATGGTGCCGTCGGGGTTGGTGAGCTTGGCCAGGATTTCGACCAGCGCCAGCGCCGGGTTGTGGGTCGCGCCTCCCCAGAAGCCGCTATGCAAGTCGTCTTTCGGCCCCTCGACCTCGATCTCGAGGTAGGTCATGCCGCGCAAACTGTGGGTGATGGCCGGTTCCTCGACCACCCGCATCGACGAGTCGCTGATGACGCACACGTCGGCCTTCAGCAGATCGAGGTGGGCCTTCAGGAAGGGCAACAGGTTAGGCGAAGAGACCTCTTCTTCGCCTTCGAGAAAGAACTTGACGTTGGCCGGGGCCGCGCCGCCGGTCTTCAGGTAAGACTCCAGGGCCTTGACGTGAATGAAGAGCTGGCCCTTGTCGTCGGTCGCTCCGCGAGCGTAGATCTTGCCGTCCTTGACCACTGGCTCGAATGGCGGCGTGTCCCAGCCGTCTTCAAGCGCGGCCGGCACGACGTCGTAGTGGCCGTAGACCAGCACCGTCGGCGCGCCGGGTCCTGCGCCCAACCACTCCCCGTAGACGACCGGGTGGCCGGCAGTAGGCATGATCTCGACGTTGTCCAGTCCCAGGCCCCGCATGTGGCCGGCCAGCCACTCAGCCATGCGGCGGATGTCGTCCCTGTGCGCGGGATCTCCGCTCAGGCTGGGGATGCGCAGCATCTCGAACAACTCGCCCACAAACTGCTCCGAATGCTCGCGCGAATAGCGCCGGGCTGCGTCGCTTGCTTGACTCATGGTGTTATTCTTGCGCTCCTTGCCGCGGCCGGCTCACGCCGGTTCGGCCGTCTTGGACTTCTTTCCACGCCGCCGGGCCGGTTCTTCGTCTGTTACGGCCGGGATCTCGCCGGGCGTGTAGTTCGGCAGGCCGCTGGCCGGGAAGATGGCCAGTGTCGAGATGCCGGCCAGGATCAGGAACGATGCCTGCAAAGCGCGCAGGCGGGCCAGGGTGTTGATGCCGACCGCCTCGTCGACCTGCTCCGGTGTCGCGCCGAAGTCGTCGAGGTAGCCCTGCAGTTGTGTGTTGGTGATGAAATCGACGTCGTAGGGGTTGAAGTTGACCTTCAGCGCCGCGGGGAGGTTGGCCGTCGCCAGGCTGCTGCCGACGAGCAGCGTCAGCAGGGTGAAGGCCATTGCCCCGGCCACGGCCGTGCCGACGGCCGTCCCCAGGTTGTTGACCACGCCGCGCAGCGCGCCGACATCGCCGGCCAGCTCTTTCGGCGAGGCTGTGACCAGCACGTTGAACAGCAACGTCACCAGCGCGCCCTCACCGAGGCCGACCAGGATGAGGCCCATGATGACCGTCGGCGTGCCCCATTCGTTGCGGATGGTGAAGGCCAGCAGCGTCAGGCCGGCCGCCACCAGGATGAACGCCGCCACGCCGATGCGGCGCGGCGTGAACCGGTCATACAGGCGAACGATCAGCATCGCCGCCGCGGCGATCGACAGGGTATAGGGCACGATGGCCACGGCCGTGAACAGGCTGGTGCGCTCCTGGACGATCTGGATATAGAGGGGGATCAGGAAATTGACCGCCGACCCCGTCGCGCCGATGATGAGAAGCGCGATGAGCGCCGAGTGCTCCGTGCGGGAGTCGAGCACCTTCAGCGAAAGCAGCGGCGCATCCCCATCCGCCTCGCGCTTGGTTGACCAGGCCAGAAATGCCTGGCCCACCACGATGCCGGCCAGGATCATGAATGGGGCGGGCGACAGGCCGAGGATGGCGATCGGCGCCTCCGGCTTGGCGAAGATGACACCCCAGGTGTTGAGGTTATTGAAGCCCAGGCTGATCAGGATGATGGCCAGAGCCGCCAGGACCGCGCCGATGAAATCGATCTTGACCCCCTGCTGGCGCGGGACAGGCGCCAGCTTGAAGCTGAGGAGGAAGACCAGGACCGACAGGAAAGCCAGGATGCCGAACGAGTAGCGCCAACTCCACACCGTCGCCAGATAACCGGCAAAGAAGAAGGCCAGCGCGCCGGCGATAGGCACCGAACCCGCCAGGATGCCGAGCGCCTGCGCCTGTTGCTTGCCATGATAGTTGGTGGCGATCAGCACAACCAGCGTCGGCACCAACGCGGCCGCGGCCAGACCGGCGATGGCCTGGGCGTTGATCATCGCGTCGGCGCTCTGGCTGAGGGCCATCAGGGCCATCGACAGACCGTGGGCGAGGACAGTCACCTGAAAGACGAGCCGGACGCCGGCGATCTTGCCCAACTTCGCGCCGAGGAGGACGAAGGCGGCCACGACCAGGGAGTAGACGACAAGCGCCGTCCCGACAGTGGTGGCCGATGTGTTGAACTCCTCCGAGATGACGCCGACCGAGACCGGGATAGCGTTGACGTTGAAAGCCATCTGGATCTGGGCCAGCACGATGACGATCATCGCGAGCCACGAGTTTGTGGTTGTGTCAGCGGCGGCTCTATCGGTTGCTTTCAAGTTGGCCATGCGACTATGCTCTCCGGATCGAATCAAGAACGGCCGCATGCTTGACGACAGGGGACAGGGCGGGCGTCGATGGCAGCGAACACCTGTCGTCTTGACCGAACCTGGCGGGAGGCGGCGCGGACAGCTGCCGCCGGCCCTGGATGAATGTGCCGAGGGCGCCGACGGAGGCCGGGGCCGGACGTTCCGCCGGCGGGTGGGGATCCGTCGTGGATACCCTTCCCCGTCTCTTGTCGGCTGACTTGCCCACGAAGAGTCTAGCAAAAGTCAAGGCGCACGCAAGGCATCCCGCAACTTCAGATTCAGAGGGAACGAAAAAGCGCCCGGGTGGGCGCTTCGTGGGGCTGTGCCCCCGACAGGACTCGAACCTGTGCACCTGGCTTCGGAGGCCAGCGCTCTATCCTCTGAGCTACGGGGGCGGTTGGCTGAACGAACGCCAATTTTCCCACAGCGCGGGGGTTGTGTCAAACGGGGTACGCCGGCCTGAAAGCGACGACGAACGACATTCGACAGACCCCTCGCCGTTGCGGCGCGACGGCCCGCCGCCCCGGCCTTATCTGCTCACCCGACGGCGCCTCACACCACGGCCCGAATGAACGCCACCACATCCTCCCGGCGCGTTCCGTCAACTGCGCCGGCCAGGGCTTCGCGGATCAAGGGCTGCCAGCGGGCCTCCACGCGTTCCAGCGCCCAGGCAGCCGCGGCCCGCTTGCCGGCGACCTCGCCCGTCGCCAACCCATATCGCGCCCGGCACATCGTCAACACGACGTAGGCCAGGTAGCCAGGGTGGGCGGCGCGGATCGCTGCGGCCGCGTCCGGCGTCGTCCACCACGAACGCATCACGGCCGTCGTCGCGGCGCGGATGTCGGCGGGCGTGACCGGGTCGATCAGCGTCGCCGGGGGCGGGCCGTAGAGGACGGTGCCGTGGTCACGGACGGTGCCGTGGTCACGGACGGTGCCGTGGTCACGGACGATGCCGTGGTCACGGACGATGGCGCGGTGGATGACCCAGTCGGTGTGGTGGTCCTTCAGCCGCAGCGCCTCGTCCGGGCCGCGCTCCAGGTTGGGGAAGCGGACGTCGGCCGGGTCGTGGCGGCGCAGGGCGGCGAGGGGGATGTAGGCGCCCTCGACCTCGGCGGCAAATGGGCGGCCGCTGTCGCGCATGGCCCGGTGGACGGCCGCCAGCGCCTCGACCTGCCCGGCGCTCAAGGGCCGGGCGATGGCGGCCAGGAAATCGATGTCGCTCGTGGCCGGGTCGAAGTCGCCCAGGGCCAGCGAGCCGTCGAGATAGAAACCAACGAGGTGCGGGCCGAGAACGGCGCGGACGTCGCGCAGCAGGTCGCTCAGCAGCGCGTTGACGGCGGCGTAGGGCGTTAGCATAGAACAGGCACCGTTCACCTCCGAAGTGTATCGGATCCGGGTCGTGTACACGTCAAAACGTTACTGGCCCTCGTGAGAAACAGGCAGATCAGCCTGTTGAGTCGCTAGAGATAGGTGAGTTGTGATGCCAAAGGAGTTCACCACTGTAACTGGTAGCTGTGCTTATCGGCACCAAGGCTACGCCTTTCTGCCAACGATGCCTCTAAGTCCACCCTTTAAGGAGCACAGAACAATGAACCCTTTCTCGAACCACTTATCCATGGAAGGGCGACGTACGCGAAGGCTGATCGCCCAGGCATTCGCCTTGTTCCTGAACACCTTAACCGTTCTGAGTGCATACGCAACGGTCGGTCAAGGCTTTGGTATACGTAACGTTGTGGATGTGCGAGGCACTGGAGTGAACATCCACACTGGTAATCCGCCTGGGACATCGCTTCCTGGGACCTACAATGTCGGGCTCACAGGCATTTGTGCAAACTTTCCATGTAGCCCTGGTTCCTATCTTTTTGAAACAGGTTGGTACAAGGGAGCTTCCACCCTAAACCAGCTTAAGCACTACGTGTCTTGGGTAGGACCTAACAGCTCTGGCTACAAGACAGATCTAGGTAACCTGAACTCAAGCAGTTGGTACGAATTCCAAACCTTGTTTAGCAACA
>CAYRBP010000021.1:0-61884 GCA_964422535.1 uncultured Ardenticatenaceae bacterium | reverse complement strand
CCGATAGGACACACATGACTGCAGCTTAATCGGTGTGACAGGAAAGTCAAGTGACGAAAGTCACAAAGAGATGGAGTTTGATGTTTTTCACCCGCGAGTGTTTGCGAGAAGTATCCCTCCCCCTAACCCCTCCCAAATGGAGCGGGAACCAGAGGCTGGCGGGCGGCCCGCTACTTCTGGCCCCGGTAACCGTCCGGGTTCATCGACTGCCAGCGCCAGTGGTCGGCGACCATCGCCTCCAGGTCGCGCGCCGCCTGCCAGCCCAGTTCGCGGGCCGCCAGGGCGGGATCGGCATAGGACACGGCCGCGTCCCCTGGCCGCCGGTCGACGATCTCAACCGGGATGGCTCGGCCGCTGGCCTGCTCGAACGCCCGCACCACCTCCAGGACGCTGTAGCCGCGCCCCGTGCCGAGGTTGTAGCTGACTGCCCCCGGCTTGCCGGCCAGCTTCTCGAGGGCGCGCAGGTGGCCCTCGGCCAGGTCCATGACGTGGATGTAGTCGCGGATGCCCGTGCCGTCGGGGGTCGGGTAGTCGCCGCCGTAGACGAGGAGCTTCGGCAGGCGGCCGACCGCGACCTGGGCGATGTAGGGGACGAGGTTGTTCGGCACGCCGCTCGGGTCTTCTCCCAGGCGGCCGCTCGGATCCGCCCCGACCGGATTGAAGTAGCGCAGGATGGCGATCGACCAGGCCGGATCGGCCCGGTGCAGGTCGCGCAGGATGTCTTCGATCATCAGCTTCGTCCGGCCGTAGGGGTTCTCGGCCGACAGGGGAAAGTCCTCCCGGACGGGGACGCGGGCCGGATCGCCGTAGACCGTGGCCGACGAGCTGAAGACGATGTCGCGCACGCCCGCGGCCGCCATCGTCTCCAGCAGGATAAGCGTCCCGGTCACGTTGTTGTGGAAGTAGCGCAAGGGCTCGCGGACGGATTCGCCGACAGATTTCAATCCCGCGAAGTGGATGACCGCGTCGACGGGAGAGGCGGCAAAGACCGCCTCCAGGGCAGGGCGGTCGAGCAAGTCGACGCGGTGGAAGGCCGGCGGCCGCCCGGCCAGCTCCGCCACGCGCCGCAGGGCTTCTTCGTGGCTGTTGACCAGGTTATCGACGACGACCACGTCGTGGCCGGCGCGCAGCAACTCGAGCGCAGTGTGGCTGCCGATATAGCCGGCGCCGCCGGTCACCAGAACGCGCATCCGTTCGTCACTCCGTCGGGATCAGGTTGGGAAAAGCAGGCGGTCGCAGCTGTCGCAGGCAACAACATTCCCCTGCTGGGCCAGGCGGACCGTGCTGGCGGAGATGGTGACCTGGCAGCCCTGGCACTTGTTCCCCACGAGCTTGACGACGGCCAGACCGCCCTTCATCCTGGTCAGCCGGTCGTATTCCTGGAGGTGCCGCGGTTCAAGCAACCTGGCCGTCTGCTCGCGCTTGCCCAGCAACTCGTTCAGGCGCAGGGCCAGGACTTGCTGCTCTTGCTTGTAGCTGCCGACCGACGATTGCCAGCCGGCCGTCAGGCGGCCGATCTCCTCTTCAACTGCGGCCCGTTGCGCCTGCGTCTCCTCGACCCGCATCAGGGCCTCCAGCACTTCGTTCTCCAGCGCGGCCCGCCGCCGGCCGAGCGACTCAACCTCGTGCTGCAGGTCGGCCAGTTCCTTGGTGTTTCTGACCGTACCGGAGTAGAGCCGCTGCTCCTCTTGCCTGGCCTTTTCGGTGAGGCTGGCGAGTTCGAGCGTCAGGGCCTTGTGGGCGCTGCGTTGTGTCTGTAGCTGGGCATCGATCGCCTCGGCGCGCCGGCGCGCTTCCGAGACCGCTACCGGCTCCTTCTGAGCCTGCAGCACCTCGCCAAGACGCTTCTTCTTGGCCCGGATCTCGCTGTCGATCTGCTGGAGGGAGTACAGGATTTGGGCTTGGCTCATCGTTCCACCGCAACTGAGACGTATTGTACCACAGCGACAGCGCCCGACGACCGACGGCCGCGAAGAAGCATCGTCCCTGTGGCGGGTTGCGATCGGTCGACGATCGTCTTTCACGCCACGCCGCTGCGGCCGCTCGCTATCCACAGTCCACCGACCACTATATAATCTCCACCCATGGTCTCGCGCATGATCGATCTGGCGGAGCAGCCCTACTCCGAGGCGGATGCCGAGTGGGACGCCTTCGTGGCCAACCACCCGCAGGGGAGCATCCTCCAGACGACGAACTGGGCCCGGCTCAAGAACCGCTTCGGCTGGTCGTCTCAACGCGTCTGGATGCGGCGCGGGGGGCGTCTGGTCGGCGGGGCTCAGGTGCTCTTCCGCTCGGTCGGGCTGGGCATCGTCAAGCTGGGCTATGTCCCCCACGGCCCGCTGGTTGACTGGAACGACGACGAACAGGTTGCCGTGGTCATGAACTACATCGACCAGGCCGCTTACCAGCGCGGGGCCGGGCTGGTCAAGATCGAGCCGCGCCTGTGGCAGCACGACCTGCCCGCGGAACGATGGGAGGCGCTGGCGCGCGCCCACGGATGCGACCCCAACACCGACACCATCCAGCCGCCACGGACCATCCTGATCGACCTGCGGCCGCGGGAGGACGACATCCTGGCGGCGATGAAGCAGAAGACGCGCTACAACATCCGTCTGGCCGAGAAGAAAGGCGTCACCGTCCGGCAGGGGACCGCGGCCGACATCCCCGCCTTTGTCCAACTGATGCGCCAGACCGGGGAACGCGACGGCTTTGGCATCCACGACGCGCAGTACTACCGGGCGGCGTTTGAGCTCTTCGCGCCTGACCAGGCCTCGCTTCTGGTGGCTGAGTTCGAGGGGCGGCCGCTGGCCGGGGCGATGGTCTTCGCCCTGGGCCGGACCGCGGCCTACTTCTACGGCGCATCGAGCGACGAGGAACGCTCGCGCATGCCGGCGTACGCCGTTCAGTGGGCGGCGATGCGCTGGGCGAAGGCGCGCGGCTGCGCCACCTATGATATGTGGGGCATCCCGGACGCTCCGGAAGACGAGCTGGAAGCGGGCTTCACTGACCGGCAGGACGGGCTGTGGCCGGTTTACCGCTTCAAGCGAGGCTTCGGCGGAGAGGTGGTGCGGACCGTGGGCGCGGCCGACCGTGTCTACAACACCTTGCTGGCCCGGCTCTACCGCTGGCGGCGCGGCCGCTAGTCCCCGCGCTTGCTGCCGCTACCGGCCGCCCGCGCGATGAAGAGCGTCGCCGCGGCCGCCGCAGCCACCACCCCGATCACGACCACGGCCAGCAGCGACGCCGGCATGAAGTTGTTAAGCGAGGCCCCGTTCACCGCGAAGATAATCGACGCCGACGCGGCCCAGACGACGATGATGGCGATCAGCTTTGCGGTCGATGTCATTCTCTCCCTCGTCTATCCGCCCATGTGCGGCAGCGCTCCTCATCAAAGGAAGAAGAAGGCCACAGCCAAAATGGTGTACAGGACGAGCAACATGGACCCCTCAAGCCAGTTGCTCTCGCCGTCCGTCGAGATGAACGCGGCAATGATGGCGGCCGACGCCACAGCCAGGATTTCGTAGGTCGTGAATTCCAGCGGCATCGGGTTGCCGATTGCCAGGCTGATGAACACCAGCAAGGGGGCAACGAACAGGGCGATCTGCAGGCTGGAGCCAATAGCGATGCTGAGGGCCAGGTCCATCTTGTCCTTCGCCGCGACCTGGACCGCGACGAAGTGTTCGGCCGCGTTGCCCACCAGCGGGATGAGGATGATGCCGAGGAAGAATTCGCTCAGACCGAGCGCCTCGCTGACCGGTTCGACCGCGCCAACCAGGAATTCCGACAGCAGCGCGATGAACCCGACGGCGATGACCAGGATGATCAGGGCGTGAGCCGTGCTCCAGCCTTCCGGGGCATGGGCTTCGCGGGCCTGGGGGTCGGCCGCGTGTTCTGAGTTCCGTGCCGTGAAGGAGTAGAGGATCATCAGGGCGTACATGAGCAGGATGGCGACGGACGCGCCGATGCTGAGGAACTCGACCGCCTGCTTGTCCGGTTCGATCGCCTGGTTAAAGAACGACGGGATGCCCAGGGCGAAGATGGACAGGATCAGGAGCGTGGCATCGATGCCGGCGTTGGTGCGGTCGAACTTCTGGACGCCATGCCTAATGCCGCCAACCAGCACCGACAGACCCAACACCAGCAGCAGGTTGCCCAGGATCGAGCCGGTGATCGAAGCCAGGACCAGTTCGATCAGTCCCTGGCGCAGGGCGACGACGGCGATGATCAGTTCGGCCGCGTTACCGAGCGTCGCGTTCAACAGACCGCCCGCGCGCTCACCCACTTTCTCGGCCAGTGCTTCCGTGCCCTCGCCGATCATGCCAGCGAGGGGGATGATCGCCGCCGCCGATGCCAGCAGGATCAGGGTCGGGCTGGCGTGTGTTACCTCAAGGAAGATGGCGACGGGGACAAACAACAGCAACGCTAGCAGAAACTTGTTCAGGCCAGTGTAGTGTTCTATTCTGGCTAGCATACGCTCCTCCTGCTTATTTGTGTGAAGTCGGAGCGGATTATAGCAAATGGGATTGGTGATGTGAACAACAGGGCGCACGCGCGCGCCTGCCCGGCGGTCGGCCCGGCTTCCCGGCTTCGCGCACGCTCTGGAGCGTCCGCCGTTCGCGCTGTTTTGTCCGTGCAAGCGCGGCAGGGACGGGATAAGATTGCAGGTCTCAGCGGCCGCGGGCCGCTTTTCACTGTCATGGCCAAGATACTCACTGACGCAGAGCCTTCCTACCGCGCTTCGACCTTCAAGCTGCAGCGCTCGCAGCAGGTCTGGACCCAGACGCTGGCCAGGGTTCCGAATGCCCATGCCCTGCAGAGCTGGGCCTGGGGCCAGTTCAAGTCGCGCTGGGGCTGGACGGCGCTGCCTCTGGCGATGACGGTGGCCGAGAACAGCGCCGAACCGATCGCGGCGGCGATGGTCCTGAAACGCGCCGTGCCGCGCCTGCCGTTCAGCGTGCTCTACGTGCCGAAGGGGCCGGCGATGGACTATCACGATCGCGAGCTCCGCAACCGCGTCCTGGCCCAGCTCGAACAACTGGCCAGGCGCGAGCATGCCATCTTCATCAAGATCGACCCGGAGGTCGTGTCTAGCTGGGGACTGGATGCCGAACGGGTCTCGCCCCTGGGCAAAGCGGTGACCAGTGACCTGGCCGCGCGCGGCTGGGTGCCCTCGCGCGAGCAGATCCAGTTCCGCAACACGGCCGAACTGGCGCTGGACCAGACCGAAGAGCAGTTGCTGGCCGCGATGAAGCAGAAGACGCGCTACAATATCCGCCTGGCCGAGCGGAAGGGCGTCGTCGTCCGGGCGGGCACACCGGCGGACTTCCCGGCGATCTTCGAGCTGTACCGGGAGACGGCCGCCCGCGACGGTTTCACCATCCGTCCGAAGGCCTATTACCTCGACGGCTGGACGACGCTCTATGAGGCAGGTATGGGCCAGCCGCTCATCGCCGACGTGGATGGGCAGCCGGTCGCGGCAGTGGTCCTCGTCCGTTTCGGCGAAAAGGTCATCTACATGTACGGCGCGTCGTCGGCCCGCGAACGGGAACGAATGCCCAACCACCTGCTCCAGTGGGAGGCGATCCGCTGGGCCAGGGCGCAGGGGGCGAAGGTCTATGACTTCTGGGGCGCGCCGGACGAGTTCGTTGAGAGCGACCGCCTGTGGGGTGTGTGGCGCTTCAAGGCGGGTTTCAACGCCGAGGTCGTGCGGACGATCGGCGCCTGGGACTACCCGGCCCGGCCCCTGTGGTACCGGGCCTACACCGACTTGATGCCGCGCTATCTAGCGCGGTTGCGAGCGCGCGGCGCGGCCGCGGCGGAACCATCACTGGCGGGCTAGCCGGCAACCGATCCCGTCAGGGTCATCGGCCTTGCCAGACACACGGAGGAGAACGACACAACGATGAGCCGAACGATTGTCATTCTTGACGGGGACCAGACCGGGCACGAACTGCTGCTTGAATCGCTGCGCGTCCTGGCGGCCGACGTCACGCGCTTTGAGGTGGATTTCCTGCACTTCGACCTGAGCCTGGAGAACCGCCGCCGGACGAATAATCAGGTCGTGTATGAGGCGGGGCGAGCGATCCGCGAGCACCGCGTTGGCCTGAAGGCGGCGACGATCACGCCTGAGACCAAGGATGATGTTGGCAGCCCGAACGCCATACTGCGCGAGGAGATGGACGCCGAGATCATCCTGCGCACGGGCCGGCGCATCCCCGGCGTACGGCCTGTCGGCGGCATCTACGCGCCGATCAGCGTCGTGCGCATGGCCCGCGACGATGCCTATGGCGCCAAGGAGTGGCGCGAGGGTGAGATGGGCTCCCTGGACGAAATGGCCTACCGGACCGAGAAGATCTCGCGCCGGGTCTGCCACCACGTTGCCGAGTACGCTTTCCAGCACGCCCGGACGACGGGCTCCAAAGTCTTTGGCGGGCCGAAGTATACGGTCAGCCCCATCTACGAGGGTATGTTCAAGGAGGAGATGGACGCCGTTGCGAAGAACTATCCTGATGTGCGCTATGAGCCGCAACTCATAGACGCGACGATGGCCCTCCTGCTGGCGACAATGGGCGAGCCCCTGGTCATCCCCGCCCTCAACCGCGACGGTGACCTGCTGTCTGACCTGGTCCTGCAGATGTTCGGCTCCATCGCCGGGTCGGAGTCGATGGTCATCTCGCTCAACGACGAGGGCATCATCGACTGTGTCATGGCTGAAGCGCCCCACGGAACCGCCCCGAGCCTGCAGGGCAAGAACATGGCCAACCCGATGGCGATGATCCTGGCCGCGGCCGGCCTGCTCTCCTATCTCAAGGAAAAGGAGGCCAAGACCGCGAGCCGGGCGATCTATGAGGCGACACTGGAGGCGGTCTACGACGGCATCCGCACGGCCGATTTGCACGGCACGGCGTCGACCGACCAGTTCACCAACGAGGTCATCCGCCGCGTGCGGGGCAAGCTGGAAGTCTGGTCGTCGCTGGCCTAGGCGGGGGACGATGCCCGGCCGGCCTGGCTGGCCGGCGAGATGGTGACGAGCGTGATCTCCGGCGGGCAGAGGAAGCGCACGCGGGGAGCGCTCAGGCCCTCGAAGCCGACGCCGCGTGTGACGTAGAGGTGGGTCCGGCCCTCGTGATAGTGGCCCATGGCATAGCGCCGGCCAAGCTTGGAGAACGTCACCAGCGCCCCGACGACCGGCATCCGCACCTGCCCGCCGTGGGTGTGGCCGCACAGGTAGAGGTCCAGCCCGTGGTTGACCGCCTGGTGCAGCAGTTCCGGCGAGTGGTACAGCAGGACGCTCGGCCCGCCGTCGCAGTCTTCCGGCCGCAGCGCGGCCAGCGCCTCGGCGTCCTCCGGGATGTCGTGGTGGCAGTCGACCCCGAAGAGCGTGACAGTCCGGCCGTCGCCCAGGTCCACTCGACGCCGCTCGTCCCGCAGCAGCGTGATCCCGGTTCCCTGGAAGAGCGGCGGAACGACGTCCTGAAGATCGACCGTCGGGCTTCCCATGACCGCGTAGACGCCGTGGGGAGCCGACAGCCGGCCCAGGAAGGCGCGAATGTCGTCGTGGGTCTGGGGATCGGTCTTGAACGAGGTGTTGGCATAGTCGCCGGTGATGAGGATCAGGTCCGGCGCGGCACGCTCTGCCAGGGACAGGACGGTCGCCTCCCGTTCGGCCGCCCGCTCGATGTGGACGTCGCTGATGTGCAGCAGCCGCAGCGGCTCGGACCCGGGGGCCAGGCGCTCGCTCGCGATCGCCAGGTGGGTCAGCGCCAGGCGGCGCGGCTCGACGAGCGCCCCGCGAACGAGCAGGGCCGAACCCAGCGCCCAGGCCCCGAGAAGCAGCCCGAGGGCGACGCTCCAGCCAAGCCAGACGCCCGCGACGGCCAGAACGAAACCGGCCAGTAGTCGCGCCGCGACGAGCGGGAACAGGTGGCCCTTCCACGACAGGGCAGAGATGCGCCGGTTCTGCTGGATGTTGAGGACGGCCGCATCAGAGGCGGATGATCCGAGCAGGAAGGCAGCGGCCAGCGCTGCCACCGTTGCGTTCCCAGACAGCAGCCACCACCACCCACCGCCCAGCGTTGCGAGCAAAACCAGGGCCAGGATGGCGGCAGGCGTCGGCCAGTTCAGAGGCCTGTAAAAGAACAGCAGTAGCCGGTGGGCCCAGCGGGTGACAGCCGACGTCTCGATGTCCCACGGGGCCTGGGCAGAAGCGGGTAGTTCGTTCATGAAATCTGTGGGGTAATCGGGACCCAACGCGCGCCGGTGGCCGTTCGCTCCAGGCGGCCGAAGCCCGGGATGTGGGTTGCTGTCAGGGTGGCGTCTTCGGCCAGCGCCGCGCCGACGAGCGCAGCCCGGCTGGCGATCGACTGCGCCTTCTGGTTCCAGTAGCAGGCCCAGGCCGGTTCGAGGACCTCGACTGCGTGGTGGATGAGATCGCCCAGGCAGTAGAGCACCTGCCCGGACGAATCGAGGCGGACGATCTGGTGCCCCGGCGTTTCGCCCGGCATGGGCAGGAGGGTCATGCCGTGGCCGAGCGCGTGCGGGGCGTCGGTCGCATCGATGAGCCCCGCCTGCCGGACCACGCCCAGCGTCCGGCTCTCGAGGCTCGTGGAGCGCTTGAGCAGTTTCTGCAGTGCCGGCGCTTCCAGGTCGGCGCGGCCGACGTAGACGCGGGCATTGGGGAAGGCGGGAACCGGTTCGCCCCCAACCGGCCGGCTCAGGCCGCTGTAATGGTCGAAATGGGTGTGGGTGATGACGACGGCGTCAACGGCCGTCGGGTCCAGCCCCGCCGACTCCATCTGCTGCCAGACCGGGGGCGGCGGCTCGTAGTCGGGGATGAAAAGCTCCGAGTCGGGCGAGATGTGGTAGGAGGACGGGTCGACCAGGACGGTCGTCTCGGGCAGGCGAATGAGGACTGATTGGACCGGGACGCGCAGCGGCTCGGCGAAGGCTGCGTCATAGCGACCCCGCCACTCCGCCGGCCGTACGCGCAGCCACTTCGCCAGCGGGGCGCGCAGGTCGCCGCTGTTGAAGAGCGTGACCGCTGCCTCGCCAACCCGCAGAGCGTACATGGGCCCAATTCTAGCCGGGTTCGGCCGGCCGGCACGATCGACACCGCCGCCAATTGGGCTACAATACGCGCCAGCATCCCTTCAGGATCACCCTATGAATCCGACTTTCCCCGCCCGCGTCCCACTTGCCTACCTGCCTACGCCGATCGACAGGCTTGACCGTCTGAGCAAACATCTCGGCGGCCCGGAGTTGCTGATCAAGCGGGACGACCAGACAGGCCTGGCGACGGGCGGCAACAAGACGCGCAAGCTGGAGTTCCTGGTCGCCGACGCGCTGGCCCAGGGGTGCGACCACCTGGTGACGACCGGCGCGCCGCAGAGCAACCACTGCCGCCAGACGGCCGCCGCGGCCGCGCGCTATGGCCTGGGCTGCAGCATCGTCCTGCGCGGCAAGGCGCCGGCTGAGATGACCGGAAACCTGCTGCTTGACCACCTGCTCGGGGCCCACGTCCACTGGACGGACGGCCGCGACGGCAGCGAGGTCATGGGCAGGGTCCTGGCGGAACTGCGCTCGGTTGGCCGCCGGCCCTACCCGATCCCGCTGGGTGGCTCCAACGTCATCGGCGCGACCGGCTATGTGCTGGCCATGCAGGAGCTGATGGGCCAGCTGGAGGCCGAGCGGCTCAACGTCGACTTCATCGTCTTCGCCAGCAGCAGCGGCGGCACCCAGGCCGGTCTCGTCCTCGGGGCCGACATCTACGGGTTCCGCGGCCAGGTGCTCGGCATCAGCGTTGACCACCCGGCAGAGTCACTCGCGACGCAGTCGGCCGCGCTGGCCACGGCCACGGCCACCCACCTCGGCCTGGAGACGGTCTCGGTCGGCCATCTGGTCAACGTCAACGACGACTATCTGGGCGAAGGCTATGCCCGCGTCAGCGAGTTGGACCGCGAGGCGATCGTCCTGACCGCCCAACTTGAGGGCATCCTGCTCGATCCGGTCTATACGGGTCGGGCGATGGGCGGTCTGATCGACCTCGTCCGCTGGGGTGCTTTCACCCGTCGGCATCGGGTTCTGTTCTGGCATACCGGCGGCTCGGCTGCTCTGCCGGCTTTCGCGACCCGGCTGCTGTAAGTCGGGGAACGCGCGCCATCTCTCCACGCGGGCGACTGGGTTCTTTGCATGATGACGCCAATCGACCAGCGAGCGAACATCGACTGGAGCGTGCCCGAACCGAGGACAGGGTTTCTCGGTCAATGGGACTGGTTCATGGGTCCGGGCGCGACGAATGCCGAGCGATGGACTGGAGTGGTACCTGCCGGTCTTCTATCTCAAACTGCTTCTCAGCCATCTGCTGCCGGAAGCCCCTTGCTCAGCTGGAAAGGGTCAAGACCCTGTCGGACAACTATGAACATCCAGGATCAAGTCAACGAACGCTTTGCGCGCCTTTACGGCGAGCCTCCCGCGCTGGTCATTCGCGCTCCCGGTCGCGTCAACCTCATCGGCGAGCACACCGACTACAACGATGGCTTCGTCCTGCCGATGGCCATCAACCGGGCGGTCTGGATCGCCCTGCGGCCGCGCGACGACAGGCGGGTTGTCCTCCATTCACTCAACTTCGACGAGGCGACGACGATCGACCTCGACGCGTTGGTCAACGACGACGGGGGCTGGGTGGAGTACGTCAAGGGCGTCGCCTACGTCCTGCAGAGCCAGGGCCATGCGCTCCGCGGCTGGGAAGGCGTTGTCGCCGGAGACGTCCCAATCGGGGCCGGGTTGTCGTCGTCGGCGGCGGTCGAGATGGCGACGGCTCGCGCCTTCAGCGCGATGAGCGACCTGCCGTGGGACCCGCCGGCCATGGCCCGCGTCGGCCAGCGAGCCGAGAACGAGTGGGTCGGGGTCAATTGCGGCATCATGGACCAGATGATCTCGGCCGCGGGCAGGCGCGACCACGCCCTGCTGATCGATTGCCGCTCGCTGGAAACGACTCAGGTGCCCATCCCGGCCGGCACGGTGGTGGTCATCCTCGACACGGCCACGCGCCGCGGCCTGGTCGAGTCAGCCTACAATGAGCGCCGGGCCCAGTGCGAGGCGGTGGCGGCCCACTTCGGCGTGCCGGCGCTGCGCGACCTGGCCTCAACCACGCTCGCGTCGCGCGCGAACGAACTGGACCCGGTTGCCCTCAGGCGTGCCCGCCACGTCATCACCGATAGCGAGCGAACACTGCAGGCGGCTGACGCCATGACCCGCGGCGACGCCGCTGAGATGGGTGTGTTGATGAACCAGAGCCATGCCAGCTACCGCGACGACTTCGAGGCTTCGCGGCCGGAAGTGGATGCGATGGTGCTGCTCGCCCAGTCGCACCCCGCCTGCTTCGGCGCGCGGCTGACCGGCGGCGGATTCGGCGGATGCGCGGTGGCGCTGGTCAGGGCGGAGGGGGCGGAGGCATTCGCGGCCGAAGTCTCCCGCGAGTACGAAGCGGCCACGGGCCTGCACCCGCAGGTGTACATCTGCACCGCCACGGATGGGGCGGCCATCGTCGCCCGGAGCTGAAATGAAGCGGGCTGTTGGCCGATGGGGCGCGTTCCTGGCCGCCGGGTTGCTGGCACTGGCGGGTTGTGGCGGCCTCCCCGACGCCGCCGTTCCGGCCTTCTCCCCGACCGTCGGGCCGACCGCAAGCCCGAGCCTCTCGGTTGCGACGCCGACACCTCTCTCCGAGGCCGACCTGGCCCCGATCGATATTGAGGAGCGGCTGGTCACCAACCTGTATGAGCGCGTCGGGCCGTCGGTCGTCCATATCACGGCCCAGATCGTGACGATGGACTTCTTCTTCGGCCCGATGGCCAGCGAGGGCACCGGTTCTGGTTTCGTCTGGGACGAGCTGGGCCATATCGTCACCAACTACCACGTCGTCGAAGGGGCCGAGACGGTCGTGGTCATCTTCTCTGATGAGACCCAGGTTCCCGCGGCCGTCGTCGGCGTCGATCCGCGCAACGACCTGGCCGTGCTGCGCGTTGATCCGGCCGCGGCCGACCTGCATCCGGTCGCGCTGGGCAGTTCGGCTGACCTGCGCGTCGGCCAGCGGGCCATCGCGATCGGGAACCCGTTCGGGCTGGACCGGACGCTGACGACGGGCGTCATCAGCGCCCTGGGCCGGCCGCTGGAAACCGAGGACCGGGGCACGATCTACGACGTCATTCAGACTGACGCGGCCATCAACCCGGGCAATTCGGGCGGGCCGCTGCTGAACTCGCGCGGAGAAGTGATCGGCGTCAACACGGCCGTCCGCCAGGACGCCCAGGGGATCGGGTTCGCCATTCCCGTCGACACGGTGCAGCGAGTCGTCCCGATCCTCATCCGCGACGGCCGCTATGAGCACCCCACCCTCGGGTTGCTGGGCTACACGATCACGCCCGTTCTGGCGGAAGCCCTTGATTTGCCCGTCGAACGCGGCGTGCTGGTGGCGCAGTTGTGGCGAGGTGGCCCGGCCGACAGGGTCGGCGTGCGGGGCGCGCAACGGGAAGTCATCATCGGCAACCGGCGCGTGCTGGCCGGAGGCGACATCATCACCGAGATCGACGGCGAGCCGATCGATGGCTGGGATGCCCTGGCTGAGTATCTGTCACTCCGCACGAAGGTCGGCGATGAGGTGACGCTGGGGCTGAACCGTGACGGGGAGCCCGTGGCAGTCCGCCTGCGGCTGGCGGCCGAGCCGTAATCGCCACCGCATCCCGTGCGCGGCAAACGAAGCATGCTAGAATCAGGGCCAGCGAATAGATACTCCTCCCCGATTGGCCGCAAAGGTGTTCCCATGACAATGACCGGCTATCCCTATGAAATCGGCCTTGAAGTGGCGTTCCGCGACATCGACGCGATGGGCCACGTCAACAATGCAGTCTTCTTCGCCTACTTCGAGACCATCCGAATCAAGTATCTGGGTGAGATCATGGAGCATGCCGGCCTGCTTGATTTCGAGTTGCTGGACCTGCCGCTCATCCTCGTTGAAGCATCTTGCACGTATAAGTCGCCCGCCCTGCTGGGCGAGAACCTGCGCATTGGCACCGGCGTGTCCCGTTTCGGCACCAAGAGCTTCGACATGCTTTACCTGGTGCAGGGCGAAGACGGGCGCGTCGTCGCGCGAGGCAAGACGATCCAGGTCATGTACGACTACATGATGCGCAACGCCTTTCCCATCCCCGACGAGATCAAGTCCTACGTCCGGCGCACCCAGGGCAACTGGATGCCGCCCGGTTACCCCTAGCCCTCTAGCCCTTGCGGTGCAGGCGGCTGGTCCGCAACCAGGCGATGCGGCCCTGATCGTCTCGCAGGAACTCGGATCGGGTGTGGATCATCGGTGGGTCGAGGGCGATGACACGGTCTTCCTCGTAGAAACGCAGCCGGCTGGGCGGCGGCGTCGGGCCGGGCGGCGAGTGTTTGTCCGGGAAGCCACCTTTGGGCGTTGACTGCGCCATCAACGTATCCCCGTCAAGATACAGGGTCAGCCGGTCGAGCGCGGCGTCGTAATCGCCCAGATAGGACGACAGGTCTTCGGGCAACGCGAGCGTTGAAGCGGGCGGCGCGCCTTCCAGCCCGAGGTAGCGCTCGAGCGCCCAGGTCACGACGCTGTCGTTCAGCATGGAGCCCTCGTCGGCGTTAGTCAGGACGGTGATGGCAAAGCCGCGCGACGGGACCACCAGGAAGGCGGACAACTGGCCGTTGGTCGCCCCGCCGTGGGCCACGGTCATGACACCGTCGATCTCGCGCAGTAGCCAGCTCAGCCCCATCTGCCGGTCGAGGTTGGCCCGGACGTGCGGCCGCTGCATGTCGGCCAGGGTCTCCGGCTGCAACAGACGTGTCCCGCTCCCGGCGCGGCCGTCGCCCAGGTGAAAACGGGCGTAGCGCAGCTGGTCACGGACGCTGGACGACAGGCCGCCAACGGCGTGGGCGGCCCGGGTCAGGGCCCACGGCCGTTCGACGACCGGCCCCTGTTCCGGGTCCACCCGATGGCCGACGGCGAAGCGACGCGAGATGATGTCGTTGGCGAAGAAGAAACTCTCGTCCAGCTCCAGCGGGTCCAGGACGAGTTCCTGCAGGGCTGTTTCGTAGGTCATGCCGGTCACGACCTCGATCAACCGGCCGGCGACGGCGAACCCGGCGTTGTTGTATGACCAGAGCGAGCCGGCCGGAACGACCTGTTCGAGCTCGGCCATGTCGGCCACGTAGCGAGCCAGGGCGTCATCGCCATTACCGGTCTCTTCGAAGAAATCGCCCACCCAGCCGCCCATGTGGGTCAGCAAGTGGCGCGGGGTGACGATGGTCTCGGCCGTCTTGTCGCGGAGGGTGAAGTCGGGCAGGTACTGTTTGACCGGCGCATCGAGGTCTATGCGGCCCATCTCGACCAGCCGCATGATGGCCGTGCCGGTGAAGGTCTTGGTGGTCGAGCCGATCTGGAACAGCGTGCTCGTCGTGACCGGGAGCGGGTTCTCGACGCTGGTTACTCCGAGGCCGGCCATCTGTTCGCGGCCGTCGTGGAGGACGCCCACGGCGACACCGGGGACCTGCAACCGGCGCATTTCGACGAGCACAAAGTCCGCCAGCGCCTGGAAGTCGGGATCGGCGATGGCTGCATGGATGGGTATCTCGCGCATGGTGAACCTCCGTGGGGATGCGCTATGTTAGCCGCTCCGGTGGCGTGCGGCAACGCGGGAGGAAGTCGTACGCGGGCTTTGCCGCTGACGTGGACAATCGCCGATGGTGTCCTGCTTTGACGAAGCCTGACTATAATGGCCTCGAATGACTGTCATGTGGTGGGGCATCAGCGGGTTGGTCGCCGGCGCCGGACTGGCCTTTCTCGTCGAGCGGTGGGCGGTCGCGTCGCGGTATCCGGGCATGCGGCCCTGGCCCAGCCGGCTCGTCCTGGCTTTGGGGCTGCCCATCTTCTGGATGCTCCTCGCGAGCAGCGGACTGCCGGTCACCAGCCTCTATGTCCCGGCGTTGTTCGTCGCGCTGCTCCTGCTGCTGGCGGCCGCGGACCTGCTCGTCAGGCGCATCCCGGACCTGGTCGTCCTGCCGGCGACCGTGCTGGCGGTCATCCTGCCCCACCCCCATAGCGCGGTTGAAGCGGTCGCGGCGGGGCTGGCCGCCGCGCTTGCCTTCTATGCCCTGTTTGTCCTCGGCGAGCGTCTCTTCGGGCCGGGCGCGCTGGGGATGGGCGATGTCAAGTTGGCGATGCTTGTCGGGGCGATGCTGGGTTTCGCCTGGGCTCCGGAGGCGCTGCTGCTGGGCATGCTGCTGGCCGGCATCGCCGCCGCGGCCCTGCTGCTGACCGGGCGCGCCCGGCGGGACGATACGTTGCCCTACGGCGCGGCGCTGGCCGCCGGGGCGATCCTCGTCCTCGTCTACGCCGTCCTCCGCTGAACCGCACCGGCCGTGGCGGGCGTTTGCCTGTCGCCGCGCCGGGGGGCATGGGGTAGAATCCGCCGCCATGAGCGACGTCATCATCCGGCCGGTACAGTCGATGGCGGAGTACACCGCGGCCGAAGACATCCAGCGCGTCACCTGGTGCATGTCTGAACTGGAGATCATCCCGGCCCACGCCCTCCATGCCATGCACCACAACGGCGCATCGCTGCTCGGGGCGTTTGACGGCGAACGGATGGTGGGTTTCGCTTTCGCCATCCTGGCCACCTATGAGGACGATGTCCATCGTATCGACCACGTGGCCGCCGCGCGGCTGAAGATGTACTCGGTCGTCGCCGGGGTGCTGCCCGAATACCAGAGCCATGACGTCGGCTACCGTCTCAAGATGGCCCAGCGTGACTTTGCCCTGCGCATCGGCGTGCGGTTGATCACCTGGACCTATGACCCATTGGAGAGCCGCAACGGCCGCTTCAACGTCGGCAAGCTTGGCGCGGTCTGCCACACGTACCACCGCGAGTTTCACGGCGAGATGAGCGGCATTAACGCCGGGCTGGCAACCGACCGCTTCGAGGTCGAATGGTGGGTGACGACGCCGCGCGTCCAGAGCCGGGCGACGCAGCGCTGGAAGCCGCTCAAACTGGACGCGGTCATGGCCGGCGGGGCCGTGCTGGTCAACGAGGCGACCTTCAACGCCGCCGGGTTGCCCGTGCCCCCGCTGAACTACGTCAGCCTGCCCAGCAACCTGATGCTGGTGGAGATCCCGGCCGATTTCCAGGCCGTCAAGCGGCTGGACTTCGGCCTGGCCCGCCGCTGGCGCGACCACACTCGCCACCTGTTCGAGGAATTGTTCCATAGCGGCTTCATGGTCACCGACTTTCTCACCCGGGAGGAACCGGACGGCCGTCGCCGAAGCTACTACCTGCTTGCCTACCACAGCGCCTAAGTCCATGAAAATCGAACGCATCGACCTGTACCACATCAGCCAGCCGCTGGTCAGCCCATTCGTGACCAGCTTTGGCCCGCAACTTCAGCGCGACTGCCTGATCTTGACCGTCCACAGCGAAGGACTGCAGGGCTGGGGCGAGTGCGTCGCGACCAACGATCCCGGCTACTCATACGAAACGGTCCAGACGGCCTGGCACATCCTGAGCGATTTCCTGATCCCGTCGCTGATAGGCACCTCGCTGGCCGAGCCCGACGCGCTGCCGTCCCGGCTCGCTTTCGTCCGCGGCCATCCGCTGGCAAAAGCCGGGCTGGAGCAGGCGATGTGGGACCTGGCCGCCCAGCGCGAGAACCTGTCGCTGGCCGAGAAACTGGCCCAGCCATACCCGGAAGGCGCGCGCGACCGGGTCAAGGTCGGGGTCAGCATCGGCATCCAGCCGAGCATTGAACGGACCATGGAGGTCATCGGCGAGTACGTAGCCGATGGCTATCGGCGCATCAAGCTCAAGATCAAGCCGGGCCACGACATCGCGCTGGCCGCGGCCGCCCGGGAGCACTTCCCCGATCTGCCGATCATGATCGACGCCAATTCGGCCTATCGCCTGGATGAAGCGGCCGCCTTGTTTCCGCAGATGGACGGGCTGGATCTGCTCATGATTGAGCAGCCGCTGGGCTACGAAGACATCTATGACCACAGCAAACTGCGGCCGCTGATCGCCTCGCCGCTGTGCCTCGACGAGAGCATCCACTCGGCTGACCACGCCCGCTACGCCATCGCCCTCGGCGCGTGCGACATCATCAACATCAAGCCCTCGCGCCTCGGCGGCTGGTCGGAATCGCGCAAAGTTCATGACCTGTGCCGCGAGGCCGGCATGCCGGTCTGGTGCGGCGGGATGCTGGAGACAGGCGTCGGCCGCGCGGCCCAGCTGGCGCTGGCCTCGCTGCCGGGGTTCACCCTGCCGGGCGACATCTCGGCCACCGATCGGTACTACAAGCAGGACATCACCGCGCCGTTCACATTGAACCGCGAAGACAGCACCATCAGCGTCCCACAGGTGCCGGGGCTTGGCGTCGAAGTCGACCACGACCAGCTGGCAGCCGTCACCCTGCGCAGGACGACCTTCCCGGCCTGAGCGCGGCCAAGGAGAGCCGAAGAAAGCCTATGTTCACCGACAAGACCGTCGCCTTCATCGGCAGCGGCATCATGGGCGAAGCCATGATCCGCGGCCTGGTCAGTCAGGCTATCGTTGCCCCGGAGCAGATCATCGCTGCCGACCCATTTCCTGAGCGATTGGAGGAGATCAAGAGCCGTTACGGCATCCGCGTGACGACCGAGAATGCCGAAGCGGCCGAGTCGGGGCAGGTCATCGTCCTGTCGATCAAGCCGCAGAACCTCGGTACCGTCCTCCCGGGCATCCGCGGGCACCTGCGCCGGCAGGACCTGTTGCTGTCGATCATCGCCGGCGTGCCGATCCGCAAGCTCGCCGACGGGGCGGCGCATGCGGCCGTCGTCCGCTCGATGCCCAATACGCCGGCCCAGATCGGTGAGGGGATGACCGTCTGGACCGCCACCCCGGAAGTGACCGGGGAGCAACGGGCCCAGGCGCAGGCCATCCTTGGCGCGCTTGGTCAGGAGCTGTTCGTCGATGAGGAGAGCTACCTCGACATGGCGACGGCCTTATCTGGCACGGGGCCGGCCTACGTCTTCATGTTCATGGAGGCGCTGATCGACGCCGGAGTTCACCTCGGATTCTCCCGCCGCGTGGCCGAGCAGCTGGTCTTCCAGACGATGCGCGGTTCGGTCGATTACGCCGTGCAGGCCGGCAAGCACGTGGCCGAGCTCCGCAACCAGGTCACCTCTCCGGGCGGCACGACGGCCGCGGCCATGTACCAGCTTGAGAAGGGCGGCTTGCGAACGGTCGTGTCGCGAGGTGTCTGGGCCGCCTACCAGCGGTCGGTCGAACTGGGCAAGGGGGAGAACGTCAAGGGCCCGACGTGAGCCGGATGATGAGCGAAAGCCCCGCGGCTGTCGTGCGCGACGAGGGGACGTGGTGGCGGTTCGCTGACCCCGTCCGCATCGTCAGCGCCGCGCAACCGGCTCAGGTCGCGGCGGCGCTGAATGCGGTAGAGACTGCCGTCGAACGCGACGACCTTTTTGCCGCCGGTTTCCTGTCGTATGAGGCGGGCGCGGCCTATGGCCTGGCAACCCACCACCCCGCACCGGACGCGCCGCCGCTGATCTGGTTTGGGCTTTTCCGGTCGCGTGAGGCGGTTGAAGCGCCGGAGCCGGCCGATGGCTATGCGTTTGGCCCCTGGCAGCCGTCGATCGACCGTGAAACCTACCTGGCCGCGGCCGGCGCCATCCGGGCGCAGATCGCCGCCGGCAACACCTACCAGGCCAACTTCACCTTCCTGTTGCGTGCGGCTTTCAGCGGCGACCCGTGGGCGCTGTTCGCCACACTGTCGGCCGCCCAGGCTGCGCCCTATGCCGCCTACATCGACACCGGCCGCCACGTCATTTGCTCCGCCTCGCCCGAGCTGTTCTTCCGGCTCGACGGGGAGGCGATCTTCTCGCGGCCGATGAAGGGCACGGCCGCGCGAGGCCTGTCGGCCGCCGAAGACGAGGGTCAGGTCGATTGGCTGCGCGCGTCGGAGAAGAACCGGGCGGAGAACGTCATGATCGTCGACATGATCCGCAACGACCTCGGCCGCGTGGCGCAGACGGGCAGCGTCCATGTGCCTGAGCTGTTCGCCGTCGAGCGTTATCCCACTGTGCTGCAAATGACATCAACGGTGGCGGCGCGCACCTCGGCTGCCCTGAGCGACATCCTGGCCGCGCTCTTCCCGTGCGCGTCCATCACGGGAGCGCCCAAGGTGCGGACCATGCGCATCCTGCGCGACCTGGAGGCCGGCCCGCGCGGCGTCTACACCGGCGCGGCCGGTTTCCTGGCCCCTGGCCGCCGCGCCCGGTTCAACGTCTCGATCCGGACGGCGGTCATCGACCGCGACCGGCGGACGGCCACGTATGGGGTTGGCAGCGGCGTCGTCTGGGATTCGGACCCGGCCGGTGAGTACGACGAGTGCCTGTTGAAGGCGCGGGTGCTGGCGGTCCGGCCGGCAGAGGTCGCGCATTTCTCTCTGCTGGAGTCACTGCGCTGGACGCCGGAGGACGGCTACTATCTGCCGGAACGGCACGTGGACCGATTGGCCGCATCGGCCGCGTACTTCGGCGTAGCCTGCGACGCGGCAGCTATCCGGGCCCGCCTGGAAGCGGTGGCGGGAGGCCTGACGGAAAGCAGCAAGGTGCGCCTGCTGTTGCGACCGGACGGCCGGATCGAGGTTGAGGCGGAGCCGCTGAGCCGTGGAGCGCGGCCGGAACCCGTGCGCGTTGGCCTGGCAGCCGGGCCTGTCCGTTCAGACGATCGCTTTCTCTATCACAAGACGACGCGCCGCGACATCTATGAAGCGGCCCGCGCCTCGCGGCCCGATTGCGACGACGCAATCCTCTGGAACGAGCGCGGGGAGTTGACCGAAGCCACGGCTTCAAACATCGTTCTGCGCCTCGATGGCGCGCTCGTCACGCCGCCGGTGTCGTCCGGCCTGCTGCCGGGCACGTTCCGGGAGGAGTTGCTCGCGCGCGGCGAGATCGTCGAGCGCGTTCTGACAGGGGCCGACCTGGCGCGGGCGGAGGCGCTCTGGCTCGTCAACTCCGTACGGTGCTGGCAGGCCGCGTCCTGGGCCGGATCGTAGGCGATACACGGGTATAGCGTACACCGCCTGGGGACTTCTGCGCTTGTAACTTTCCGTACGTCCGTGCTAGAATGTCTGCAGGTGCGTCGCAAAAAGCGCGCCTTTCGCCTTTCTATGAAGCTATTCCATGTCCGACTGCTTGTGATTGTTGCCGCGGCCGCGGGGTTCCTGGCGCTCAGCCAGGCCGCCCATGCGGCTGCCGGTTGTTATTTGCTCTCCAACGATATCGGCTACGTCTGCGACGCGAACCCGCCCGCGCCGAAGTTCGCTGAACCGCGGCCCGTGGCTGAGAGCATCCTGCCGACCATGTCCTGGGGACGCATCGCTGACCATGTGCCGGTCTATTCCGAGCCGAGCAGCACCAGCCCGGTCGTGCGCGACTCCGGCGACGGTTACCTGTGGTACACGATACGTGACATCGCCAACAACAATACCGAGGGCCGGCTGTACTACCAGATCGGGGATGGCGAATGGGTGCAGGGCGAGCACTTCACCGTCGGCGCTCCGTCGCAGTTCCATGGCTTTGAGATCCGCTCGCAGCCGACACGGCCGTTCGGCTGGATGGTCGTCGACTTCCCGTACAGCCCTGCCCCGGGGGCCGAACCGGAGCCTGATGCGATCAAGCTGCCGCGCTACACGCCGGTCGAAGTCAGTGCCGCCGCGCTCGATGACGAGGGCTGGATCTGGTATGACATCGGCTACGGCCGCTGGATGAAGCAGACCTACCTGAGCATCATCGACCCGACGGTGCGGCCCGCGGAGATCGGCGAGGATGAGTACTGGGTCGAGATCGACCTGTTCGAGCAGTCCTTCACCGCCTACGAAGGGGACCGGATGGTCTATGCCGGGCTGGTATCGACCGGGCTAAACAAGTGGCCGACCTACGAAGGGCTGTTCCAGGTCTGGGAGCGGCACCTCAAGACCGACATGAAGGGCGCTGAGGGTCGTGTTGACTGGTACGTTGTTGAAGATGTCCCACACACGATGTTTTTTGACTTTGACATCGCGTTGCACGGGGCGTACTGGCACGATCGCTTCGGTTACAAGCACAGTCACGGTTGCGTCAACATGCCGCCGCGCGACGCGGAGTGGATCTTCAACTGGTCGGCCGAAGCGCCGAATGACCTGTGGGTTTACGTTCACACGTCCGACCCGCACACTTACTTCGCCAAAGACGACACGCAGGTCGAGTTCGCAGGTCCGTAGACACGGGCCGCGGAACCGGCATTTAGGAGACGGATCGTTTGTCTTGAACAGACCTCTTGCCCGGACCCGGGCGAGGGGTCTTTTTTGTTAGCGACACAGGGGGCGAAACAACATGGCAGCGGTGAATTTCGATCTGACGGGAAAAGTGGCGCTCATCACGGGCGCTTCGCGGGGCATCGGTCTGGCCATTGCGGAAGCGTACGCGGCCGCGGGCGCGAAAGTCATCCTCTCCAGCCGCAAGCAAGAGGCAGTCGACGAAGCCGCCGAGCGTATCTGGAAAGCCGGAGGCGCGGCGCTGGCCGTGGCGGCCCACACCGGCGACCCGGCGGCTGTGGAGCGGCTGGTCGCGCAGGTGGTCGACCACTATGGCGGGATCGATATCCTGGTCAACAATGCCGCCACCAACCCCCACTTCGGCCCGTTCCTGTCTGCCGAAGACAGCCAGTGGGACAAGATACTCGACGTGAACGTCAAGGGGTACTTCCGGATGGCCAAGATGTGCGTGCCGCACATGAAGGCCCGCGGCGGTGGAAAGATCATCAACGTCGCCTCAGTCGCCGGGCTGGAACCTGAACCGATGATGGGCGTCTATTGTGTCAGCAAGGCGGCCGTGCTGATGATGACCCAGGTCCTGGCGTCCGAGGTCGCGGCCGACAACATCCAGGTCAACGCTATCGCCCCGGGCTTCGTCAAGACGAAGTTCAGCGCCGCCCTGTGGTCGACGCCGGCGATCCACGACGCGTTGGTCAGCCATGTGCCGCAGAAACGGATGGCGGAACCGGAGGAGATCGCCGGGATCGCCCTCTACCTGGCCTCGGCCGCCTCAAGCTTCACGACCGGCGCGACGTTCGTGGTAGACGGCGGCCAGCTGGTGGCGGGGGTGGGGCGGTTCTAGCATGACTGCCGGCTGCGGGCAGCCGTCACGCCGGGGCGCGATCCGGCGGACTAGCAGGGAGCAGGTTGCCGTCGCCCGCCGGGTTATTGCCGGTTGCGATACAGCTCCGGGTCGACCACCTCAGCCATCCGGTTGGTGTCCAGCGTCCCGCCGAGGAAGTCATTGATCGTGGCTATCTGCGGCAGCGGGTTGGCCAGCACGTCGCTGTAGTGGACGTAGAGCGTGCGAATGTTGGGCTGAGCCGCCAGCCAGGCCTCAACCTGCCTGACGTGCTTCTCGAACAGCATCGCCATTTGCTCGTCGTCCATTTTGTCCGGGTCTTCTCCCCGGCGGATGAGCATCTTGCGCTGTGAGGCGAGTATCTCCGGCATATTGCGGCGGACGAACACCACGCGGTAGGGTTGGTCGTTTGGCAGGTACTTCAGCAGGGCGGAGATCACCTTGACGACCTTGCCCTTCGCGCCCGGCACCCAGCTGACGTCGCCCTTGTCCATCTGCTTGACGCGCTCGAATTCGTAGTAGCCCTTCGGGTTGTCCTCGTCGGCCGCGCGTAACTCGTCCGTGATCGGTGGGATGCCGCCCGCCTCCAGCATCTTCATCATCATCGACGTGCCCGAACGGGGCAGGCCGGAAACGACCGTGATAAACTCAGCGGTGCTTGTCGTATTAGGCTTCTGGAACAGGCTTTTCATAGGCACGCTATTCTATCCAAAGACAGACGGAAGGGCCGCTGATCTGCAGAAGGTCAGGCCCCTTCCTGCGACAAAAGGGATGAGATGAGAACCATTCGCGACGTGCGGGAAGACGAACTGGCTGAGTTCCTGCGAATCACGGTCGAGGCGTTTCCGGGTATGAAGGTCGTCAGCCCGGAGGATAAGGAGCGCATGCACGAGCGGCTGGCGGCCGTCAGCCGGGAGCCTATCGTCCACTTCGTCGCCGTCTATGAGGACGAGCAGATGGTGGGGATCATGCGCATGTATGATTTCACCATGAAACTGCGCTCGGTGCGGACGCTGGTCGGTGGTGTGGGTGGGGTGGCGGTGGACCTGCGGCGCAAGAAGGAGAAGGTCGCGGCCGACCTGATCGGCCATTTCCTGCGCCACTACCGCGAGCGGGGCGCGGCCATGACCGCGCTCTACCCTTTTCGCCCCGACTTCTACCGGCGCATGGGGTTCGGTTTCGGTTCAAAGATGAACCGCTACAGTTTCCTTCCGGGTGGGCTGCACCACGGCCGGGCCAAATCCCATATCGTCAATCTGACCGCCGACGACAAGGCCGATGTGGCAGCCTGTTACGACCGGTTTCTGGAACGGACCAACGGGCTGATCGAATTGCCGCCCCATGTCCTGTCCGCGCTCTTCAGCGACCCCGCCTTGAAGATGGTCGGCTACCGGGCCAACGGCCGCCTGGAGGGCTACCTGCTGTTTCGTTTCGAACCGCTGCGCGATGACAATTTCCTGCAAAACAACCTGGCGATCCGCGCGCTGGTCTATGACCATACCGCCGCGCTGAACGAACTGCTGACCTACCTCCACACCCAGGCCGACCAGGTAAGCCGGGTCATCTACGAGACGCAGGACGAGAACTTCTATCACCTCCTGCAAGACCCTCGTGACGGCAGCGACAACCTGCTGGCCGGGCTGTGGCACCAGACCAATACTCAGGGCCTGGGCATCATGTACCGCGTCGTGGACGTGCGCCGGCTGTTCGAGGTGCTGGCAGGCCACGACTTTGGGGGGCAGTCCGTCCGGCTGCGGTTGACCGTCGACGACACGTTCCTGCCTGAGAACCGGGGCAGCTACCTGCTGGATGTCGAGGCGGGCAGGGCGCAACTGCTGTCCGACGGCGCGGCCGATGCCGACATCAGCCTGGGCATCAGCGAGTTTTCATCGCTGATGGCCGGGTCGGTCGGCTTTCGGGCGCTGGTTGAGTACGGGCTGGCCACGCTCTCCGAACCGCGCTTGCTGGAGACGGTCGATCGGCTCTTCCACGCCCCGCAGCGGCCGATCTGCATGACGAACTTCTAGCGGCGCGGCCGGGCAGCGGGCGCCGGGCTATGCCTCAAGTTGCCGCAGAAGGTCGGTCGGGTCGGTCACGGGTTGCTGGCAGGCGAAACGGCGGCAGACATAGGCCGTGGCGCGGCCGTCGCGCTGGGGGCGGTCTTCCAGCAGCGGGATGATGGTCCCGTGGCTGCTGTCCGGCCCGGCGGCGACGACCAGGTCGGGCCGGTAGCCGCTGAACACTGCGTCCAGCAGCGCCCGGGTGTCGGCCGCCGCCAGCCGGCCGATGACCGCCACCTCGCGCGGCGCGGCGGCGATGAAGCTCGCCGCGGTCAACCACTGGGCGAATGCGTTCGGGTAGCGGGCCATCGCCTCGTACACAGAACCGATCGCCGCCTCGGCCGCGTCCCAGTAGCGACGTTCGCCGGTGTATAGCCCGAGCTTGAGGAGCGCCGTGGCGGCCATGGCGTTGCCGCTTGGCGTGGCGTTGTCCTGCACGTCTTTCGGTCGCTCCAGCAGCCGCTCGTGGTCGTCGGACGTGTCGTAGAAGCCCGGCGCATCACCGTCCCGGAAGTGGGCCAGCATCAAGTCGGCCAGCTCCCGCGCCCAGGCGAACCAGACGGGGTCGAACGTAGTCTGGTAGAGCGCGAGCAAGCCCTCGGCCAGGTAAGCGTAGTCTTCCAGGTAGGCGTTGTAGCGCGCCTGGGCCCCGGCCTTCCACGTCCGCAGCAAGCGTCCGTTCTCGCGGCGCATGGTGCGATGGAGGAACGCGGCGTTGCTGACGGCGACGGCCGTATAGTCACCGCGGCCGAGGGCGCGGCCTGCCTCGGCGAACGCAGCCAGCATCAGTCCGTTCCAGGCCGTTATCACCTTGTCGTCCAAACCGGGCCAGACGCGCCTGGCCCGGAGGTCATAGAGCTGCCGCCTGGCAGCGCCCATGGCTTCAGCGAACTCGGCCGGGGCGCGGCCCAGCGACGCGGCGACCTCATCCAGCGGCAGCGGCGTGTTGAGAATCGTGCGACCTTCCCAGTTGCCCCCCGGCGTCACGTCATAGGCGATCATGAAGGCCTGGGCCTGGTCGCCCAGCGCCTCGCCGATCTCGGCCGCGGTCCAGACGTAGAACTTGCCCTCTTCCCCCTCGCTGTCGGCGTCGTAGCTGCTGTAGAAACCGCCGTCGTCGTGGCGCAGTTCGCGGGCCACGAAGTCGAGCGTTTCCTCGGTCACCTGCCGGAAGAGCGGGTTGCCGGTGATCTGCCACGCGTGGAGGTATACACGGGCCAGAAGTGCGTTGTCATAGAGCATCTTCTCGAAGTGGGGCACCAGCCAGCGGTCGTCCGTTGAGTAACGCGCGAAACCGCCGCCGAGGTGGTCATACATGCCTCCCCGGGCCATCTGGGTCAGTGTCAGCTCGGCCATGTGCAGCGCCAGGGCGTCTCCCCGTGCCAGATGCGCGCGGAGCAGGAACTCCAGCGTCATCGATGGCGGGAACTTCGGCGCGCCGCCAAACCCGCCGAGGCGCGAGTCAAACGTGCGCAGCAGGTTGTTGAGCGCCTGGTCGAACAAGCCATCGTCAACGGGTGCGGCCGCGCCCGTGATGAAGCTGGCGCCCCGGAGGGCGTTGGTGATCTCGGTCGCGCTCGCCTCGATGTTGTCGCGCTGCTCGCGCCAGGCCTGGGCCACGCCGAGCAGGACCTGGCTGAAGGCCGGCATGCCGAAGCGCGGCGCCGGCGGAAAATAGGTGCCGCCGAAGAACGGCCGGCAATCCGGCGTCATGATGACCGTCATCGGCCAGCCCCCCTGGCCGGTCATGGCGACGACGGCATTCATGTAGATGCCGTCGAGGTCGGGCCGCTCTTCGCGATCGACCTTGATGTTGATGTAGTGGCGGTTCATCAACTCGGCTGTGGCCGGGTTTTCGAACGACTCGTGAGCCATCACATGGCACCAGTGGCAGGCGGCATAGCCGATGCTGAGCAGGATCGGCTTGTCCTCCGCGCGGGCGCGTTCCAGCGCCTCCTGCCCCCATGGATACCAGTCGACTGGGTTGTCCGCGTGCTGGCGGAGGTAAGGGCTGGTTTCGGCTGCAAGTCGATTCGGCATGTGCTCTCCCGGGAGAAATCAGGCCTGTAGTGCTTCGCGCAATGAGCGGGTGAATTCGGCCGCCGCAGCAGCCTCCCCGGCCGGCGTTGGCCGGTCCACGGCATTGATCAACGCGCTGCCAACGATGACGCCGTCGGCCATCCGGCCGATGGTCGCTGCCTGCTCCGGCGTGCTGATGCCGAAGCCGACCGCCAGCGGCGTCTCCGTCCGCCGGCGGACGCGGCCGATGAAGTCGGCCAGGTCGGCGTGGAATGTCTGGCGGGCCCCGGTGACGCCGGTGACGCTGACGAGGTAAATGAAGTCGCGCGCCCGGGTCGTGACGGCGTCGATGCGCGCCGGGTTGCTGGTCGGGGCGAGGAAGTGGATGAAAGCCAGACCACGGGCGGCTGCGGCCGCTTCGAAACCGGCGGCCTCTTCGGGCGGCAAGTCGGGCACGATGAAACCCTGGACGCCTGCGGCGGCCGCGTCGCGGGCCAGTGGTTCCAGGCCATAGGCCAGGAACGGGTTGATGTAGCCGAAGAGCAAGACCGGTATCCGCAGGCCGCGCCCGCGCAGAACCCGGACCATCTCCAGACAACCCCGCAGTGTGGTGCCGCGTTCCAGCGAGACCTGGGTGCTGTGCTGGATGGTTGGGCCGTCGGCCAGCGGGTCGCTGAACGGCACGCCTAACTCCAGCATGTCGCTGTAGGGGGCAATCGCCTCGATGACCGCCAGCGACGTCTCGCGGTCGGGGTAGCCGAGGGTGTAATACGGCATGAGCGCGGCGCGGCCCTGCTCGCGTGCGGCGGCGAACGCGGCCGAAATCGACAGGACCTCGGCAGATGTCGCGTCAGGCATGGGCGGGTCTCCGGGTAGAGGGAGATGTGATCATGATGATCATTATAGGTCATTGGGGGCGTTTCATGAAACGCAGAGACGGGCGCCCATTGGTCATTCGCTCTCGCATTCGACCTCGATGGTAGAATAACCAGGTGCGGCCGCTGGGGCCGCGCGGAGGACCTGCCATGAAACTCGCACTCACCCTGATCCTCGTCCTGGTCGCAGGCGGGCTTGTTGCCTGCGGGCCGGCGATGCCCGAAACCGCCGGCGAAGCGGACTCGGCCGCCACAACGGTAGACCTGGGCCAGACGGCCGCGCCTGCGGCAGCGGAAGCCGGCAACACCGTGGCCGCGCCGGCCGGGACCGCCACACCTGCCGGCGAAGCGCCCCTGCCCACCCGGGCGATCCCGCTCGCGCTGCATGCCGAGGACATGACCATCGAAGGCGCAGGCGGCCTGGCGATTGCCGGCACGCTGACCCGGCCGGCCGGGGACGGGCCGTACCCGGGCGTCATCCTGCTCCACATGCTCGGCAGCGACCGAAGCGCGTGGGAGGAGGTCGGCCTGACGGGGGCGCTGGCCGGGGCGGGCTTCGCCGTGCTGGCCGTCGACCTGCGCGGGCATGGGGAAACGGGTGGCGTGGTTGACTGGGAGCTTGCGCCCGATGACCTCGCTCGTGTCTGGGAGGCTTACGCGGCGCGCGAGGACGTCGACGAGATGCGCACGGCGGTCGTCGGGGCCAGTATCGGTTCCAACCTGGCGCTGCGTCTGGGGGCCGACATCCCGGAGATAGGCGCGGTGGTGCTGCTGTCGCCGGGGCTGGACTATCGCGGCGTGACGACCAATGACCAGATGGACCGCTACGGCGAGCGCCCGGTGATGCTTGTTGCCAGCCAGGATGACCCGTACTCGGCCGCGTCGGTTGACGCATTGGCTGAATCGGCCGAAGGCGACCTGCTGACCCAGATCTACTCGAGCGCGGGCCACGGTACGGCCATGGTTGCGGCCGAGCCGGACCTGACCGTGCTCATCGTCGAGTGGTTGAGCCAGTATCTCATGAGTGAATGAAACCTCGCGGCTGTTTCGGCGTAGTGTGAGGTGAGCGGCAACCCAATCGTTGCTGCAAGAGGAAACATGAGTTTGCTTGGGAACATCATCTGGTTGATCTTCGGCGGCTTTCTGGCCGGTCTGGGCTACATCGTCGGCGGCCTGCTTTTGTGCCTGACGATCATCGGCATCCCGTTCGGTCTGCAGGCGATCCGCCTGGGTGTCGCTACCATGGCCCCTTTCGGCAAGAGCCTGACGCAGGAACAGAGCCTTACCGGCTGTCTGCCCGCAGTCTTCAACGTGATCTGGATCCTGCTGTTCGGTTGGGAGATCGCCATCGCCCACCTGGTCAGCGCCGGCATCCTGGCCATCACCATCGTCGGCATCCCGTTCGCCGCGCAGCACATCAAGCTGATCCCGATGGCGCTGCTGCCGTTCAGCTACAAGCTGCAATAACCCACATGTCGGTCGACTGACGGCCGCGGGTGTCGCGCGTCGCTCCCCTTTGTGGGACAATGCGCCCCATCCGCGGCTTTTTTTGATCCGGGAGGCAGCCATGAGCGACCTGATCCTCACCCACCATCGCGACTCGACCTTCGAGATCGTCCTGAACCGGCCCGACAAGCGGAACGCGATCAACATGGAGATGTTCCGCGCCTTCGACGCGGCCGTCAGTCTGGCCAACCGCACGCCGGGCCTGCGGGTCGTCGTCATCCGCGGTTCGGGGCCGGCCTTCTCGGCCGGGATCGACGTCAGCACCCTGCTCGGGCTGGCCCAGAGTCACGGCCCGCACTGGCAACAACGCATGCGGTCCATCACCGACGAGTTCCAGAGCATCCTGACCCGCCTGGAGCGGCTGGAACTGCCGACGATCGCCGTGTTGCACGGCTACTGCCTGGGGCTGGCCTTTGAACTGGCGCTGGCCTGCGATTTTCGAATCGCGGCTGAGGGGACGCGCCTGGGCCTGCCGGAGACGCGCCTGGGGATCATCCCTGATGTCGGCGGTACGACCCGGCTGACGCGCCTTGCCGGACCGGCGCGGGCCAGGGAACTGATCTTGACTGGCAAGCAGATCGACGCGGCCCAGGCTGAAACGTGGGGGCTCCTCAATGCCGTTGTCCCGGCAGACCAGTTAGCCGCGGCGGCCGGGGCATTGGCGGCCGATCTGTGCCAGGCCGCGCCGCTGGCGGTCGGGATGGCCAAGCGCGTGATCGACGGGTTGAGCGACGTTGACCGCGGGCTGCAACTCGAAGCCTGGGCGCAGAGCCAGCTGTTTGCGACGGAGGATTTCCTTGAGGGGGCGCAGGCGTTCATGATGAAGCGCCCCGCTGACTTCAAGGGGCGATAGCGCCGGCCGCCGCTGGCGACTCCTGAGTCGTTCGCGCCGGACTTTGCCAACTGGCGCGGGGTTATGCTATCTTAATGGAACGAACCACAGGACCGATCGTACGCATAGGAGGCACAACTGATGGGGATCATGTTCGCGACCGATGAATGGGCCAAAGCGCTGCTGCATGAGGTCAACAACAGCGAAGCCTACCGCAAGGCAGCGGCCAACTGGGAAGGGGACTTTTACTTCATCACCAAGGCGGGACAGGGCGTGGCCCAGGACCAGTTCCTGTATCTCGATCTCTGGCACGGTGAGGCGCGCGACGCCTACATGGTTGCTGACCCTTCGACCAAGAAGGTCGCCTTTGAATTGAGCGCTCCGCTGGATGTCTGGCGCAAGGTGATGGAGAAGAAGGTCGACCCTATCCGCGGGATCATGACCCGCCAGCTGGAACTGAAGGGCAATATGATGACCATCATGAAGAACCCAAAGGCGGCCACGGAACTCGTGGCCTGCGCCATGAAGGTCGACACCGAGTGGCCGGCCTGAGGCCGGAGGGTGAATAACGATGCAGGGTGAGAACGGCCGTCTGCGCGTCGGATTGGCCCTGGGCGGGGGTGTCGCCCGCGGTCTGGCCCATGTCGGCGTCCTGTCGGAATTGCAGAAGGCGGGCGTCCCGATCGACTGTGTGGCCGGGACGAGCATGGGCGCGATCATCGGCGCGGCCTACTGCGCCGGGTTGGAGATACCCGACCTGAAGTCGCTGGCCGCCCGTACCGGCTGGAGACATGTGACCGGCCTGCGGCTGGGGACGGACGGCCTGTTCACCTTCAACAAATTGGAGCGCTGGGTCGAGTCGGTCGTCGGCGAGTTCGACGTGCGTGACCTGGCCGTCCCGTTCGCGGCCGTGGCCAGCGACCTTGTGACAGGCGAGCGCGTTGTCCTGTCGCGCGGCCGGCTTTGCACCGCGTTGCGAGCCAGTTCGTCAGTTCCCGGCTTCACCTCGCCGGTCGAATGGGAAGGGCGGCAGCTGGTTGACGGCGGCATCACTGACAACGTACCCGGCGACGTCGCGCGCCTGCTTGGCGCCGATTACGTCATCGGCGTCGACGTCTTCATGCCCACTTTCCGCCACCACCTCGGCCCGCTCAGCCAGGGTATCGCGGCGATCGAGACGCTGGTGAGGCACGCGGGGCAGGGCCCGGCCGAGTGTGACGCGATGATCACCCCGCACCTCGAGGGCAGGAGTTACTTCCTCTTCAGCCAGTACGAAGCATTGATCGCGCTTGGCGAACAGGCCACGCGCGAGGCTTTGCCGCGCATCCTCGCCGATCTTGAACGCGGGGAAGCCCAGCCAAGCCCGGCGCCGCTCAGGTTGAACGCCACCGACCCGCTGCAGGTCGCCGTCCATTGGTGAGTGGGCGGCGCGCCCTCGCCCGTCGAAGTGACCCGCGCATGAGCGGCGTTTGTCCGGCCGCCCGCTAGCCGCTAGAATCCGGTCTTCTATGTCGTTCGTGCCAACGCTGTTCTTGTGGGTCGCGCTAGTCCTGGTCGCGACTCTCTCGCTTGCTTTCGGCCGGCGCTCCCGCGCCATCTCCTATCTGGTCCCGGCCGTCTTGCTACTGGCGCTGCCCGTTTTCATCTTTCTTCAACCCGAGACCGCGCCCGAGCTAGCTTTCGCGGGATGGCGATTCGCGCTGCCGACGCCGGCACGCTACCTGTCGGCCGTCGCCGCATTACTCGGCCTGGCAACCCTTTTGCCGGTTGTGCCCGGCCGGGATGATGACGCTTCGCGGTTTGTGGGGCTGGGTGGCCTGGTGACGGCCGGGGCATGGCTGGCGATATGGGCCGGCGACCTCTTCACAACCGCCGCCGTCCTCACCCTCTTTGCCCTGGCCTGGCTGGGGTTGGCGTGGCCGGCGAGGGCGAACGCGGACCCGACCGGATGGTGGCGCGGCGCGCTGTGGATGTTTGCGGCGCCTTTCGCCGTCTGGCTGGCGGCGGCCGTGCTGGGTCCCGATGCCCCCGGCCGCTCGGGTATCGCAGCGGGAGCGTTGCTGCTGGCCGGCTGGCTGACAGCCGGGGTCTGGCCGCTGGGCGGCTGGCGAGACGTGGCGGGAGAGGCCCTGCCGCCCCTGCGCGCGTTCTTGCTGGGGATGCCGGTGGTTGTCGGTGCGGCGCTGGTCCTGCCCCTCGCCGGCGGCGTTGCGCTGTCGCGGGGGACGCTCATCCTGGCTGCCGTGCCCGCGCTTCTCGGCCTGGCGGTCGGGCTGCGTGCGGCGTGGGCGCGGCCGATGACGCTGCCGTCGCTCGCCCGCGGCGCGAGCCTCGCCCTGGCCGGTCTGCTGCTGCCGGCCGCAGCCTGGACGGGCGCGGGTGGGCTCGTCGCCGCCGCCAGAGTGGCGGTCTTCGTGCCCGCGCTCCTGCTCCTGGTGCCGCCGGTCGGGCGAGAAGTGACTGGCGTGCGGGTTTCGAAGGCCGCGACGCTGGCGGCGCTGCTGGCTGCCCTGTCCGCCCTCGCCGCCCTGCCGTTCACCGCCGGCTTCGGCGTCCTTGCTCCGCTCTACAGCGGTTGGTCGACCGGGACAGCTCTCCTGCTCGTCCTGGTCGCGGCTGTGCTGATGATGGCCTGGATCGCGGCCGTGGGGCGGCTGCTCCTCCGCGAGCGTTCCTTCGCCGAGCCGCCGGGCCAACGCCCGGCCCCGGCGGTCCTCGCCGCGTTGGTCCTCGCCGCGCTCGGCCTGTTGTGGTTCGATGCCGCCGTGCTGGCCGACACGACGCCGGTCGCCTGGTCGGCGTTGGGCCTCAGCCTCGTCGGGGGGCTCGTGCTGCCGCGCCTGTTGGCCGGCCACGACGCCTGGCGCGAGGTGCTGCGCGATACGCTGACGCTGGAGCCGGAGGCGGCGCCACTGCGGGCGGCCGGAGGCGCTGCCCGGACCGCCGTCCGTGCGGCGGCGGACGCGGCAAGCCTGCTGGAAGGAGACTACGGCCTCGTCTGGCTGCTGGCCGTGCTGGGCCTGCTGCTGCTTTTCGGCTGAATCGAAACGTACCGTGACTATCTTCGACCTTCTCGACCGTCTGGCCTTCCTGCGCGGCTTTCCCTCCGCGGCGATCGTGCTGGCGGCCGCATTCCTGGCCCTCGTCCTGTGGGACTACCGTCCGGCGCTTGTCGCCCTGGGGATCGTCTACCTGGTCGGCGGGCTGCTCTTCGTTGACCTGCTCGACCCGCGGCTGGCCGTGGTCTACACCCTGTCCGGCCTGTTCGCGACGCTCATCCTGGTGGTGACAGCCTGGCAGGTCAACTGGGGACGGCCGCCGGAGGACCTGACCCCCGACGAAGTCGCCCGGCTTGCGTATGCGCGGCGCGTTCGCCTTGGGCCGCTGGACGTGCCGGCGGTCACCCTCCTGCGGGTGCTGGCTGCCGCGGCCGCGCTGGTCGCGGCCTACTGGCTGTGGCGGTCCGGGCCGGGCTTGCTCGCCGTCATCCCGCCTGACCGGGACCATGTCCGGCCGGCGATCCTCGGCCTGCTGGGCCTGGGGCTGGCCGGGCTGGCCACCAGCGCCGAGCCCTTTCCAGCCGGGCTTGGGCTGCTCATCTTCCTGCTCGGCTTCGAGCTGTTCATGAGCGTCGTCCAGCAATCGATCGCCATGGCGATCGCCCTGGCGGCATTCAACCTGCTGGTTGCGCTGGTCGTCAGCTATCTGGCGCAGGCGCGGGCCGTGCCACAGGATGCGCTGGAGTAGGATGGATTCGCCCGTGCTGATCGCTCTCCTCTTGCTGCCGCTGCTCGGCGCCGGCTGCGCGCTGGTTGCCGGCCGCTGGCCGCGCGTTGTTGCGGTGGTCGGCGCGCTGACGGCCGTCGTCCTGCTGGTGCTGCTCGCCGTGGCCGGCCGCGGCGGCACAGCCCCGGCGCTTGACGTCGCAGGGCGGGTCTTCACCCTGCGCCCCGATGTCGGCGGCGCGTTAGGCTTGCTTTATGGCGGGTTGCTGGGCATTAGCCTGCTGGCACTGCTCTGGCCGGGACCGCGGACCCTCATCCCATCGGGACTGGCGGCCGCGGCCTTTCTGGCCGCCGCGCTGATGGTCCAGCCGTTCAGTTTCGGCGCGATCCTGGCGCTGGGCGCGATCGCGGTCCTCGTCCCGGCCCTGGTGGCAGGGCGGTATGATGCGGCCAAGCATGCCTGGCGCGCCTTCCTGCTCGCTGCGCTGGCCGCTGCGCTGCTCATCCTCACCGACTGGTTGGTGTCGAGCGGCCAGGCGGGCACGCAGGCCGCCTGGCTGGCCCTGCTGGGGGCCGCGTTGCTGCTGATGGGAGCCTTTCCCTTCCAGCTGTGGGTCGGCCCGCTGGCCGAGGCGACCCGGCCGCTGGCCGGCGCGCTCGGGTTCAGCCTCGTGTACGGCGTCGTGGCTCTGTTCGTCCTGGGCGTCGCGGCCCAACTGCCGGCCGCGCGGGCGGCCCCCGAATTCGCCGCCCTGGTGAGCGGCAGCGCGGCAGCGACTGCGCTGCTCGGCGCGTTTCTCATGACGCGGGCGCGGTCGTGGATCGGCGTGGCTGCGTACGCGCTGCTCATCGACATGGGTTGCCTGGCGCTGACCCTGTTGCTGCCGGCAGACGCGGCCCGGCAGACGGCCGCCGCGGGCATCACCGCGCGGCTGATCGCCATGCTGTTGCTGGCTGTCTCCGGTCTCTGGGACGGGCCTCGCGCCTGGCGCGCGGCGGCCTTCCTCGCGGGAACGCTGACCCTGATCGGCCTGCCCCTGACGCCCGGATTCGTGGCGCGGTGGACGGAGCTGGCCGTCGCGGGAACGGGCATGGGCGGCATCCCCTGGTCGCTGGTCGCCCTGGTGGGGGCGTTGGCGCTGGGAGCGGCCGCCACCGTCCGCGCCGCGCTTCGGTTCGACGACAGCGCCCTCGCGCCCGGCGCCGACCCGCGCTGGGCGCGCGCCGCAACGGCCGTATTGCTCGCCCTGACGCTTCTGCTGGGTCTCTTTCCACAACTCCTGATAGAATACGCTTCACGTGTCGCCGGGTTCTAGCCCGCGCGGCCGGCTCTTTCCGTCAAGCAATTCGCCGGGCGGTCGCCCGGTCAACAAGAGGGGTTCTCATGTCTCGCAAAGAGGAATTACTGGCGCGCATCGCGAACCGCGAGGCGCGGATCGGCATTGTCGGCCTGGGGTATGTTGGCCTGCCGCTGGCGGTCGCTTTCGCTGAAGAGGGCTTCCACATCGTCGGGGTCGACGTGGACGGCCGCAAGGTCGAGTCGCTCAACCGCGCCGAAAGCTATGTCGAGGACGTGTCCGACGCCTCGCTGCGGCCGCTTGTTGAGAGCGGCCGCCTGGTTGCCACGACCGACTACGCCGCGCTGGCCGGCGTGGACGCCATCTCCATCTGTGTCCCGACACCGTTGCGCAAGACAAAAGACCCCGACATCTCCTACATCATCGACGCCACCGATAACATCGTCGCCCACATGCCCGCAACGGGTGGCCAGATCGTCGTCCTCGAGTCGACGACATACCCGGGCACGACCGACGAAGTCATCCTGCCGCGGCTGAGCATCAACGGCCTGGAGGTCGGCCGCGACTTTTTCGTGGCCTTTTCTCCCGAGCGGATCGATCCGGGCCGGACGGACTACACGGTCCGCACGACGCCGAAGGTCATCGGCGGGGTGACGCCCGACTGCCTGGAAGTCGCCGTCGCCCTCTACGGCACGGTCGTCGACCGTCCTGTGCCCGTGTCCAGCACCGCGACGGCCGAGATGGTCAAGCTGCTGGAGAACACCTTCCGGGCGGTCAACATCGGCCTGGTCAACGAAGTGGCCCTGATGTGCGACCGGCTGGACATGAGCGTCTGGGAAGTGGTTGAGGCCGCGGCGACGAAACCCTATGGCTTCATGCCGTTTTATCCCGGCCCCGGCCTGGGCGGCCACTGCATCCCGATCGACCCGCACTACCTGAGCTGGAAACTGCGCACGCTCAACTACACCGCCCGCTTCATCGAACTGGCGGCCGAGATCAACAGCCACATGCCTGATTACGTCGTCAGCAAGGTGGGTGATGCGCTCAACGACGAGCGCAAGGCGATCAACGGTAGTCAGGTCCTCGTCCTCGGCGTGGCCTACAAGCGGGATGTGGGCGATGTGCGCGAGAGCCCGGCGCTCGACGTCATCCACCTCTTGCGCGGCCGCGGTGCAAACGTCGCCTATCATGACCCGTACGTCCCGACCGTTCGGCTGGAGGAGTACGAGCTATCGTCGGTTGAGCTGACCGACGAGGCGCTGCGGGCGGCCGATTGCGTGGTCGTCGTCACCGACCACCGCGTCTTCGACTGGGAGCGGATCGCCCGGCAGGCCCGGCTCATCGTTGATTCGCGGAATGCCGTCAAGGGCCGTGGGACGGCGCGGGTGGTGGTGCTTTAGGTCTGCCGGCCCACCCCAGGCCCGATACCTTACAGCTCCTCGACCGGACTTGGTTCGGCCGCGCGGCCGGGATGGCGTCGCGCGCCATGGGGGTAGTGGTTCTTGAGCCGCCCGCCCACGCGCTTGGCCCAGCCCAGCCCGAAACCGTCGACGCAGGCGAGCGTCCAGCCGTCGGGTCCGGCGTCGCTCAGGTCTTCTCCGGCCAGGTAGGCATCCAGCCGCGGGTCGCCGGCCTTCCAGTCCACGGCGCGGCTGACGTCCTCCGCCCGCAGGGCCAGGGCCAGGTCGGCCGACGGCCGCCAGGTCGATCCCCGCACTTCGCCCAGGGGCAGGCCGTAGCGCACCAGGCGCAGCCGGCTCGCGGCCGGAGCGCGTTGCGGCAGCAGGTAGAGCCGTCCCGCGGCCGCGTGCAGCCGTTCCGCGGGGATGTCCGGCTTCAGGCAGTCCGATGAGAAGGCGCGCCAGGCCGCGCGTTCGGCCTCCGAAGGGGCTTTGCGCGGAAACGCGGCCAGGCGGTCGGCATGCGTTTGCGCTGCTCCGGAGCGCTCCAGCAGCGCCATGAAGTGGCCTTCTCCAGCGAAAAGGTGCGGCCACAACCGCACGGCTCGCTCGACCGGAGCGTCCGTCCGGTCAGGGAGCCAGTCGGGCCGGCCCCGGGCATTGCCGGGCCGGCGCGGCGGGTCGACGATCGTGAAGTCCGGACGGGCCTCCAGGAACTCGGCGATGACGCGCTCATCCTCCTCGGGCGAGAACGTACAGGTCGAATAGAGCAGGCGGCCGCCCGGCCGGACGAGGCCGGCGGCGACGGCCAGGATGCTCGTCTGCCGCCGGACGCAGGCCGCGACGATGCGCTCGCTCCACTCAAAGCCCCCGGCGCGGCGGAACATGCCTTCACCGGAGCAGGGAGCGTCGACCAGGACGCGGTCAAAGACGGATCCGAACGCAGCCGCCAGCGCTTCCGGTTCGTTGTTGACCACCAGGCTACCGGCGACGCCGCAGCGGGCGAGGTTGGCGGCGAGCAGGCGGGCGCGGGAGGCGTGGACATCATTGGCGACGAGCAGCCCGGGCGCGGCCGCGCCATCCGGACTGAGATGCCGGCGCAGGGGCGACTGGCCGGCAGCCGCCCTGTCACCGGCCAGGCGGGCCGCCAGATGGGTCGATTTGCCGCCCGGGGCGGCGGCCAGGTCAAGGACCAGCTCGCCCGGCTCCGGGGCCAGCAGCGCGCCGGCCACCATGGCAGAAGGCTCCTGCAGGTAGTAGAGCCCGGCGTCGTGGTATGGATGGCGACCGGGGCGCGCCTCCGGCGGCAGGCGGAAGCCGGCCGGTTCGTATGCCCCCACCGGCTCCAGCGGGAACGGTGAAAGGGTGCTAAAATCCTGGGCGGAGATCTTGAGCGTGTTGACGCGCAGGCCGACGGTCGCAGGCTGGTCGTAGCTGGCCAGGAAGCGGCTGTACTCCTCGGCCGGCATCAGCCGGCGCATCTTGTCGAGGAAGCCGGCCGGTGGGCCGGCGGGTTGCGTGTCGCGCTTCATGAAGCGGTGCCAATGACCTCTGAACTGACCGAGTTGCAGACCCCCCACGGCCCCTTGCCGCTGCCTGCCTTCCTGCCGGACGGCACGCAGGGCGTGGTGCGGGCCGTCTCGGCCGGCGACCTGCGGGCGGCGGGCGTGCGGGCGGTCCAGATGAACGTCTACCACCTGATGCAACGGCCGGGGACATCGACCATCCAGTCCCTCGGCGGATTGCACCGGATGGCCGGGTGGAGCGGGCCGATCTTCACGGACTCCGGCGGCTTTCAAGTGTACTCGCTCATCCGGCAGAATCCCAGGAGCGGCACAATCACCGACCGCGGCGCGACGTTCAACCCGTCGGGCGAGCGCAAGTTCACCCTGACGCCGGAGAAGAGCATTCAGCTGCAGTTCGGTTACGGCTCGGACATGCTGATCTGTCTCGACGACTGCACCAGCCCCGAAGACCCGCCGGCGGCCCAGGCGGCATCGGTGCGGCGGACCATCCGCTGGGCAAAGGTCTGCCGGCAGGCATATGACCAACTGGTGCAGCAGAAGAAGCTGGCAGAGGAACAGCGGCCGCGCCTGATGGGTGTCATCCAGGGCGGGCTGTCACCCGATCTGCGTCGGGAATGCGCCGAGGCGCTGCTCGAGATCGGCTTTGATGCCTTCGGCTATGGCGGCTGGCCGCTCGACGCCCGGGGCAACCTGCTGGAGGATATGGTCGGGCTGGTTCGCGAGCTTGTCCCGCGTCGTTTTCCCGTCCACGCGCTCGGCGTCGGCCACCCGGCCAGTGTTGCCGCGTGCGTCCGGATGGGCTACGAGCTGTTCGACAGCACCATGCCGACCCGCGATGCCCGCCACGGCCGCTTGCTGGTCTTCACGGCCGACCCGGCCGCGACGCGCTTCGAAGGCAGCGACTGGTTTCGCTATCTCTACCCCGGCGACGACCGGCATGTCAAGGACGCGAATCCCCCGTCCGCTTATTGCGATTGCCCCTGTTGCGCCACCTACTCGCTCGGCTATCTCCATCACCTGTTCAAGCTCAACGACAGCCTCTACTACCGCCTGGCCACCGTCCACAACCTGCGATTCATGTCGCAACTGATGGAAGGCCTGCGCGCCGGGTCCCGGTCTTGATTCTCCCGATCGGGAGTGTCTGGCGGGCCGTCCGCCCGAGGGGCCTGCCCGTTGACGCGAGAAACGGCGAGCATGGGCCGCAACTTCCGCGCGGCCGCTGCGTAATGCTCTATGAGTGCTTGGATACGAAATAAGTTATGACCCGCGACGGAGTCTCATCACCCCGTCGCGATAGGAGAGCAGTTGCGATGAAAGAGACGATGGACATTCAGGGTAGTGAGAAGAAGCTCCGCCGCCAAAACGGCATCATCGGTGGCGTCTGCGGCGGGCTGGCCGAGTTCTTTGGGATCAGCGCGTTCTGGTTCCGCCTGCTGTTCGTGCTGTTGTTGCTGCCGGGCGGCCTGCCGGGGCTGTTGCCCTACGTCCTTTTCTGGATCATCATCCCGAAACGGTAGCCGGAACCCGCACCCAGCGAAACGATCAAGCGGCCGGGTGGAGCAAAGGCTCCATCCGGCCTTTTTTGATCCCGGCTTCGGGCTTCGGACTGCGAGGCGCGGCGAACGAGCTACGGCTGGGCGCGGGGAGCCTTCCAGGATGGCGACTTGTGGACATGGACGACTCGCCAGGCCCCGTCGCGCCGGACGAGGACGCGGCTCTCGTTGTGCTGGTGGTGCTCGATGCCTGCCGCCGTGGCTCTCGTCAGCATGAAGGTGTAGCTGATGATGGCTGTGTCGCCGTATAGCTGCAGGCGCGGTTCCCACAGGTCGTACCGATAGTCGGCGTCCGTGCCCGCCCAGGCGTGATCGATCATGAAAAGGTGAAAGTCAAGCCCGTCCTGCCGGTGGGGCGTGACGAACCATTCATACAACGACAGGTCGTCCCCCGTCGTCGCCCGGTAGGCTTCGGAATCCACGCTGAAAATGCTCCGCAGATGACGGTCCAGAAAGTCCCAGACCTCTTGCTCTTGCTCACTCATGATGTCGCTCCTTGTCTGTCGAGTGGCGTGCATTCTATCCGAAACGGAAGGCATGCCGACATGAAGAGCCGGTAAACCCCGGCCGCCGGCGGTCGCCTCGGCCGCCGTCTCCGCCTAGAATCAGTGCGACCGTGAGCCGATCCCGCCTTTCCCGCTCGACGATCATCCTGTTGTCCGTGCTGGGCCTTCTGCTGGCCGCGGCCGTCTTCGCGCTGGCCGCGCTGGCGGTCAGCCGGGCGGCATCTCAATTGCGCGCGAGCCCCGTCGGGCCGCGACTGCGCTGGAGCGGCCTGCCCGCCCCGGCCGTGACCCGGCCTCAGTGGACGAGTTTCACCCATGCCGGACCGATCAACGACCTGGCTGCGGCCGACGGCCTGCTGTGGGCCGCCACGGACGGCGGGCTGGTGGTCTGGGACCTCCGCGCGGGCGTCGAGCCACCTCCGTCGGCCAAATTCCTGGTCGAACACGGCCTGGGGGCCAACCGGGTGAACGCCGTGGCCGTCGGGGCGGATGGCCACATCTGGGCCGCGACGGCCGGCGGCGTCAGCCGCTACGACGGCCGCGCCTGGCAAACCTGGCGGTCGGGCGAAGCGCTTCCGGCGGGCGAGCCGCTCGACGTGGTGGTCGCGCGGGACGGGATCGTCTGGGTCGCCACCGGGGACGCTCTCGCGGCCTTCGTCGGCCGGCGCTGGCGGGTCTTCGGCAGCGACGGCCCTCTCGCGCCGCTGCCCGGCGGCGTGCGGGCGCTGGCCGTCGGGCCCGATAACCGGCTGTGGGCGGCGGGGGACGGTCTGGTCGCCTACAACGGCCGCTGGGAGGCAGTGGAGACAGAAGGCGGCCCTGGCCCGGAACCGATCAGCGCGCTGGCCGTTGGGCCGGACGGGGCCCTCTGGGCGGCGACCGAAGCCGGCCTGAGCTTCCTGGCGGACGGAGCCTGGACGTCCCTCGGCCTGCCGGGCGGCGCGGGCGAAGGCGAGACCTGGACCGCGACGGCGATGGCTGCGACGGCCGGCGGGGTCCTGCTAGGCAGGTCAGAAGGAGAAGCGCCGCTTCTGGAGGTCGACCGGTCGGGTTCCGTTTCGGCCGCCGCGACACCCGACGGCCGCATCGCGCCGTCGGCCCTGCTGGTTGACGAGAGCGGCGGGCTGTGGATCGGCGCGGGTGACCGCGTATACCGGCAGGCGGCGGACGGCTGGGTCAGTTTGGCCACACCATCTGAACTGCCGGCGGCGGACATCCACGCCCTCCTGAGCCATGACGGCCTGCTGCTGGCGGCCACCGAGGGCGGGCTGGCGCAGATCGACGGCCGCCGCGCAGTTCCGGCGACGGCCGGCGGGTTGTCGGCCGAACCGGTCCGGGCCCTGGACGCGGATGCCGGCGCGCTGTGGGCGGCGTTCGCCTCCCCGCGGGATGGTCTGGCGTTCCACACGGAAGCCGGCTGGCAGGCGCTTGAGTGCGCGACGAACGGGCCGCCGGGGCGCGATGTCCGAGACCTGGCGCTGGATGGGAACGGCGGCGTGTGGCTGGCGAGCGACGGCGGCATCGCCCACTTTGATGGACGCGACTGGCGGCGATTCACCCCGCGAGACGGCCTGCCCGACCTCGCCGGCACGTCTGTCGTCGTCGACGACCGGGGAGCAGTCTGGGCAGGCACGGCCGGCGGACTGGCCCGATTCGACGGCGAGCGGTGGCAGGCGGTGGACCCGCGGCCGATCGACGACCTGGCGCTTGGGATCGACGGGACACTGTGGGCCCTGAGCGACGGGCGCGTGGGCCGGGTGGAAGCAGACCGGCTGGCCCTGCTGCCGCCCGTCCCGATCAGGACAACCATCCGGGGCGTGGCAGCGAACGACCAGGGTCCCTGGCTGGCGACGAGTGACGGCGTCGCCCACTTCACGGGTGCCGGCTGGCAATTGCTGACGACCGAGAGCGGCCTGCCGTCAAATGACGTGACGGCTGTCGTCGCCGATGGGGCCGGGGCGATCTGGGCAGCGACGAGCGATGATGCCGGATCGATCGATATCGTCACTTACGACGGCGGGCGCTGGCAGCCGCACCCGGCTCGCGAGCCGGCGGCCGAGCGCCTGCTCAGCAACATCGTCCGCGATGTCCTGGTTGCGCCGGACGGCAACATCTGGCTGGCTACGGCCGGCGGCGTCAACCGCTTCTATGACGGGGGCCAGCGGGCCTATACCGATGCCGATGGACTGCTGGGCCGGGATGTGCGCCGGCTGGCTTATGCGTACGGCTCGGTCTGGGCGGCGACCGAGGCGGGGCTGGCGCGTTTCAACGGCAGCACCTGGACGCCCGCACCGGCCTTCAGCACCGGCGCCCACGGCCCAACTCTGTCGGGCGTCACGGCGATGGTCGTCGCCCCGGATGGGGAGCTATGGGTCGGGCTGGATGACCCGCAACAAAATGCCCTGCGCGTCTTCGACGGCCGCGTCTGGCGCGTCGAACCGCTGCTGAGCGAGGCGACAGAAGTCCGGCGGTTGGCATTTCTACCGGCGGCCGGCGATCTGCCTCCGCGGCTGGTGGCGCTCGTCAGCGAGGGAGGGCAGGAGTGGGTCGGATTGTACGACGGCCGCGCCTGGGTCTGGGAGGCGGCATCCGCGCTGTCGATTCGCATAGACCAGATCGCGACGCCCGACGGCCGTCTGTGGGCCAGCGGCATGCTGGACGGCGAGAATGGCGCCAGGCCCGGGATAGCCGTCTTCGAGCCGGGCGCGGAAGGGATGGGCACGCCGGTTGCGGTGTTTGCCGAGCCGGATGGGGTTTCGGGCGGCCCCGACTTTGCCCTCGGAGGGGCCACCGCACCCTTTGCCCTGCAGGCAGGAGAGGCGCGGCGCGTGCTCTTCGGCGGAGCGGGGAAGGTCTTTGCGTTCCCGGCCGGCGCGACCGGGTCGCTGCAGCCGGAGGGCGTCATCGACCTGCCCCTGTCGTTCAGCCGTCATACCTTTGCCCTGGCCGTTGACGGGGACGGCCGGCTGTGGGCCGGCACGGAGCGCGGCGCGGCCGTCCTGGGCCCGGAGGAAAGCGCGACGCAGTCACTCTATGCGCCTGCGGTCAGTCCGGCCTGGTGGGGCAGCGCCCGGAGCCTGACGCCCCGCGACGACGGCAGCTTGCTCCTCGGTACCGCTTCCGGCGGCATCGGCCTCTACACCGGACGGGGCTATGACGGCGTCATGCGCCCCGCGCAGGGCCCGACCACCTGGGCCACTGCCCGCTACCCGATCAGCGATGTGGTGCTCGAGGAAGACGGCACGCTGTGGGTCGCGTCGGAGGGCGGCGGCCTGGCCTCGTTCGACGGATCAAACTGGCAGGTCTACGCGCCCGACCCGGTGCTGACGTCGCCGACGCAGGGGCTTGCCGTGTCCGGTGACGAGGCGTGGCTGGCGACGGAGGCGGGCCTGGTACGATTGGTCGGGCTGGCGTCGGGAAGGTGCATCGTCTCTGCCGCCGATGCTCAATGGCCGGCGCGAGCCCTCCTCGAAGATCCCGCGGGCGACATCTGGGTGGGCACGGCCGAAGACGGGCTGCTGCGGTTGCCGTCACCTGATCGGGCGCCCGAAACCAACTGGTCCGGTTCAGACATTCCGGCGCTGAGCCTCGGACCGGGTGGCGAGCTGTGGCTGGCCAACGCTCGCCAGAATTGGCTGACCTGGCGCGGGTCCCCGAACGGCGATGGGGAGGACGGCCGCTGGGAACGCCTGCCCCTGGACCTGTCGGTCGTTCGCCCGGAGGCGATCAACGCCCTGGCGGTCACGCCGTCGCGGGCGGTCTGGCTTGGAACCGCTGATGGGGCCGTGGTCTACGACGGTGTCTGGACGCGCTTGACAACAGCCGATGGTTTGTCCGACAATCGGGTTACCGCCCTCCTGACAGCGTCAGACGGCACGGTCTGGCTGGCCACGGATGGCGGACTGAGCCGCTTTCGCCAGGGAGCAAGCCAGTCGTCTGGTGGAGCGCCTTAAAGCCCTTGTCTCGGCGCAGCAAGTTGGAATAATGCCAAACGCAACGATCATCTTCAATCCGCGAGCCGGGAAAGTGACCTTATCCCCATTGGTTGCGTCTGTCGCCGACCTGTGGCGAAGCCACGGTTGGCGCGTGACGGTGCGTCCGACCGCCGGCCCCGACCATGCTGCCGAGCTTGCCCGCCAGGCTGCCGAAGCGGGCGAGGACCTGGTCATGGCTGCAGGAGGCGACGGCACGCTCGGCCAGGTCGCCAACGGCCTGGCCCACAGCAATACGATCATGGCCCCGCTGCCGATGGGTACGGCGAACTCCTTCGCCCAGGAACTTCAGATCCCGCGACCGCAACTGCTTGACCCGCGCGCTGTCCTGCGCGCCGCCGGCGCGCAACTGGCGGGGCGCGTCCAGAGGGTCGATCTGGGTTACACCGAAGCCGGCACGGCCGCCAGTCACTGGTTGTTGTGGTGCGGCATTGGCGCGGACAGCTTCGTCGTCGAACGGATGGAGCCGCGGCCGCAGTGGTCGCGGCGACTGGGCGCCTGGGGCTATAGCCTGCAAATGGCGACGCTCCTGCCGGGACTGCCGGCGATGCATGCGGTTGTGGAGGTCGACGGCGAGCAAATCGAGGACGATTTCCTGTTGATCGTGATCAGCAACAGCCGGCGCTACGGCGGCGGGGTGATCCCGCTCAACCCCGGGGCGTTGCTGGACGACGGCTGGCAAGAGGTGTGGTTCTTCCGGGCGGGCGCGCCGGCCGGCCGCCTGGCGCCGAGCCAGCGTGTGGCGCGGATGGCCCGCTACATGACCGAGGCCAAGCTTGAGCGACACACGCGGGACCCGGCGATCACCATGATCCCGGGCAGGCGAGTCCGCATCTCGGCTGAGCCGGCCATGCCGTTCCACACCGACGGCGACACGGAAGCCTATACCCCTTTCAGCAGCGTCCTGCGGCCGCTCGCCCTGCGCCTGCTCGTGCCGAGCTACACACCGGCCGACCTGTTTGAGCATCCGGGTGTGCCGCTGTCCGACGCGGTCTAGCTGGCGGGCCGCCGCCGGCGCGGCCCTGGCCTGTTTTAACGAAGGCGCGGACCGCGCCCGCTTGCGTTCTTCCCTTACTTACGTAAACTTGAGTCATGGACAGAATCGACTTCCGGTCGGACACGGTCAGTTGGCCGACACCGGCCATGCGCGAAGCGATGGCCGCCGCGGCGGTTGGAGACGACGTCTACGGCGAGGATCCCTCGGTCAACGCCCTGGAGGCGCTGGCGGCGGAGAAGGTCGGCAAGGAAGCGGGCCTTTTTGTCAGCAGTGGGACGATGGGGAACCTGGCGGCCGTGCTCAGCCACGCCGGTCGTGGGGACGAGGCCATCCTGGGAGCCGATTCCCACGTCTTCAGCTGGGAAGCGGGCGGGATCGCGGCGCTGGGTGGCGTCGTGCCCCTGCCGCTGCCGACCGACGCGACCGGCCGCATGGACCCGGCGGCCATCGAGGGCGCTGTCCGTGGCGATGATCCCCATCTGCCCGCGACCCGTCTCGTGCTGGTTGAAAACAGCTACGGCGGCAAGCATGGCTACCCGCTGCCTCCGTCCTACTTTGCCGGCGTCAGAGCCGTGGCCGACCGCCACGGGCTTGCGACTCATATGGATGGCGCGCGCCTCTTCAACGCTGCCGTGGCCCAGAACCTGGACGCGCGCGAGATAACCCGCCACGTCGATTCGGTCACGTTCTGCCTCAGCAAAGGTCTCTGCGCCCCGGTCGGCTCTGTCCTGTGCGGGTCGACCGACTTCATTCATCGCGCGCGGCGGGCGCGCAAGATACTGGGCGGCGGCATGCGCCAGGCGGGCATCCTGGCCGCGGCCGGGATCGTCGCTCTGAACGAGATGGTCGAGCGCCTGTGCGATGACCATGCCCACGCCCGGCTGCTGGCGGATGGTCTGGCGGCGATCCCCGGCATCGTTGTCCAACCGGAGATGGTCAAGACCAACATGGTCTTCTTCGAACTGGGCCCGGACGTTCCGCTGTCCTCAGAAGCCGTGGCCGGCGCCCTGAGCGAAACGGCCAACGTCTGGGTGGGCACGAACGGGCCGCGCGGTTTCCGTGCTGTGACGCACTACTGGATCGACGCGGCTGACGTCCGCACCTTCCTGGAAGCGCTCGAACGCATACTTGAACGGGCCTAACGGCGTCTTGAGGAGGTCAGAATGACCAGTGTTATCGGTCAAACACTCAACAGGCGCTACCGGCTGGACGCCATCCTGGGCGACGGCGGCATGGGGACGGTCTACCGGGCCTATGACCTGAACCTGGAGCGGCAGGTAGCCATCAAGTTGATGCACAGCCACTTCGCCCGCCAGGACGAGTTCCGGGCCCGGCTGGTGCAGGAGGCGCGCACGGCCGCGCAGCTCGACCACCCCTCTATCGTCCGCGTCTTTGACTTCGGTGATTCCGAACAGGGCCTGTTCATCGCCATGGAGTATGTCGATGGCGGCAGCCTGCGCGATCACCTGCGCCGGCTCCAGCGCCTTCAGAAGTTCCTGCCGCTGACCCAGAGTCTGCAGATCGCCATCCAGATCGCCGAAGCGCTCGACTACGCCCACCGGCGCAAGATCATCCACCGCGACGTGAAGCCGGGCAATATCATCCTGAAGCGGCTCAGCCGCCCGGATGAAGCCGGAGCCCAGCCTTTCCGCGCCCTGCTAACGGACTTCGGACTGGTCAAACTGCAGGAAGGGTCGAGCCTGACCCAGAGCGGCACGACGGTCGGCACGCCAACCTACATGTCGCCGGAGCAGTGCGAGGGCCGGGAACTGGACGGCCGCTCCGACCTGTATTCCCTCGGCATCGTCCTGTACGAACTGGTCACCAATCGGCTACCGTTCAACTTCCAGACGCTGGCCGAGGCCATCGCCGCGCACCAGAACAACGTCATGCCCGCGCCGGCCGTCGAGCTGCGCCCCGAAGTCCCGCCCATCATCGACACGCTGCTGACCCGGGCGATGGCCAAGAAGCCGGATGAACGCTTCGCCTCTGGGGCGGAGATGGCCGATGCACTGCGCAGCGCCTTTGTCGCGCTGGAAGGCGCGCCGACCCGGGTCATGCTCCAGCGGGAGATGAATATCCTCGACCAGATCGCGGAGCCGCCGCCCGGCTACAAGCTCCACATCCACACGCCCGGCCATCCTGACAGCATCGTCCCGCTGACCCGCGCGGTGGTCACGATCGGCCGCGACCAGAACAATGACATCGTTTTGCCGGCCGAGGCCGTGTCGCGCCATCATACGCGCCTGCAGGCGACTGCCCTGGGCTGGGAAGTGGTCGACCTCGGCGGCATCAACGGGACCTGGGTCAACGACCATCGCCTGCGGGCGGATGAACCGGCTCCGCTGCCGGTCGGGGCCATGCTGCGTATCGGCCCTTACGAAATGCACCTGGATGGCCCGGAGGCGCCGGTGCGGGACCCGGCTGATGAGGGGGTTTCGGGTGGCGTGACTGCGGGACTGGCCATGGCCGCAACGGCCGCCGTTGTCGGCCCCTCGACGCCGGCTTCGCAACCATCACTGGCGACGGGCGCGCCCGGGCCGCTGGTGATTCACCTGGCCAAGGACAAGCTGTTTGTCGAACCCGGCCAGCGCATCGATGTCAAGGTGGACATCGAAAACCGCACGCAGGAGGATGACCGTGTCTTCCTGCGGGTGCAGGGTATCGACCCTTCGTGGCTTATCCTGCCGGACGAGTTTGTCCGTGTGCCTGCCGGCGAAACGGTGTCCCTCTCGTTCGGCGTCCGCCCGCCCCGCGATCGCGCGGTCCAGACAGGACGCCAGCGGTTGCGGCTGGAACTGGTCTCTCAGCGCCATCCGCAGGCATCCATCGGTGTGACGGCCGCGCTGACCATCGGCGGCTTCATGGCGTTCGAGGCCATGCTGGCGAACCCGGAGGTCCGCCTGCCGGATCGGGCCGTCGTGACCATCCGCAACACCGGCAACACCGAGGCCCAGTTCAGCGTCGTTGCCCGGGACGTCAATCAGGCGCTTCGCTTCAGCGGCGAACGAGGCCGGATCGTGCTCGGCCCCGCACAGGCGGCCAACGTCGAGCTGGCCATCGAACCGCGCCAGGCCCAGTGGATTGGCCAGGGCGAGGTACTGCCGTTCGAGGTCGAGGTGTCGGTCCTGAAAGGTGGTCGCCAGGTATTGACCGGCGAAGCCATCAGCCGGCCGCTCATCCCGCCCGCGCTGTTATATCTGGGGCTTTTCCTGGTGACCTTCGCCTGCGTCCTGAGCATGCTGGCGCTGTGGTCGAATCGTGCCAACCTGCTTGGCATCGGGGCGACGTCGACGCCGACGCCGACCCTGAGCTTCCCGGAGATGGTTGCCACCCAGACGGCCGTCGCCATCGCCCAGACGGCCGTCGTCGCGACGCAACAGGCCGAAGCCACCCGCGTGGCAGCCACAGCCACGATTGTGGGCGACCGCGATGGTGATGGTCTGAGTGACGAGCAGGAGCAGGTGCTGGGCACGAATCCGGATAACCCCGATACCGATGCCGATAACTTACGTGACGGGGACGAAGTCCTCGTGCACAAGACCGACCCGAAGAATCGCGATACGGATGGCGATATCCTCAGCGACGGAGACGAGGTGAACGTCTACCGGACCAACCCACTGCTGCGCGATACCGACGGTGACGGCATCGATGACGGGGTGGAGATCGCCCAGGGCACGGACCCGCGCACGCCCAACCCGAGGACGGCCACGCCAACGGGCACCCTGCCGCCCACCTGGACCCCGACCGCCACGCTGTCACCGACCTGGACGTGGACGCCCAGCCCCACGGCCACGAACTTCCCGACCTTGACGCCAACTGCAACGGGGACGGCGACGCTGACGCCGACGCCGCCGGCAACGTTCACGCCCACCCCAACCCTGCCGCCGCCGCCGGCCTACACGCTGTCGTGCGTTTCCGGCGCGCCGATCATCGACGGCGTCTTCAACCTGGGCCTGGAGTGGCCGGGTTCGCCGCTCTTCCAGTTCGCGCCGGCCGGGGACCCCGGAAAGCTGGTTCAGGTCTACTTCTTGCGTGATGCCGGACGTTTCTACCTGGCTTTCCTGATCAACGACGACACGCCGGACCCCACCGATTCGATGCGGCTGTATCTCGACCCGCTCAACAACGGGGGCGACCCGGATACGGCTGACCGCTTCTTCCAGATCACCCGAGACGATGCCCGCAGCCTGTGGGCGGGCATTGGCACGAATTCCGACCTGCTGGAATGGAACTCCAACTACACCAGCACGAACTGGGCGGCCGCTATCGGCGAATCCGGGGCGAGCCAATGGGTCGTGGAGATGCAGATCGACGTTGCGGCCGAGATGCCGGCGCTGGGAAGCATCTTCGGGACGATGGTCCAGGTTCAGTACACCGGCGATCTGGCGACCTGGCCCGCTTCGGCTGTGGCCGGCAACACAGCTACCTGGGAGGACATCGGCAACGTCCTCTGCCAGCAATAGGCGACGGAGGAACGGCCGGCACGTGTCGTGTGCGGGTAAGGATCGACTATCCCGGCGCGTCTAAAAGGTATAGAATAGCTTGCTATTGCCGACCTCCTGCCGGCTGATTGGGTGGGAGGTCTTTTTTGTGTTAGAAGGTCTGGTTTCATGCGGCTTTTGAAGCGTGTCGACGAACTCAGCCCGCGCGAGCAACAGCGCGGCCTGTGGACGGTGATGACGGTCACCTTCCTGATGAACGCCGGGTTCTTCCTGATCATCCCGCTGGTGTCGGTTCACTATGTGGATGAGCTGGGGTGGGCGGCCGCGTTCGTCGGACTGGTGCTGGCTGTTCGCCAGTTTGCCCAGCAAGGCCTGACCGTCTTTGGCGGCGCGCTGGCCGATCGCGTCGGCCCGAAGAGCCTCATCCTGCTTGGCGTGGTCATCCGCGCCGTCAGCTTCGTCATCATGGGATATGCAGTCGTGCCCTGGATGTTGCTGCTGTCCGGCTTTCTGGCCGCTGTTGGCGGAGCGCTCTTCGACGCGCCGCAGCGGGCGTCGCTGGCCGCCCTCGCGCCGCCGGAACGGCAGACCGAGCTATACGGCCGTCTCGGCATCCTGCAGAATGTGGCCCGTTCCGTCGGGCCGCTGATCGGCGCGCTGCTCATTGCCTTCGATTTCGAGGTCGTCGGGCTTGGCGCGGCCGGGTTCTTCCTTGTCGCCGGTCTTGTCGCGCTGGTGTTCTTTCCCCCCATCAGCGTATCCGTCGGCCAACAGGGCGCGCGGGCCGGTCTGAAGCTCGCTCTGCGCGACCGCGTCTTCGTCGTTTTCACGGTGCTGATGATGGGTTTCTGGTTCATGTGGGTGCAGCTGTCGATCGCCATGCCCCTCTATGTCAAGGACCTGACCGGGGACAACAGCAGCGTCGGCGTGTTCCTGACCGTCGCCGCGGTGCTGGCCGTGATCCTGCAGCTGCCGGCTATCCGCCTTTCGCAGCGTTACCTGCGCCCGCTGACGACTATCGTCGCCGGCGTGGTCAGCATGGCCCTCGGGCTGGGTCTGGTGGCCCTGACGAACAGCATGCCGCAGTTCTACGTGGCGCTCCTCTTCTTTGCCCTGGGCTCGGTGCTGGCGACGCCGCCGACCCAGACGGTGACAGCGGAAATGTGCGATGACCGGGCGCGTGGCGCCTACTTCGGGGTCAGTTCGCTGGCGCTGGCGATTGGCGGTGGTCTTGGTCACATCCTCGGCGGATCGCTGGTGGACCAGGCATCGAAGCTGAATCTCCCGGCGCTGCCGTGGATCGTCTTCGCCACGGTCGGTCTGGCGACGGCCGCCGGGCTGCTGGCCTTCGATTGGTGGCGGGGCGGCCGGCGCTCGCGACGCCTGGCCCACTCTCACGCCGCGGGCGACTAGATCCGCCGGGCGAAGATGTCGCCTGACGCGCGGCCGCGGCCGAGTTCTGCAAGCTGCTGCCGCATCTCCGGCTCGCTCAGCCAGCGGGACGAGGCCCAGGCGTGTGACTCTCCGGGGAACCAGTTGAACTCATACCGGCCCAACCGGGCCAATTCGTCGAGGCAGTGTCCTGCCAGTTCGATGCCGGCAGGGATGAACTCGAACGACAGGGCCGCCAGCGGCCGTGACAACCCCCGCAGCGCCTCCGCCTCATAGCCTTCGATGTCGATCTTGCAGAAGGCAGGTTCTCCATAGCGAACGATGAGTGCGTCAAGCGTCGTCATGGTGACCGTTTCGACCCCGTCCCAGCTCACGCCCGCGAAGGATGGGTCTCGGCTGACCGCGCTGATCCACTCGTCCGAGAGGGAGGCCACGGTCGGGTTGGTCGGGCTGATGCGGAGCGTGGCGGTGCCCGGAGCCGCGCCCACCGCTTCCCGGACAAGCGTGACGTCCGATGATCGGCCGTAGAAATGGCTTAACAGGCGGCCCAGCGCCTGTTGTGGTTCGACGGCCACCACGCGCGCGCCGAGGCGTCTCCAGGCCAGTACCCGGTTGCCGACGTGGGCGCCAATGTCGAAACACAGGTCGCCGGGTCGGATGAGGGGGCGGTAGAACGAGGTCAGACGGCCGATGCGCCCGGGGACGCCATAATAGATCGCCAGCGAGCGCAGGATGCCGGCTTGCTCTTTCCAGGTTGAGGCCACGGCCGTTTAGCGGAAGAGGCGCGAGCGCTTCGGCAGGCGCGGCAGCCCCAGCGAGCGGCGCAAGATGTCGGCGTGCTCCTGCTCGTGGACGGCGAGGGCGACCAGCAGGCGGTAGCCGGTGGTGAGCGAGTTCCAGGGCGCAGTGAACGGCAAGGCGAGCAACTCGTCGTCCGCTGCATCAAGCAGGGACAGCAATGAGCGGCGTGTCAGTTGCTGTTTCTCGAACGCCCGGGTCGACGGGATGCCGTGGCGGCTGACGATCTGAGCCTCGTTGAAAGCGTCGAAGTTGGCGATGGTCAGTTCAAACTGCGGTTGCGCGCCGGCAAGGAGCTGGTTGAGTGCGCTGACGCCGAACTGCTCGAAGACGGTGAGGTGGGTGATGATGTCCTTCAGCGTCCAGTGTCCACACAGCGGCCGCGTCTCGCGGTCGGAGGGTCTGACAAGCGCCGCCAGCGCCAGAAACTCGGCCCGCGTCGACTGGAGGAGTGCGCGCAGGACGCCGCGGGGCGCGGGGCGTGTCTTCAGCGCCGCCGCCGGCATCGAGCTACGGCAGCGGCCGATCTCGGCGGCGTGTTCGGCGTCGTGCTGGTAACGCCAGCGCGTCCACGTGTAGCCGGATGCGCGCCAGCCCTTGCCCAGGTAGAAGCGCCGGTAGAGCAACTCGTCGGGCATGTGCTGGAGCACTGCCAGGAAATTCTGTCGTTCTTTGAGGCTGATGGCGAGCGCCTGCTCGAATGGCGCCGCAGCGAACTGGGTCTTGGTCTGGCAGTTGCGCTCGTCGAGCTCGTCGTCGTCAAGGGGGCGAATGTCGTGGTGGCGGCCGTCCTGGAGCAGGCTAAGCCGGTTGGCGTAGAAGGCGTCCCAGTAGGCCAGGTGGGGCAGAACATCCTTGACGGTCCAGCCGTTGCTGATGGAAAAAGTGGCGAGCACATCCGCTTCGAACCCCCGCATCTGAAAGAAGAGATTCGCACGTTCGGCTGCCAGACGCGCCACAAGGAGCGCCCGGCGAGGATTTGGGGCCGTGGTGCTCGTCATGCTTTTTCCTCGCCACTGCCTTCAGCAAGATACTATCCCAGTCCGGCACCAATCGCAAGGCTGGGTCAGATGGAGTAAGATCAGCGGGCAGGTAATCGTTCGCAAGAGGCAAGCCAATGAACATCTGGCAATTTCAGGATCGGCTGACCCGCTGGCTGACGGGGTGGGCCGTGGGCAACATCGTCGTCGGCGCAGTGTTGATCGTGACGGCCGATGGCGCCTGGCGTGGCGTTGGGGAGATGGCCGTGGCCTGGGGCGCGATTAACCTGGCCATCGCCCTCTTCGGGCAGCGCAGCTCGAAGCGACGCCGGTCGGCGGCCGATGGCATGACGCCGGGCGTCATGCAGGCGGAGCAACGCAAGCTGTCACGACTCCTGTGGGTCAACGCCGGTTTGGATATCCTTTATATCCTGGGCGGCGTGTGGCTGGCCCAGACGCGCGGCGCCACTGACCCACGCCTGCTGGGCTGGGGCTGGTGCGTCGTCGTCCAGGGCGCTTTCCTGTTTGTCTTTGACCTGGTGAATGCGCTGCTGCTGGCGCGCCTTCCGGAACCCGCAACCCCACAGAACGCGGCCCGGCCGTCCTGAGTTGGCGGCGGATGAAATGGGAGCAGGCCACCGCCGACAGCAGGGCATGCGGAGTGCAGTCAGCGGGTCAACCATTCAGACGGCTGGGGCAGCCCCACGGGGTTGCCGGCGCATCGCTTGAGGTGCGCCTTGTACCAAGCTCGCCTGCAGTCCAGTTGTCGTTTGACTCACGCGCTCGGCCCAGCGGTGGCCCTCTACCGGACATGATAGCAGATTTTTTGCGCGCCGGATCAACGAGATCTGTCCGTCTGGGCACACGGTTTGCCGGCCGGTCGCGCTAGAATGACGGTATGACCAGCCGCCTCCTGATCCCGGCCACCGAGACGCGAGTCGAGATGAAGGTGCTCAACTCGCGCTTCGTCGCCACGGCCGCGCCGGCATTCACCGTGGACGATGCCAGGGCGTTCATCCAGCGCATTCGAGCGGAGTTCGCGGACGCCAGCCACAATGTTCCGGCCTACCTGGTCGGACATGGTCAGAGCGTGATCGCCCACTGCCATGATGACGGCGAACCCTCCGGCACGGCCGGGCGGCCGATGCTGGCCGTCTTGCAGGGCAGCGGCCTGGGCGACGTGGCGGTTGTTGTCACCCGCTATTTTGGCGGGACGAAGCTCGGCACAGGCGGGCTGGTGCGGGCCTACGGGGATGCCGTGAAGGAAGTCCTGGCCGCCCTGCCGCGGGCGGAAAAGGTGCCCACGCATACGGTCATCGTCGAGTTCCCCTATACCCTGGTCGAGCGCATCCGCTTGCTCATCCAGGCCCATGGGGGGGAAGTCCTGGACGAGACCTTCGCGGCCGAGGTGCTGCTGACCGCCCGCTTCACGGTCGATCGTTACGACGCCTTCCAGAACGCGCTCCGCGAGATGTCGCACGGCCAGCTCGAGGCGCTCATCGTCGAAACGAATGAGGCGACGATCATGCCGCTGTTCCCGGCGTCGTAGAGGAGTCGGGCAAGCGTCCGCCGGGAGTCTGTCTTTCCGGAAGCCGCGGGGCTAGAATACAGCCTATGTCGTTTCGCAAGTTACTGGTCATCGGCATCGATGGCGCTCCGTACCCACTGGTCAAGCAGTGGGCCGCCAGCGGTGACATGCCGAACATGGCGCGCCTGATCGAGCGCGGCAGCTTTGGCGTCCTGCGCTCTACCATTCCGGTCCACTCGCCCACAGCCTGGTCGACCTTCATCACCGGCCTGAACCCCGGCCAGCACGGCGTCTTTGACTTTGTCCGCCGCGAGGCAGGCGGCTACGCGCTGCGCGTCGTGCGCGCCGATCAGATTCCCGGCCGGACACTCTGGGGCCTGCTGGGGGACCAGGGCCGGCGCGTCGGCGTCATGAATGTGCCGATGACCTATCCCCCGGGGCCGGTCAACGGCTTTCTCATCACCGGCCTCGGCACACCTGACTTCGCCCCCTTCGCTTACCCGCCGGAACTGGGCGCGACCCTGGAAGCGGAGGGCTACCGGGTCAACAAGAAGTTCTTCTTCGTGCCGGACCGGCAGGACGAGTGGCTGGACGACATCTTCGAGATGACCGACAAAGGCGGCGCGACGGCCGTCCGGCTGATGGGCGAGCGGCCGTGGGATTTCTTCATGACCGTCTTTCGCAACAGCGACGAGATCTGCCACTTCTACTGGCACCACATGGACCCGTCTCATCCCAACCATGACCCCGGCGCACCGGCGCGCTACAGGACCGCTATCCGCGACCTGTACGCCCGCATCGACCACTGGGTTGGCGAGCTTGTCGCCGCCGCCGGGGAGGACGCCAACATCGTCGTCATGTCTGACCACGGGGCCGGGCCGCTCTACCGCGACGTTTTCCTGAACGAGTGGCTCCTGGGGCAGGGCTACCTGGCACTGCGGCCGCAGGCAGCCGCTCCGGTCGGCTGGCACCAGACGATGCGTCGGGTTGGCCTGACGCGCGCCCGCATCAGTGACACCCTGACCCGACTGAATCTGCACCGGGTCGAGGTGTTGATCAAGCGCGCGCTCGGCGACCGGATCCAGGTCCTTCCGCGCGACCAGCGGCTGGAATTCACCCATGCGATCGACTGGTCGCGCACCCGCGCCTATAGCTTTGGCTACTACGGCCAGATCTTCATCAACCTGAAGGGGCGCGAGCCGGAGGGTATCGTCGAGCCGGGCGACTACGAACCGCTGCGGGCGGCCATCGCCGAAGGGATGATGAGCATCGTCGACCCGGACGACGGCCTGCCGGTAGTGGACCGCGTCTACCGCAAGGAGGAGTTGTTCCACGGCCGCTATCTGGAGGATGCGCCCGACTTGCTGGCGATCATGCGCGGCCTGAGCTATATCACCCGCAAGGGATATGAGTTCGCCGGGCAGCGCGGCCAGCTCTTCCGCGCGCCTTATACCGGGGAAACGGGCAGCCACCGGCTGGAAGGCATCGTGGCCGCGGCCGGGCCGGATATTGCCGCCGGCGTCCTGCCCGAGACATCGATCGAAGATCTGGCGCCGACGCTCCTCTACCTTCAGGGCTGTCCGATCCCGCGCTACATGGACGGGCGCATCATTGCCCCTGCCATCGCGCCGGCGTTCTCCAGGGCAAACGAGCCGGAATACGTCGAACGGCCGATAGGAGACGAAGTTGCCGCTGAGGGGACCTGGGACGCCGACGCCGAGGCCGACGTGACCGAGCGGCTCAAGCAATTGGGCTACCTGGGCTGACGCCGGTTCTGACGTTAATATTGTTTGTAAGTTTCGAAGGCTAGATTAGCCTGCGTAGTACGCTGATCGCACATTTACGGACCGATGCCCGTGCGCTTACCGCCTGCCCGGGTCTTCTCCCTGTCTGGTCACCGCGCCCAAAGGGGCGCGCGCCAACTGCAGCCGACTTGCCTGTGACTGAGGCGCGCTGTCCCGCGTGCCCGGCGTTACGCGCCGGCTGCGCGGATGGCGGGAGTGGCGGGGCCGGTGGGCAGGATCGGCGGGCGGGACCAGGAAGTTAGACATACGCACTCTTGTCGTGGGGACAGCGCGTCCGCCAGATGGGCAAGGGTCGGATAAGGAGTTTGTTGCATTGCTAGCCACGACCGAAAAAACGACTTTGATCACGCCCTATGGCGGAAAGCTGGTTGACCTGATGGTGCCGGAAGCGGAACTCGCCGAGGCGCGCGCCTATGCCGGCACGCTACCGTCGATCCGCATCTCAGAGCGCGCTGTTTGCGACCTGGAACTGCTGGCCGTCGGTGGCTTTTCGCCGCTGGACCGCTTCATGGGCCAGGCTGACCACCAGAGCGTTCTGGACACCATGCGCCTGGCCAATGGCGTGCTCTTCCCGATGCCCATTCCCTTGCCGGTGGACGAAGATGACGTCGCCAAGATCGAGATCGGCCGGGATATCGCCCTGCGCAGCCCGGAGAACGAGTTGCTGGCGATCCTGAACGTCGAAGAAGTTTACGAGTGGAACCTGGAAGAGGTCGCCCAGAAGGCCTTCGGCACGCTGGACCTCCGCCATCCCATCGTGGCCGAGATGCATCGCTGGGGTAAGTACAACATCAGCGGCCCCATGCGCGTGCTGCAGTTGCCGACTCACTATGACTTCAAGAACCTGCGCTTCACCCCGGCCGAAGTGCGGGCCAAGCTGGAAGACTACGGCCACAGCAACGTCGTGGCCTTCCAGACGCGCAACCCGCTTCACCGCGTCCACGAAGAACTGACTCACCGCGCCGTCGAAGAGAAGGACGGCGTCCTGCTGCTCCACCCGGTCGTCGGTATGACCAAGCCGGGCGATGTGGACCACTTCACCCGCGTTCGCACCTACAAGGCGCTGGCGCAGCGCTACTATGAGCCGGACCGCATCCTGCTGTCGCTGCTGCCACTGGCGATGCGTATGGGCGGCCCGCGCGAGGCCGTCTGGCACGCGATCATCCGCCGCAATTTCGGCGCCAACCACCTGATCGTCGGCCGCGACCATGCCGGTCCGGGCAACGACTCCAACGGCCAGCCGTTCTACGGCCCCTATGATGCCCAGGACCTGGTCGAGAAGCACAGCGAGGAACTCGGCGTCGGCGTCGTGCCGTTCACGATGTTGGTCTACCTGCCGGATGAGGACCGCTACGAAGAGGTTTCGAAGGTCGACAAGACCACCCGCACCGCTTCGATCTCCGGCACCCAGGTCCGCGAGCAGTACCTGCAGGTCGGCCGTCAGCTGCCGTCGTGGTTCACCCGTCCGGAGGTGGCCGAGATTCTGGCCGAGACCTATCCGCCGCGCTATCGCCAGGGTGTCTGTGTCTGGCTGACCGGGCTGCACAACGCCGGCAAGTCGACGACGGCCGGCGTGTTGACGACGTTGCTGCTGGAGTATGGCCGCAACGTGACCCTGCTGGATGGCGATGTCGTCCGCACTCACTTCTCGGAAGGGTTGGGCTTCAGCAAAGAGGACCGCGACGACCACGTCCGCCGCATTGGTTTCGTGGCGTCGGAGATCGTCCGCCACGGCGGCATCGCCGTCTGTGCGGCCGTCAGCCCCTATCGCGCGACCCGTAACGAGGTCCGCAACATGATCGGGTCGGACCAGTACATCGAGGTCTTCGTGGATACCCCGCTGGATGTGTGCGAGCAGCGTGACACGAAAGGCCTCTACGCCCGCGCCCGCCGCGGTGAGATCAAGGGTTTTACCGGCATCGATGATGTTTACGAAGCGCCGCAACACCCGGAGATCCGCGTCGAGACGCTCGGCCACACGGCCGAGGAGAACGCGCGGCAAATCCTGAACATGCTCATCGAACAGGGCTTCGTCCGCACCGAAGCGCCCGGTCTACATGATAACTAATTCTCTATCAAACTCAGGAATACAAGAGGAACAAAACTGATGTCTCACATTGAGGAATACCCCGGCTATGTGTTGTGGATGACCGGACTGTCGGGCGCGGGCAAGACGACGATCGCCCTTCTCCTGGAGAAGGAACTGGCTGACCGCGGCTGCAAGTTCGAGCGCCTGGATGGCGACGTTGTTCGCGAGAGCCTGACCCGCGACCTGGGCTTCAGCAAGGAAGACCGCGACAAGAACATCGAGCGCGTTTCGTTCGTTGCCAAGCTGCTGTCGCGCAACGGCGTCGGTTGCGTCTGCTCCTTCATCTCGCCCTACGCCGAGGTCCGCAACAACGTCCGCGCCAACACGACGAACTTCATCGAAGTGTTCATCGACGCGCCGCTGGCCGTCGTCATGGAGCGCGACGTCAAGGGCCTCTACCAGAAGGCCATCGCCGGCGAGATCCCGAACTTCACCGGTATTTCCGACCCGTTTGAGCCGCCGGTTAACCCGGAGATCCACATCCGCACCGACCGCGAGACGCCGCAGGAAAGCGCCCAGCGCATCCTGAACTATCTCGAGGAGCACAACTTCATTCCGGTCCGCGAAGCGGAACTGGCTTAGCGTTGTCCTCCGGCAAGGCACTTTGGAAGTGCCTTGCGCCCGACGATCGGCTAGAATCCTGAATTGCAGCCGGCGGCCGTGTGCCGCCGGTTGCTGTTCAGGCGTATGACGACCATCAGACAGGCGCAGGCCCTTGCCCGGCGACAACTCGCTTCCTCCTTCTCTCCCGCGCTCGACGCGCGTCTTCTGCTACAACACGTCCTCGGCCGCGACCACGCTTACCTGATCGCCCACGACAGCGACGCCCTGTCGCCCGAACAGGCGATCGCCTTTGACGCGCTCGTTCGGCGGGCAGCAGCCGGCGAGCCGATCCCTTACCTGACCGGCACTGCCCCGTTCTTCGGGCTGGACTTTGACGTCACGCCTGCCGTTCTCATCCCGCGACCGGAGACGGAGCAACTGGTCGAGGAGGCGCTGGCCTGGGCACGGCCGCGCGGGCGGCAGCGGGTTGTCGACGTTGGAACCGGCAGCGGCTGCATCGCCGTCAGCCTGGCCATCGCACTGCCGGAAGCGGAGATGTGGGCGGTCGACATCTCGGCCGACGCGCTGGACGTCGCCCGGCGTAATGCTGAGCGCATCGTGCCGGGGCGGGTGGCGTTTCGGCAGAGCGACCTCCTGTCGGGTGTGGATAAGCGATTTGACCTCGTTGCCGCCAACCTGCCCTACATCAGCGATGGCGAGTGGACGGAGCTTGCCGTTGGAGTAAAATCCTATGAGCCGGCCCTGGCCCTGAGGGGTGGGGCGGACGGCCTGGACCTGATCCGGCGGCTCCTGATTCAATTGACGGCGCGCCTGAATCCTGACGGGCTCGCCCTGCTGGAGATCGGCTGGCGGCAGGAACACGCGGCTGTTGCGCTGGCGGAGGCTGAGTTCCCCTCAGCGCGGATCGATGTCTTGCGCGACTTTGCGGGCCACCCGCGCCACCTGCGGATCCTCCGGGGAACCGGGCATACAGGTTAGCGACTTGACTCCAGAGAGACGGCAAACCCTGCGCCTGCTCGCACGAGAGCCCGGCTCCGTCCGCATCGCGGCTGCCTGCATCCGGGATGGGCAGCCGGTGGCGTTCCCGACCGATACGGTTTATGGCATCGGCGCAGACCCCTTCGACGAGGCAGCCATCGGCCGCCTCTATGCCATCAAGCAGCGGCCGATGGAAAAGGGCATCCCCGTCCTCCTGGCCGACCTGGCTGACCTGGAACGGATTGCGGCCGGCGTGCCCGACAGCGCGGCAGCGCTCATCGGTCGCTTCTGGCCCGGTCCGTTGACGCTCATCCTGCCCCGCCGGCCGTTGCTGCCCGCGATCATCGCCCCTGAGCAGACGGTTGCCGTCCGCATCCCTGACCACGACGTCGCCCGCTCATTCATCCGCGAAGCGGGGGGCGCCGTCGCCGCCAGCAGCGCCAACCGCTCCGGCCAGCCTCCGGCCACGAGTGGCGATGAAGCGTGGCGGTATCTGGACGGGCTGGTGGCCGCTGTGCTGGATGACGGCCCGTCGCCGGGCGACCTCGCCTCGACCGTCGTCGACTGCACGGGGCCGGTGTTGCGAATCCTTCGGCCGGGCCCGCTCGATGCGGCCGACCTGGAAATCGCCACGGTGGGGAGCGCGTAGCGCATGCTCAACGGTATCCTGCTTCCCGCCCTGCTGATCGCCCTTGGCCTGGTGGCGGCCGCCATCACCTACCGCGGGATCCGGCGCGGCGGGGCGCGTTTCTACACACTGGAACGGGAACTCATCCTGCGGCGCGCGGCGCTGTGGCTGCTTGTCACCGTGGTGGGTTTTGCCGGAGCCATCGCCATCCTCTTCTATCAGCGCCAGCAGTTGTTGACGACGCTCAACCCGCCGGCCGAGACGGCGGAGACTGAAGAGGGGGAAGCGGTCGAGGGAGCGCCGACAACCACGCCCTTCCTGGATCAGTTCCCCCCGACGGCGACCGCGACGTCGTCCGTGCCGACGGAGACGGTCGAGCCGACAGCTGTCCTGTGCCGCGGCGTCGTTGAAGGGACCAGCGGCAACGGCCTGCGCCTGCGCGATGCGCCGAACGGGGCGGAGCTTGTCGTCTTGCCGGAGGGGACACTCCTGACGGTACTTGACGACGCGCCCGAGCAGGCCGGGGAGTTCACCTGGCGCAAGGTGCGGGCTGTGGGCGGCGAGGAAGGCTGGGTCGTGCAGGACTTCCTGACCGTGCGATCTCCCTGCGGCGAGGCGCCGAGCGAGTAGTTCGGCGGCCGCCTATGACCATCGGCATCGACGCCAGTCGCGCCGCGACCGGCCAGCGCACCGGGACGGAAGGGTATGCCCTCCATCTCATCCGCGCGCTGATCCCGCTCGCGGCCGAACGGGGTCAGCAGGTGCGTCTGTACTTCAACCGTCCGCCGGCCGGCGACCTGTTCCCCGACGACGGTCACGTTGAGGCGGTTCATATCCCCCAGGAGCGACTCTGGACGCATGGGCGATTGCGGCGGGAGATGCAAGCCCGGCCGCCCGATGTCTTCTTCACCCCGGCCCACGTCATCCCGATCGGATATGACCGGCCAAGCGTCGCCACGATCCACGACCTCGGCTTTGAGCACTTTCCGGAGGCGCACCCGCGCCGCCAACGGGCTTACCTGCGCTGGAGCACGCGCCACAACGCCCGGGTTGCCCGGCAGGTGATCGCCGATTCACGGGCCACGGCCGATGACCTGATCCGCCTCTACGGCGTCGCGCCGGAGAAGATCGAGGTCGTCTATCCCGGCGTCGATCCCGGCCTGCGCCGGGTGGATGCCCCGGAGATCATCGCGGCCGCCTGTGCCCGCGCGGGCATCGTCCGGCCGTACCTGCTCTACCTGGGCACGCTCCAGCCGCGCAAGAACCTCGGCCGGCTGGTCGAGGCCTTTGCTGCCAGCGGCCTGCACGCGGAAGGTTACACCCTCGTCCTGGCCGGACGGGCCGGCTGGCTGGCGGAGCCGCTGCTGGAGGCGATCCGCGGTCTGCCGCCGGCCGTTCAGGATCGTGTTCGGCTGCCGGGTTTCATCCCTGATGCTGACAAGGCTGCGCTCCTGTCCGGGGCGACGGCGCTGGTCTTCCCCTCGCTGTATGAAGGTTTCGGCTTTCCCGTGCTGGAAGCGCAGGCCTGCGGCACGCCGGTCATCTGCTCCAATACGAGCTCGCTGCCCGAAGCGGCGGGGGAGGGAGCTTTGCTGGTCGATCCGCTTGACCGCGGGGCGCTGGCGGAGGCGATGCGGCGGGTTGTGGCCGGCGCCGCCCTGCGGGCCGACCTCGTCGCGAGGGGCAGGGTGAACCTGCTGCGCTTTGACTGGGCGGCCGCGGCCGGCGCCGTGCTGGAGACACTGCTTCGGGCGGGAAGCTGAACAAAAAGACCTCTGAGGCCCTTGGGGACCTCAGAGGTCTGGCAAGCTGCGTCAGAACGCTTACGCGTATTCCTCAACCGGTATGCAGATGCAGAACAGGTTCTTGTCGCCGTATACGTTGTCGATCCGGCTGACGCTCGGCCACACCTTGCGCTCGCGCACCCACGGCAGCGGGTAGGCCGCCTGCTCGCGCGTGTACGGCCGGTCCCAACCTTCGTCAAGGACGACCTCGGCCGTGTGCGGGGCATGCTTCAGCGGGTTGTTGGTCCGGTCGATCCGCCCCTCGTCGATGTCGCGGATCTCCTCGCGGATGCGGATCATCGCCTCAATGAAGTTGTCCAGTTCGGCCAGCGACTCGCTCTCGGTCGGTTCGATCATCAGCGTGCCGGGCACGGGGAACGACATC
>CAYRBP010000020.1:17925-62418 GCA_964422535.1 uncultured Ardenticatenaceae bacterium | reverse complement strand
GCCTGTGAGATAATCGGTCTCCCGGCATCCCGACCGGGGAGCTAGCACACCGTGACTGACCTGACTACCTACGACGGCGAATTCACCGCTGCTGCGACCTTCCAGTCTGACACGAGCACGCCGGCGAACTGGGTGTTGTCCCACATCCGCCGCCACTGGCCGCTGGTCGTGGTCATGTTCGTGGGTGCTTTCGGCAACGCGTTCCTGGCGGCCGCGCTGTCAGTCCTGATCGGCATGGCCTTCAATTCGGCCGTTGCCGAACCGCCCGATATGGCGGGCATCGCCTGGGCGGCCGGGGCGATCATGGTTGCTTCGCTCATCCGCGCCGGCCTGATGTTCGGCCGCAATTTCGCCACCGCCATCATCGGTGAGCGACTCGAGCGCGACATGCGCCAGGAGTTGTACGCCAGCCTTCTCAGCAAGAGCATGACCTTTCATGACCTGCAACCGGTTGGCGAAACGATGGCGCGGGCGACCAACGACGTCCATGAAGTCAACCTGATGATGTCGCTGGGGGTCAACCTGGTCGTCGGTTCGGCCGCTTTCATGTTCATGCCGTTGTTGCTGACGCCGCGCTATAGCTGGCAGCTGCTTCTCGCGCCGATCTTCTTCGTCGTGACTTATATCCTGGCCCTCATTCGCTATATGAACGTCCTCCAGGTGGTGTCCGACCGGGTCCGCGGCGCATTTGGCCGCGTCAATGCCCGCCTGGCCGAAGTGCTGGATGGCATCGAAACGGTCAAGGCGATGGCCCAGGAAGAGGCGGAAGCGGCCCTCTTCAGGAAGAACGCGACTTCCTATCGTGCGGCGGCCGTCGCCCAGGGCCGTATTGAGGCCCGTTTCCTGCCTCTCCTCTTGCTTGGCATCACCGAAGCGGTCGGTTTCACCCAGGCCCTCATCTTGTTGCGCCAGGGGCAACTCGAGGTCGGGGATGTTGTGGCCTACATGGGCCTGCTTAGCCTCTTCACCTTCCCGACCTTCATCTCGATCCTCGCTTATTCGCGCGTATCGCTCGGCTTTGCCAGCGCCCGGCGGGTGCTGGAGCTGATCCAGGCCGAGACGGACCTCCAGCAGAATCCGCAGGGCAGGCAGGAACCCATCCGGGGTGAAATCCGCTTCGAGGGTGTCTCGTTCGGCTATCGGGCCGGCGCGGATGTGCTCGAAAACATCTCGTTCAGCGTCAAGCCCGGCCAGACGGTGGCGGTCGTTGGGCAGACTGGGTCGGGCAAGAGCACGCTGGTCAAGCTGGTCAACCGGACGTATGACGTCAGCAACGGCCGCGTGTTGGTCGACGGCGTCGACGTGCGCGACTGGGACCTGGCGGCCCTGCGGCGACAGATCTCGATCATCGAACAGGATATCTTTCTCTTCTCCCGTTCCATCGCCGACAACATCGCTTTCGGCAAGCCGCAAGCCACGCGGCAGGAAATCGAGACAGCGGCGAAGGCAGCCCAGGCCCACGACTTCATCATGAGCTTCAGGGAAGGGTACGACACGATCATCGGCGGCCGCGGCGTGACCCTGTCCGGCGGGCAGCGCCAGCGCCTTGCCCTCGCCCGCGCCTTCCTGACCGACCCTCACATCCTCGTCCTTGACGATTCGACCAGCGCCGTCGACAGCGCGACTGAAGATCAGATCCAGCGCGCCATCCGCACCGCCGCGCGCGACCGGACGACGTTCCTGATCACCCACCGCCTCTCCCAGATCCGTTGGGCCGACCTGGTGCTGGTCCTGCGGAAGGGCCGGCTCGAAGCGGCCGGCGACCATGCCGCGCTGATGGAGACCTCACCGGCCTACCGGCGCATTTTCGAGCAGTACGAGGCGCTCGATGCCTAATGCGAGGATGCCCTGATGCGGCCGCTGGTCAACTACTGTCGCTGGCAGGGGGCGACTCTCCGCCTTCGCGGCCGTGACGCCGAATCGGTGTGGGGCGAACTGGTCTTCGGGGCCGGGACGCCGGACGAACGGGCGACTGAGTTTCGCTACGATCTTCGGGCGATGATCATCACCCTGTTTGACGCGACGCCAGAGCGGCGGCAGCAACTGGACGAGATGGGCGTGGTCATCGGATAAGTGGCGGGCGCCTGCCCCGGATACCCGACCGACCGGCGCCGGCTGTTCCTGTGCCTGTCCCTATGACCAGCGCTCGCGCCGGGCGTGGATAACGTTCGGGACGTTTTCCAGCTTCGTCAACAGGTGGTTGAGCTGTTCCAGGTCGCCTACTTCGGCCACCAGGTAGACAGTCATGATGCCGTCATGGGTGACCAGCTTGGTCTTGGGCACGTTGATCTGCTGACCGCGGAGCATGGCCACCAGGTCCTCGATCAGGCCGCCGCGGCGGTAGGCTTCCAGCACGATCGGTACCGGGTGTGTTTCGGCGCCCGTCCCCCAGTCGACCTCGATCAGTCGCTCGGGCTCTGAGAGGGCCTGCAACTGGGGACAGTCCTTGCGGTGGATGGTCACGCCTTCGCCGCGCGTGATGTAGCCAACGATCGGCTCCGGGGCGATCGGGTTGCAGCAGCCTGCCATCCGCGTGTGGAGACCGCTCACGCCGCGCACGGTCAGCCCCTTCGACCGGGGCGCGCCTGGCTTGATGAGCGGCAGTAGTTCCTCGGCCTGGTGCTGTGGCTGCAGGCTCTGTTGGAGCAGGGCGATGGCGCCGGTGATCTGGGCGGTCTGGATGTCGCCGAAGCCGACTTTGGCCAGGAACTCGTTCACGTCGCTGTATTTCAGGCCGTGGGCGATGTCCTCGACGGAAAGAGCATCGTTCAGAGCCAGCCGGCGAAGTTCCCGCTCTACCACTTCGCGCCCCTGCAGGATGTTCTGCTCGCGCTCCTGTGTCCGGTACCACTGGCGGATCTTGCTGCGTGTCCGGGCGCTGCCGGTGTAGCCCAGTTTGGGGTTCATCCAGTCGCGCACCGGGCCGCCTCGCTTGGCTGTGATGATCTCGACCTGTTCGCCGGACTTCAGTTTGTAGTCCAGGCTGACCATCTTGCCATTGACGCGCGCGCCCCTGCACCGATGACCGACTTCGGTGTGGATCTGGTAGGCGAAGTCGATCGGCGTGCAGCCGGCCGGCAGATCGACGACGTCCCCGTTAGGCGTGAAGACATAGATGCGGTCTTCCAGCTTGTCGACGTCGATCGTCATGCCCTCGCCCGAGTCTTCGACTTCCTGCAGGGTCGCCAACAGCTCGCGCAGGTTCTGGATGCGCTTCTGGACGGAGGCGCTGACCTTGGCCCCTCTCTCTTTGTAGGCCCAGTGGGCGGCGATACCTCGCTCGGCCTCCTCGTGCATGCGTTGGGTGCGGATCTGCACTTCAAGCATCTGCCCGCTGTCTGCATCGATGACGGCCGTGTGCAGGGACTTGTAACCGTTCGCCTTTGGGGTGGCGATGTAGTCGTCAAACTCGCGCGGGATGGGCTGCCACAGGCTGTGGACAGCGCCAAGTACCTGGTAGCACAGGCTGCGCTCTTCGTCGTCCTTGGCCTTGCTGCTCTTCGTCTGGTGGGCGCCGTGGTCGTTCGGTTCGAGCACGACGCGCAGCGCCTGGATGTCGTAGATCTGGTCGAACTCCAGTTGCTTGCGCTTCATTTTCCGGTAGATGGAGAAGACATGCTTGGAGCGGCCGCTGACCGAAGCCTTGATGCCCATCTCCCGAAGCTGCGCCCGCAACCGGTCGGCCGCCTGTTCGATGCTCTGGGACCGCTCCAGGCGGCGTTCTTCCAGCTTGCGGGCGATGTCGTCAAACTGCTCCGGTTCCAGGTACCGGAAGGCGAGGTCCTCGAGCTGCCACTTCAAATGCCAGATGCCGAGGCGGTTGGCAAGCGGGGCGTAGATGTGCATCGCCTCGTAGGCCAGTTGCCGGCGTTGTTCGGGCGGCAGGTTCCCGGCGGCGTGAAGGTCCTGCAGGCAATCGGCCATGCGGATCAGGATGATGCGGATATCACCCTCGATGATCGACAGCAGGGCGCGGCGGATAGCCTCCAGCGTGGCCTGGTCGCCGGGCGCATCGATGCCCGCGCCGGCACCGCTCTTGTTGCGGCTCGCCCGCCGGGCATAGTCGTCCAAGCTCCAGGCCCCCTTGATCAAGGTCGCGATGGCCGGACTGGTCGCCCTGGCCAGAGCAGCTTCGGTCATCGACGTATGGGCCATCAGCGCGTCGTGGAGAACCGCGGCGGTCAGCGACTCGACGTCGTCAATGCCCAGCTCGCTGATGACGTGGGCGACGGCCAGCCCGTGCTCGGCATAGGTCTCGCCCGATGGGCGGCAGTGTTCGCCGTGGATTTCCAGCGACAACGCTGTCGCCTTCTCGAGGCGCGCAAGATCCGCCTCGGAGAGGGTAGGGAAGCCTAATCGCAGCTCTGCGCTGGGAATGGACACGGCTTCAGACATGTCGACTCAGCGAGTTTTGATCTCCGACGCGCACTCATCCCCGCGGCGTACTGCGGGACGGCAACAGCACGGCCGCGCGAGCGTGCTCGTACGGGTGTATGACGACGGTCACCGAGCGAGGTGACCTAACTGGTTGCGGTTGAGTTTCCGCCAGCGCCGGAGATGTCATCCTTGCCGCGATCCAGGATGATGCGTGTCTGGCTCTGCACCTGGTCGCCCAAGGACTGGGCCTTGTAACGTGTGTCGGTGATGACAGTCTCCGCCTTCTCGCGGTACTCGCGGGCGGCGTCATCGGCTGCCTGGCGCAATTCCTGGCTTGCCCCCGCGATCTGGCGGCGGGTGGCCTCGCCCGACTGGGGAGCAAGGATCAACGCGGTCGCCGCGCCGACGAGGGCGCCGATGACGAAGCCAGCCAGGAAGGAGCCGAAGTCACTGTTCTGATCGCTCATGGTTGCGCCTCTTGTTTGCTGCAAACTAGGGCCGCGCTAGCGCCGCGGGTCGCCGAATAGCGTCTCGACGCCGCGCCGTAGCCCGGCCACGTAGCTACTGGCCTTGGTCATCGGCCGGACTACGTTCTCGCTCATAAAATAGGTCGTTCCCCGGATGGTGCCCAGGGTCTCGTTCGTCCTCAGAAGGATGGGTTTCAACTCATATTCGAGCATGTTGACCAGCCGGATGATGGCAATCAACAACAGGATCAACACCACCCCGGAGACGCACGACATCAGGCCGAGCGCGATGATGAAGATGTCGCGAATGACCAGGATCTGCTCGGCGTAATTGGCCGCCAGCCAGACCAGCACGGCGACAAACGCCACCGACAGGATCAGGGTGACGACGACGCCGGCGACGATGTTGCCGACGGGGACTATCATCTCGCGCGGCGGGTACTGGTCAACGACGGCAGTCGCGTCCAATCGGACGCCGGGGGTTGGCCCGGTCCCCGGCTTAGCCTGGGTCGTCGGGCCCGCAGGCTGGCCACTCGAATACGGGGTGTTATCCATCTTTGGGATCCTACAACACCCAAGTATAGCCGAAAGGCGGGTTAACTCAAACGACGCTAGCGGCCCGCTAACCACCAGGCTAGCAGGATGGCGACCCAGGCCCCGATGCTGGCCGTCAGGAGGTTAAGGGTCCCCAGCTTGAGCATGTCGATGTTCAGGAGACTGCCGACAAAGTGGCCGACGGCGAAGCCCAGCCAGGCGGCCAGGATGTAAAGCGGGATTCGCTTCAGGCCGCCGCCGCTGAGCAAGTGGAACGCCGCGCCGTAGGCCGTGGCCAGAAGCGCGCCGAGAACGACGGCCGATGCTGCGCCGGTGATGGCAGTGGTCATGGTGCGACCGCCTCGCTCAGGGGGATGAATTCAGCGATGGAGGGTTCGCCTTCAGCGATCAGGCCGCCGCCGAGGCACTCCTCGCCGTCATAAAAGACCGCGCCCTGCCCGGCCGTGACGCCAAAGACGGGCCCGGCGAAGCGCACGGCCGCCCGGTCGGCGCCGAGAGGCGTGACAAGCGCCGGCAGCGCGGCAGCCTTGTAGCGGATCTTGACCTCGGCCTCGATCGCGCCTTCCGGGGCGCGGCCGCGGACCCAGTTCACGCGCTCGGCAACCAACTCGAAACGGCCGAGCGCCTCGCGCGGGCCGACGACGAGCGCGTTCCGACCGGCATCCTTTCGCAAGACATACAGCGGTTCGCCCCCGGCCAGACCGAGCCCCTTGCGCTGGCCGATGGTGTAGAACGACAAGCCTTCGTGCCGGCCGAGTTCGCGGCCGTCCTGGTCGACGATCAACCCCGGCTGCACCGCCCGCGCCTCGTGCTCGCGCAGGAAGCGTCGATAATCGCCATCGCTCAGAAAGCAAAGGTCCTGGCTGTCCTGCTTGCCGGCGACGGGCAGGTTAAAGCGCCGGGCCAGATCCCGTACTTCATCTTTGGTGTATTCGCCGACCGGGAACAGGGCGTGGGCCAGGGCGCGCTGGTCTAGGACGTGCAGCACGTATGACTGGTCCTTGGCCTCATCGCGCCCCTTCAGTAGCCGGTGGCCGTCCGCTGTCCGGCGGATGCGGGCGTAGTGACCGGTCGCCAGGTGGCTCGCGCCGAGGGCGAGCGCCTGCTCCAGCAGGTAGGTGAAGCGGATCTGGCGGTTGCACTCAATGCATGGGTTGGGCGTGCGGCCGGCCAGGTGCTCGTCGATGAAGAACTGGACGATGGTCTGCCTGAAGTGGGCCTGAACATCCAGCACGTAGAACGGGATACGCAGGCGGTCGGCCACGCGGCGGGCATCGGCCATCTGGTCCGGCGTGCAGCAGCGGTTAGCAGGGGCCGCAGCGCCGGGCCCCGGTTCGCTCCACAGGCGCATCATCATGCCGACGACGTCATAGCCTTGCTCGACCAGGAGCGCGGCCGCGACGGAGCTATCGACGCCGCCGCTCATGGCGACGACGACCCGTCCGGGTTCGGGGGACTGTGTGCCAGTATTCATCACGCCGGTTGATTTCACGCGGGAGCCAGCTGCGTCGCCAGGCGTCGCAGCGTGCTGACGATGCGCGGCAGATGGTCTAGGGTCGCGTCGATGTCGGCTTCGGTGTTCTGCATGCCGGCCGTGAATCGCAGGCCGCCGGTCGCCCATTCGGGGCCGAGACCGAGCGCCTGCAAGACGGCCGAGGGCTTTGGGTCGCCGCTGCTGCAGGCCGAGCCGCTGCTCGCGGCGATGCCGGCCATGTCCAGGTGCATCAGCAGGTCGTTGCCCGACAGATTGCGCAGGGCAAAACTGGCATGGTGGGGCAGGCGCTGCTCGCGGCTGCCCGTCAGGATGCAGTCGTCCGGCAGCGCGGCCAGCAGACCGTCGATCAGCCTGTCGCGCAGGGCGGTGACGTGGGCCACGCGGGCCGGCATCTCAGCCTGGGCCAGGCAGAACGCCTCGGCCGCGCCGACAATGAGCGGAACGTTGAGCGTGCCCGCCCGGCGGCCGTCTTCGTGGGCGCCGCCTGTCTGCGCCGGCACGAGGTCGACACCCTCGCGGACATAGAGAATGCCCACGCCCTTCGGGCCGTAGAACTTGTGCGGGGCGAGCGTGAGCAGGTCTACCGGGTCGGCGGCCATGTCCCAGACGCGAGCCGCTGCCAGCTGGACGGCGTCGGTGTGAAACAGCGCGCCGGCCGCTCGGGCCATCGCGCCGACTTCACGCCAGGGCTGGATCGTGCCGATTTCGTTCTGCGCCGCCATCAGACTGACCAGGACGGTATCCGGCCGCAGCGCGGCGGCAACCTCGTCCGGCCGCACCCGTCCGTCGCCGTCAACCGGCAGGATGGTCAACTCGAAGCCGAAAAGGTCGCGCAACTGTCTGGCTGTCTCCAGCACGGCGCTGTGCTCAACGGCGCTGGTGATCAGGTGCTCGCCCCGACCGGCCGCGCGGGCAGCGAGCATCACCCCGCGCAGGGCGAGGTTATTGCTTTCGGAGCCGGCCCCGGTGAAAACGATCTCGTGCGGCCGGGCGTTCAGGGCATCGGCCAGGCGGCCGCGGGCATCCTCGACGGCGCGGCTGGCAGCCCGCCCGGCCCAATGGTGCGACGACGGGTTGCCGTAGGTTTCGGCCCAGAACGGGGCCATCGCCTCGGCCACTCGCGGGTGCAAGGGCGTCGTCGCGCCGTGGTCCAAGTAAATGTTTGTCACGTCAGTTGTCTTCGGAATGCTGCTTCAACGCACGACTCGTGATGTGCTTGAACTCCGACTGATTCTATCGAATGTCCATTCGACGTCACCCACGTTAATCGGCAGCCAAGCATCACTCCTGGGCGATGGGGAGCGTGACAGTGAACGTTGTCCCCTTGCCGTCTTCGCTCCGAACGCCGATGCGGCCATTATAGTGCCCGAGGCTCTCTTTAACCATGTAGAGACCCAGGCCGGTGCCGGCCACACCACGTTCGACGGCCGTCTGCGTCCGGTAAAAGCGTTTGAAGACGTGGGGCAGCGCCTCGGCCGGGATGCCGATGCCGTCGTCGCTGACTTCCAGCACGACTGAACCGTTCTCGCGCCGGGCGGCGATCTGGATCGAGCCGGATGGGGTGAACTTGACCGCATTCTCGACCAGATTGCGGATGACCATCTGGTACGTGTCGGCGTTACCCATCACCGGCGGCAACTCCGGTTCAATCCGCTGGCGGAAGAGCAACCCCTTCTGGACGGCCTGTTCGGCCAGCGGCGGCAGGACGTCGTCAAGGATGGGGTTGATCCGCACCGGCTCGGCGCTGCGGCGCAGCTCGGTCGCGTCCATCTTGGCCAATTCCAGCATCTGGCGGACCATCTTCTGCAGCCGGTCGCTCTCCCGCTCGATGACGCCGAGGAACCGTTCGGCCTTGTCCGGCTGGCGAACCTTGCCCTCGCGCAGCAGCCGGGCATACATCAGGATCGTCGCCAGGGGGGTCCGCAACTCGTGGATGATGCCCTGGAAGAGGTCCTCGCGCATCCGCTCCACCTCGCGGACCATTGTCAGGTCGCTGAAGACGAGGATGGCTTCCGTGGGCATGTCATCGGGGCTGGAAACCGGGGAACCGACGGCCGCGCCGCTGATCAACACGGGCACCGGGCGGCCGCTGGACTGGAGCATTTCCGAAGCCAGTTGCGGGTATGTGTCCGGCGCGGCCCATAGCGCTTCGAGGAAGCTGCTCAGGTCGCCGGAGCGGAGGCGGATCACCTCGGCCGCCGGACGGCCGGTGACGGAAGGCTCGCCGACCAGCAGCGACAGGAAGGCGTCGTTGGCCCGGGTGATGATCCCCTCGCGGTTGATGGTGATCAACCCCTCGGCCATGCTGCCAAAGATAGTCTCGACCCGGTTCTTCTCGGCCACCACATCCCCATGGAGGTTGGCGTTCTCGATGGCCGCCGCCAGCGGGCCGCCGATGGCCTGTAAGAGAGCCAGGTCGCGGTCAGTGAACTTTCCGGTCACCCGGTTGATGGCCTGGACGACGCCGATCGTCCGCTCCTCGACCTGCAGGGGGATGCAGATCATCGAACGGGTGCGGAAGCCCGACTTGCTGTCCACGCCGGAGAAGAAGCGCCTGTCCGAGTAGGCGTCGTTGATGACCACCGGCTCGCCGCGCTCGGCGACCCAGCCGGCGATGCCCTGGCCGCGCTGGAGGCGGATGCCCTTGACTTCACTCAGGATGGCCCCGAGGAGCTGGTCGACGAAGATGATGTCGCCGGTGGCCGGCTCGACCAGACCGACGGACAGGGTCTCGACGTTGAGCGTCCGGCGGATGGGGCCGGTCAGCAGGCTGAAGATCTCGCGCCGGTCAAGCGTCGCGCTGAGCGAGCGACTGATGTCGGAGATGACGCCGAATTCGACGTCCTGGCGGTCGGCCTTCAGGCGAAGCGCCGCCCGGTCGAGGAAGACCGTCGCCAGCCGGGCCGCATCACCGAGGGCGCTCTCAGTCAGGGGGCCACCATGGACCGGGTCGATGACCACGATCAACCCCGGTTGGGTCCGGCCGTCTGCGCCCGCCGCGGTCTCCAGCGGCGCAGGATAGGGCAACGGGGCGACGAGAATATCCTTGTGGGGCAAGAGCCACAGCTCGCTGTTGATCAACTCGGAAGCGGGTCGGCTGAACTTGTCATAATACGCGGGGCGTTCGCGAGCCAGCAGGTCGCTGAAGCCGGCCTTCTCGCGCGACCAACGGAGCTGAGCCGGCGCGCGCGGCACTGCCGGATCGCCCGCTTCCTCAGCCAGCCAGACGTCGAAGTGCTGGCCTTCGCTGTCTGACAGGGCGACGAGGGCGCGCGTGCCCGCGGTCGCAGCGATGCGTGCGGCGACCGCGGCGCAGACGGCGTGGGCGTCGAAGAATCCGGCCAGGTCGACGAGCAGAGCCTGCCAGAGGGCGGGTGCGGTTGAAGCGGGCGAAAGGGTCGTCATGCGTTTTCGCGGCCCGACACGGCGAAACAAACGACGGCGGCCGTTGCGACCATGATAGGGGATCGGGCCGGGGACGTCAATGAGAGGGAAGTACCGGGACAGGGTCTGACATTCCCTCTGACTCTGCTTGCGGAAACCGCGCGCAATTTGGTATATTCCAAAGTGCCGCCTTCGAAGCGTTTTCAAACCGAAATCAATCAAGGAGCTGATACTCATGGACTACATTGAATCCGTCCACGGCCGCGAGGTCCTGGATTCCCGTGGCAATCCGACGGTTGAAGTGGAAATCGTGCTGGCCGACGGCGCTACCGGCCGGGCGATCGTGCCCTCCGGCGCGTCAACCGGCGTGCACGAGGCCTGGGAAAAGCGCGACGACGATAAGGGCCGCTATGGCGGCAAGGGCGTTCTCAACGCCGTCGACGCCGTCAACAGCGAGATCGCCGAACTGCTGCTCGGATGGCCTGCCACCGACCAGGTCGGGATCGACCAGGCGATGATCGAGCTGGACGGCACGGAAAACAAGGGCCGCCTCGGCGCCAACGCCATCCTCGGCGCGTCGCTGGCTGTGGCCCACGCCGCGGCCGCGAGCGTCGAACTGCCCCTCTACCGCTACCTCGGCGGCGTCAGCGCCCGCACGCTGCCCGTGCCGATGATGAATATCATGAACGGCGGCAAGCACGCCGCCGGCGCGACCGACATGCAGGAGTTCATGGTCATGCCCGTCGGCGCGACCAGCTTCGCCGAGGGCCTGCGCTGGGGTGTGGAGATTTACCAGAGCCTCAAGAAAGTCCTCGGCAAGAAGGGCTATACGACGACGGTTGGTGACGAGGGCGGTTTTGCCCCGCGCGTCTCGACCAACTCCGAGGCTGTTGAACTCATCCTGGAGGCGATCAAGGCCGCCGGCTACACCGTTGGCAAGGACGTGATGCTGGCGCTCGACCCGGCCGCGTCGGAGTTCTATGAGGACGGCAAGTATCATCTGAAGGTCGAGGGCAAGAGCCTGACCGGGCCGGAGCTGGTCGACTTCTGGGAGTCGTGGGTTGACAAGTACCCGATCATCTCCCTTGAGGACGGCCTTGCCGAAGATGACTGGGACACGTGGGTATTGCTGACCGAACGGTTGGGCAACCGCATCCAGATCGTCGGCGATGACATCCTGGTGACGAACGCCAAGCGCATTCAGAAGGCCATTGACATGGGCGCGGGCAACAGCCTGCTGTGCAAGGTCAACCAGATCGGGACGCTGACCGAGGCGATCGAGGCGGTCAACATGGTGCAGCGCGCCGGCTGGACGGCCGTCACCTCGCACCGCAGCGGCGAAACGGAGGATGCGAGCATCGCCGACCTGGCCGTGGCCCTGAACTCCGGCCAGATCAAGACCGGCGCGCCGGCCCGCAGCGACCGTGTCGCCAAGTACAACCAGTTGCTCCGCATCGAGGAAGAACTGGGCGACACCGCCTATTACCCGGGCATCAAGGCCTTCACTAATCTGCGCCGCTAGGCGCGGCCGTGTTAGGAGCACAGACGAATGCTGAACGATGAACTAGAGCGCGAGCGGCTTGCCGGTAACGGGCCGGAGGCGGTGGCTTACCCGGAGGTCCTCCTCGACGATGAAGATGACGACGAAGAGGAACCGGACGAGGAGCCCGAAACCCCGCCCGGCAAGGAGTCCGAGGAAAAGCCGCAGCCGCCGATGCCGCTGGACGAGAAACTTCTGAAGAACCGGACGATCATGCTCTTCGGGCAGATCGATATGGACGTGGCGCGGGAGATCAGCAAGCGGCTGCTGGTGCTGGACGCGGAATCACACGACGAGATCAAGATCTATATCAACTCACCCGGCGGTCACGTCGAGTCGGGCGATACGATCTTTGACATCATCCGCTATATCAAGTCGCCGGTGAAGGTGATCGGTACCGGCTGGGTGGCCAGTGCGGCGGCGCTGGTCTACGTTGCCGTGCCGCTGGAGCAACGCTACAGCCTGCCGAACACGCGCTTCCTGCTGCATCAGCCGATGGGCGGGGCGCGGGGCCAGGCGGCCGACATTGCCATCGAAGCGCAGGAGATCCTGCGCATGCGCAAACGGCTGAATGAGACCTTCGCTCGCCAGACAGGCCAGCCGCTGGAAAAGGTTGAGGAAGACACCGACCGCAACTTCTGGATGACGGCCCGTGAGGCCCAGGAGTACGGGCTGGTGGGCAAGATCGTCGATCGCTCGGACGAGGTCTAGAACGAGAGACGGAACGGGTTGTTGATGAGGGGCGCGCCGGCGCCCCTTTTCAAATTGGGCATCAGGCCCCGGCCGGGGGGATTCTCAACCCGCCTGGGCCTGCCCGCGACCCGCTTAACCGCGGGCGTGGCAGCCCTTAGGCGAGTGACTATTGTTGCCAGGCACGACGCAAGGTAGGATCAGGTTATGAAGACACTCCTTCTCCTCCGCCACGCCAAGTCCAGCTGGGCAAACGACAAACTGAGCGACTACGAGCGGCCGCTGAACGACCGCGGCCTGGCCGATGCGCCGAAAATGGGCAAGCTGCTCAGGCGAGAAGGGCTGACGCCGGACGCGATCATCAGTTCATCGGCCGTCCGGGCCGCCACCACGGCCGAGCTGGTCGCCATGGCGGCCGACTTCGAGGGGACGATCCGCTACACCGAGGCGCTCTACCATGCCGAACCGGAGGCCTACCGGGCGGCGGCCCGCGCGGTGCCGGACGAGGTCAACACGCTGATGCTGGTTGGTCACAACCCGGGGATGGAGGAGTTGCTGGAGATACTCAGCGGCCATGCCGAGGCCATGCCGACCGCAGCTGTGGCCCACTTCCGGTTGCCCATTGACCGCTGGAGCGACTTCAGCCTGTCCGGGCAGGCGACGCTGGTCGCTCTATGGCGGCCGAAGGAGATCGCCTAGCTCTCCGGGTGGGCGTAGAGCTTGCTGAGGCTCTTGTTCTGGGTCACCCACAGGCCGACGAGGCCGATCCGCAGCTCGTAGAGCGATTTGCCCTCTTCCGTCACCTCGCGAATGATGTCGCGCTCGACGAGGCTGTTGAGCGCGTCCGTCACCCCGGCCGGGTCCAGCTCGATGCTGAACGTTTGCAGGTATTGCGTCAGTTGTTCCGGATGAAGCGGCTCGTTGCGGTCTGTCAGATGGGCGACGGCCGTCAGCAATGCCCGCTCAGCATAGCTGGACCGCTGCCACAGATAGGCAAAGTGCACCTCGCCCAACCGCAGCATCTCATCCAGGGCTTCGTTGACGTCGGAGATGGTCATGTAGGCCGTCTGCTGGGCGTTAGCGCGCTTGACCAGCGTGTAACACACCAGTTGCAGAAAGTAGGGATGGCCGGCCGTGACGCGCAGGATCTTTTCGATAGCCAGGTCGTCATAGACCAGGTACGGCGCTGACGGGTCCGGCGCAACCGGCTCACAGATCAACCGGGTGGCGGCCGCCTCGGACAGATAGTCGATCTTGCGGTAGAGGGCGATGTTGAACAGCACCGACCAGTAGTCGGCGCTCATCTCCTCCAGCCGGCGCGCGCCGACGAAGATGAAGCTCAGCCGGTCGCTGTGCTGCACCAGGTGGCGCATGTAGGTGAATAGCGTCGGCGGCAGGATGCCGTCGCTGACCATCGCTTCAAACGCCTCGAACTCATCAAAGACCAGCAGCAGGGTCACGTCGGGCGGCAGCGCGGCGCGCACGTCGCGCAGGAATTCGCGCTGGAAGACGCGCGTCGGGTCGCGTTGCCAGGCCGGGAAGTCCGGCACCGCAACCTCGATCCCGCGCGGGCTGAGCGTGTCGGCGATGTGATAGGCCAGTTCCTGCAACAGGGCGGGCATCCCCGGCGTCACGCCGAGGGACTGGCAATCGATATAGATCGGCAGCAACTGCGGCGGCAGGTGTTCTTCCAGGCGCAGCAGAAGCGACGTCTTGCCGGTGCGGCGTTGCCCGACGAGCATCATGACGTTCCGTTGCGTTTGGCCGCCGGCATTCTCGGCGATGAAGTCGAATAGCTCCTCTCGGCCGTAGAACAGCGGGCTCTCACGCCGGAGCGGCGTGCCGGGCAGATACGGATTGGGGATTGGCCGGAACTCGCGCGCCGGGGTGAGCAGGTTGACCATATCGCCGAACGCGACTGTCTTGTCCCGCTGGTTCCGGTCGTCGTAACTGAGAGACAGGGCGATGCGAAAGCGGTCGCTCACCTGCGGTTCGACCTGGAAGCGCACCTGACGCGCGCGACCGGATGGCAGGAACGGGATGACCTGCGGTTCGGAGAAGACATGGTAAGCGGGGTCTTGCTCCAGCGTGGCGATGATATTCTCGGCCGCGGCCCGGCCGCTGTTTCGTATCTCGACCGCGACGTGAGTCTGACCATTCGGCACGATGCGGCGCGTCTTCAGCATGACCTGCAACTCGGCCCGCCCGCGTTGCTCCTCGATCTCGGCGCTGACCAGGCCGGTCCAGCGCCGGGCGATGGCCCGGACAAGCGTCCGCTCGACGCCGGGCGAGTACTCGGGCAGTTGCTCCTGGATCTGGCGCAGGCGGACGGCGGCCTGGTTCAGGTAGACCAGCCGGTCATCGACCGAGTCAACCCGCTCGCTGTCGCGCAGGTTGGTCACGACGGGTAAGAGGCTATCTAGCACCGGTGACCACTGGTCGTTCTCTTCCAGCACCGTCAGCAGGTGGACGAGTTGCGGCCGGAGCAGGCTTAGTTCAGTGATGCTGGGCGCCTCGAGCAGCGCCTGGCAGGTCCTGTAAAGCTGCCGGCGGTATTCGAGCGGGCTGGCGGCCGAAGCGACTGCCTGGGTCTCGTCCAGACTGCGGACGATGATCGACAGGCCGGCCTGGGGCCGATTGGCCAGCAGGAACAGACCGTCCGCGAGGTTGGCGATGTGGTTATCACCGGCCTGCCGGGCGCGGTTGGCCAGTTGCAGCAGGAAGTCGGGTGAGCCCTCGACCGCTTCATACTTGTCCTCAAGCTGGACCAGCGCGACGACCGGGTCGTCGTCGAGCTGTCCGTAGAAGCGACGGGCCTGGGCGTTGGGCGTCTTCGACTGCTGGATGAAGAGGACGGCTCCCACGAGCCCGGCCAGGACAAGCAAGCCAACCAGCACCGGTGTGGCGCCGGCCAGCGGGGCGACGGCGGCTACCTCCGGGCCGAGCGGCGGCGTCAGGTAGCCGCGATAGAAGCCGTCGTCGAAGCGGAAGCGATAGCGGACGCGCTCGCTCCCGGCCGGCGCTTCGACCGCCGGCCAGACGAGGAGACCGTTGCCCGTCTCCAATTCCTCTTCGCTTTCAGCCAGCCAGGTCTGGCTGGTCGCGTCGAAAAGCTCCAGCTGGACTTGCACCGGGTCGCCTTCTACGTCCAGGACACGCACGCTGGCCTTGTACTGGCCGCCATCCACGGTCACGACCGGCTCGGTTAGCAGCGGCGGGCGGTTGACCTCTTCGCGGAAGAGCTGCACCTGGCCGTTGCCGGTGACGGTGAACAGGTCGGGTGACTGGCTCGAACTGCGCTGGATGAGTGACAGGGCAAAAAGGGCGCTCTGCAGGTCCAGGTCCAGCGCCAGTTGCGGGGTACGGGTGTGGAGTTGGCGATAGACCTGTAGCCGGCCGTCGCGCGTTCCGACCAGACCGGTGTCCGGACGGCCGTCCTTGTCCAGGTCTTCCCAGTAGAGCGCCTCGACCTCGGCCAGGCCATCGACTTGCCAGGAGATGGATGGGACGCCGTCGTCAATACTCAGTTGCATCACCCGGTCGTCGTCGGTGGACAGCAGGAACGTCGTCGCGTTGCGTTGGAACGCCTCAACGGCCCCGGGCGAGCCGGACGTGATGGCAGTTGGACGCGCGCCAATCGCGTAGGGCCAGTCCCATTGGCCCATCTCGATGCCGCGCCAGTTCAGCCCGTGGACCGCGCCGTCTTCATTGAAGACAACAACCCGGACGGAAAGCTCTGGCCCTCCCGGTTGCTCGACAAGCGACAGGGCGACGATGGGCGAGTCAAAGGTCGCGTAGGGCATGCCAACGGCCGCTCGCGTATCGAGGGACAGGGCGTGTATCTCGTCGATGCCGCCGGCCAGCAGCAGCGAAGGCCTTTCCCCAACGCCAGGCATGACCAGCAGGTGACGAACTCCCCCGTCGAGGCCTTCGAACGTATGCGACCACACCTCAGCGCCGGCGGCGTTGAAGACGACGATCCGGCCGGCGGAGGTGCCGACGATGATCTCCTGCTCCGGGCCGGCTCCCCCGGGCCGCACGGCCAGCGTCGTGATCTCATCGGCCAGTTCGCTTTCCCACAGGAGTTCGCCCCCGGCGTCGCGCAGCTCAAGCCAGCTGCGGCCGAGCGACTCATCGAGCGTGTCGTCCGACACCTGGCGGCGGGCGACGACAATGCGTGGTCGCTGAAGCGAATCTCCCTGCAATTCCGCCAGTTGGACGATCTCGTTTCCGGGCGCGTTCAGCCAACGGATGGCCCGGTTGTTGGCGAGGGCGTGCAAGCGGCCGTCCTGTGTGCCGACGAGGATTTCCTCCTCGCCGTCGCGGTCCAGGTCCAGGTACAAAACCGCCTGGGGGGCGGCGTCCAGACCGTAGGTCCACTCCTGTATGTACTCGCTGTCGCCAACGCCGAGGCCGAGCAGTTCCAGCCCGGCGAAGCGGCCGAGCAGCAACTCGGGATAGCGGTCATTGTTGATGTCGACCAGGCGGGTGACGTCGGGCAGGTCGGTCTCGCCGAGTTGTGTCAGCGACTGGCCGCTGCCGTTGAGAAGCAAGACGTCGGCCAGGTCGCCGCTATCGGCGGCCGCCTCCAGCGACACGGCCACGCCGGACTGGCCCGCGGCCGTGCGCCCCTCCGTCGGAGAAAGCGCCAGAACGCTGCGATCGGCATCCTTGGCCAGGTGATTGACCCAGGCGCGCTGGCCTTCTGCGCTGTAGGCGAAGACGCTGCCCGCTTCGGTACCGAGCAGCAACAGCGGTGTGTCCTGCAAGACGGCGAATGCGAGCGCGGTGATGGGCACGTTCACCGTTCGGAACCAGACGTCGGCTCCGGAAGCGTCATAGAGATTGACCTGGCCGAAGTTGGTACCCACGGCGATTGCCGGCCGCCCGGCAACGAAGGGTGCGGCCGTCAGGGCGGTGATCCGCCGCGAGATAGCTTCTCGCCACTGGACTTCGCCCTCATCAATGTAGACCAACTCGCTGAACCGGCGGGGTGTGAAGAGCGATAGGGCGATCTCGTCCAGCCCGTCGCCGTCAAAGTCATCCACGACCAGGCGCGGGTCGACACTGGTGGTCGTTTCGTCCTGCGGGGCGAACTCCCAGGCGCGGCGGCCGTCGGCATCAAATGCGATCAACTCGCCGCTTTCCGTGAGGACGAGTGCTTCGTGGCTGCCGTCACGGTCGGTGTCCAGGGCGGCAACCGCGACCGGGCGCGGCGCGGCCGGTGTGGCCGAGTCAAGCGCGCCGGCGTCGTCGTTCTCCCCGGGCTGGACCGGGGAAGCGGGCGGCGCAAGGTCCGCCTGCCAGAGCTGGGAACCCGTGGCCGATAGGGCGGTGACCCGGCCCTTTCCGCCAAGGATGACCGCCCGTGCCGGAGACGCCTCGCCGTCCAGGTCGACGACGCCGACAGCGGTGGGTGGTTGCTCGACCCGAACCGACCAGCGAACCGAGCCGTCGGCCCCGACCAGGGCCACGTTGCCATTCTCATCGGCGATGACGACTTCTTCGATCCCGTCGCCGTCGATGTCGGCCGTGGCCGCCTGCCGCAGGCGGCCCGAGGCTGCGTACTGCCAGTATTCGGGCGAGCCGGATTGGGCCGCGGCCGTCTGGATCAGGCCCGCAAGAAGCAGGACCAGCAGACCCGGCAAGGCCGCGAGCAGGCGCGCGCCTTTGACGGGGACCGGTCGAATGCGATGAAGCCGCGTGGCGGCCTTAGTCCTGTTCAGGGGGGCGGAGCGCATAACCTACACCCCGCTCGCTGACGATCCAGTTACCATAGGGGTCGATGGCACGGCGGAGGCGTTTGATCAGGGTCTTCAGGCGGTCAGGATCATCAACCAGCGCGTCGCCCCAGACCGCGAGCTCCAGGTCTTCGCCCCGAATGACCTGACCCGGCTGGCGGCAGAGGCGGACAAGGATATTGAACTGAGACGTGGTCAGGTTCAGTTCCTGGCCCTCGCCCCAGACCTGGTGGCGAGGCTCATCGATGACGAAAGGCCCGGCCTGGATCAGCCCTTCGACCTCTTGCCGGCGCACGAAGCGGCGCAGCAACTCGCTGGTGTACTGGATCTGTCCGTTGCGCCGCTCGAGCAGGCATTGCTGCTCCAGTTGGCGCAGGCTGTCGATGGGGCCATCGGCGATGGCCAGGACGTGCTGCTCCTCGGCGGTAAGGTTCTGCCACAGGTATCCGAGATGGGATTCCGCCTCGATCTCGATCGGGCTGTCAATGGCCGGGAAATCAGTCTCGGACTGCGGGTTGTCGCCGGCCACGGGAAGCTCGGCCACGGCGATCGCCTGGAAAGCATGGTAACCGGCGATGTGCAGGAAGAACGGATGATAGCCGACCAGCGTCAGCAGGTGATCGACCAGTCGCGGTGAAAACGCGACCTCGCTGCTTTCAAGCCGTCTGGCGATGAGCCGGCGGGCCTCATCCTCGCTGAAAAGACCAAGCGGCACGGTGACGAAGATGTTGAAAAAGGGCGAACTGAGGACTTCCTCTTCAGCGGTGATGGCAAACAGCGGCCGCTGACTGGTCGTCAGGAAGGCGAGGCCGTACTTGGTCGTCAGACCGCGCAGCCGGGCAAAGAAATAGGGCGTCAGGTGGCGGTTGGCGGCCAGCAGCTCAAATTCGTCGAGCAGGACGACGATGCCGATCTGGCGCTGGGCAACCTGTTGCAGTGCCCGGTCGAGGGCGCGATAGGTCCCCGGCTCTTCAGCGGTCGTGATCGCCAGCCCGGCCTGCGCGGCCGCGTCGGCCAGACCGGTGTACATCAATTCGTACACCTCTTCCGGCGGCGATCCCGCCAGTTCCTGCGAATCGAGCATGACGAAGAGGGCCTGCGGCGGCTCCAGGCCGAAGGCGGACCGTACGTCCGTGTGGCAGAGGTGCAGCAGCAACGAGCTCTTGCCGATCCGGCGCGGCCCGATGAGCGACACACTCTGTCCGTTTCGGAGCAGGCCGAGGATCTGGCTGACCTCCGCTTCGCGGCCGATGAAGTCCTCCAGCCGCCTGATCGCCCCACGGTGAAAGAACGGGTTGTCAATGCTCATGATGTTGCCCTATTGTAGTCACGAATCTGCGCCATGGGTAGCGGTCACCGGCGAGACTCAGCTTGCAGCGGCCGATCCGCGGCACTACAATGTCCGCGATGAGCGACGACCTTTTCGCGCGCCTGCAACGCCTCGGACTGGCCAAGGGGGCGCGGCACCTGAAACCGGCCCCGCCGCCGCCGGCGCGCGAGCCCGAATCACGGCCGCCGGTTGACCGGAGTCTGTGGGCCGATGCGGGTGCGCCCCCGCCGCTAGACGTCTTGCTGCCCGGCGGCCGCCTTGAGGAGTCGCCTGGCGGAGCGGTCTTCGTGGTAGACCGCGTCTATCCGCTGAGTCACCGGCACGGAGAGGACGCTCTGCATGACCTGCTGGCCTATGCGCCGGCACCGCTGGCGGCGCTGGGCGAAGACCGCAGGCTCGAGGGGCTGAATTTCCGCGACCTCGTCTTCCTGGATACGGAGACGACGGGGCTGGCCGGGGCGGGAGCGCTGGCTTTCATGGTCGGCGTGGCCTACTTTGACCGCCAGCCGTCCGGCGATGGGGCGACTGAGGCCTTTGTCGTCCGCCAGTTCTTCCTGCGCGACCATGGTGATGAAGTCGCCATGCTTCTCCAGCTGGATGATCTGATCGAGCGCAAGGCGGGTCTGATCACGTTCAACGGCCGCGCGTTCGACCTGCCGCTGCTCGACACGCGTTACCTGATGAACCGGATGCGCGGTCATGTCCTCGATGTCCCCCACCTTGACCTGCTGCCGCCTTCGCGCCGTCTCTACCGCGCCCGGGTCGGCTCGTGCGCCCTGGGCTCGCTGGAGAGGAGCCTGCTCGGCCTGCACCGCACCGAGGAGGATGTGCCCGGCTGGCTGATACCGGCGCTGTACCTCGATTATCTGCGAACTCGCGATGCCCGGCCGCTGACCCGCGTCTTCTATCATAACCAGATGGACATGCTGTCGATGGTCACCCTGGCTACCCGGATTGCCCGGCAGGTGTCGGCGCCGGGAACCGGAGACCATGCTCTCGACCGGCTAAGCCTGGCCAGGTGGCAGGCCGATCGCGGCATGACGGCCGAGGCGGAGAACGGCTTGCTGGCGGCATTGGCCGCCGACCTGCCTTACGAGGTCTACCAGGTTGCGCTCAGCCGCCTGGCGCAGCTCTACCGCCAGGGCGGGCGGCGCGAGGATGCGGTACGCGTCTGGCGGCAGATGGCTGCGACGAGCTACGATAGCGTCGAGGCCCACGTTGAACTGGCAAAGCACTTCGAGTGGCACGCGGCCGACCTGCGGGAGGCGATGCGCTGGACCGAGGCGGCGCTGGCCCTGCTCGACCGGCAGCGATACACAGCCCCAACCGGGCAGTCGCGGGCCGAAGTGGCCCACCGCTACGAACGTCTCCGCAGGAAACTGAACGCTACTCAGACTGCGCCAACCGAATGACGGTGTCCAGGTCCTTGTCGCCGCGGCCGCTCAGGTTGACCAGCAGGATCTGGTCAGGCCGCATCGTCGGCGCGCGTTTCACCGCCTCGGCCACGGCATGGGCCGACTCCAGGGCGGGTATGATCCCTTCCGTGCGCGACAGGAGGTGGAAAGCAGCCAGGGCCTCCTCATCGGTCGCGTAGGTGTAGAAGGCGCGTTCCTGGTCGCGCAGCCAGGCGTGCTCGGGCCCGACGCTGGGATAGTCGAGCCCGGCGCTGATGCTGTGGGTTTCCTTGATCTGGCCGTCGGCGGTCTGCATGACGAAGCTCTTCGTGCCGTGCAGGACGCCGATGCGGGCCACGTCCAGATCGGCAAAGCGGGCGGCGTGCCGGCCGCTGCTGATACCTTCTCCGCCAGCCTCGACGCCGATCAGGTCGACACCGTCATCGTTTTCGAAAGCGTGGAAGATGCCGATGGCGTTGCTGCCGCCGCCGACGCAGGCGATGATCGCGTCCGGCAACCGGCCGGTCAGCGAGAGGATCTGCTCGCGCGCCTCGGTGCCGATGACGCTCTGAAAGTTGCGGACGATCATCGGGTAAGGGTGGGGGCCGAGGACCGAGCCAAGCAGGTAGTGGGTTGTCTCGACGTTGGTCACCCAGTCGCGGATGGCCTCGTTGATGGCGTCCTTCAGCGTGCGCGTGCCGCTCGTCACCGGCCGCACCTCTGCGCCCATCAGCTGCATGCGATAGACGTTGGGCTGCTGCCGCGCGATGTCGACTTCGCCCATGTAGACGACGCATTCCAGCCCCAGCAGCGCGCATGCGGTGGCCGTCGCCACGCCATGCTGCCCCGCGCCGGTCTCGGCCACGACGCGCCGTTTGCCCATCCGTTTGACGAGCAGAGCCTGGCCCAGGGCGTTGTTGATCTTGTGCGCGCCGGTGTGGTTGAGGTCCTCGCGCTTGAAGTAGATCTGCGCCCCGCCGAGTTTCTGCGAGAGCTGGCGCGCGTGGGTGATGGGGGATGGGCGGCCGACGAAACTGCTCAGCAGTCCCTCAAACTCGGCAACAAAGGCCGGGTCGTTGCGGGCCTCGTCATAGGCGAGGACCAGCGCCTCCAGGGCGGGCATGAGCGTCTCAGGGACGAATTGGCCGCCATATGGGCCGAACTTCCCGCCTGGGTCGGGGACGACCGGCAGCGGGCGCGTCGGAGTCTGGGTCGATGGGTGAGTCATGGTCAAGGATTGGAAGGATTGGCGGGAGAAGGGCGGCCTAATGGTCGCGTTGAAGGAGCATGTCGGCGAGCTCGCGCAGCGCCGCGGCCGCGTCTCCTTCCGGTCGGGCTGCCTCCAGATGGCGCAGGGCGCTGTCGGAGTAGGCGGTTGCCCGCCCGGTCGTGTAGTCTCTGGCCCCGGCCGCTTCCAGGAGTCGCACTGCCTTCCGCACAAATGCCTCATCGCTGTCCTGTTCCCCGTAGAGCGCGCGCAGGTCAGCGCTGTGCGCCAGGCCAAAGAGGACCGGCAGCGTCTTCTTGCGCGTCGTCAGATCGGTCGAGGCCGACTTGCCCGTGGCCCCCTCATCGCCCCAGATGCCAAGCAGGTCGTCGAGCATCTGGAAGGCCAGACCGAGGTCGAGGCCAAAGCGGGCGAAGTGGTCGACGCGCGCGTCGCCAGCCCCGGCGATCAGCGCGCCCAGTTCGGCGCTGAGGGATACCAGGACGGCCGTCTTGCCGGTGATCATGGACACGTACTCATCGACCGTGACGGAGGGACGCGTCTCAAAACTCATGTCGGCGTACTGGCCCTGGGTCAGCTGGACACAGGTCTCGTCAAAGCGGCGCAGCGCCCGGACGACCACCGCGGAATCGACGCCGCGCTCCGCTAGGCGCGCCATCGCCAGGTGGGCCAGGGCAAACATGCCGTCGCCGGTGTTGATGGCCTGCGGCTCGCCCCACAGGTTCCAGGCGGTAGCTCGTCCCCGGCGCGTCGGGCTGGCGTCTTCAATGTCGTCGTGGACGAGCGAGAAGTTGTGGAGGATTTCGATGGCGGCGGCCGCGGGCAGCGCGGAGGACCAGTCGCCGCCGGCTGCTGAGCACGCCAGCAGGCAGAGCAGGGGGCGGATGCGCTTGCCACTATTGCCCGGGACTGCCTCGAACTGCTCGTTGGCCCAGCCCATGTGGTAATGCATCATCCCGTAAAAGGGGTCATCGGCAGCCGAACCGTCGGCGCGCAAGACGGAGCGCATCTCCGTCTCAAGGGCAGGCAGGTAGACAGCGGACAATCGGCTGAGGTGCTCGGTCATGGTGAGTATCCGGCCCGGCGGCCGCGCAGGCCGCCCGGCGCTAAAACTGGGTGTGAAGCGGCGTGTGGGCCAGGGCCATCAACGTCCCGGCCCCGCTGCCGAACATGGTCACGCGAAGTTCGTCGGTGAGCGCGCCGGCCAGGTCGATGACCCCTTCGACGCCGGCCGTGTCGGCCGCCCGCAGGAATTCGCCGGCCAGGCCAACGATCGCCGCCCCGAGGGCGATGCACTTGGCGACATCGATGCCGTTGCGGATGCCGCCGCTGGCGATGATGGGCAGGCCGGGAGCCGCTTCCCGGCAATAGCCGATGGAGACGGCCGTGGGGATGCCCCAGTCGATGAACGCGCCGGCCACTCGGGCGTGCCGGGCTGTGGGAGCGCGGTACATCTCGACCTGACTCCAGGATGTGCCGCCTGCGCCGGCCACGTCCAGCGCGGCGACGCCGGCGTCGGCCAGCTGGCGGGCCGCCTGGCGCGAGAAGCCCCAACCGACTTCCTTGGCGATGACGGGCACCGGCAGGTCGCGGCAAACGGCCTCGATCTTGCCCAGCAACCCGGCAAAGTTACCGTCGCCTTCGGGCTGGACCGCTTCCTGCATCGCGTTCAAGTGGAGGATGAGCGCATCTGCCTCGACCATGTCGACGGCGCGGCGGCACTCGTCCAGTCCATAGGTATAGTTGAGCTGAACCGCGCCGAGGTTGGCGAAAAGGAGGATATCGGGCGCCACGTCGCGCACGCGGTACGTGTCGGCCAGTCCCGGGTCCTCGATCGCCGCGCGCATGGAACCGAGGCCCATGGCGATACCGGCTTCCTGGGCTGCTTCGGCCAGTATCCGGTTGATCTCGCGTGCCCTGGCTGTGCCGCCGGTCATCGACGAGATGAGCAGCGGCGTCTTGAGCGTCTTATCGAACAGGCGCGTCGTGGTGCTGATCTCGGACAGGTCGAGTTCGGGCAGCGCCTGGTGCATGAAGAAATAGGCTTCCAGGCCGCTGGTCAGGGCCTTGAACTGGACGTCTTCTTCGAGGTTGATGCGTATGTGGTCGGCCTTGCGCCGCTCGTGTATCTCGACCCCCGGCGTGACCGTGGGGGAATCGGTGCTGATTTGACTCATGGTCATAGGATTATAGCACGGCCGCACCCTCGACCATAACTCGCCGGGGCGCTAGAATAGTGACCGGTTCGGCCGCCAAAGTTCCAATGCGGTAGTCCCAAGGAAAAAGCGTATGCGCGTACTCATCACCGGAGCCGCCGGCTTCCTCGGCTCCCATCTTTCAGACCGCTTCATCGCCGAAGGCCACACCGTCGTTGGCATGGATAACCTGCTGACGGGAAGCATGGACAACATCGCCCATCTGATGGGTCACGAGCGTTTCAGTTTCATCCGTCACAACGTCAGTGACTACATCTATGTCGCCGGCCCGATCGACGCGGTGCTGCACTTCGCATCCCCCGCCAGCCCCAACGACTATCTCGAACATCCCATCCCGACGCTCAAGGTTGGTTCACTGGGTACCCACAACACGCTGGGGCTGGCCAAGAACAAAGGGGCGCGCTACCTGTTGGCCTCCACGTCCGAGGTCTATGGCGACCCGCAGATCAACCCGCAACCGGAAACCTACTGGGGCCACGTGAACCCGATCGGCCCGCGAGGCGTCTATGACGAGGCCAAGCGTTTTGCCGAGGCGATCACGATGGCCTACCATCGCTATCATGGGCTGAAGACGCGCATCGTCCGCATCTTCAACACCTATGGGCCGCGCATGCGCCTGAACGACGGCCGCGCGGTCCCCAATTTCATCTATCAGGCGCTCACTGACCAGCCGATCACGGTCTATGGCGAAGGCACCCAGACCCGCTCGATCCAGTATGTGTCTGACCTGGTAGAAGGTATCTACCGCCTGCTGATGTCCGACGAGACGATGCCGGTCAACATCGGCAACCCGGATACGGAGATGAGCATGCTGGAGCTGGCCCGCCTCATCGTGCGGCTGGCCGAGAGCAAGTCCGAAGTCGTCTGCATCAATCCAACCGACGACCGCATCACCGATGACCCGAAGGTGCGCCGGCCCGACATCACCAAGGCCCGGCGCGTTCTTGGCTGGGAGCCGCGCGTAGGGGTCGAAGAGGGCCTGACGGCGACCATCGCCTACTTCCGCGAGCGCGTTTGAGCCCGTCACTGTTCCCTTTGCCCTGGCGCGGTCGTGTTGACCGGCTGTCGGCCGCGTTGTTGCTGATCGCTGTCACTGCGGCCCTGGCCATCGCCCGGCTACCGCTGCTGACGGCGGCCGTCGCGTGCGTGGCCGTCGTCGTTGTCCTGTTGACGCTGATCGAGCCGTTGTTCGGTCTCGGACTGGCGCTCGTCCTGGGGCCGTTCGGCGCGCTGGAGAATGTGATTCTCGGCAACGCCTTGCTCGACAGCGGCCAGTTGCTATTGCTTCTGACCGTGGCCGCCTGGGTTGCCGGCAACCTGGCCCGGCGGCGTTTCTTCATACCCGTCTTGCCGCTGAACCTGCCGCTGGCCCTGCTGTTGCTGGCCCTGGCCGTCTCGCTTCTGGATGCCGAGTCGCTGGCGCTCGGCCTCCGCGAGCTGCTGAAGTGGTTGGAGATCGGCCTGATCATGCTCCTTGTGGCCAACCTGGCCCTGGAGCGAGAGGCGACGGGTGAGGTGTTGCGCCGGCTGCTGTTTGCGGTGTTGCTGGCCGGGCTGGTGCAGGCCGTGGTCGGCATCTGGCAGTTCGGACTGCGCGGAGACGGACCGGAGCATTTCCTGGTCCTCGGCCGCTTCTATCGGGCGTACGGCACCTTCGAGCAACCGAATCCGTATGCAGGCTATCTGAACCTGAGCGCGCTGCTGGCGCTGGGGCTGGTGTGGGGCCTGTTGGCCGCCCTGGCAGGCGGCCGGCTGCGTCCGGACGGCCGGGACCGGGCGGGGCAGTGGTTGCGGCCGTGGTTTTCCTGGCTGGCGTTCACCGCGATCGTGGCGGGCCTTGCCGGTCTCGGCGTTTTCTTTTCGTGGAGCCGCGGCGCGTGGCTTGGCTATCTGGCCGGGCTGGCGGTCCTCATCCTGTTCGCCTCGCGGCGCCTGTGGGTTGGGCTGGGCCTGCTGCTGGTGGCCGGCGGGCTTGCGGGTGGACTGCTGGCCGCGGGCCTCGCGGCCGGCCTCGCCCCGGCGGAAGCCGCGGCCGGCCGGTTGTCCGGTTTCGTCGACGACTTTCGCTTCGGGGATGTTCGTGGCGTCGACATCACCGATGAGAACTACGCCGTACTGGAACGGCTGGCCCACTGGCAGGCGGCGCTGGATATGGCCCGTGATGACGTCTGGACGGGGGTCGGCGCCGGCAACTACGAAGTTGCCTACGCCCGCTACGCCCTGATCAACTGGCCCGACGCGCTCGGCCACGCCCACAACTACTACCTGAACATGCTGGCTGAGACGGGGGTCCTCGGCCTGGCAGCCTACCTGTTCTTCTGGGGCGCTGTCTTCTGGCTGACCTTCCGAGCTATCCGCTTGCTGGCCTGGCCCGAACGGGGGCTTGCCGTCGGTCTCGCCGCCGCCTGGGCCGCCCTGACCGTCCACCATCTGGTAGACAAACTTTACGTGAATAATGTCTACATCCATGTCGGCGCGTTGCTCGGTCTGCTACAATTGGGGATCGTGTCGGCGAGAGCCGCGCGAGCGCCCTTGCCCAGGCGCGACGAGGAGTGAGGATTGAGTTGATGATCACGCTGTTCACTGACGTTACGTCCCGTTTCGGAGTCAAACCGAAAGAAGCGGAGCGTTTCTTCAAGTTCCTGGTGGTTGGAGCCATCGGCTTCATTGTCGATTTCGGCATCTTCAACCTGTTGCTGAATCCGGCCAATAGCTGGGTCTCGCCGGGTCACGCGCTCTACGAGCTCTTGACCGGGCTCGGCTTCAGCGAGTACTTCGTCACCCATCTGGGCCCGACCATCGCCTCGACGATTTCCTTCGTTGCTGCGGTGTGCAGCAACTTCCTGTGGAACCGGTATTGGACCTATCCGGACTCGCGGTCGCGGTCGCGCCGCCGGCAGTTCATGATGTTCTTTATCGTCAGTGTTATTGGCGTTCTCATCCGCATCCCTATCGTCTTCATCATGACGCCGATCTTTCGCGGCCTGATCTCGTCGCTGGGCGTGATGGAGCCGATGGCGACCCGCCTGGCCGATAACCTGTCGCTTGGCGTTGCCGTGCTGGTCGTCCTGTTCTGGAATTTCTTCGCCAACCGTTACTGGACGTACAACGACGTTGATTGATGGCCAGGCGGATCGGTATTGATGTCACCGCGGCGCTTGCCCAGGGTGGCGGTATCGGCCGCTACACGCGCGAACTTGTCGGCGCACTCGTCGCCGAAGACCGAACCAGCGACTACCGCCTCTTCTCGGCGCGGATAGACGGGCCGCTGCCTGTACCGGATCCGCTCCCGGTTGCCCCCAACGTCAGCCACCGCTCCGCCCCGGTCGGTGAGGCCTGGCTTTACCGGCTGTGGTACCGCCTGAGGCTGCCGCTGGCGGTGCAGGCGGTCACCGGGCCGCTCGACCTGTTTCACTCGCCCGATTTCGTGCTGCCGCCCGTCAGCGGCCGCATCCCGACCCTGCTGACCGTCCACGACCTGTCGTTTGTCCACTACCCGGAGGTCTTTCCCGCGACGCTGGTTGCCTATCTGAACCGGGTCGTACCCTGGTCGGTCGGTCGGGCGACCCACGTCCTGGCCGATTCCCAATCTACCAGCGACGACTTGCAGCGGGTCTGGGGCGTGGCGGCGGCCAAGATCACGGTGCTGCTCAGCGGCGTCAACGAGCATTTTCGCCCGGTCGCGGACCCGGCGGCGCTGCGAGCGCTGCGGGCCCGTTATAACCTGGGGGACGCACCGTTCGTCCTGGCCGTGGGCACGGTCCAGCCGCGCAAGAATTACCCGCTGCTGGTCCGCGCCTTTCGCCGGGTGGCCGACCGCCACCCGCACCGTCTGGTCATCGCCGGGGGGAAGGGATGGATGCCGGAAGCGCTGCTGGCAGAGATCGACCGGCAAGGCTTGGGCGATCGGGTGGTCCTGACCGGCTTCGTGGACGACGCCGACCTGCCGGCGCTGTATTCGGCGGCCGACCTGCTCGCCTTTCCCAGCCTGTATGAGGGCTTCGGCCTTCCGCTGCTGGAGGCGATGGCCTGCGGCGCGCCGGTCCTGTCCTCGAACGCTTCCAGCCTGCCGGAGGTCGCCCGCGGCCCGAACGGTGGCGATGCGGCCGTCCTGCTGCCGCCCGATGACGAGACGGCCTGGGCACAGGCGATGCTGAGGGTCATCGAGGACCCGGCTGAGCGCGACCGGCTGGTCGCGGCCGGGCATGAACAGGCCAGGCGCTTCAGCTGGACCCGCTCGGCGCGCCAGCTACTCGCCCTGTACGACGCGCTGATCTAGGGCGTGGGATCGGTGCCGGCTGAGACTCCCGACGGCGAGGGCGTTCCGCGCATGGTGAGCGCGGCCCCGGCCAGGTTGGCGGCAACCCCGGTCAGGATCATGATCAGGGCGATCGTCTTCAGCGTCTGGTGGAAGGCCAGCATGGCCCCGATCTGTATGATGACGATAATCCCCAGCGCGGCGACGAAGGCGCGCGACTCCAGCGACAGGGCGAAGTTCAACCAGATGCTGGCCCCCGCGTAGAAGGTGGTGGCCAGGCCGACCATGGCCAGCAGCGCGCCGGGGTCGGCATAGGCGGCCCCAAAGATCGTCTCCACCAGCCAGGCGGGAACGAACCAGTAGATCGCCGTCAGGACCAGCCCCGGCAGGAGCGTCGCCGCCAGCGCGAGCAGGACGACCGGACGCGCGTCGCGCCCGGCGGCCGCGCGCTGGGTCGCCTTGGGAAAGAGCACCAGGCCGATACCGAGCGGGATGAAGAGGTTCATCTTGCCCAGGGTCACGACAGGCCCATAGGCCTCGGCCGCGGCATCCCCGAAGAACCGGCGCACGATGATCGGATCAATGTTGACCATGATGGCGAAGGCCAGCAGGCCGAACAGCGTCAGCAGCGAGTATCGCCAGCTGATCGGCGTTGGTGGGGAGTCGGGTTCCGGGGCGCGGAATGCCTGCCGCAGCAGGACGAGGGCCAGGGCCAGCGCGACTGTGCTGGCCAGCGGCAGCGCGACGGTCGCCCCGGCCGCCTGGAAACCAGCCCAGACGAGCAGCGCGGCGAAGATGAGCCGCAGGAACGACTGGAGCATCTGCACCGAGCCGAGTCCGTAAAAACGCTGGGTTCCCTGCAGGCTGCCGTCGGTGACCGGGCGCAGGAAGAGAAGCAGCAGGGCGAAACTGGCCGCCCACAGGGGCCAGGGGGTGTCGATGTGGAGAAAGCGGGCCAGGGCAGGGCTGAGCAGGGCCATGACCGCCGCCGCGACCAGCCCCCAGCGCCAGGCCCAGCGCCAGCTTCGGCGCAGGACAGAGCCGGTCCGTCGCTCGCTGTCAGGGTAGACCGTGCCTTCGGCGGTGTAGTAGGCGACGACATTGCGGATGACGTTTGTGACGTTGACCATCACCTGCAGCAGGGCAGTGACCGTCACGAAGACGAAGAACTCAGTCGGAGGCAGGGCGCGGCCGACGACGACGTTGACCAGATAATCGAAACCACCGGCGACGATCATGGCCAGGGCCATGAAAGCTCCCTGGGTTGCGCCGCTGGAGGGAGTCAACGACCGCAGGCGGGTCGAAGCTGCCTGCATGGTCATTCGCCTCCACCAGCCGGCTTCCGGGCAACGACGAAACAATGGGCGCTCTGGCCGGGTACCAGTCGCTGCAGGCCCCGCTCGACGGCGACGGCCGCAGGCGTCAACCGCTCCATGGCCGGGATCTGGTCGGGCAGTATCTCCCACATCCAGAAGAGGACGCTGTACTGGCCGGCCGTCTCGACAACGAAGCCGGCGTCACCCAGCGTTTTCCGGAGCCCGCTGAAGGTGAAGGGGGCGTTGATCTCATCCCCCAACCAGCGGGGGTAGAGCCGCCGGCCCCAGCGGATAATGGCACTGTCCTCGACGGTCTCGACCAGGAACAGCACGCCACCCGGGCGAAGCACCCGCCGCACTTCTTCCAGGGCGCGCTCCACCAGGCCGATGTGATGCAAGACATGCTGGATGTAGACCATGTCGAGCGACGCCGGAGGAAAGGGCAGGGCGAGGCCGCTGCCGAGCAGGGCAGGCCCGTGGGCGGCCGCCAGGGCGACGCGCTCGGGAACGACATCGAGGCCGACGGCGCGCTTTCCGTACTGGGCAAAGCGGCTCATGTTCCAGCCGTTACCGCAACCGATTTCAGCGATGCGGGTGATATCCGGCTGCATGACGACGGCCTTTTCCACGGCGAAATAGGGCAGCACCTTGTAGCGGCTGGGAGACCAATTGGCACCGAAGACGGCGGGTTTGCGGTAGTCCATGAGACGTGCGACGGGCGAGGCGGACACGCGTCCGCCGGCAAGGCGCTAGTATAGTCAGCGGGGCCGTGTTGCCAAGCGGAGCAGAGCTAAGCCTGGCCGGCCAGCGGGGGAGCCGTCGCCTTCTGTGGAACGGACGGGGCCGGCGCGTCAGCAGGCGCGAGTGACAGATCGCCGTAGCGCTCCCACCAGCGGTCGGCCGGCGAGGACCAGGAGACGACGCGGGCCGAGGCCACGGCCGCCAGCAGGATGTCACGCTCGACTGCCCACCAGTCACGATCGCCCCAGTTCCCGAGCCGGTCAGACAGCAGCGGGCTGGGTTGGAAGGCGGCCTTCGCATCGCGCATCCCGGCGAGTATCTCGGCCGCATCCCGGGGTTCGGCATGAGCCGCGCCGCCGTCGCCTTTTTCCATCAGGACGACCAGCGAAGGCACGGCGCGACCGGCCAGGCGGATGTCCGGGGCCAGGTCAGCGATCGGGTACTTCGGCTGCGGGATGAACCGCTGGAGGTGCGTATTGAGCGTGGCGGCCGGCATCCCCTGGCCAAGCCAGAGGCCCAGGCGTCGCACCGGCCGCGAGTAGAGCAGCCGCTGCAGGGCGAAGGCGACCCCGGCCGCCGCCGGGCCGGGAAGGTCGCCGCGCTGCATCTCCCGGCTGACGGTCACCGGCTTGGGATAAGCATGAACGGACTGGTCGCGGCCGAGGATGACCCGGTCGTCCCCGAGGAATGCCATCCCGTGCTCGAGGCACAGACGGGTCAGGCCATAGCCGAGGTCGGGCCGCCCCGCGAAGAGAACCGCCGCGGGTGCAGGCGAGTCAGTCCGCGCGACTGCGCCGGCGTGAGCCAGGGCAAAGCCGCGGGTGACGAGCATCCAGCGCAGGACCGGTTCAACGACGTTGGTGAACAGGAAGGCGGGCGAGGTCTCCAGCAAGGGCGAGACGACGATCTCGGTGAAGTCGCCGGGCAAGACCGTCAGCCCGAATCCGAAGCGGCCGAGTTGCTCGTCATAGGCGATCGCGCCCGGGACGCGGGTCGGCGTGCCATGCCGGTCAACCCGGACCTGCAAGTCCGTGTGGGCTTCGACGCCACTCGTCTCGAAGGCGCGCAGGTCGTCGAGCGGGACCTGCGAGGCGATGGTCAGGATGCCGTGAAGGTCGTACGTGTGGGCCGAGCGCGGCCGCATCATCAGGCCGCGCGTCCAGATCCACTGCTCCGACAGCAGGTAGTAGGTGAAGCCGCCGACCAGCAGGGCCAGAAAGGCGGCCAGCAGGTAGGGCATGCCGGTCCTGACCAGGACGGCGATCAACGGCACGTAGATCAGGAGCAGAAACAGCAGGCCAAGCGCGACCACCAGCACCAGGCGACGCCGGGTAGGGCCGGGCGGCCGGTCACTGAAGACCCACGTTTCTCCGAGGAGGACAAAGCCGATCGTCAGCGCCCCGGCCAGAGCGGCCGCGCGCACGACAGGCCATCCGGCGCCGCTGACCATCCCCCAGAGCAAGGCCAGGTTCAGTCCGATCGCGGCCATCACGAGGACCATGAAGCGAATGAGATGCTGGTTGACCGTCAGCCTCAGCCGGGTGACATGGCGGAAGAAGCGCAGGCCTTCGTTCAGGTCCGCCTTGCTCTGGCCGTCGTGGCGGGGCGCAAAGTCGAAGTGGATCTCCGTCACGTGCAGGTCCGGGTGGCGGACCAGCAACTCAAGCAGGATCTTGAAGCCGGTCGGCTGAAGGAGCGACGTATCCACCGCCGCGCGCCGGACGAGGAAGAAGCCGGTCAGCGGGTCTGAGACGTTCTTCAGCACGCGCGGGAAGAGCATCCGGGCCAGGATAGTCAGCGATTGCGACGTGAACGCCCGCAGCCGGCTCAGTCCTTTCGGTCCCAAATAGTCGGCCTGGCGGCTGGCAACGACCAGATCGGCGTTTGACCGTTCGGCCTGGGTCAACAGCTGCCGGATCGTCTCCGGAGGGTGCTGCAGATCGGCGTCGATGACGCAGACCCAGGTCCCGCGTGCCGCGTCGATCCCCTCCACGACGGCGCCACTCAGGCCGTTGCGCCGGTTCGGTGGCCGGGCGATGAGACGGATGCTCAGCGGGCAGGCCGGTCTTTCGGCCGCGATGACGTCGGGCGTCCGGTCGGTGCTGTCATCGACGAAGACGACCTCGACCGTGATGTTCTCCAGCGCGGCCGACAGCCGCGCCAGCAGCGGACCGATGTTGCCCACCTCGTTGCGCGTCGGCACGATCACCGACAGGGTAAGCGGCTCGTGCCTGTCGTCCTGGGGAGGCGTCGCTGCCGGGATAGAGTCGCGCATAGCCACTGACCGTCCGTTCCGGCCGATCATACCACAGCGGGGGGCCCTTCCCAACCCCCTGCTTGCCGGCCGGTGGTCCTGCGTGGATAATGCGCCGGGTGGACGGAGGTCATGGATGATGAGTGACGATGCGATTGGAGCCGGGCTGCCGGCGGTCATGGACCGGATGGTTGGACAGTGGGCCGGCACGTCCCGGCTGTGGATGGAGCCGGGCCAGCTTTCGGACGAAGCGCAGTTCAAGGGTGAGATCGCGCCCATCCTGGGCGGCCGGTTTCTGCGTTTCAGTTATAGCGGGCCGGTCTTCAAGGACCCGACCGAGGGGCTCGCCGTCATCGGCTACAACGCGGCCGATGACCAGGTTGAGATGTGCTGGCTGGATTCGTGGCACAACGGGCAGGCCCAGATGTTCTGCCTGGGGCATCTGGAGCCGACGGGGTTCAGCGTCCTGGGGCACTTCCCCGATCGCTCCAGCGGGACGCTGTGGGGCTGGCGGACGCGCTTTGAACTGACAGGGTCGGAACGTCTGACCGTGACGGCGACCATCATCACCCCCCAGGGCGAGGAAGCGAAGGCCGTCGAAAGCGCCTACGACCGCATCCACTGACGGCCGCGTCGCAGTGGGCGAAGCGACCGAAGACCGGTATCATACCGTCTGGCGTGCTGTCCGGCCCGGGCGCGGCGGCCGCTTTGCCTATGTCTCAGAAACTCAGCATCTCCGCCTTCTTTCCCGCCTATAACGACGCGGGCACGATCCCGAGCATGGTCACCACGGTGCTGATGACCCTGCGGGAGTTGTCCGATGACTACGAGGTGATCGTCGTCAACGACGGCAGCAAGGACCACACGCCCCAGCTGCTCGACGAGCTGACCCGCCTGTACCCTGACGAATTGCGGGTCATTCACCACCCGCAAAACCGAGGGTATGGAGGCGCGCTGCGCACCGGGTTCGCCAGCGCGACAAAGGAGTGGATCTTCTACACGGACGGCGACGCGCAGTATGACCCGCGTGAATTAAAGGACCTGGTCGCCCTGGTCAACGACGACGTTGACCTGGTCAACGGCTGGAAGATCGAGCGTAACGATCCGCTGCACCGGATCATCATCGGCCGCATCTACCAGTATGTCATCAAGTTCATGTTCGGCCTCAAGCTGAAGGATGTGGACTGTGACTTCCGGCTGATGCGAAGGCGCATCTTTGACAAGGTCGAGCTGGTTGAGGACAGCGGCGTCATCTGCGTCGAGTTGATGAAGAAGGTCCAGGACAACGGCTTTCCCATGACGGAAACGCCGGTCCACCACTTTCACCGCGCCTACGGTAAGTCGCAGTTCTTCAACTTCCGCCGGCTCGCGCAGGTTGCCCGCGACATCATCCGTCTCTGGTTTCAGCTCGTGGTTCGCAAGGAACACCTGCGTGGAAGGGCCGGGACGGTTCCCAGCGCCAATGCCCAGGGTTTCTAGCAACCCGCGCCGCTCCATAGCCTGACCCATGCCCGCCGTGCCTTCGGATCATGTCGCCTTCTTCGCCGGAAAGCGTGTGCTGATCACGGGCGGGTTGGGCTTCATTGGCTCCAACCTTGCCCACCGGCTGCTTGACCTGGGCGCGGAGGTCTTGCTGGTCGATTCGCTCATCCCGGAATATGGCGGCAACCTGTTCAACGTTGCCGACATCCGCGACCGGCTGCAGGTCAATATCGCCGATGTGCGCGATGAGCACGGCTTGCGCTACCTTGCCCAGGGTCAGGACGTCATCTTCAGTCTTGCCGGACAGGTCAGCCACACCGACAGCATGGTTGATCCTTACACGGACCTGGAGATCAACGCCCGCAGCCAGCTCTCGTTGCTGGAAGCATGCCGCCACGGCAACCCCGAGGCCAGGATCCTGTTCGCCAGCACGCGCCAGATCTACGGCCGACCGGAGTACCTCCCGGTCGACGAGCGCCACCCGCTGCAGCCGGCCGACGTCAACGGCATCAACAAGATGGCCGGCGAGTGGTACCACATGGTCTACCACAACGTCTATGGCCTGCGGACGGCCTCGCTCCGGCTGACCAACACCTACGGACCGAGGATGCGCATCCGCGACGCGCGCCAGACGTTCATCGGCTGGTGGTTCCGGCAACTGCTGGAAGGGCAGACGTTGCGCATCTACGGCGACGGCCAGCAGGTCCGCGACTTCAACTACATCGATGATGTCGTCGAGGCGATGCTGATCACCGCGGCCAACGAAGCGGCCGAGGGGCAGATCTATAATCTGGGCAGCGACGATCCGATCAACCTGCTCAACCTCGCCCGATTGCTGGTGGATATCGCCGGGCGCGGTTCATTCGAGATGGTGCCCTTCCCGGAGGACCGCAAGCGCATCGACATCGGCGACTACTACGGCGACTATCGCAAAATCCGCAGCAAACTTGGATGGCGGCCGGTCGTTGGCTTGCGTGAAGGGCTGACGCGGACTCTGAACTACTTCCGCGAGAACCTCTCGCACTACGTCTGACTCTTGCCGGAGCAACGGAAACGCCCCGGACACGACGCTATGGCCACTCTTCCCCTCGTCGACCTGCGCGCCCAGACCGACCGCCTGCGAGCGGACATCGATGCGGCCGTTGCCCGCGTGCTGGAAAGCGGCTGGTATATCCTCGGTCGGGAGGTGGCGGCCTTTGAGCAGGAGCTGGCCGGTTACCTGGGCGTGACCGAGTGCGTTGGCGTCGCCTCGGGGACGGACGCCGTTTTGCTCGCGCTGCGCGCCTGCGGCGTTGGCCCGGCCGACGAAGTGATCACCGTCGCCCACACGGCCGTGGCTACCGTTGCGGCCATTGAACTGGCCGGCGCGGTCCCTCGTTTCGTCGATATCGAGCCGCGGGCGTATACGATGGACCCAGCGCTCCTTGCCGGCGCGCTGACCGAACGAACGCGGGCGATCATCCCGGTGCATCTCTACGGTCAGGCGGCCGATCTCGACCCCATCCTCGCATTTGCCCGCGAACATGACCTGCTTGTGATCGAAGACTGCGCCCAGGCCCACGGCGCGCGCTATCGCGGCCGGCGCGTGGGTTCGTTCGGTCACGCCGCCGCTTTCAGTTTCTATCCGACCAAGAACCTGGGCGCGATCGGCGACGGCGGCGCAGTGGCGACGAACCGGCCGGAGATCGCTGAGGCCGTGCGCCTGCTGCGTCAGTACGGCTGGCGGGAGCGGTATGTCAGTGATGTTCCCGGCCTCAATAGCCGCCTTGACGAACTCCAGGCGGCCATCCTGCGCGTCAAGCTGCGCCACCTCGATGCCGAGAATGAAGCCCGGCGGCGGCTGGCGTCCGTCTATGACGACCTGCTGGGAGGGCTGCCGGTCGTCTGCCCCATCACGCGGCCCGGCGCTGAGCCCGTTTACCACCTCTATGTCATCGCTTCCGAAGAGCGCGACGGGCTGTTGGCCTACCTCGGCGGCGCGGGTGTCGGCACCGGCATCCATTATCCGGTCCCGATCCACCTGCAACCGGCGTATCACCGCCTCGGCTACGGCCCGGGGAGCCTACCGCAGACGGAAGCGGCCGCGCTGCGCGTCCTGTCGCTGCCGATGTATCCCGACCTCAGCGAAGCAGCGGTGCGCTCCGTTGCGCGGGCGATCGCCGCGTTTTATGAGTCCTCGCACCGCGAATAGCCCTTCGCGATGGGGGAAAGGGCCAGACGGCCGGTCGGGAGTGCCGCCCCGGCAAGGCCCTTTGGCATGGGCAATCGAGCGTGGTATACTCCGCGCAGTCGTCCGGAGAGGTCGCATAGTCCGGCTTAGTGCGCACGATTGGAAATCGTGTACCTCGCAAGGGGTCGCGGGTTCGAATCCCGCCCTCTCCGCCAGCAGCAGAATGCAAACAAGCCGCCTGAAGGGGCGGCTTGTTCTGTTTCCGGGGTGACCTGCGGACCCTAGTCGGCCGCGGCCGCCACCGGCCCACCAACGCCCATCGCTTCGACGACCAGTTCGGCCACGTCGCGGACGGCCATCGGCGCGCCGGCCTCGCGATTGGCATCGCTCATCATCGTGTTGCAGAAAGGACACCCGACGGCCAGCACGGCCGCGCCGGTCTCCTTCGCCTCGCGGAAGCGGTTGATGTTGACCGTCTCGGTGCCGTGTTCTTCTTCCTTCCAGTACTGCGCGCCGCCCGCGCCACAGCAGAACGAATCCTTGCCGCTGCGGGGCATCTCCAGCAGGGTCAGCCCGGCCTCGGCCAGGGCCGTGCGCGGCTCCTCAAGGACGCCGTTGTGGCGGCCGAGGAAGCAGGGATCATGGAAGGTGGCCTTCTGAAGGGTCTTCCCGTTCAGCCGCAGCTTGCCCTGGCCGACCAGGTCGGCGATGAGCTGGGTGTGGTGGAAGACGGTGTAATGGCCACCCAGCTCGCCGTACTCCTTGCCAATGGTGGTGAAGCAATGGGGGCAGCTGGTGACGATCCGCTTCTTGTCCGCGCCGGCCGCATTCAGCGTCTCGATGTTGGCTTCGGCCATCGCCTGGAAGAGCGGCTCGTTGCCGGCTCGCCGGGCCGAGTCGCCGGTACAGGTCTCGTCGTCGCCGAGCACGGCGAACTTGACTCCGGCCTCATGCATGATGGTTGCCAGGGCGCGGACCGTCTTCTGGGCGTCCGGGTTGAACGCACCCGCGCAGCCGACCCACAGCAGATACTCGTAGTCGGGGTTCTCGTCCACCGTCGGCACGTCAAACGGCAGCGGCGCGGCCCATTCCATCCGGCTCGCCTGCGCCTGCCAGGGGTTGCCCATCCGTTCCATGCCGACGAACGCGCCTTTGAGCTGTTCCGGGAACTCGCTTTGCATCATCACCTGGTCGCGCCGGATGTCCATGATGTCGAGCATGGGCACGTTCCCGACGGGGCAGACGTAGACGCAGTGGCCGCAGGCCGTGCAGGCCCAGACGGCGCTCTCGCTGATGGCGAAGTCGAGCAACGGCGTGCCGTTCTGCGCGCCCGAAGCCAGGTCGTTGAAGTTCTCGCGGATGTAGTAGCGCTTGTTGATCTCCAGCGCCGCGGGGGAAAGCTCCTTACCGGTGTTGTAGGCCGGACAGACCTCCTGGCAGCGGTTGCACATGATGCAGGCGAAGGCATCGGTGATCCGCTTGTCTTCCAGGTCGAAGAGCTGGTTGGCGCCAAACTGCTCAACCGTCTCATCGTCCAGGTCGAGCTTCTTCATCTGGCCGACGTAGTTCCGCTTGGGGCTGGTCATGAAGTTGAACGGCCCCATGAACAGGTGGGCGTGCTTGGTGTAGGGGAAATAGGGCAGGAAGAGGAAGATCAGGCCGAGGGCCACCCACCAACACGTCTGGAAGCCAAACTCGAGGGCGGACTCGGGCAAGCCGGACAGAAACGTGGTGTAGATGAACGTCGCCACCGGCTGCCACGGGTCCGGACCCTCGAGGCCGATCTTGAAGGCTGCGCCGAGCAACCGCGCGCCGACGTGGAACAGGATGAACAGGCCGACGATGAGCGAATCGCTGCCTATCCCGCCCTCACGGACGCGCGGGAGGAGCTTGACGTTGTCGCGGATGTCGAGCCGCTTGTCCTGGAACAGGAAACGTCGCAGCAGAAAATAGATGACGCCGATCAGCACGGCGGCCGCGAACAGATCGGCCGCCAGGCGGAAAAGGTCGCCGATGATGCTTTCGGGGAAGAACTGAAAGTTGGGGATCAACCCTTCCAGCACATCGATGACGTTGACCAGGGCGTAGAAGATGAAGCCAAAGGCGACGCCGTAGTGGATGAAAGAGGTGAACTTGCGGTGGCGGATGATGCGGCCCTGCGAGAACAGGGCAAAAACACCTTCCATCACCCGTCTGGGCAGGTTCTCGAGCGCCAGTTGACCCTGCCCTCGCTGGATGATGCGCCACATCGAACCGAACGTGTTCACCGTGGCAACCAGACTGACCAGGACCAGGATGGCAAAGATAACTTTTCCGGATAGTGATAGCATGATGCTTCCTCTTGTGGTGGCCGAACGAATGAGTGAACGAAACGGCCGAGGATATGGAGAGTGAATCCGGTTTGGAGCGGCGCGGGCCGTCGACCGGCTCTTGACGCGGTGCATTATAACACACTCTGAACAGTCGGCTAGAGTTGTCGCGTTGGCTATAATGCCGCCATGTCGACACCACCTGACCGCAGCCGCCGGGCAGCGGGCCGCGCCGTCGTCGTCCTGGCGTTTGTCTCGCTCTTGCTGGGTCTGGTGCCCCATGCCACTTCTCTCTACGACTTGACCGGCGAAGAGGAACTGCGCGGCCAGGCGGCGGGCGTGATCCACTGGCTCAACACGGCCGTCCGCCCGCAGCCGATCCTCGACCCGGCGGCGGTGAGCGGTTCGCCGCTGACCTACCCCGCGGTGGCATCCTTCGGGGCGAATACGTTCCTGCAGCAAGAGGTTGAAGTGGAGAAGCGCGAGCGCAGCCTTGCGTTGCTGTCCGACGCCGGCTACCGCTTCATCCGCCAGGAGTTCCCGTGGGAAGACATTGAAGTCCACGGCAAGGGCGATTTCGTCGACCGGCGCAATGACCCGGCCGGCGTCGACGCCTGGGCCAAATATGACAATATCGTCGAACTGGCCGGGGACCACGACATCGAGGTCATCGCCCGGTTGGGTAATCCACCTGCCTGGACGCGCGTTCTGACTGACACGATCGGCACGGCCGCGCCGCCCGATGACTTCAACGACTATGGCGACTTCGTCGCGGCCGTCGCCGGCCGCTATCAGGGCCGCGTTCGGTACTACCAGGTCTGGAACGAGCCGAACGGCAATGAGGAGTGGGGCAAGCAGGATGTCGATCCGGAGGCATACACTGAACTGCTGTGCATCGCCTACGAGCGGATCAAGAGCGCCGACCCTTCGGCCGTTGTCCTCGCCGCCGCGCTGACGCCGACTGTCGCCAACGACGGCAGGCACATGAATGACCTGATCTACCTGCAGCGCATGTATCGGGCCGGGGCGGGGGAGTGCTTCGACGTCTTCTCCGTCCAGGGCTATGGGCTCTGGTCGGGGCCAACGGACCAACGCTTGCGGCCGACGGTCATCAACTATCCCCACAACCTCTTTCTGCGCGACATCATGGTCCGCAACGGAGACGCCGGCAAACCGTTGTGGATCAGCGAGATGGGCTGGAACGCCGCCCCGGCGGACATCCCGCCCACTTACGGCCGCGTCACCGAAGACCAGCAGGCCCGCTTCACCGTCGGCGGCTTTCAGCGGGCGCAGGAGGACTGGCCCTGGGTGGGCGTCAACAATGCCTGGTTCTTCAAGCGCCCATCCGACGCGGAGAAGGACCAGGCGTGGTACTACTTCCGGATGATGGAACCGGACTTCACACCCCTGCCGGTCTTCGCGGCGACGGCCGGCTTCGCCACGGCCGGGGACCCTGTGTCCCCGCGGCCGGACTGGGTGCTGGCCTGGGACCGCTTCCGCCCCGTGCTCATCCTCTTCGGGGCCGGCCTCCTGTTCTACAGCCTGTTGCGGGCGCTCTGGCGCGAGCCGGAGCGGGACGGCGCGTGACCCGGAAGACGCTCCTGGCGGTCGCCGGCGTCCTGCTGCTGGCGACTTTCCTGCGCTTTCACCTGCTGGAGGCTCAGTCGTTCTGGAACGACGAGGGCAACAGCGCTCGCCTCAGCGAGCGATCGATCCCTGCTATCCTGGAAGGCACGGCGAGCGACGTACACCCGCCGCTTTACTACCTGCTCCTGCGCGGCTGGCGGGAACTGGCCGGCGAGACAGAATTCGGCCTGCGCGCCTTCTCGGCGTTTGCGGGCGTGTTGAGCGTCGCGGCCGCGGTGGCGATCGCCCGGCAGGTGGCGAAACAGCCCGGCCCGCGGGCCTCGGGGCGCACCGGCTATCCGGTCCGGGGAGAACCGTCGGCAGTCCTCATCGTCGCCGGTCTTCTCGCCGCCGTCAGCCCCGTCCTCGTCTACTACAGCCAGGAGACGCGAATGTACGCGCTGCTGGCGCTCCTGGCGCTCCTGTCGGCCTGGGTTCTCGGGTTGTGGCTGCGGACGCCGCGGTGGCGCTATGGCGTCGCCTACGTCCTGCTGCTGGCGGCCGGGCTGTACACCCATTACTTCTTCCCGGCCATCATCGCCGGTCAGGGTCTGGTCGTCCTGCTGTGGGCGGCGAGCCGGGTCGTCGAGCGGCCAATGCGCCGGGTCGCGATCTGGGTCGGGATGGTCCTGGTCGCCGCCGCGCTGTACCTGCCCTGGCTGCCGGTTTTCCTGCGGCAGATCGGCGGTCGCGCCGGGGATAGGGCTGCCCCGCTTGACTTCCTGGGCGAGGTGGGGCGCTGGCTGGCGCTGGGCCCGACGATGTCACCCGAGACGGCGCGCTGGTATGGCCTGGCCGCGGCCGGCCTGGTCGCGCTTGGCGTCCTGGCCGCCCGGCGCAGGGCGATCGCGCCGCTCGTGCTGGCGGCCGTCCCGGTCGGCTTCAGCCTTCTGGCGGGCGCAACCGACCCGGCTTTCTTCAAGTTCCTGCTCACGGGCGTGGCGTTTCTCTGTGTCCTGGGCGGACTGGCCTTCAGCGGGCCGCGCTCGCGCCCGGAAACGGACAGGGGGGTGGGGGCAGTTTGGTACGTTGCGGCCGGGACACTCCTGGCCGTCTATCTGGCTGGTGCGGCCCTGTCGCTCAATGCGCTCTACACGGACCCGACCTACGCGCGCGCCGACTACCGCGGCATGGCGGCACGCATCGCCGCTGACGGCCACCCGGGCGCCGGGATCATCCTCGTTGCGCCGAATCAGTGGGAGGCGTTCACCTACTACCACCGCGACGGCGCGCCCGTTTACCCGCTGCCGCGCGGCCAGGCCGACCCGGCGGTCATTGAGCCCGAACTCGAGCAGATCGCGGCCGCGCACAAGCGGCTCTACGCACTGTACTGGGGCGAAGGGCAGCGCGACCCGGACCGGGTCGTCGAGCGCTGGCTTGACGCCCACACGTTCAAGGCGTCGGAGGAGTGGGTTGGCGACGTGCGCTTCGTCATCTACGCCGTTCCGCCGCCAGAAGACGGCGTCTTCGCCGAGGCATCGGACGTTACGTTCAGTGGACTGGACGGCGAAACCATCCGCCTGACCGGCATCGGCGTCCGCCTGGAGACGGTCCTTGCAGGCGACATCGTCCAGGTCCAGCTGCTGTGGACGGCCGGCGGGCCGACAGCGCGGCCGTACAAGACTTTCCTGCACCTGGTCGATGGGGAGGGGAAGCTTGTCGCCCAGCGCGACAGCGAGCCCGCCGGCGGTTCGCGGCCGACGACGGGCTGGCAGGCCGGCGAGGTGATCACTGACAACCACGGGCTGCTGATCCCACCGGGCACGCCGCCGGGAGAGTACGAGCTTCGGCTGGGCCTCTACGATGCCTTCAACCCGTCCGCCCGACTGCCGGCACAGCCATCCGCGGGCGACTACCTCGTCCTCGGCAGGCTGACGGTGCGGTGATCGCCCGGCAGCGGCGTTACTTGCAGCCGATCGTGTGGTGAGCTTCGAGGCAGACGACGCCGGCCGGCCCGACGACCGCGTCGTGGATGGTGTAGGCGGGAAGTTCCAGCCGGTCCCCCGTGCGCAGGCGAACCTGCCCGCCTTCCTGCGGCAGTCCGATGAGGAGCTCGCCACTGACGACGTAAAGCACCTTGTCAAAGCTGTGGGCGTGGGCCGGAAATGCGTCATACGCTTCAGCGCTCCATCGGACGGGAGAGAGGCTCTCGTCCACGAGGTATGCGTGCAGGGTGTCCTCGTCCGGAGGTGTCGGGCTGCCCCAGGGAACGACGCGGGTGCGCGAGAAGGCGATGCGGATTGGTGGATCGATGGTCATGGATTGCCCCTTTACTTTCGCCGTCGAGCCTCAACGGGATTATCATCGCCCTGAGAACCCTGTCAAGGAGCGTGCAGTCCATGATCATCCAGCGGATACACCATGTTCAGATCACCTTTGAGTGTCGCGATCCGCTCGGCAACCGGCTGGGAGTCATCATGGAGGGCGTTTCATGAACAGCGACGACCCGACCGCGCGCTTCAGCGACCGGGCAGACAATTACGCCCGCTACCGGCCAAGCTATCCGCCGTCTGTCATCGATACGCTGCGCCGGGATTACGGCCTGTCGAGCGCGTCGATCGTGGCCGATGTCGGCTCCGGCACCGGCATCTTCACCCGGCTACTGCTGCCGGTGGCCGGGCGCGTTTACGCCGTTGAGCCAAACCAGGCGATGCGCCAGGAGGCCGAGGGCGCGCTGGCCGGACATGCCAACTTCGTCAGCATTGATGCGCGCTCGGAAGCGACAACGCTGGCCGATGACTCGGTCGACCTGATCACCGTGGCCCAGGCCTTCCACTGGTTTGAACCGGTCGCCACCCGAGCCGAGTTCCAGCGCGTCCTCCGGCCGGGCGGGTGGGTGACCCTCGTTTGGAACGAGCGTGACTATCGCAACGATCCGCTCATGCGCGACTACGAAGCTGTCCTGGCCGACTTCGACCTCGGCTACCTCACCGTCCGTCACCGAAGCCACGCGGGCGACCTCGGCCGCTTTTTTGAGGGCCCCTTTCAGCGCCACCTGTTCACCTACAGCAGGCCGCTCACCTTCGAGGCCCTGTGGGGTGGATTCCTGTCGGCCTCCTATGCCCCGAGACCGGGCGACCCGATCTACGAGCCCATGCGCGAACGCCTCCGCGGCGTCTTCGAAGCCCACCGGCAGGGTGACGAAGTCCACTTCGTCTATCAGACGGTCCTAAACGTAGGAAGCATATAGGCCACCTTTTCCTTCTTGACACCACATCCGCGTTAGATTAATATCTACTGTAATAGACAACCATCTAACACAGTAGACATCTATCTAATGGCGACGGCGCAGGAAGGAGAGAACATGTTACCACTGGACGTTCAGGGCGAATTGCTCATCTCGTTTCAGGAAGAGCGCCTGCAGCAGCGGCTGATCGATGCCGCGGCTCCGCGGAAGCAAACGCTTCGGGCGCGGTTCTTTCGCCGTAGCGGCGAGTTGATGGTCCATGCCGGGCTGGGGCTGCAGCGGGCGGCCGGCGGCACGCTGACGGTGGCGGCCGGTCGCCTCGGTGAGACAGCGCGGTGACCGACGGCGACGGCCCCGCGCCGCGCCTGAGCGGCATGCGCGCCTTCACGCTGGTCTGGTTTGGCCAGCTGGTGTCGCTCCTCGGCACCGGCATGACCAACTTCGCCCTGTCGTACTGGATCTTTGAGCAAACGGGCCAGGCCACGGCGCTGACCATCGCCATCTTTTGCTTCGTCGCGCCCAGCATTATTCTCAGCCCGATTGCCGGGGCGATTGTCGATCGCACCAACCGCAAGCGGGTGCTCATCCTGACGGATCTGGCGGCCGGCCTGGTGACATTCGCCTGGCTGGCCCTGGTCTACACCGGCAACCTGGAGCTGTGGCAAATCTACCTCGGCAACATCATCACCGGGGCGTTCAACTCGCTGCAGTTCCCGGCCTTCTCGGCCGCCGT
>CAYRBP010000020.1:0-17825 GCA_964422535.1 uncultured Ardenticatenaceae bacterium | reverse complement strand
CGCTGGCGACCGTTCAGTCGGTCTCGGCGGTTGGCGGCGTCCTGGGCGGTCTGATGATGGGCATCTGGGGCGGCCCCAGGCGTCGTGCGAAGGGAGTCCTGTTCGGGATGACGGCCGAGAGTATCCTCAGTCCCATTGTGATCGGGCTGTCTAAGGGCGTCGTGGGCTGGTCCATAGGCGGCTTCATGAGCCAGTTCCTCATTCCGGTCATCAACGGCTCCAATCAGGCGATCTGGCAGGCCAAAGTACCGCCTGCGTTGCAGGGGCGCGTTTTCGCCACCCGGCGGATGATCGCCCAGATCAGCTTCCCGTTGGCCCTGCTGATCGCCGGGCCGCTGGCCGATAATGTGTTCGAACCGGCCATGCAGTCGGGAGGCGTATTGGCGGCTGTCTTCGGCGATCTGGTCGGCACCGAACCTGGGTCGGGAATGGCCCTGATGCTGGTCTTCACCGGCATCGCCGGCGCGCTGGTCGGCATCGGCGGTTATCTTGTCCCGGCCGTGCGCAACGTCGAGGACATCTTGCCGGACTTCGATGCCGCGCCGTTACCCGTTGCCCCGCAAACTGTGGCACAATAGAATCCTAGTGACACTGGTATTCGAACCAGGGGGCACGGCCATGGAAACTATCGCCATCGAACCAAACGCGACGCAGTCGATCGTCTTCTCAACGTCCAATCCGGATCACTTCGTCAAGCTGAACTGGGACATTGGAACGGCGTACGACATGTTCGTCAGCCTGGCGATCCTCCACCGGCCGGAAACGATCGGCCTGCGCGCCTCATGGGCGGCCGGGGTTCGTTCCAGGCTGCCGGGTCCCGAGCGCGATTTCCTGCAGCGCACGGCCGAGATCATGTTCCCCTACCACTGGGTCTACACCCTTCCGGCCCCGAAGGACGGCCGGACGGTCATTGACTCGCTGGCCGCCCTGCCCGCGCGAGATCGTCTGCCGGCGCTTGATAGCCCGGGTGACTTGCACCAGGATGTGACGTCGATCCTGAAGGACGTGAGCGAGCGGCGCAGCTGGGACGCGAAAGACGTGCAGGCGCTGACAGCCCTGGCTCACGGACTCGGCTGGGAAGGGAAGCCCGCGGCCGAGGTGAAGCGGATCATCCAGCTTAATCTTGACCTGTGGGCCGACCTGGAAGGGTCAGGTCAGGCCCTCCTGTCCGCGCTGGAAGCCTATCAGGAGCAGTTCTTTGCCGAAGAGGAAGGTCGCATCCAGCCCTACCTGGAGTCGGCCCTGTGCCGGGCCCAGGAAGTCGCGGGCAGGGTGACGTTGCTGGAGTTGCTGGAAGAGATGTCGCAGGGAGTCCGGCTGGTGGAAGCCCAGCGCAAGGATGAACTGGTCATGGTGCCGTCGTTCTGGACGACGCCGAAGCTCATCTTCGCCCAGGTGGGTGCGGGACGCGACCTGTACCTGTATGGGGCGCGACCCGCCGGCGTCTCGCTCATCCCGGGCGACGAGGTGCCCGACGCACTCTTCCAGGCGCTAAAGGCGCTGGCAGACCCCACCCGGTTGCGTATCTTGCGCTACCTGACCGACGAGCCCCAGACCCCCGCCCAACTGGCGCGGCGCCTTCGCCTCCGGCCGCCGACGGTCATCCACCATCTCGACGCCCTGCGGTTGGCGCGCCTGGTCCACATCACCCTGACCGAAGAGGGCAAGCAGTATGCCGCCCGGCCGGGGGCCGTGAATGCGACCTTTGCGTTGCTGGACGAATTCCTGACGACAGAAGGGGAGGATGGGCCGGATGGTGCAGGGGGAGACACGGACTTCGCGTCGTGACGCGAAAGCGGCCGTGTCTCCGAAGTGCTCCTTACTCCCTGCGACCACTCCTCACCCGGCTACCGCAGCGCCGGGATCAGTTGCACAGATGATAGCGGCCGCCGGGCCGCACTTCCATGATGAAAGCGTGAATTAATACCTAGCTACGCCGGACGCGCTCAGGCGGCCGGGCCGGCGTAGGCACGTCTCACTTCGTCCGCAATGATGGCGATGCCCTCGCGCACCGTTTGCTCGTCCTGGGCATAGTTCATGCGGATGCACTCCGTCTTCTGTGCCCAGGGTTCCTGCAGGCCGGGAAAGAAGTAGTGTCCGGGGACGATGAGGACGCCGCGCTGTTTCAGTCGCTCGTACAACTCCGCGCTGCTGATGGGCAGCCCTTCGAACCACAGCCAGAGGAAGAACGCGCCTTCGGGTTTGTGAATGTAACCGGGTGTGGGGCCAAGTGCTTCGCGCACCCACGCCACCGCCTGCTCGGCCCGCGCCTGGTAGTGTGGCCGGATGATCGTCTCGCTCAGGTGGATGATGTCGCCGCTCTGCACCAGGTCAAGCGCCATGTAGGCTCCGGCATTTCCCGGGGCCAGGCTGAGGATGGCGTTCAGGCTGCTGATGGCCCGCACGACTTCTTCGCTGGCGACGATGATGCCTGTCCGCAGGCCGGGTAGGCCCAGTTTTGACAGGCTCAGGCAGAGGATGATGTCCTCGTCCCAGACGGGGGTGGCGGGCGCATAGGTGATGCTGGGGAAGGGCAGGCCGTAGGCGTTGTCGATGATCAACGGGATATCGTGCGCCCTGGCCAGGGCCCGCAAGTGGCTGATCTCCTCATCGGTCAGGACGTTGCCGGTCGGATTCGTCGGCCGGGAAACGCAGATTGCACCGATGTCGTCGGTGACCCGCAACGCGCTGAAGTCGACCCGATACTTGAACAATCGTTCGTCCAGGTGTTCGATCTCCGGCCGGTAGGCGACGAACAGGTCGTCGCTCAAGCCAACGTCCGTGTAGCCGATGTATTCCGGGGCCAGGGGGAGGAGGATCTTCTTCCGCGTCCCGTCCGGGAACGGGCCTGCCAGCAGGTTGAAGAGATAGAAGAAAGCGGTCTGGCTGCCGTTCGTCAGCGCGACATTGGCGGCCGTGATCGGCCAGCCGTACTCACGACGCAGGAGGCCGGCCACGGCCGCCGTGAAGGCTTTGTCACCCTGAGGGGGCGCGTAGTTGCCGATCAACCGCTCAAACGCATCGCCGTCGGCCAGGATGCTGGCCATCCGTTCCCGAAAACAGGCCTCGACTGCCGGGATGTGGCTGGGATTGCCGCCACCGAGCATGCGTATGGACGCATCACCGGCGACCGCATGGCCCAGATCGTCCATGAGTTGCAGGATGCCACAGTCCTGGACGAACTGCCGGCCGAATGACGAGAGGTTCATGGCGTTCTGTGTCGGTTTCAGTGATGCCCATTGTGCGGGCGGCCGTTGCTCAGGATCGGTTCGATGCGTTCCATCGCCCAGTCGATCTCCTGCCTGTTAATGACCAGCGGAGGCGCGAAGCGGACGACGGTTTCATGCGTATCCTTGCACAGCACGCCGGCATCGCGCAGCGCTTCGCAGTAGGGACGGGCCGGTGTGTCAAGCTGGACGCCGATCAGAAGCCCCTTGCCTCGAACATCGACGATGTGGTCGGCCTCCATCCGCTGCAGGCGACCGAGGAAGTATGCGCCCATCTCGCGCGAGCGCTCGACCAGACCTTCGTCGACCAGGACGCGCAGCGCCTCGCGGCCGATGGCCGAGGCCAGCGGATTCCCCCCGAACGTGCTGCCGTGGTCGCCGGGCCGGAACAGGCCGAGCACGCGCCGGTCGCCAACGACGGCCGAGATCGGGTAGAAGCCGCCACTGAGCGCCTTGCCGAGCGTGACCAGGTCAGGGCGAACGTCCTCATGGTGGCTAGCCAGTATCGCCCCGGTGCGGCCGAGGCCGGTCTGGATCTCGTCGGCGATGAAGAGGACATTGTGGCGCTCGCAGATCGCTTTCGCAGCCCGCAAGTAACCCGGCGGTGGAATGATGACGCCACCTTCACCCTGAATGGGCTCGACCAGGAAGCCGACGGTATGGGGGGTGATGGCGCGCTCAAGCGCTTCCGCGTCTCCATAGGGGATCGTGACGAAGCCAGGGGTATGGGGCCCAAAGTCTTCCTTGTAGGCGGCCTCGCTGGAGAAACTGATGAGGGTTGTCGTGCGGCCGGCGAAGTTGCCCTCGCAGACGATGATCTCCGCCTGGTTGCGCGGCACGCCCTTGGCGCGATAGCCCCACATGCGGGCGGCCTTGATGGCCGTCTCGACAGCCTCTGCGCCGCTATTCATCGGCACGCCCATCTCATAGCCGGTCAGTTCGCACAGGTCGCGCAGGAACGGCCCTAATTGATCGTTGTAGAACGCACGAGATGTGAGGGTCACTCGCTGCATCTGGGCGTGGGCGGCGGCAATGATGGCCGGGTGGCAGTGGCCCTGGTTGACGGCGGAGTAGGCCGACAGACAATCGAGATATTGGCGGCCGTCGACGTCATAGACCCAGACGCCTTTCCCGCGTTCGACGACAACGTCCAGGGGATGATAGGTGTGGGCCGCGTAAGCTTCATCGAGCAGGATGTAGTCTTGGCTGTTCATAGGCTTTGCTCCTTGTGTTCGCACATGCGGTCAGGGGATGTGGGCGAAAACCGCAGTCGAGCCGGAGACCGGCTCCCCGTCCTAGACCAAAAAGAGCCTGACTTTGAAGGATCAGGCTCTGCTCAGACCGGCGACCTCTCTGGGCGGCCGCCAATCATCTTGTATAAGGTTAATCTATGCCCTTATTATACGTGACCGGGCCGGTTTTGTCGATGCGTTCCTGGGCCCTGTGGCAATTACCGGCCCGCCTAGGCCAGTGCCGTGTAGAGCAGGTAACCGCCCCCCAACACGATGCAGTAGACTGCGAAGGGCAAAAGGCTGTGGCGCTTGACCCAGTTCAATAGGAAGGCGATGCAGAGGTAACCGACCACGGCCGCAGTCACGAACGCCGCGATGTAGTGGCCTGTCGGCAGCGACCCGTTGGCGCCGATGATGTCAATGATCGAAAGCAGGCCGGCCCCGGCGATGGCCGGCAGGCCAACGAGGAAGCTGAAACGGGCGGCCGTCGTCCGGTCCAGCCCGCGCCAGAGGCCGGCCGAGATGGTTGTGCCGCTGCGCGAGACGCCGGGCAGGAGGGCGAGCACCTGAAACATGCCGATGATCAGCGCATCAACCCAGGTCAGCTGTTCCAGTGACTTCCGCCCGGTCAGCAGGCGTTCGCCCACGATCAAGAAGGCAGCCGTGACCAGCAGGCCAAACGCGGCGACAACCGGCGACTCAAACTGGGCCTCGAAGAAGTCGATCAGCGTCAGCCCGATGACGGCCGCCGGTAGCGAGCCCAGCAGCATGAACCAGCCGATGCGCGAGTTCACATCGCCCATCGGGTCGCGCTTGAGCAGGCCGTTGATCACCGCGCGGATGATGTCCACGATGTCGCGCCAGAAGTAGCTGACGATGGCGACGAGCGTCCCCGCGTGGACAAGACCAATCAATACCAGGTCAGGTTGGCTCAGGTTGAAGATGGCCGGCACGAGGACCAGATGCCCGTCGCTGGATATGGGCAGGAATTCGGTCGCGCCCTGGATAATGCCGATGATGATGGCTTCGAGTAAGCTCATAGTCCGTCTGTCTTCAATGGCCGCAACGCGATCCAGGCCGGCGAAACGCTTCCGGCCTGCCGGGCGGGCGCCGGCGATCCTGGGTCTGCGGACGGCAGGTGTGGGTTGTTCGCTAATCTTCCGGCGCGTAGGCTGCCAGAAACTCCCCCGCATACTCTGCCAGCGTTCCCTTGCGAATTGCCTTTCGCAGTTCGTCCATCAACCGCAGCAGGAAGTGGAGGTTGTGGGTCGTGATGAGGATGCTGGACAGGATCTCATTGGCCATGACAAGATGGCGCAGATAGGCCCGGCTGAACTGCCGGCAGGTGGGGCAATCGCAGGTCTCGTCGACCGGCGCCGGGTCGGCCGTGTACTGCGCGTTCCGCAGGTTGAGCCGCCCGCCCCGGACCAGCGCGGCCCCGTTGCGCGCCAGCCGGGTCGGCAGGACACAATCGAAGATGTCGATGCCGCGCAGGACGCCATTGACCAGGTCCTCGGCCGCGCCGACGCCCATCAGATAGCGCGGCTTCTCCGCGGGCAGGACCGGCTCCATCCAGTCCAGCACCTGATACATGTCCGCCTTGGACTCGCCCACCGCCAGGCCGCCTATCGCATATCCGGGCAGGTTGAGCCCTTTCAGGAAGGCAGCGCTCTCCTCTCGCAGATCGCGAAAGATCCCGCCCTGCACGATGCCGAACAGGGCCTGGTCCGGCCGTGTCTTGGCGGCCGCGCAGCGCTCGGCCCAGGCGTGAGTCCGCACCAGCGAGCGCCTGACGTAGTCATAGTCGGTCGGAGGGGGGCATTCGTCGAACATCATGATGATGTCGGCACCCAGGTTCTCCTGGATGGCGATGCTCTTTTCCGGCGTGAAGCGGTGGTTGGAGCCGTCAAGGTGCGACTTGAACGTCACCCCGTCGTCGTCGATCTTGCGCGTGTCGCTCAGGCTGAAGACCTGGAACCCGCCGCTGTCGGTCAGGATGGGCCCGTCCCAGCCCATGAAGCGGTGCAACCCGCCCAGGTCGCGGATCAGTTCATCGCCCGGCCGCAGGTAGAGGTGATAGGTGTTGCTCAGGATGAGCGATGCGCCAAGTTCGCGCAGGTCGCGCGGCTGCATCGCCTTGACCGTCGCCTGGGTTCCGACCGGGGCGAAGACGGGCGTCTCGATGGCCCCGTGCGGAGTCATGAGACGGCCGCGGCGCGCGCGGCCGTCGGTTGCGTCGATGGTGAAGTCGAAAGACACGGTTGTGGATTCTATCACAACCGCGCCATGAAGGATGCTGTTGCAGGCTGCCGGCGCGCGCGTGAGCAGGGCGGGTGGCGCGAGACAGGTGCCGGCGCCGGCAAGCGCGTGGGTGTGCCTGCCGGCGCGCGGCGGTTGCCATCCTGGCCGGCGAGTGTGCAAGCCCGTCGTCTCTGAGACCGGATTAGACCCAGCCCCTCAACTGGACAGCCTGTGCGACACGGTCGACGGCCACAAGGTAGGCTCCGAGCCGGTTGTGGACGTGCTTGCTGCGCGCCATCTCATGAACCTGGTGGAAGGCGTGGGTCATCTTCCGGTCCAGCCGGTCGTGGATCGTGTCTTCGTCCCAGTAGTACTGGTAGGCATTCTGGACCATCTCGAAGTACGACACCGTTACACCACCCGCATTGCACAGGAAGTCAGGGATGACGTAGATGCCGCGCTCGCACAAGATATAGTCGGCTTCCGGGGTTGTCGGCCCGTTGGCCAGCTCGGCGATGATCCTGGCCTTGATCCGCGGCGCATTCAGGTTCGTGATGACGCTCTCGAGCGCCGCCGGGAAGAGGACGGTGACGTCCAGTTCGAGCAGTTCCTCGTTGGTGATCGCATCGGCCCCGGGGAAGTCCGCGACCGATCCGGTGGTCGCCTTATGACGGATGGTTTTGCCGCTGGGCAGACCCTTCCAGTTCAGGATGCCTCCCCTGGAGTCGCTGATGGCGACGACCTTCATGCCCAGCAGCTCTTCGGCAAGCTGGTGGGCGAAGGTGCCGGCATTGCCATAGCCCTGGATCGCCGCCGTTTTGCCTTCCAGGTCCAGGTCTAGCTTCCGGGCCGCTTCCCGCAGGGTGTAGATGCCGCCGCGCGCCGTCGCGTCCTGTCGTCCTTCTGAGCCGCCCAGTTCGAGAGGCTTGCCGGTGATCACGCCCGGTTCGTGATGGCCCGCCATGATCTCATACTCGTCCATCATCCAGGCCATGATCTGGGGATTCGTGTAGACATCAGGCGCTGGGACGTCGTGGGTCAGTCCAACGTAGCGGCAGATGGCGCGCATGTAGCCGCGCGCCAGGCGCTCCAACTCCGCCGATGACAGGGCGCGCGGATCGCAGGTGACGCCGCCCTTGCCGCCTCCAAGGGGAATATCGACGACGGCCGTCTTCCAGGTCATCCAGGCCGACAGCGCCCGGACCGTATCGATCGTCTCTTCCCAGTGAAAGCGCAAGCCGCCCTTGGCAGGGCCCCTCGCGTCGTTGTACTGAACGCGATACCCGTGGAAGACTCTGGAAGTGCCGTCGTCCATCTTCACCGGTATGGTGAAGACGAATTCTCGCTGGGGCCAGCGAAGAAACTCGCGCATCACTGGCTCCAAGTGCAAGATCTCCGCAGCCTCGTCAAACTGAGCCTGCGCGATCTCAAACGGATTGAGATTCTCGTTCATGTCTATCAGCTCCTTCGCTTGTCTGAGAGAATGGGAACGTGCCAGGGGACAGTCTCAAACCTCTTCGTGCGCCTTCCGAGACGGGGAACGCGAAGACAGTTGGGGCTGCCCTCATTATAGGCGCGCGTCCGCTGCGGGTTCACTGACAAATAGCACCTTTCAGGGATGACAAATGTCATATCCTTGCGCGCAGGATGACAGTGCGGATGGGTCGGCAGCCGGACGGACTCAGGGCTATAATCAAGCGGATGATTGCGCTCGTCCATGATTGGCTGAATCAGCTTGGTGGGGCGGAAGATGTGCTGAAGAGTATCGTCGACCTGTATCCGGGGCGGCCGCTGTACACGTCGCTGTACGATCGCGAGCGCATGCCGGCCCACTGGCGTGACTGGGACATTCGCACGTCGTTCATCGACCGCTTGCCGATGGCCCACAGGAAGCAGCAGCTCTACTTTCCGTTGTACCCGGTCGCGTTCGAGCAGTTCGACCTGCGCGGCTATGACGTCGTACTGAGCAACAAGAGTGGTTTCTGCCACGGCGTGATCACCGGACCGGAGACGATGCACGTCTGCTACTGCCTGACGCCGACGCGCTACGTCTGGCGCTACCACCAGTACGCTGAGCAGGAAGCGCTTGGCCGGATGACGCGGGCCGGGCTTGTCCCCTTCCTGACCTTTTTGCGCCAGTGGGACCGGTTGGCGGCCGACCGGGTTGACCACTTCATCGCCATATCGGATGAGGTCCGTCGCCGAATCGCCAAGGTCTACCGGCGCGAGTCGACTATCATCTATCCACCGGTGGACACAGCGCGTTTCGCGCCGTCGGCCAGGGTCGAAGACTACTACCTGTTCGTCGGCCGCCTGGTCCCGTACCGCCGGCTGGATGTGTTGATTGAGGCCTTCAACCGGATGGGCCGGCCGCTGTACATCGCCGGGAGCGGCCGGGATCGCGAGCGCCTTGAGGCACTGGCCGGGCCGACGGTGAAGTTCCTCGGCTTCGTGCCCGATGCAGACCTGCCGGACCTGCTGGCCCGGTGTCGGGCCTTCGTCTGGCCGGGCGAGGAGGACTTCGGGATTTCGCCGCTACAGGCCAATGCCGCCGGGCGGCCGGTGATCGCCTACGCCGCCGGCGGCGCGAATGAGACAGTGATCACTGGCTCCGATCCGGCGACGGTCACCGGGGCCCTTTTTGCCGAGCAAACGGTCGGTGCTATCATCGAGACGGTTGAGGGCTTTGACCCACTGTCCGTTCGCCCAACCGTCGTTCGCCGTCATGCGGAGCAGTTCGATACAGGCGTGTTCAAACAGCGCCTGCGGACCTTCGTGGAAGAGAAGCTGGAAGCATGGAACTACGCCAATTCTGGACGGTCATCCGTCGCCGCTGGGGACTCGTCCTCGTTCCGGCGCTGATCGTCCTGATCCTCGGTCTGGTCACGTGGCGACCGTCTGCGACTTCATACAACGCGGGCGTGCGCTTCATCGTCGGCCAGCAGCCGGGTGTCGATTCGGTCGCGGCTGATGAGCAGCGCTACTACAACTGGCTGACGTCGGAGTATATCGTCAACGGGCTGACCGACTGGGTCCGCGGCGGCAAGTTCGCCGAGGCTGTCAGCGAGTACCTGGCCGGCAAGGGCATCGAGGTCCCGCCGGGCGCCATCCAGGGCGGGTTGGCGGCCGACAACGCGCGCAGCATGCTGACCGTTTCGCTGAACGGCAGTGACCCCGAGACACTGGCGCAGATGATGGACGGCGTCATCTCCGTCCTGGTGAACCGCAACGCCGAGGCGTTGCCGCAGCTGGGCGGGGAAACGGCCGTGTTGGTCCAGCTGGACGAGCCGGTCGTGAACGCCGTGCCCGGCAGTCTGCGGTCGCAGCTGGACCTGCCCCTGCGACTGGCGCTGGCGCTGGCCGTCGGGTTCGGTCTGGCGTTGCTGGCCGAATACCTGGACCCGACCGTGCGCGACCGGCGCGAATTGGAGCGTCTCGGCCTGCCTGTTCTGGGCGCCATTCCGGCCGAGCGAGGGAAGAGAAGTCGTGGAACTGAGTGACTATCTGCGCGTGTTGCGCCAGCGCGGCTGGATGATCCTGCTGGTGGCTGCCCTGACAGCCGCGGCCGCTTTTGGCTTCAGCAAGATCCAGACCGAGGTGTACGAATCCAGCCTGCGCGTCCTCGTCCTGCCGTCGCGGACCGACTTCGGCCAGGCGCAGGCCGCCAAAGAACTCCTGCGCAGTTACGAGCAGTGGCTGCGGAGCACGTACAGGGCTCAGGCGGTCATCAACGACCTGCAACTGGACATGACCCCTGGCGAATTGCTGGGCGATGTGGCCGTCGCGTCCGACAGCGCCAGCTTCGTCATCAACCTGACGGTCGAGAACACCGATCCGAACCTGGCCAATGACATCGCCCGGTCGTGGGGCAACCAGCTCATCCAGTGGCAGAACGCCAACAACGACAAGCTCCGCAAGGAAGACCGGATCAACATCGAGTTCCTGGACGACCCGCAGGTGGGGTTGGAACGGCCGAAGACGATGATCAACACGGCCGCCGGGCTGGTCTTCGGCCTGTTGCTGGGTCTGGTGGCGGCGTTTCTGCTGGAGTGGCTTGCCTCGGGCGTCATGCGCCGCAGCGATGATGTCGAGCGTTATCTGGATATCCCGGTGATTGGGACGATCCCACAGGAGTGATCCGCGCCGAGTCGCCCTTTCACAGACACTGGAACCACCATGAGCTTAGTCACCATCACCGATCCGCGTTCGCCCGTCAGCGAAGCCTATCGCTCGCTGCGAACGAACCTGTCTTTCTACAGCCTTGACAAGCCACTCCGCAGCCTCGTCGTCACCTCGCCCAGCGCGAGCGAAGGCAAGTCAACGGCGCTGGCCAACCTGGCTGTCACCATGGCCCAGAGCGGCCGGCGCACGATCCTGGTTGACTGCGACCTGCGACGCCCGTCCCAACACGAGCTGTTTGGCCTGGCCGGCTCGCCCGGTCTGACCAACCTGATGCTGGGTGAGGTCAGCGAGACGCCGCTGCAGAAGACGAGCGTCGACAACCTCTGGCTGTTGGCCGCCGGCCCGACGCCGCCGAACCCGGCCGACTTGCTGGGTGCGGCGCGGATTGATGAGATCATCGCCGGGCTGAAGGAACGGGCCGACATCGTGCTGTTCGACGCGCCGCCGGTGGTCGCCGTCACCGACGCGGCCATCCTGGGCGGCAAAGTGGACGGCGTGCTGCTGGTCATCGAGGCCGGCACGACGCGCCGCGACCTGTCGGAGCGGGCGAAGGAACTGCTGGAGCAGGCGAAGGTGCGTGTCGTTGGCGTCGCCCTGACCAACGCGCCGAAAGAGGACGTCGCCGGGAGCTACGGCTAGAAAGTATCCGCCCACGTCTGTGAAGTTGCACCAGTGGGGCTGAACAGGGAGCAAACGACCATGAAAGGACTCATTCTCAGCGGCGGCACGGGCTCGCGTCTGTACCCGTTGACCTACACCAACGCCAAGCAACTTATCCCCGTCGCCAACAAGCCGATCCTGTGGCGCGTTATCGAGGATATCCGGGACGCGGGCATCACCGACATCGGCATCGTCGTCGGCAGCACGGCCGACCAAATTAAGGAATCGGTCGGCCGCGGCAGCCGCTGGGGGGTCGACATCACCTACATTCACCAGGACAAGCCGCTCGGCCTGGCCCATGCCGTCAAGGTTTCAGAGCCGTTTCTGGGAGGCGAGCGCTTCGTCATGTTCCTGGGTGACAACGTCATCCAGGGCGGCATCAGCACGCTCATCCGCGAGTTCTCGACCAGCGCCTGGAATAGCCAGATCGTGCTGACGCGCATCGACCATCCGGAGCAATATGGCGTAGCGGAGCTGGGAGATGACGGCCGGATCGTCCGCCTGGTCGAAAAACCGAAGAACCCGCCCAGCGATCTGGCCCTGGTCGGGATCTACATGTTTGATGCCAACGTCTTTCGGGCCGTCAACGCCATCCAGCCCTCTTGGCGTGGAGAACTGGAGATCACCGACGCGATCCAGTGGCTGGTTGACAACGAGTGCAGCGTCCACCCCTACATCCACCAGGGCTGGTGGATCGACACCGGCAAGCCGGGTGACCTGCTGGCCGCCAATGACCTGGTGCTGGAAGAGATCACGTATTGCGTCGATGGCTACATCGACCGGGAAAGCCAGGTCGACCACCGGGTGACGGTCCAGCGCGGCGCGGAGATCATCAACAGCATCATCCGGGGCCCGGCCATCATCGGCGAGAACGCCCGGATCATCAACAGCTACGTTGGGCCGTTCACCAGCATCTACCACAGCGTCCTCGTCGAGAACAGCGAGATCGAACACTCGATGGTGCTGGAGAACAGCCAGATCCGCAACCTGGAGGCGCGCATTCAGGACAGCCTGATCGGCAGGAACGTGGTCATCGCCCGTTCGCCGGTCAAACCCCGGGCCCTCAAGTTGACCCTGGCCGACCATAGCCAGGTGACGATCCAATAGAAGAGGCCCGGCCGCGGCGCGGGCGTTGGGCGGGGGCGTTCGAATCGGCCTGGGTGAACGGCGCGCTATGCCGCCCGGGTGCCCTCCCGATCTGACCAATCCGCGGATTGAACCCATGAGAGCCCTGATACAGCGAGTAACGCACGGGAGTGTGACGGTTGAGGGCGATGTCGTCGGCCGCATCGGCCGCGGCTTCGTTGTGTTGCTCGGCGTGACCCATACCGACGATGAACAGGCGGCCGAATGGGTTGCCGCCAAGGTAGCCGGCCTGCGGGTGTTTGAAGACGCGCAGGGCAAGATGAACCTGTCGCTCGCGGATGTCGGCGGAGAAGTGCTCGTCATCTCCCAGTTCACCCTCTACGGCGATGCCCGCAAGGGACGTCGACCGTCGTTCACCGACGCAGCCGCACCCTCCAGGGCCGAGCCACTTGTCGGCCATTTCGTCCAGACTATGCGGGACCTGGGTCTTACGGTCGCCACGGGCGTCTTTGGCGCCCATATGGCGGTCGAGATCCACAACGACGGTCCCGTCACATTGATGATTGAACACCCATGAAGACCAGACTTACGTTTTGCCGTGTGGCGCTGATCGCGCTTGCGGCCGTATTCATCAACCTGGCGCTGGCCGGTTGCGGTTCGACCGCGCCGGCCGAGACCGCCATCGTTAGCACGTCCGGCCCGACCTCCTTCGAGGCAACGGCAACCAGCCGCGCAGCAACGAGCATTGCCGCGCCACCGACGGCCACGCAGCCGGCCCCACCGACGCTCACCGCCGTGCCGACCGACACAGCCGAACCCCCGCCGCCGGACTCGACACCCACGCCGGAGGGAGGTGTCGTGCCGACGCCGGAGGTCGCCCTTGACATCGACCTTGAAGCGCAGCCGGCTCCCTTCGACGACGTCCCGCATCCGGGTTACGCCGCAAGCACGTGCAGCGACAAGTATCCGTGCAATGATGACTTCGATGGCTGGGTTGAGCGCATGCGCGTCCCCGAGGGTTTTGCCGTTGACGTCTACGGCCGGATAGACGGCCAGCCGAACGTGCTGACCTTCGGGCCCGACGGGCTGCTCTACATCGGCACCATGTCGGGCGAGATCTTCACGATGGACGCGGACGGCAAGACCGAGCTCTATGTCGACGGCTTCATCGCCCCGGCCGGGCTGGCGTTTCAGCCGGGCACGGACAGGCTGTACGTGTCCAGTCGCGTTGTTGACCAAAATGAAGGGGGTGAGGCGCAGGTGGCAGTCGTCGAAGAGGGCGAAGTGCGCCCCCTGATCACCGGCTTGCCCTGCTGCTATGTGGCCATGCATTCGGCCAACGGCATTGACTTCGGTCCGGATGGTTATGGCTATGTCGCTGTCGGCGCGCGCGCGGATCACGGCGAGATCCTGTCAGGCCCGCAGATGGGCGAGCAGGATGTCCTGCATCCGCTGGAGGCGAGCATCCTCCGCTTCAGCCCCGATGGGACAGTGGTGGAGCCCTATGCGCGGGGCTTCCGCAATGCATACGACATCGCCTGGGACGGCGACGGCCGGCTGTACGCGACCGACAACATGCCCGATTTCGGACCGCCGGAGGAATTCAACAAGGTGGTGGCCGGCGGGGAACACGGCTATCCGTGGTATGACTGCGAGGTGTGTTTCGCAGCGCCGGAAGGCGTCGAAATCGTCCCACCCATCTACGAATTCGTGGCCCACTCAGCCCCCACCGGCGTGACCGCCTACCTGGACGATGCGTTCCCCGGTTTCTACAACAGCCTGTTTGTGACCCTATGGAGCGCGTTCGAGGGCGCGCAGAAGGTCGTCTGGTTCGCGCCGGGTGGTGAGGGGGATGTATCCGACTTCGCGACCGGCTTTGCCGCGCCGATTGACCTGACGGTCGGCCCGGATGGGGCGCTCTATGTTGCTGACTGGGCCACGGGGCTGATCTTCCGAATCTGGTATGAAGGGTGAAGAAGCGAAACGCGTGAACGTATGATTGACGCAGCACTCCTCCAAGAGCGCGTCGCGGCCGTGACGGAACGGATCGCCCGGGCTGCGGCTCGCGTCAGCCGTCCGGCCGGCGACGTGACCCTGGTGGCTGTCACCAAGACCTGGCCGGCCGAAGTCGTCCTGGCGGCCTATGCCGCCGGCCTGCGGCACTTCGGCGAGAACCGGCCCGAAGAACTGGCCTGGAAGCGGCCCGCGGTCGAGAGCGCGCTCGGCCCGGACTCGGGCATCGTCTGGCACCTGATCGGCACCCTCCAGAGCCGCAAGACGGACGAGGCGGCCGACCACGCCGATGTCTTCCATGCCCTTGACCGGACCAAGATCGCCTCTCGTCTCTCGCGGCGACTTGGCGAAAACGGCCGCCGCCTGCCGGTCTTCCTGGAGGTCAATGTCTCCGGCGAGGCAAGCAAGTCGGGCGTCGCCTGCGCTGCCTGGGAGACCGATGCAACGCAGCGCGCGGAAATGCGTAAAATGGTTACGGAGAGCCGTTCGCTGCCGGGGCTGGACGTTTGGGGCCTGATGACCATTGCCCCGTGGGACGCCGAACCGGATGCCATCCGCGCCGTGTTCCGGCGGACGCGCGAGTTGGCCGCGTGGCTGACCGGCGATGACCCTGAGCGCCGGCCACTGCTGTTGTCGATGGGGATGACGGACGACTTTGAGACCGCGATCGAGGAAGGCGCAACCCACGTGCGGGTTGGCCGGGCGCTTTTCGGCGAGCGCGGGCAATAGACTGGTTTAGGCCTGTACCTGAGGTGTAAGTCTGATGTTAGTGCAGATCATCAATGCGGCGTTTACGATCTTCTACGTGCTCATCCTGCTGCGTATCCTGTTCTCCTGGGTTCGCCCGCGAGACTACGATTCGCTCATGGGCAGGGCGGCCCGCATCGTCCAAAGCGCGACCGATCCGTTCATGCGGCCGTTGGAGCGTTTCGTCCCACCGGTCGGCGGCCTTGACTTCAGCCCCTTCATCGTCTTGCTGCTGGCCTCGCTGGTCCAGCGCGTGCTGATCAGCCTGGTAGTCTAGGTCGGCAGGCTGCCGGTTCAGCATCCGATCAAACGCGGGCCGTCACAGAGGCATTTGCGCTCTGCGGCGGCCCGCGATGTGTTTCTTCTCCCCGCGCCTGACGCTAGCGCAGGCCGGTGAGCGCCCGGGCGATGACCATCCGCTGGATCTCGCTCGTGCCTTCGTAGATCTCGGTGATCTTCGCGTCGCGGAAGTAGCGTTCCAGCGGCATTTCCTTACTGTAGCCCATGCCGCCATGGATCTGGATGGCTTCCGTGGTCACCCACATCGCCGTCTCGCTGGCATAGAGCTTGGCCATGCTGGCCTCCATGCCATAGCGCCCGCCGGTCTTGGCCGCTGCCATCTTCGCCAGCGCGGCCTGATAGGTGAGCAGCCGGCTGGCTTCCACGCGGCACTTCATGTCAGCCAGCTTCTGCTGGATCATCTGAAACTCGCCGATCTTCTGGCCGAATGCTTCGCGTTCCTTCGCATAGGCTATGCTGGCTTCCAGCGCCGCCTCGGCGATGCCCAGGGCCTGGCTGGCGATGCCGATTCGCCCGGCGTCCAGGACGGTCATGGCGATCTTGAAGCCGTCGCCTTCGTTGCCCAGGCGGTTTTCGACCGGGCACTCGTAGTTGTCGAACAGGACCTCGCTCGTGGCGCTGGCCCGGATGCCCAGTTTCGGCTCCGTCTTGCCGCGCGCGAAACCGGGCCGGTCGGTGTCGATGATGAAGGCGGTCACGCCTTTGTGTTTCTTCTCCGGCTGGGTCATCGTGAACAGGATGATCGTGTCGGCATAGGGTGCGGAGGTGACCCACGACTTGCGGCCGTTGATGATGTAGTGGGTGCCGGCCTCGTTGAGCACGGCCCGGCTCTTCATGGTGCCGGCGTCGCTGCCGCTCATCGGCTCGGTCAGGCTGTAGGCGCCGATGCGCCGGCCGCGGGCAACGGGTACCAGGTATTTCTGCTTCTGCTCCTCGGTGCCGAACTTCAACAGACCGTGGGCGAAGAGAGAGTTGTTGACGGACATGATCGTGCCGTGGCTGGCGTCGGCCTTGCTGACCTCGACCATTGCCAGCACATAAGCGAGCGTGTCCATGCCCGCGCCGCCGTACTCCTCCGGTACCTCGATGCCCATGAAGCCCAGTTCGCCCATCTGGCGGACCGTCGCCAGAGGGAATTCGCCCGACTCGTAGTGTTCGGCCGCGATGGGAGCGACGCAATCGCGCGCAAAGTCTCGCGCCGCCTGCTGGATCATGCGGTGCTCTTCTGTGATGAAGTCAAACATGGCATCCTCCGTTGACCGCCGGCAGCAGATAATCGGTTAGGCCCCGCCGGCGGCTGGGACATCCGGGGTTGGGTGGCGTTCCTCTCCCGGGCCGCGGTTGAACGCAGCCCGGGCATAGGACAGGTAGGTCAGGAAATCCTCGCTGGAGAGCTCGATGCCGAATTCCCACCGGCGTCGCTCGGCCAGCCAGTAACGGCCTTCTTTCGAATGTAACAGATGCGAAGGCAGGGCCGGCCGGGTCGGTGGGCCGATGCGGCCGCGAAACGAGCTGTCGTAGAGCTCTGCCTGATTGATCCGGTGAAAGTCGCTGGCCCTGTCAGCGACCACCTGCTCAGCCTTGTCCGGCGGCATGAAGCAATAGACGATGAGCTTGGCTTCGTTCTGTTGCAGCTCGCTGGCCAGGCACAGCCACTTCTTGTCGACCCGGCGCTCACGTCCCCCGCGCGGGTAGCCGACAAGGGCGAAGTACCAGTTGGTCAACCCGATCGGTTCCGACCAGTTGATGTCCGGCTGAACGGATTCGCCAAGCCCCTGGCCGGTACGCCGGTCGCGCACGGTCATACCCCGGTCATCGACGAGGAAGCTTAGCCCGCTATGCCAGACGCGGCGCAGGAGTTTCTCAACGCCCCAGATCATCAGCAGCGCGAGCGGCACTGCGCCGATGCATGACAGGAACGTGACGTAGTCCACCAGACCCTCAGGCGCGATACGGTCCAGAACCCAGGCGACGACCTGGAAGGCCACGAAAAAACCAACAAAGAGGGTCAGAAAGACGACCAGCCGGATGCCGCCGTGTTCGGGGTCAGCGTGAAGCACGGCGGGTTGTCGCTCGGGGACGGTCATGACGCGGATTGTAGCATCGCGTCATGGGCGGTCAAAGCCCGCTGCCCGAC
>CAYRBP010000019.1:59189-62485 GCA_964422535.1 uncultured Ardenticatenaceae bacterium | reverse complement strand
CGCGGCCGCCCGCCTCCGGGCAGTTGGGGCTCCGGCGCCGGCTGGGCCAGCTCGACGACGATGCGCGAGGCCGCCTGGCACTGGAAGACGAGCGACTGCCCGGACAGCAGCGCCGCTTCCGGCGGGTCGAAGCGGCCCTGGAGCGCCTGGACCAGCGTCGCCTGGCGCGGGTTGTAGCGCTCGGCGGCCGAACGGCCATCGTGCTCGCCACGCCGGGGCGGCGGCTTCGGCAACCCGACCTGGACGCGCATCGTCGCGTCGCCCAGGCGGTTGGTGACCTGATAGAGGCCCGGTCGCAGCAGGGTGACGGCGAAGAAGTCGCCGGCCGGCAGCCCCTCGGCGCTATCGAAGACGATCTTCCTTTCGGCCGACAGGTAGGCCAACCGGACGGTATAGCGGGCCGTCCCTTCCGAGACGTAAAAACCCATCACCCCGCCGGCGTTGAGCGTGCAGGGGGCGGCGGCGTCACAGGGATCGGCCGTCCCGCCCCATAACGCCGTGAGGTCGCGGTTGATCTGGTACGGCGCGGTCGCGCCCTCAGCCGGTTGGCCGACGCGGCCGACGATCTGGACTGTCTCGCGGTGGACGACCTGCCCCTCGCGGCGGACGACCAGCTCATAGGCGCCGGCGTCGGTGAAACGGTGCAGCAATGTCGCCAGCGGGCCGAGGGCACTGCTGTCCACAGGTCGCTGCATGAACAGCGCCCGGTTCAACTTGGCTGTTTGTCTTTCGGTATTCATGGTTATGCCCCACTCCTTATTGACCCACGTCGGCCGAGACGACCATCTCGACGTCGTTGACCATCGCGCTCAGGTTACGGATCGGGATCAGGACCGGGACCAGGCCGTCCTTCGCCGGCAGGACCTCGAACGGGTCATCGATCTTGTAGATCGGCAGGCAGTTGCCGAGGAGATCGAGGAAGAGCGTGCCGATGAAGTCCAGCAGTCCGAAGCTGACGTTGAACAGGTCGCTCAGCCACTCGTCGATCTCGTCCGGGATGTCGAGGATGAAACGGATCAGGTCGGCGATGCCGCCGATGATGGCCAGCAGCAGGTCGCGCACCCAGCCGCCGGGGATGAGCGCCTCGATCGCGTCGGTCAGCGCGTCCTCGATCAGGTCGCCGACGATGTCGGGAAAGTCGAACAGGTCGACGTCGATCGTCTGTGGATTGAGGAAGATGTGCCACTGCGTCCGGTTTGGGAACGGCTTCAGGATGTCGAGGTCGCTCAGGATGTCGCGCAGCGTGCCGCAGACATCGATCGTCGGCGGCGGCGCGGCCGGGTTCCAGTAGCGGACGTCCATGCTGCCGATGATGCTGACTTCCTGGGCGACGAAAGCGGCGAAGTCGGGCGCGATCGACACGTCCGGGTCGCCGCTGAAGATGCACACCTCCGGCAGGCAAAGGTCGGGGATGGGCCAGGGCATGTTGATGCAGCCGCCGCCGACGCAGATCTCGGGGATGTCGAGTCCCAGGCTGAACTCCAGCCGGTCCCACTTCAGGTCCAATTCCCGGATCTCGATCGTGTTGTCAGAACGAAGGTCGACTGTGCCGCCTTCCAGGTGGGCCTTGACATCATAGCCGGCCGTGAACGCGCCAAACGAGGTGCTGTCGGCCGCCTCGAACGTGAAGTTCCCGGTGATCAGGTTGATGGTTCGCTGAAAGGTGCTTTCGGATACGGCTACGGTTGCGTGCGGCATGTCACACCTCCTCCACGACCAGGTCGATGAAGACCTTGAGCTGGTCCTGCTCGATGGCCGGGTTGTTCGGGACCTGGGCTGAAATAGGCGTCGGCCGCAGGCTGATCTGCTGGTCGACGGTGATGTCTTCGTCTTGCAGCATCTCGGTGATGTCGAGGATGAGCTTCTCCATCTTGATGCTGACCCGCGGGAAGACGCCGAGGCGCAGGACGGTCCGCACGTAGCACTCGATGATGCTCTCGAGCGGTTCCTCCAGGTCGACGATCTCGAAGCCGTCCAGCCGCAACTTGAGATAGCGCTGGTCGGGCGCGCCGATCGTGCCCCATTCAAAGTGGACGACCGTGTAGACTTCCAGGCAGACACAGATGATCTCGCGCGTGGTCAGGACGATGGTCTGGTCAAAGGTCGGCAATTGCTCGTCAGGACGGTCCTCGGACGTGGCATACTGCTCGATCAGCGGCAGGATCTCGCGGATGGCGTCTTCCGGCGGGCAGGCCAGGCCGAAGCAGGCCCGCAGCCGCAGCCCGGCCCGCTGGGCCTCCAGCCGGCCGAGTTGGGGAGGCAAGTCGAAGACGTTGCCGGGATGAAAGTCGATCTGGGCATCGGTGATCTGGAAACACCAGTCGAGCCCGAGGTCGATCGGCGCGCCGAGGACGGGGATCGGGTCCTGCTCCTCGAACAGCGGGTTACCGGCCTTGAGGACCCGTGGATCGGCGACAATGCGCTGGCAGAGCCGGTCCGGGTTCTTCTCGAAGGTTGCCGTCGCGTAGTTGAAAAGCGACGGCCGCTGGCGCATGAGGTGGCGCACAACGAGGTTAATCCCCGCTTCATGCACCGCGCCATAGACGCTGCAGTGATCAGTGAAGGCCATAGACGGTCTTGCTCCTTGCGACGCCTCAGATCGAAGCGGCCGCAGCCGGGGGCGCGATGAAGTCGACGATGAGCGGATGTTGGAGAGCCGGAGGGGTCCGGCCCGCTGAGCAGATCAACGATAGATCGGCCGGTTTTCCGTGTCAAGCAGGGGAATAGGTGGTCAGTGACCGGTGGCCAGTGACCGGTGGCCAGTGACCGGTGGCCAGCTAATCTGAGATATGTTGTCCGTCATCTGTCGCCGGCTCTCATTGCTCTCGGTACGCGTTCAACGATACCGCTCCAACCCCGGCCAGCAGCCCGCCGACGCCGGGACCGCGCGGGGCCATGACCCGGCCGGCGGCGAAGTAGGGGAAGTCGAACGCCACCGGATCGCCGGCGGCCTTGCCCGGCAGCGGCATCAGCCGGGCGACCAGCGGTTTGCGGGCCCGGGCGGACAGGGCGGCCGTGTCGAGCAGGATGCCGGCCAGCGTCGCCTCGTCGATGTCACCGGGCAGCGGGACCGTGTCGAGGCCGACGCCGCAGACGGCCGCGTAGCTGAGCAGGTCGGCGAGCGAAAGCCGTCCTTCGGCCGCCCGCACCGCCAGGACCGTGTCTTCCAGCACCGGCAGCATGAGGCCGCAGAATCCGGCGCGGGGAAAGCGCGCCCGGCCGATGGCCTCGGTGATGAAAGCGGCGGCAAACAGGCTGCCCGGCGCGCCAACATGGGCCGGGCCAAGCGCCTCCAG
>CAYRBP010000019.1:45676-59179 GCA_964422535.1 uncultured Ardenticatenaceae bacterium | reverse complement strand
GCGCCCCGCCCAGGCTCTTGTCGGCCGTCGGATACGGCGCCAGCGACAGGTCAAGCCCGTCGAAGCGGAGCCCGAACTCGGCCGCCAGCGCGGCGGCCGGCGGGACAAGCGCGGCGGCGATGCCCTCCAGCGCCGCGCCGAGCGCCCCCCGCGCCTCGTCAAGCGTCGCCGCGCTGCGGATCGCGGCCAGGGCGACATCGGCCGATTCGACCGCCAGGGCGAAGGAAGGCGGGCCGGGCGCGGCGTAGCTCGCCGGCAGGAACGGGTGGCCCGGGCCGACGCCGGCCAGCGCGCCGAGGAAGAGGTTGCCGAAGCCGTCGCCCGGCATGCCGGGGGGCGAGAGAGTGCTGACGCGCCGCACCAACCGGGCCACTTCTCGACAACGGTCGAGCGACAGGCGGCCGTCGCTCGTGGCGATCTCGGCCGAGGCGAAGAGGCCGCCGGCAGCGCCGAGGATGCCGGGCAGCGCCTCGACCCAGGCCGGGTCGTCGTCAAGCCGGACAGGCCCGAGGCTGACGTAGTCCGCGCCGGCCGCCTGCCAGCGCGCGGCGAAGTCGGCCGCGGCGGCTCCGGGACGGACGGCCGGCAGCCAATCGGGGAACGGCGTGGTCCCGAGCCGCAGCGACTGGACCGGCACGGCGAAGCGGTCACGGGCCGCGGCGAAAAACGGCCCGAAGGCGGCCGGCGATTGGCTTGCCTCGCAGAATAGGGTGACGGAACGGATCTCCATGCAGTTCTCCTCTTTGCGGGCCGCGGGCGGTAGACCAGGGCAAGACATGGTCAGTGACCGACAGCCGGCGACCGGGGATCAGTGGCGCGTTCTTCAGCGGACTATCGTCCGTCGTTTGCCGCCTGCCGTCAATCGTGCCAACTGGCGCGCCGGCGGCAACCCCGTTAGAATCGCTCTTGACGGTTCATGTCAGACGACTGAGCGCCACGCCCCATGCAAGACCAACGCCCGGCCGATGCGGCCGAATCCTTTCCGCCCGAAGACGACTCCCCGAGCGGCGCGACGCTCGAAGCGCCCGGCGGCGCGACGCCCGCGGCCGAGCAGCCGCCGGACGCCGGGACGACACAACCGCGGGAGCGCCCGAACCGGGCTGACCGGGGCGGCAAGGGCGGCAACCCTCGAAACGAGACGCTGCCGGCCGCCGGTCGCGTCATGCGCAAGTTCCAGGCCTGCGGCCGCTGCAGCTATTTCATCGCCGACTGCCAGGTCAAGCTCGGGCGCGAGGCAGTTAGTGAAGCCGCCGCCGCTGCCCGCGAAGGCTGGCTGGAGTTGGCCTGCGACAACGACATGAGCCGGCTGCTCCATAACGCCTACGGCATCGAGACGGACGTGTCGGCCTTTTACCTGGACGGCACCTGTCCCGAGTGCCGCCGCCGCTACACCTACAGCGACAGAAGCGCGGAGCAGCAGCCCTCGCTCCTGCGGATCGCCATCGACTGACGGCGGACGCCGCACCTCCTACGCGCGCGACCGTTCCCCATCGTGCCGGCCGCGGGCCGCTTCGAAGAGGAGGATGCCGGCCGCGACGGCCGCGTTGAGCGATTCCGTCGCATCGCGCATCGGGATGGTCACCCGCCCGGTCGCCAGCGCGGCGGCTTCCCGGCCCGCCCCTGCTGACTCGCTGCCGATTAGCAGCGCCGCCGGCCGCCGCCAGTCAACCTGCGTGTAGGGCGTGCCGCCGGCGGCGGCGGCCAGCCAGACGTCCAGCCCGCGCACGGCGTCGGCAATGACCGGCCACTCCGCCTGGCGGACCGGCAAGCGAAGCAACGCCCCCATGCTGCCGCGGACGACCTTCGGGTTGTAGGGGTCGACACACCCCGGCCCAAGCCAGACCCCTTCGACGCCGGCCGCCGCCCCGGCGCGCAGGATGCTGCCCAAGTTGCCGGGCGTGGCGATGGCGTCAAGGATGAGCAGGAAGCGCGGCGCGTCCGGGAACGGCCGCGGCCGGAGCGGCACAACGGCCAGCACGCCGGGCGCGGTCTCGGTGTCGCTCATCGCCGCCAGGACGTGCTCCTCGACCGGCTCCGGCATCACCCCCAGGGCGGCAAGGCGGGCAGTGTTCGCCGGGTCGGCCAGCCAGGCGGGCGTCGCATAGACGGCCAGGGGGACCAGGCCGGCGACGGCCAATTCGCCCAGCCAGCGGACGCCCTCGACGACGAACGCGCCGTGCTCGTGGCGGTAACGGCGGTCTGAAAGCAGGCGGCGGACGTGCTTGACCTGCGGGTTGGCGCGGCTGGTGATCATCCCGGACAGATTCTAGCGCGATCGGACGATTTCACCGAGTTCGCATAGGACGGAAAGGGCGAGGATGGGGATCGGCTCGATTTGTCGCATAGACGTGATCAAGTGCGGTGGCGCTTCTTCCGGCCGGTCGGGGCCTGTTTGCCTATCCCCGCCCTACTTGGTAAAACCCGTTTAGCGACAGTTGCGGTCCGCCCCGGAGAAAGTGAAATGCTACTGATGATTCTGGTCCTCGATGACATTTCCCGCCTGAACGACGTGTTGCGGGCGTGGGAAGCAGCCGGGATCCGCGGGGTGACGATCCTGGAGAGCACGGGCCTGGCACGCGTCCTGGAACGCCACCACGCGCAGGCGGCGTACGTGGGCTTCAGCGGCCTGTTCGGCGGCGGCCGTGTCAGCCACAACACGTTGATGGCCGTCATCGATGACATGTCCCAGGCCGAAGCGGCCGCGGCGGCGACCGAGACCATTCTCGGAAGTCTGGCGCAGCCCCACACCGGCATCCTCTTTGTCGTCCCTGTCCTGCGCGCCTGGGGCCTGGGCCATCTGGGCACGGAATCAGATTCGGACTAAGAGCGCTTCATGGTCTGGATCATCTTCCTCGTCGCCTCGGCCGTCGTCGTCCTCGCAGCCAGCAAACTGGCCGAGTATGGCGACGTCATCGCCGTCCGCACCAAGCTGGGCGGCCTGTTCGTCGGCACGATCCTGCTGGCGGGGGCCACCTCACTGCCGGAACTCATCGCCTCGATCAGTTCGTTCAGGATCGGGGCGCCGAATCTGGCCGCCGGCAACTTCTTCGGCAGCAACATGACCAACATCGCCCTGCTGGCGATCATCGACCTGTTCCACCACCAGGTGCCCTTGCTGCGCCGGGTAGCGGTCAGCCATTCGCTGACGGCCGCCCTGGCCACCGTTTTGATGCTGGTCGCCCTCATCTCGATGGTGGCCGACCTTGACCTGGCCGTCGGCTGGGTCGGGGTCAGCAGCCTGGCCATCATCGCCATCTACATCGCGGGGATGCTGCTGATCCAGCGAGAGAACCAGACCGGGGCCGGCCCCGCCCCGGTCGAGATGGAACCGGCCGATGATTTTCCTTCACTTCGGCGCGGGCTGATCGGTTTCACCCTCGCCGCGGGCGTGCTCCTGGCTGCCGTGCCGCAACTCGTCCAGGCCAGCACCGAGATCGCGGAGATCACCGGGCTGGGCACGGGTTTCGTCGGCACGGCGCTGCTGAGTTTCGTCACGTCATTGCCGGAACTCATCGCGGCGGTGGCCGCCGTCCGCATCGGCGCGTTCGACATGGCGGTCGGGAACCTGCTCGGCTCCAACGTCTTCAACATGTTCGGGCTGGCCATCGCCGACTTCTTCCTGCTGGATGGCCCGTTCCTGAGCCTGATCGATCCCGGCTTCGTCCTCGTCGGCCTGCTCGGCATCCTGCTGACCAACATGGCCCTCATCGGCAACCTGGCCCGCGTCGAGCGCAAGTTCCTCTTCTTTGAGATCGACGCGTTGCTCATGTTGCTGGTCTATTTCCTTGGGATGTACCTCCTGTTTCTGCGGGGGATTGGGGCCTAGCGCCCCTGCCACCAGTCATTGCGGGAGCGCGGGTCGAGGAAGTGACCCGTATCACGCACGGCGACGCGCACTTCGTCGCCGCGGGCGACGCCGAACGGATCGTGCCCGCGCAGCGCGGGCAGTTCGTCCCGACCGCCCGCGTGCAGGGCGCGGTAGAGCGAGACCAGTTTCGGATCCACACACACCTCCTCGATGTGGACGACGTAGCCGGAGAGATCGTCCTGCCGGCCGATGTGGAGGGTGATTCGCTCTTCGCCGGCATACAGGACCAGGTATTCATAGCCGCCGCCGATGTCATAGCCTGAGTCGGGCGTGTAGATCCGCTCGCCGCGCGCGGTCTTCATGCCCAGCACTGTCGCGTCCCACGGCGATTCGAGGCCAACCCGGCAGTCGCAGTCATAGTCCCATTTGTAGCGCTGGTAGGTCGCGCTGAAGGCCGGCGTGCGCCGGTCGGCGAACAGGCCGGGAAGCTGGGGCGCTTTCGGGTCGTGGACCGGGCCCAGCTGGACCAGCTCCAGCGGCGCGTCCACCGGGGCATAGCCGCGGACGCCGAGGTTCAGGTTCGGGTCCTGTTCCGGATCGACGTCAACGGCCGGGCCGCTGATGCTCATCGAGATGTAGTTCTGACCAGGGATGCTGCAGTCGAGTGAGGCCGGCCGGCCGCCGGCGACCACCGGCACGTACAGGCGGCGCTGGGGAGTCTCTTGACCGGCAAGGGCAGCCATGACGATGACCAGGGCGGCCAGCACGGCCGCGCCGGCCGAGGTGACGCTCAGGACGGGTTTCATATCGTTTCTCTCAACTCCTTCCGGCACATTCCCGGGGCAATCGCCTGTTCGCCGGCGGCAGCGAACGGGCGGGCAGAGGCGATTGTCCCGGCCGCTTGTTGAGTCGCCGGGCGGACGCAGTATAATCCCCGCACTCGCTCGAAGGAACAATGCCCATGCCGTCAGCGCTCATCTCTAACCAACGTCTCGCCCAACAGATCGACTTCATCATCGAGATCGACCGGCTCAAGCAGGTCATGCGCCGGACGCTGATCACCGGCGGTTCGCGGCGCGAGAACTCGGCCGAACACAGCTGGCACCTGGCGATGATGGCCCTGGTACTGAGCGAACACGCGGATGTGCCGGTCAATGTCGGCCACGTCATTCGCATGGTGCTGATCCACGATATCGTCGAGATCGATGCCGGCGATACGTTCTTCTACGATGGGGCCGGCATGCTGGACAAGGCAGAACGCGAGCAGCGGGCGGCCGACCGGCTGTTCGGCCTGCTGCCCGCGGACCAGGCGGCCGAGATGCGCGCCCTGTGGGATGAGTTCGAGGCCCACGAGAGCGCCGAGGCCCGCTTTGCCCTGGCCCTCGACCGGCTCATGCCCCTGCTGCACAATTACCTGAGCGACGGCTATACCTGGCACGAGAACGGCATCCGGCCGGAGCAGGTGACCGTGCAAAACAACACCCGGATCGCCGGCGGCTCGGCCGCGCTGGCCGCCTTCGCCGACAGGGTCGTGGCCGAGGCCGTCTCCCTGGGTTATTTCCCGGCTGCAACGAGCGCTTCGGCGCCCCACGCCTGAGGATGCCATGCCGCTGAAAGCCGCCATCGCCAAAGTCATCAACCGGCAGAACCTGACCTTCGACGAGGCCGCGGCCGCCATGGACGCTATCATGGACGGCGAGGCGACCCCGGCGCAGATCGGCAGCTACCTGACCGCCCTGCGCATGAAGGGGGAGACAGTCGACGAGATCGCCGGCAGCGCCCTGGCCATGCGCCGCCACGTCGTGGCCGTCCACGTGCCGCTCGAACCGGGCGAGGTGCTGATGGACACCTGCGGCACGGGCGGCGACGGCAAGCACACCTTCAACATCTCGACTACGGCCGCGTTTGTCGTCGCCGGGGCGGGCGTCAAGGTCGCCAAGCACGGCAACCGGGCCGCCAGCAGCCGCTCCGGTTCGGCCGACCTGTTGATCGCCCTGGGCGGCAACCTGTCCCTGACGCCGGAGCAGGTGGCCGCGTGCATTCGCGACGTCGGCATCGGCTTCCTGTACGCCGTCAACCACCACCCGGCCATGCGCCACGCCATCGGCCCGCGGCGGGAGATGGCCCAGCGGACGATCTTCAACCTGCTCGGCCCGCTGACCAACCCGGCCGGCGCGACCCACCAGCTCATCGGCGTCTATGACCCGGCGCTGACCGAGACGCTGGCCGAGGTGCTGGGCCAACTGGGCAGCCGCGCGGCCTTCGTCGTCCACGGCGCGTCGGGGCTGGACGAGCTGTCCACAACCGGGCCAAACCGGGTCAGCGCGCTGCGGGACGGCCGCGCGTCGTCATTCGAGCTTGACCCGGCGGCGCTGGGCTTCAGCAGGGCGACGCTTGACGAGCTGGCCGGCGGGACGCCGGAAGAGAACGCGGCCATCACCCGCGAGGTGCTGGGCGGATTTGATCGCGGCCCGCGGCGCGACATCGTCGTCCTGAACGCCGCCGCCGCCCTGTGCGTGGAGTCACGCGACTGGGAAGCGGGACTGGCGGCCGCGCGCGAGTCGATCGATAGCGGCGCGGCGCTGCAGACACTGGACGCATGGGTGGACAAGACGACGGGCTATGACCGGACGTAAGGCCCGTCCCGCAAGATGGCCCCGGCAGGGGACGAGGAGCTGATCGGATGAGCGTAACCAATGTTTCCAAACGGCGGGGGACTATCCTCGACGAAATCATGGCCCACCACCGGGAACAGCTCCCGAAGACGATGCGCGACGTTCCGCTGGCCGACCTGCGCGCCGTGGCCGCCACGGCCGCGCCGCCGCGGGATTTCGCCGCCGCGTTGCGCGCGCCCGGCGTCAGCCTGATCGCTGAGTGCAAGAAGGCCTCGCCAAGCAAAGGCCTGCTCGTGCGCGACTACGATCCGGCCCGGCTGGCGCGGACGTATGAGCGCGCCGGCGCGCGGGCCATCTCCGTCCTGACCGACGCCCGCCACTTCCAGGGGTCGCTGGAGGACTTGCGCGACGTCAAGGAAGCCGTGCGCGTGCCCGTCCTGCGCAAGGATTTCATCTTCGACCCGTACCAGGTCTATGAGGCGCGGGCGGCCGGGGCGGACGCCGTCCTGCTCATCGCGGCGGTGCTGGGTGACGGCGACCTGGCTGAGCTGCTGGCCCTGACCCACCGGCTGGGCATGACGGCCCTGGTCGAGGTCCACACCGAAACGGAAGTCGGCCGCGTCCTGCTCATGGGGCCGAAGGTAATCGGCGTAAACAACCGCGACCTTCAGACGTTTGAGGTCGACTTCGGGCTGGCGGCGCGGCTCCGGGCGCTCATACCGGCCGAGATCGCCGTCGTGGGCGAGAGCGGCCTGAGAACGCCCGAGGACGTGAAAACGATGGCGGCGGCCGGGGTGGACGCGGTCCTGGTGGGCGAGACGCTGTTGCGCAGCAAGGACGTGGCCGGGGCGACGCGGGCGCTGGTGCTGGCCGGGTCGCCCGGCTGAACGCCTCCCCCGATCCAAACAAAAAGCCCGGTGACCTGTCGTCACCGGGCTTATCAGACTGGAGCACGCCCGACCAATACCTCCAAATCTGCGGCCATCATAGCATAGGGGAGATCAGGCCGTCTAGAGTACAACGTGCCGGATCGACCGCAACTTTAATTGATTTACTGTTGTGTATTTTTGTCTAAGTGGCGGGTGTGACAATTGGCCTGTTCCGCGGGCCTTTGACGAAACCCGCTTCCTGCCTTACAATCCCGCGATCTTTCTGAGCAGTTGGCAGGCCGCCACCGCACAGGTCTAAGGAGAGAGGAAGCCCATGGCTAAGGATAAAGTAGCGATCGTCTGCGACAGCGTCTGCAATTTGCCGCCGGAACTCGTCGCCCAGAACGATATCCACGTCGTGCCGGCCATCGTCAACTGGGAAGGCGCGAGTCTCCTGGACGGCGTAGACATCAGCGCCCAGGCTTTCTATGATCGCCTGCGGGTCTCCAAGGAGTTGCCGAAGACCTCCCAGCCATCACCCGGCCAGTTCGCGGAGAAGTTCGAGGAGCTGAAGGACCGGTACGCCGGCATCGTCGTCATCACCGTCTCTGAACTGCTCAGCGGCACCTTCGCCTCGGCCGTGCTCGGCCGCGAGTCGCTGCCGGCCGATTACCCGATCGAAATCGTCGACTCGCGCTCGGCTTCGCTGGGCCAGGGGCTGATGGGGCTGGCGGCGGCGCGCATGGCCGCGGACGGCAAGGGCACGGCCGAAATCGCCGGCTATGTTCGCAGTCTCGTCCCGGGGATGCGCGTCCTGTTCGCCGTCGACACGCTGGAATACCTGCACAAAGGCGGGCGCATCGGCGGCGCGCAGCGCCTCGTGGGGTCGATGCTGTCGATCAAGCCGGTGCTGCACCTGCACGAGGGCCGGGTCGAACCGCTGGCCTCCATCCGCACCAAGTCGAAGGCCATCCAGCACATGTTCGACGTGGTCATTGGCGAAGCCCAGGGCAAAGGGCGCATCCACCTCGGGGTCATCCATGCCCAGGCCCCGGACGCGGCGGCCGACCTCACGGAACGCGCGACGGCCGCGCTGTCTCCGGTAGAGGTCGTCGTGGCCGAATTGAGCCCGACCATCGGCACCAACGTCGGGCCGGGCACGGTCGGCATGGGCTACTACATCGAACCGTAGTTCACTCGGAAAACAGCGAGGCAAGCCCCTCGCGCAGGGCGAACAGGGCGAGCTGGGTGCGATTGTCGAGCCCCAGCTTGCTCATCATGTGGCTGACGTGTGTCCCCACGGTCCGCACACTGATGCCCAGCGCGTCGGCAATATCCTGGTTGCTGGCCCCTCCGGCGACATAGCGCAGGATCTCGATTTCCCGCTCTGTCAGTTGCTCGGCCGGACTGCGCGCCGGCGGCGGCGCGGCCAGCCGGCGCACCAGCGTGCGGGCGACGGCCGGGTTCAGCGGCGTCTCCCCGGCGTGGGTCAGCCGGATGGCCTGGACCAGTTCCTCCGGGCGGGCGCTCTTCAGGATGTAGCCCTGCGCGCCGGCCCGGATCGATTCAACGATCTGGGCGTCCTCGCTGAAACCCGACAAGACGAGGATGCGCGCTTCCGGGTTTTCCTGGGTGATGTCGCGAATGGCCGTGACGCCGCCCATCCCCGGCATGACGAGGTCCATCAAGATCACGTCCGGCTGCAGGGCGTTCGCCTGGAAGACCGCTTCCTCGCCGCTATCGGCTTCGCCGACGACTTCAATCCCCGGCTTGGTGCTCAGCATCGCACACAGACCTTCGCGGACAATGGGTTGGTCATCGACGACCAGCACGCGAATCGTTGACTCTGTCATCTGTCCCTCCTCGACTTCATGGGTAACCGAACCGTGACCCGGGTTCCCCGCCCGGGCCAGGATGCGATCGACAGCTGCCCGCCGATTGCCTGGGTCCGCCGATTCATGTTGGCCAGGCCCTGTCCCCCACGGACACCGGCCGCGTCGAACCCGCCCCCATTGTCTTCTACTTCCATCACCAGCTCCTCCTCCTCGGTCCACAATCGGACGCGCACCCAGTCCGCCCCGGAATGCCGCAAGACATTGTTGAGCGCGTCCAGCGCGATCAGGTAGACGGTGTCCTCCAGTTCTCCCGGCAGCTCTCCGATCCGTTCGTCGAGCAACTCCGGCGCAATGCCGGCCCGCTCCTCGACCTGGCGGAGCCGGTCGTCCAGCGCCGTCACCAGGCCTTTGCGGGCCAGCGTGCCGGAGCGCAGGTCGAACATGAGGAGGCGCATTTCCCCCAAGGCGCGCTGCGCCGCCCCGGCGATGGATGCCAGATCGCGCTCCGCGGCCGCCCAATCGTGGGCCTGGATGCGGCTGCCGGCGGCGTCAGCGAACAGGATGACGCTGTAGAGCGATTGTGTGACGATGTCGTGCAGTTCCTGGGCCAGCCGCTCGCGCTCCTCCAGGATGGCCGCCTCTTTGCTCTGGCGGCGAAGCAGGGTGTGCTCCACCGACAGGCCCATCTGATCGGCGATGGCGGCCAGAAGCGACTGGTCGTCTGCACCCAGGCTGGGCGGCGCGGAGCCATCGGTCCGCGGGTGAAACAGGCTCAGGACGCCCACGACGCGGCCGCGCACCACCATCAGCGCGCCGGCATAGGCGTCGATCCATTCGCCCAGCCCGGCCCGGGCCAGCTTGTCTTCTGACACGGCGCAGACCGCCAGGGGTTCGACTGGTTCATCCAGCAACCCGAGAGATTCGAGCGCCCGCATCGCCCCTTCAAAGATCGCGGGGTCATGGTCGCCGGTCGCCGCCGCCAATTCGAGCCGCTCGCGCTGCAACAGGTGGACGGCCGCGTACATGCCGGGAAAGGCGCGGCCCACCACGTCCAGTGACCGCTCCAGTACCGTCGGCAGGTCGAGGCTTTCGCCGGCGAGCGCCGCCATGGCGTACAGGACCTCAAGCCGTCGCGTGCGCTCGCTGACGCGCTGCTCCAACTCGGCGGCGTGGCGCTCCACCTGCTGGAAGAGGCGAGCGTTGTCGATGGCGATGGCCGCCTGGTTGGCTACCGCTTCAACCAGCTCGGCGTCGTGTTCGTCGAAAGTCGCCGGTTTGGAACGATAGAGGGCCAGGATGCCGATGAAGCGGCCGTTGAAGATCAACGGCACGCCCAACCAGGCCTGGATGTCTTCGCCGCCCTTCAGTCTGACCCAGTTCGGATGACGCCCCACGTCCGGGATGATCAGTGAGCGGTGCGTCTGCAGGACATCCGCAATGCCACCCAGCGCCGCCAATTGTTCCGACGACATCTTCCGCAACGCCGGCGTCACGTTGTGCTCCGCCACGATGCTCAGGGTGTCCGCCTCGCCGAGCAGGATCATGGAACTCTGGCTGGCGATGATCTGATCGAGCTGGACCAGCAACTCGCTCAGCAGGGTGTCGAGCCGCAATCCGGACGTGATGCTGCTGGTCAAGCGCCGGAGCGCCTCTTCGCGCCGGCGCGCTCTCTGCTCCGACTCGAACAGGCGCCGGTTTTGGACGGCCACAGCCAGGCTGCTGGCGACGTCTTGCAGCGCGTCGATTTCATCGTCGCTGAAGTCACGGACGTCGCCTGTTACCAGGGAGAGATATCCCAGGAAGGCCCCGCCCGCGCGCAGCGGGACTGTCAGGACGGAGCGACCCTCGTGCTCGATCATCGTCTTGAGGTCGGGCGTCAGCCAGGCCTCCTGCAGCAAGTCGCGGATGACGTTGTGCCGGCCAGCTTTCAGCCGCGCGAGGATATCCGTTCTGACCTGTTCGTGGCTCGTGTTGATGCGATAACCGTCCCGGGCGACGTAGAAGCACTCGGTCGCCTGGGCGCCGGGACCGACGAGGGCGATTGCCGCCCCAACGCCCTGTTCCTGGCCCAGAACATAGTCGAGCGCCAGCCGGACGGATTCAGACAGGGAACCGGCGGAGAGGATGGCCAGGGAGGCATCGCGCAGCGTCTTCAGACGACGCGCTTCGTCCCGTCCGGCGCCCGCGAGTTCCCGGCGTGGGGAGCGGACGGCCGCGGCGTCGTAACCGGCACTGACACCTGCCAGCAAATGGTCCGAATACTCATTCTGGCCGGCCGCTTCTGACAGCATGACGAGGCTCCGCTCCAGCGCCTCCGGCGCCGACTGGCAGATGAGGGCCAATTCGGCGCCAATCTGATGGCCGGCGGCCGTCGCCTCTGCCGGAGAGACATTGCTCGCCGACAGGGCGCGGATTAGCAACGGCGCTATCACCGTGGCGATCTCGGCTTCCGGCCTGGTAACAACAGGAGCAAGCGAGGTAGCCCACCGATCGACACGAGCAGCGAACGGGCTGCCGACAGGGAACGGGCTTCCACGAGAGTCCGGACTTCGACGCGTAGCTCCCGATCGATCGCTCAAGTCGCGCATCCTGGTCCATCACACAGCCGGCGGCACGACACGGCTTCAGTGATGGGCTGGATTGTATCGAGCGCCGACGCAGTCGACTGTCTCGCGCTATGTGTAATCCTACACAATAACATTATAGCGCCATTTATATGTTCCACGCAACCGGCAGTTCTCGCAGTCCGCGAAAGAGTACGCCCGAGCGCCAGGCCAGATCATCGATCGACGTAGCCAGATGCAGATCCGGGAAGCGGTCGAATAGCGCTCGCAGGGCGATGGCCCCTTCCAGCCGGGCGAGGGGCGCGCCGAGGCAGTAGTGCGAGCCGAGGCCAAAGGCCAGGTGGCGGTTGTCGGCCCGGTCAAGGTCGAGCCGGGCCGGCCGGCAAAACTGATCCGGGTCGCGGTTGGCGGCCGCGAGGCAGACGCGCACCTGGTCGCCGCGGCGCAGGTGGTGGATCTGCCCGGTGCTCCGGTCGAGCATCTCGACATCTTCTCGTACCCAGCGCGACGTGGATGTCTCAACCGGGCCGTCGTAACGCAGGAGTTCCTCCACAGCCGCCGGCCACAACGCCGGCTCGGTCGCCAGCCGGGCGCGCTGCTCCGGGTGCCGCAGCAGCGCCAGCGCCCCATTGCCGATCAGGTTGACCGTGGTCTCATGCCCAGTCACCAGCAACAGGGCCACCATGCTGAACAGCTCGGCCTCACTCAGCCGATCGCCCGCCTCCTCCGCCCGGACGAGCGCGCTGACCAGGTCGTCGCGCGGCTCGGCCTGGCGCTCGGCGAACAGGGCCCGCAGGTAACCGACGAAGGTCCGCACCTGCTGCTTGCGGGCGCTGTAGTTCAGGCCCCGGCTGCCGGGCGAGATGATGGCCTGCGACCAGGCGGCGACATCGTCGCGGTCGGCGGCCGGGATGCCGAGCAGATCGCTGATGACGACGACGGGCAGCGGCAGGGCATAGGCGCCGATCAGGTCCATCGCCCCCGCCGGAGCGACCTGATCGAGCAGCGCGGCCGCCGTCTCGCCGATGCGCCCTTCCATGGCGGCCATGCGCCGGGGGGTGAAAGCCTGGCTGACCAACGCCCGCAGCCGGCTGTGGTCGGGCGGATCAGAGAAGAGCATGTTGTCGTTGATGAGATCGCGCGGTCCCTTCCTGCGCTCGCTCGCGTCCCTCGCGTTCGAGACATCCTTGCAGAAGTGGCGGTCGTCCTTCAGCACGGCGGCGACATCGTCGTAGCGGGTGATGTACCAGATGGTGGAGCCGTCGGGCGCGGCATGGGGATAGATGGGCGCTTCGCGGCGCAGAGCGTCAAAGGTCGGAAAGGGATCGGCCTTAAAGCGGCGACTGAAGAAATCGTAATCCGGCATTCGCACCCCGTCAGCGTCACAGGATCGGCGGCGACGGCCACTTGACTATCGCCCGGAGCCGGCTACAATTGATACATTGTACCAATAAGTAATCCTGACCCCGGCGCGCAAACCGAGGCCATTATAACTTCTGGAGCAACGTTGAATGAAACGCACCATCCTGATCCTGGCCCTCCTCTTATCCTTGGCGCTGGCTGTCGCCTGCAACCCGGCAGCGCCGGCCGAGCCCGCCGCCGGCGCGACACAGGCAGCGGACAGCGTTCAAGCCGAAGGCGAGACCCTCGCCGAAGGCGAGACCCACGCCGAAGGCGAGACCCACGCCGAAGGCGAGCTGGAACCGCTGGCGCTGCCGGCGCTGGAAGCGTTGCCGCTCGACGGCCGCAAACTGGCCGTGGTCGCGACCACAAGCATCATCGGGGACGTCGTCGGGGCCGTGGCCGGCGACG
>CAYRBP010000019.1:0-45576 GCA_964422535.1 uncultured Ardenticatenaceae bacterium | reverse complement strand
GTGGTCGCGACCACAAGCATCATCGGGGACGTCGTCGGGGCCGTGGCCGGCGACGCTGTTGACCTGACCGTCCTGATGAACGCCGGCCAGGATCCCCATAGCTATTCGCCGAGCGCCTCCGACCTGACGACTGTCGCCTCGGCGGACGTCATCTTCGTTAACGGCTGGGACCTGGAGGAAGGATTGATCGGCGATCTGGAAACGATCAGCGAGCAGACGCCCCTGGTGCCCATCTCGGCCGGGATCGAACCACTACCCTTCGGCGAAGGGGGGCATCATCACGACGAAGAGGAAGCGGCGGCCGGGGAGGAACACGCCGGGGAAGAAGCGCATGACCACGGCGCGGTCGATCCCCACACCTGGTTCAGCGTGGCCAACGTCCGGCAATGGGTCGAGAACGCCCGGACCAGCCTCAGCCGGCTGGACCCGGCCAATGCCGCTACCTACGAGCAGAACGCGGCCGCTTACCTGGCGCAGCTGGATGAACTGGATGCCTATGTGCGCGAGACGGCCGGGGCTATCCCGCCCGAACGGCGCGTCCTGGTGACCAATCACGACAACCTGGGTTACTTCGCCCGCGACTACGGCTTCGAGGTGTTGGGGGCGGTCATCCCGTCATCCAGTTCCCTGGCCGAACCCTCGGCCAGCGACCTGACTGACCTGATCGGGGCCATGCGCGCCGAGGGGGTCTGTAGCCTGTTCAGCGAGACGACCGTCAGTGACCGGTTGGCCCAGACGGTGGGCGCTGAGTTGGGCGATTGCAGCGAAGTGCGGGTTTTGCAGCTCTATACCGACGCGCTCGGCCCGGCAGGCAGCGGCGCAGACAGCTACATCGGGCTGATGCGCACCAATGTGGAGACCATCGCCACGGGTCTGCAGTAACGATCATCCCGCTCTATGCCAATTGGGATACAATTGGCATGATGATCAAACCCATGGCCAGGTTCGTTCGAGTGGGAGTAACCCACGAGGTGACCGCGCCCACGCTCGAACTGGAATCCGTTGTCGTCTCCTATCCGACAAGGGGCAGTTCGAACGGGGCGCGGCCGCCGGCGCTGGAAGACATCTCGTTTCGGCTGGAGGCCGGCGAGCGCGTTGCCGTGGTTGGCCCGAACGGGGCAGGCAAGAGCACGCTGCTGAAGCTGATCGCCGGGATGCTGAAGCCTGACCAGGGTCGCGTGTCCATCTTTGGCTCCGGCCCCAGCGACCATATCTGCATCGCCTACGTGCCGCAGCGGAGCCAGATCGACTGGTCGTTTCCGGTGACGGTGGAGGATGTCGTCATGATGGGCCGCGTCGATCGCATTGGCCTCTTTCGCTGGCCGCGCCGCGAGGACCGGGACCTGGTGCGGGCCAGCCTGGAACGGGTCGGGGCGGCCGACCTGGCCCACAAGCAGATCGGCGAGCTGTCGGGCGGCCAGCAACAGCGCGTTTTCATCGCCCGGGCCCTGGCCCAGGAAGCCGAACTGCTGCTGATGGATGAACCCCTGACCGGTCTGGATGTTCGCAGCCGGGATGCCATCTTCGGCATCCTGGAGAGCCTGCGCGCGGATGAGGTGACCATCCTCGTCTCGACCCATGACCTGAACCAGGCGGCCGAGCACTTCGACCGGATCATGCTGCTGAACCGGAGGCTTGTTGCCTTCGGGCCGCCGGCTTCTGTGCTGCACGCCGAGAATCTCCGCAGCGCCTATGGCGGCCATGTCCACGTCGTGAACGGCAACGATGAGGCGGTGCTGCTGACCGACACATGCTGCGATGGATAGACCGTGCTGAACTGGCTGCTCGATCCCCTGCAATATGACTTCATCACCCGGGCGCTGATCGCGGCCGTCATCGTCGGCGCTGTGTGCTCGCTGCTGGGGACCTACGTGGTGCTGCGTGGCATGGCCTTCCTGGGCGATGCCATGGCCCATACCATCCTGCCCGGCGTCGTCATCGCCTACCTGGCCGGGTTTTCGCTCATCCTCGGCGCGCTGGCGATGGGCATTCTGACCGCGCTCGGCATCGGCGTGCTGACCGAACGGGGCGCGCTGAAGGAAGATACGGCCATCGGGGTGATCTTCGCCGGCCTGTTCGCCCTCGGCGTGGCGCTGCTCTCGGCCAGCCGCAACTACACCATCGACCTGGCCCATTTCCTTTTTGGCAACCTGCTGGGCGTTTCGCAGACCGACCTGTGGGTCATCGCCGGGCTGGCCTTGCTGGTCGTGTTGATCATCGTCCTTTTCTACAAGGAGTTCCTCGTCCTGTCTTTCGATCCGGTGCTGGCGACGACCTTGCGGCTGCCGACGAGGTTCCTGCGCTACCTGATGCTGTTGCTGATGGCGATCACCATCGTCATCGCCCTGCAGGCGGTTGGCATCGCGCTCATCCTGGCGATGCTGGTGACACCGGCCGCGACCGCCTCGTTCCTGACCCATCGCCTGCCGTCGATGATGCTGGTCTCCGTGGCCATTGGCGCCACGTCCGGCGTCGTCGGGATGTACGCTTCCTACTACCTGAATGTTGCCTCGGGGCCGGCCGTCGTGCTGGTCGCGACGGCGATCTTTGTCCTCGTGTTCCTGCTGACCGCTGACCGGGGGGTGCCGGAGCTCTTGAAGAGGCGACCGTGATGGCGGGCGAGATGAACCCACAGATGGTCGTGCTCGTCGATGCACTGGAGTCGCGCGGGTACCGGCTGACGGCGGCGCGCGAGGCGATCCTGCGCGCGCTGGTTCGCAGCGGCGGGCACATCAAGGCCGATGACCTTGTGGCGGTCGTCCATGAAGACGCGCCGCATGTCGGCCGCATGACGGTTTATCGCACGCTCGACCTGCTGGTCGCGCTGGGCGCTGTTCACCCGGTCTACCAGGGGTCGGGCGCGGCCCACTATGTCCTGCTGCATGAGGGCCATCACCACCACCTGGTCTGCACCGGCTGCCAGGCGGTGATCGAGTTCGACGACTGCGCCCTGGGCGACCTGAGCGACGTCATCAGCGGCCGCTTCGGCTTCAAGGTCCAGGGCCACCTGCTGGAACTCTACGGCCTGTGCCCCGACTGTCATGGCGGGCAAGCCTGAGCCGGCCGCGGCCGGCTGACCGGCAGGCAAGAGGCCGGCGTGCGAACAGGGCCTGCTGTGGGCGTCGACCGGGGCCGGCCGCTCCCCGATTCAGGTTGCGAACAGCCGTGAACGCCGCGGTCTCCGGCAATTCCCTGACGCGTTGCGCTATGGTATAATATCAGCTTACGTTGACAACGGTGAAGGGCGCGCCGCGCCCGGCAGCTATGGTTACGTACACGACCATCACGGCGGACGAGTTCCTGGCCAAAACCGCCTACCTGAACACGACTGATCGCCTTCAGCTTGAAGAGGCGCTCGAATTCGCTCGCCAGGAACACGGCGCCCAACGCCGCAAGACCGGCGAGCTTTTTTTTATCCACCCGCTGACCGTCGCGTCCTATCTGGCCGAATACCGGCTTGACGCGGCCGCGCTCTCGGCCGCGCTGCTGCACGACATCGCCGAAGACACCCGCATCTCCATCCGTCAAATCGAGGAGCGCTTCAGCCCTGAGATCGCCCGGCTGGTTCTCGGCGTCACCAAGCTGAAGGAAGTCAGCTCGCGCATCGCCGAGACCCATACCCTGACGCCGGACGAACTCAAGCACGCCACGTTGCTCCGGTTGCTGGAGGCGATGACGGCCGACGTGCGAACCGTCATCATCAAGCTCTTCGACCGCCTGCACAACATGCGCACGATCAAGGCCATGCCGCCGGACAAGCAGGTCCAGAAGGCGGAAGAGACGCTGTCGGTCTTCGGCCCGCTGGCCTACCGGCTGGGCATGTGGGAGGTCAAGTCGGAACTGGAGTGGTTGTCGCTTGAGGTCGTGAACCCTGACGCCTACCACATCATCAAGGGCGAGCTGGAGCAGCTGCAGTGCGACCAGTTGTCGCTGTTTGAGGTGGTGCGGGCCGAGGTGAAGCGCTCGCTGGATGAGGCGGGCCTGCCGGTGGTCGATATCCGCATGGCCCCGGAGAACATCTACACCGTCTACAAGGACCTGCTGGCGACCCACGCGTCCTACCAGAACATCGACCGGACCCTGCGGCTGGTCATCGTCCTGGACGAGATCATCGACTGTTACACGACCGTGGGCCATGTCCACCGGCTCTGGCCGGCGGTGGCCGGGCGGTTCGACGACTACATCTCCGTCCGCCGCGACAACCTGTACCAGTCGTTGCACACGACGGTCGTCCACTCCAGCGGCCAGCAGGTCAAGTTCCGCATCCGCACGCCGGAGATGGACAAGGTGGCCCAGATCGGCGTGCTGACCCGCTGGCTCTACGCCGGCACGCCGCTCTGGTCGGCCGGCATCGCCGACTCGCTGGAGTCCTTCTTCGCCAACATCAAGGTCAACATCGACGCCGAACCGCAGGACCCGATCGACGGGGTGCGCGGCGTGGTCAAGGACACGCTCGGGGAACAGGTGCGCGTCCACACGCCCCGGGGCGAAGTGCGCGAACTGGTCCGCGGGGCGACGCCGATCGACTTCGCCTATGCTATCCACACCGAGCTGGGCAACCAGTGCGTTTCCGCGATCGTCAACCGCCGGCCGTATCCGCTCAACAAGGCCCTGCGCGACGGCGACGTCGTCTACATCGAGCGAAACGCGCGCTCCGGCCCGCGCCGGGCCTGGGTCGATGAAGACCTGGGGTACATCCGCACCAACTATGCCCGGAGCAAGGCCAAGCGCTGGTTCCGGCGGCTGCCGCGGGCCGAGGCGCTGGCCCAGGGGCAGCAACTCGTCCAGCACGAACTGGAGATGCTGGGCCTGCCGGAGTACGCGCACGAGACAGTCGCCGGGCTGCTGGCGCTGCCGGACAAGACGGAGCTATATCACCGGCTAGGCCGGGCCGAACTAAGCCCGACCGAGCTGTCGACCCGGGTCGCCCAGGAGTTGTGGGACCACGGGCCGTCGCTCCAGCTGGGCAACGTGGTGAAGGGTTCCAACGGCGCGCGGCATGTCATCGCCGGGGCCGACAATTACACCCTGCGCCTTTGCTCGACGTGCCAGCCGCGGCCGCGCGACCCGATCGTCGGCTTCCTGCGCAAGGACCGCGGCGTGACCGTCCACCGCGAGGGGTGTCACAGCCTGAACGCCAACCGGCAGCGCGGAGACGGCATGCACCGCCAGCTCAAGCTGAGCTGGGGGCGTTCGGACGTGCGGCTGGCCAAGATGATCTCGGTGATGGTCGACGTCTACGACCGCTCCGGGCTCCTGCACGAGATCACCCAGCTCATGCAGGACCAGGACATCAATATCGCCCACATCTGCACGCTGCGGGATGTGCAGCCGGGGATGCAGAAGATCGAACTCCAGCTGGAAATGATCAGCCCGCGACAGCTGGTCGGCATCCTGCACCAGATCGAGGCGCTGGTCAACGTCCAGCGCGTGCGGCGCATCCCCGATCTGCAGGGCAGCGGGCGCCCCGCGGACGAATCCTACAAGCCGGCCCGCACGAGCCACCCTTTCGAATAGGCCCCGCGCTTAGCCCTCAAACCGTTCGAAGTAGCCGGCCCCGGCGCAGGAGACGCAGAGTTGCTCGCCGCCGGAACGGATCTCGCGCTCGTTGTGGATCTCCTCGCCGCAACGGTCACAGGTGACGCGTTTGCCGGCGCGGCTGAGCACGCTTGCCAGCGGCGTCTTCAACACGACCGGGCGAACCTCCAGCAGGTGATCGTTGGGCATCCGGGCATAGCCGAGGAGTTGGGCGTGGTAGCGGCGCTTTTCCTCCGGGGCGAAGGCCAGCGCGCGCATGCGGATGCCCGGCTGCGGGGCGACGCGCACGGCCGCTTCCGTGCGCTGATCGACGAACGTGGCGGCGACCAGGCCGTAGTCCATGACCCGCAGGGTGCGGCGGCCCACGGTCGCGCCGGTGACAACCTCGACGGCGTCGGCGAAACAGCCGTCGCTCTCGACGAAGATGACCAGCCGCCGGTCAGTGCGGGGAACCGCCAGGCCGAGGGCGGCCGCTCCCGCCAGGGCGATCCGCGCGCCCAGCACCTGGCGCGGGCAGCGGTGGCGGTGGCGCGCGGCGATCTGCCCCAGGAGGTCTTCGAGGTCGGTCATCCCGGCGATTATCCGCCGCTCTGCCGGGAATTCAACGCCCGCATCGCTGTGGGGCGGGCCCGGAGCGGCCCATTCGTGAAAACGAGATAAGAGATTGCCTACGCTGCCGGCGCCGGCACGGCGGCCGCCTTGACATCGCCCCCGCGTCTAGTGAATAATGCCGATGGCCCGGATGACCGGATCGTTCATGATGGCTGCCAGCCGCGGGCCAACCCAATCCACACGACGCAAGTTCAAAAGGCAATAGGCCATTAAGGAGCACGTAACAATGCTGAAGAAGCGCTATTTCAAGACGAAGGGCGAGTGCGAAGTCACGTTTGAGTACACGACGCCGGCAACCGAAGTCGCCCTGGTGATCGAAGCCAACAACTGGGAGCCCGTGAGCATGAAGAAGGGCAAGGGCGACACCTTCCAGACGAAGGTCCGGCTGCCGATGGACGGCCGCTACCAGTTCCGCTACCTGGTCGACAAGGCCAACTGGGCCAATGACGAATCGGCCGACGCCTACTGGCCGAACGAGTACGGCGAGACGAACAGCGTCGTCGACACGTACAGCGCGAACTAACCGGGCGACCTGTCCCGGTTGATGGAGCGGCCTGCAATCCAGGCCGCTTTTTTGTTTCCAGGCCCGGTCAGGGGCGGGACGGGCCGAAGGCAAAGGGCGGTCGAGGGCGAGCCCCTGTCCGATGGCGGATACTGCCAGCCGCCGTTCAGATGACTCCGGTCGCCCTGAGCCGCTCGATATCGCCGGCCGCGTACCCCAATTCGCCCAATATCTCTTCCGTGTGTTCCCCCAGCAGCGGCGGGGCGGAGCGCACGCCTGCCGGCGTCTCGCCCAGCCTGGCCACCGGCCCGAGTACCTGCACCGGCCCCAGCACGGGGTGTTCGACCGACCGGACCATCTCCCGCGCCCGGACATGGGGATCGGCCAGCACGGTCGGGATGTCGTTGATCGGCGCGGCCGGGATGCGGGCCGCGGGCAGCGCGACCAGCCATTCGGCCGACGGCCGCTCGCGGAAGAGGGCCTGCAACAGCGGGATCAGCTCATCCCGCGCCGCCACCCGCCCGGCGTTGGTCCGAAAACGCGGGTCAGCGGCCAGGTCGGGCCGGCCCATCAGCGCGCAGAGCTTGCGGAACTGCTCATCGCTGCCAACGCCGACGGCGATGCGGCCGTCGGCCGTCGGGAACGTCTCGTAGGGGACGATGTTTGGGTGGGCGTTGCCATAGCGGGCTGGCGACTCTCCGGCGAAGGCATTGTGGGCCACGTTGACAAGCCAGGCGACCTGGGCATCGAGCAGGGCCACGTCGATGTGCTGGCCGCGACCGGTCAGCGCCCGGTGGTGGAGCGCGGCGAGGATGGCCGTGGCGGCGAAGAGCGCGGCGCTGACGTCGACGATGGCGACGCCAACCTTCGACGGCTCGCCATCGGCCGGGCCGGTGATGGACAGGATGCCCCCCTCGGCCTGGACCATGAAGTCATAGCCGGGCCGGTCGCGGTAAGGGCCGGTCTGGCCGTAGCCGGTGATCGAACACAGGATGAGGCCAGGGTTGCCGGCCGCCAGCGACTCATAGCTGAGGCCCAGGGCGTCCAGCGTGCCGGGCATGAAGTTCTCGATGACGACGTCACTCGAAAGCGCCAGCCGGCGGGCGATGGCGGCGCCTTCGGCCGTCTTGAGGTCGAGCGTCATGCCCCGTTTGTTGCGGTTGGCGCTGGTGTAGTAGGCGCTCTGCCGCGCGCCGCCGCCCTCCAGCCACGGCGGTCCCCAGGCGCGGGTCGGGTCGCCCGTCCCCGGCTGCTCGACCTTGATGACGGCCGCGCCGTAATCGCCCAGTAACTGGGCGCAGTACGGGCCGGCCAGGACGCGCGAGAGGTCTAGGACGCGGAGACCGGAAAGAGGACCGGACTGCATGAAACCCTCCCGATGTTAACCACGGTTCATTTCACCTGGTACGCTCGTTGTCAACTCATTAACTGCGATGAATTTCTGAATGAACGCGGGGGTCTTGTTGCCGGCTCATCTGTGCCGATAATGGCTGAGTTGCTTGAGATCATTACGATTAATGAATCAGGGGTCGAGCGCCGCCAGGCAGATCGACCCCTGATGCTCCAGACAGGAGGAACAGCCATGTTCAAGAGGATTATAGCGTTGGTTGCGATCACCGGCACAGCCCTGTTGGCAGCATGTACCGGCACAGCCCAACAGCCGGCCGAGCCAACGCCGGCCCCCACCGGCGGGGCGCCGGGGGCGGACCTGGCCGCCGTCAAGCAGTATACCAAGGAGAACGCCACGCAGATGAAGGCCGGTACGGTGCTCCTGGCCGAGACGGCGCAGGCTTACTATGACCTGATGGCCGCGCACCAGTTCGATTATGCCTCTGCCTGGGCCGCCGACCGGGCCAGGCTGACCCGGTTGGTCGCTGATGCCAAGACCCACTGGTTGACGGCCAGCACTCACTACGAGTTAGACGAGGGCATCATCGCGGGGGTGCCGTCTCTGGCCCAGTATGACGTCTGGATCGACGCCGGTCCCAGCGCCGAAGAAGACCCGGCCGAGGCGTTCGCCTGGACGCTGGAACTGCCCGACGGACGGGCCCTGGAAAGCCCCGGAAACTTCTTCCACAGCCTGCTTGAACCGACGATCTGGGGCACCAACCCGGCCTACACCGGGATGACGGTCGATCTCGACGGAGACGGTGCTGTCGAACTGGGCGAAGCGCTGCCGGAAGCCAACGTCTTCCTGGCCGCGACGCAGGGCCTGGATTCGGCAACGGAGGAGATGATTGCCGCCGTGGAGGGTTGGGAACCCAGCCTGAGCGACGTCTTCACGGCACTGGTCGTCATGATCCCGACCATGAATGAGTACTTCGAGCAGTGGAAGCTGTCGGCTTTCATCGCCGGCGCGGGCACCGAGGAGACGGCATTCATCGGCACCAGCCGGCTGTTCGACATCAACGGCATCCTGAACGGTCTGGACGTCAGCTATGACAACATCGGGCCGCTGGTCCAGGACGCGGACCCGGCCCTGCACAGGCAGATCGACACCGGCTTCAGCGAGCTACGCGCCTACGTGTCCGACCTCTATGGCCAGGAGCAGGCGGGGACGACCTTCACCGCTGAACAGGCCGATCTCTTCGGGACCGAAGCCCAGGAAAAAGCGACCTCGCTGGCCGGGCAGGTCAGCCAGGCTGCTGCGCTGCTGAACGTCACCCTGGAGGAGTAAGTCCCTCCGGTAGCGGCGCGCCGGCCTGAGGTCCATGGAGGTGGAATGAGCCAAGAACTCTGCAAACTCAAACCGGCATTGAAGGGCGATCTGCCGGCCTACATCTTGCTCGTCGACCAGCCGCGCTTTGTCTGCACCCAGTGCGGTCGGGCCGCGAACAAGAAGAAGAACCTTTGCCACCCGAAACGGATGAAACGCGAAAAGTCATGAGCGGAGAGGCTTCTATGCGCGCAAGAATCATTGCCGTGGCTATCCCCATCCTCCTGATACTTACCGGGCGCGTCGTTGCCCAGGCGGAGCCGTGGGAAATGGCCGAGACGATCGACGAGCACCTGTTCCAGGCGCAGTCAGCCCTGCTCGGCGGCGACGGGCCGGCCGCGGCCGAGCATGTTGCCCAGGCCCGTGCCATCGTTGCCGAACTTGGCGGGTTACCGCCGGACCCAACCGGGCTGCTCCTGCAGGCGCTGGACGCGGCCGACACGGCCGTTGGCATGAGCGATCGGGACGCCCTGGCCGGCGCGCGCGGGCTGGCCCGCGGTGCGCTTTACTGGGGCAGTTACCTGGCCGCCAGACAGGCCGTAATCGCGGCCGAGGCAACCGAGGCCCAGCAGTGGTTGCTGGTACGCGATTTCCGGCCCAGCACGCGCTTCTCTCGGCCGGGCGCAGATGCAACCCTGGCCGTCCGCGAGCTCTCGGCAGGGGACCTGGATGAAGCGGTGGCCCGACTGGATGCCGACTTGCTGGACACCTACCAGGCCCGCGCGGCCGAGCATCTGGATCGATTGACTGACCCGGCCGAGCAGCCCGCTCGCCGGGCAGAATCGGCCGGCGTTGTCACCGCCTACTGGCGTATCCTGGCCCCCTCCTTCGCCGAGCAGAGGCCGGACGAGGCAGGCGCGGCCGAGCAAGGGTTCCAGCAGTTGCTGCCGGCCGTGCTGTCGGGTGACGATCCGGCTATCCGGTCGCTGGCAACCCAGCTGAGCGCGATACTGAACAGCTTCCGCGCCGCGCCCCTGTCGCCGGCCGACCAGGCTCGCCGGGCCGGCCAGATGATGCGCTACCTGGCGCTGGTCCCAGTTGAGTATGACCGCGGTGTCCAGGATCAGACGGTCATGATCGACCTGGAAATACAGGAGGCCGTCACCTTCATGGAAGGGGCACGGGCGGCCTTCGCCGACCTGCGCCTGTCGCTCGACGCGATCGACCCCGCGGCCGCCGCTTCGCTGGCCGTCCTCTTCGAACAGGTCAGCGCCAACCTGGACGCAGCCGCGCGGCGGACCGGCGTCGTCACGCCGGAGCAGATGGCGGCCGACATTGCCGCTATTGAGACCGACCTCGAAGCGTTGTTGCCGGCTGAGTGGCTGGCGCTGAACGCTGACGCCGATTTTGACGTGCTCGTTTCAGTTCTTGACCAGATGGAAGGAGCCGTCGTTGCCGGTGACTACACACTGGCAGAGTCGGCCAGGTTAGAGGCTTACGCGATCTTCGACTTTGGGGCCGAGCCCCGCCTGTTGGCCTACGCGCCGCCGCTGGTGGCCCGGATCGACGGGCTATTCTGGCAGGGTTTTGACGGCCGGCCCGGCCTGGCCCAGACCATCGCGCTGAGAGCGCCGGCCAGCGACATCGCCGCCGTTCGCGCCGAACTCGATGCCGCCCTGGAGGAAGCCCGGCTGACATTGGGCGACCTGCCGAGCGCGCCCGGCGCGATCATCAGCAACGCGGCCATCATCGTCTTCCGCGAAGGTCTGGAAGCGGTCATCATCCTGGCCGCGCTGATGGCCAGCATGGTCGGCGCCTTCGCCCACTTCCGCAGGCCGATGGTCCTCGGCGTCGCTCTCTCGCTGCTGGCGACTGCCGCGACGTGGTGGATCGCCCAGCAGGTCCTATCGTCGCTCACGCGCTTCGGCGAGCGGCTGGAGGCCGTGGTCTCGCTCATCGCTATCGGCGTGTTGCTCCTGATCACCAACTGGTTCTTCCACAAGACGTACTGGAAGGACTGGATGGCCGGGTTTCACCAGAAGAAGCGGCGGCTGCTATCGGCCGAGACGGGCCAGTTCCTGGGGCTAGTGCTCCTGGGTTTCACCAGTATGTACCGCGAGGGCTTCGAGACGGTCCTGTTTCTACAAGCCCTGGCGCTGGACGCCGGACCCTCGATCGTCTTGCAGGGCGTTGCGCTGGGCGCGCTGGCCGTGGCGGTTGTCGGATTCATCACCTTCAAGCTCCAGGCGCGTCTACCATACAAGAAACTGCTGGTCTGGACCGGCGTGCTCATCGGCCTGGTGTTGGTGACGATGGTCGGGAAGACCGTCCACGTGATGCAGGCCGTCGGCTGGCTCGGCATCAGCCCGATCCGGGGCATCTCGTTCCCCTACTGGGCCGGGCTCTGGTTTGGGCTGTACGCGACGTGGCAAGGGATCATCGCCCAGATCGCCGCGGCCGGGTTCGTACTCGGCAGCTACTACCTCGCCGAGGGGTTGCAGGCCAGACAGCGCAATCGCCCCCGCCCTGTAGCCGAAAGTACTGCTGCTCAGCCATAGGAGTCTGGCCCAGCATCCACCTGCGCTGGAGTCGGTGTCCGCGCCCCGCCGGTCACTCCTCTCCCACTCGCAACACGCGGTGCAACTTCGTCCGCCACAGCAGGGCCGTGGCCGCGCCGAGACAGAGCAGGAAGGCGATGGTCAGGGTCAGGTAGATGCGGGCGACGGCCGCCCAGTCGTTGCGAGCGATGAACGGCGGCGTCGGCGGCCGGTCGCCGAAGGTGATCGGCAGGCCCGGCAGGGTGATCCGGTTCAGCAGCAGGCCAAGCAGCGTGCCGATGGTCACGCCGGCGACGATCAGCACGACCTGTTCCAGCACCAGCGCCCCATAAAGCTGGCGCGGGGACAGGCCGATCGAGCGTAGCACGCCGTAGAGCGACTCGCGCTGGCGGGCGCTGAAGTAGAAGTAGGTGGCGAAACCGACCAGGCTCAGCAGCGCGGTCAGGGCGTAGCCAAAGAGCGTCACGCTCCGCAGACCAAGCCCCATCGGGTCGGCCTTGATCGCCCGGCGAAGCGTCTCCGCGCCGACGACGTCGGACAGGCCGGGCACGGCCGTGGCGATGACCACGCCCAGGCCAAGCGTCAGCAGCATCTGCCAGTGACGCACGGCCCGCCGCCAGACCAGCGTGACAAGGCTCATGAATGCAGGTTTTCGATCTCGACCGGCTCGACCGGCTCAGGCAGTTCAAAACCAAACACGCGGCCGTAGAAATAGAGCTCTGCCTCCAGCGTGCGCTTGATGGTGTCGGCGCGCCGGAACCCATGACCCTCCCCCTCAAAGGCGACGTAGGCGACGGGAAGTTCCTTGTTGCGGACGGCGACGAACATCTCCTCCGACTGGTTTGGCGGCACGACCTTGTCGTCGAGGCCCTGGAAGAGGATCAGCGCCGACGAGCACTGACTGCCGTAGTGAATGGGCGAGCGCGCCTGATAGACGTCCTGCCGCTCCGGGTAGGGACCGATCAGCGAATCGAGGTAGCGAGACTCGAACTTGTGGGTGTCGCGGGCCAGCGCCTCGGCGTCGCTGACGCCAAAGTAGCTGGCGGCCGCCTTGAAGACGTTGTGGAAGGTGATGGCGCAGAGGGTGGTGTAGCCGCCGGCGCTGCCGCCGCGGATGATCAGGCGCTCGTCGTCGACGAGGCCCTGCTCGACCAGGTGGCGCGCGCCGTTGGCGCAGTCCTCCACGTCGACGATGCCCCAGTTGCCGTTCAGCCGCTCGCGGTAGGCGCGGCCGTAACCGGTGCTGCCGCCGTAGTTGACATCGAGGATCGCGAAGCCGCGGCTGGTCCAGTACTGGCGCTGCAGGTTCAGCACCGGGGAGGTGGCGCTGGTCGGCCCGCCGTGGCTGGTGACGATGAGCGGCGGCCGCTCGCCTTCCGGGGCCCCATAGTCCCGGTTGCGGGGCGGGTAGAAGTAGCCGTGGGCCGTCAGGCCGTTGGCGGTCGGAAACTCGACCGGCCGGGCGGCGGAGAGGTAGCCCTCGTCGATGGCAACGTCGCTGGAGCTCCGGAGTATCTCGGGCACGCCGTTCGCCAGGTCAACGCTGATGACGGCGGTGGCAACCATCGGCGAGCCGCCGAGAAAGACGGCCCGCCCGCCGGCGACCGTCACGGAGTCACCGCTGTATGGCAAGTCGAAGGGCGTTAGCGAGCCGCCGGTCGTGTCGAACCGGGCCAGGGTGCGGACGCCGTCGCGCGTGTAGCTGCAGATGATCGAAGTCGCCGATTCGAAGCCATAGGTCGACATGCCGAAGACCCACTGCGGCAGGCCGAACTCGGCCTCCATCGGCAGGAGCGGCTCCACCCGGCCGTCGCGCAGGCGATAGAGGTTCCACCAGCCGGTCGTGTCGGACACGAAGTGGAGCAGCGCGCCTTCGCCGGCCTGGGGCGACCACTCAGGCTGGAAGATCGACTCGGCCGGGCCGCCGGCCACCAGTTCCCGTTCGGCCAGCCCGCCGTCGCTCTCAAACGCGGCCAGCCAGAGCGTCGTCCCGTCCCAGGGCATGTTGGGGTGGTTCCACGACAGCCAGGCCAGGCGGCGGCCGTCGGGGCTGAGCCGGGGCGAGGCATAGAAGTCGTTACCGGAGGCCAGGACCGTCTGCTCGCCGCCCTCCAGCGGGATGGCGACCAGGGTGTTGGCTGGCTCGCCGCCGGCCCGATGGTCCTCGCGGACGGCGATGAGCCGCCGGCGGGGCCAGTCCATGACCATGTCGGCATAACGCAGCGCGCCGGCCGTCTCCGGCTCCTCGGTGATCGGCACGGGGATCTGACCGGGAACGAGGCGATAGAGGCGCTGGTCGGAGAACTCGCAGAAGTAGACGATGCCGTCGTGGACCGCGTACGCGCCGCCGCCGTATTCGTGGGCGCTGGTGCGGGCGTTGTACGGCGGGGGCAAGATATCCTCCGCGCCGGCCTCCGGCGTCCAGCGGACGATGGCGGTGCGGCCGCGCTCCTGCGGCCGGCCTTCCAGCCAGTAGATCGCGTCAGCGGTGGCAATCGGCTGGCCGAGGGTGACTGAACCGGCCAGGAGCAGGTCAGCGGTGATGGGTGATTTCCAGGCGCCGTAGGGCGCGACCACGGGCTTTGGGGATGGGTGAATAGACATGGACAACGAACCTCGCGCCAATGATAGCGCAGAAAACGGGTTTCGGCGCTGCAACAGCGCGCAGTTCTGCTGCCGGCGGTATGGTAGGGGCGGGTCAGCGCGGCGGCCGAGAGACGTCTCGGCCGGGCAACAGTTGCCGCGCTGGCTCGCCCTCTCCTATGCTAATAGGGGGCGAGCCAAGCGGCGCGCAGCGCGATCGCGAGGATGGGTGGCTCCGCGCCGCTTGACCCGCCCGTACAGCGGCCAGGTGCGCGGCGGCCGAAAGACGCCTCAGCCGGGAAACGCGCGCCGCGCTGGCTCGCCCTCTCCTTTGCTAATAGGGGGCGACCCAACGGGAGACAGCGGGTTACTTCTTGAAATCGACGAACCGGTAGCCGACGCCGCGCTCGGTCAGGATGTATTTCGGGTCGGCCGGGTCTATCTCGATCTTCTTGCGGAGGTAGTTGATGTACAGGCGCAGGTAGTGGGTCTCGTCGCGGTACTCGTAGCCCCAGACCTTCTGCAGCAGCGTCTCGTGGGGGACGACCCAGCCGGCGTTCTGGATGAGGTGGTTCAGCAGGCGGAACTCCGTCGGCCGCAGGTCGACTCGCTCCCCATCGACAATCACCTGGTGGCGGTTGAAGTCGACCGAGAGCCGGTCGTCGATCTTCAGCACCGTTCGCGGGGGTTGGGCCGGCCATTGCGCCCGGCGCAGCACGGCTCCGGCGCGGCTGCTGAGGACACGCGGGCTGAACGGCTTGGTGATGTAGTCGTCTGCGCCCAGCCTCAAGCCGTTGGTGATGTCTTCTTCGTCGCTGCGCACCGTCAGCAGGATGACCGGCACGGTTGAGAATTCGCGCAGCAGCTGGAGCGTCTCGAAACCGTCCATCTCCGGCATCATGACATCCATGATGATCAGGTCGGGGTTGTGGCGGCGGACCTGGTCCAGCGCCTGGATGCCGTTCTCCGCTTCGATGACCTGGTACTGCTCCAGTTCCAGGTTCATGCGGATGAACCGGCGCATGCGTAGCTCATCGTCCACGATGAGGATGAGTTGGGGGCCGGTGTTTTCGAGGTTGTCGGGGACTTGCTCTAGCATGGGCGGTTGTGGGGCGACCTGGTCAATCGACTTACTCTCGGACGAAGCCGATGACGTTGTCGGTTCCCCCCTGCGGCAGAACCTGCACAGCGCGGATACGGTGCCAGGCGATCAACACAGTATCGTTCGGGCCTTCCAGGTATGGCACGGCCCGGTTGTCGCGCCGGCGGGCGTGGTGAACCGTCACGAACTGGGCCGAGGGGACGGGCATGCCGTCCAGCTCGCCCAGGATGGGGTCTTCGTCCATCAGGTGGATCACGGCCGGGAGTCGCATGGTCTTTAGTTTAGTCCTCCAGCGAGACTTGTACCACTAACTCCCCCAGCTTCACATCAGCCGTGGCCGCGAGCAGGTAGGCGAACCCGGGCGCCAGCCGGCGGCCGTCGAGCCAGGTGCCGTTGCTACTGCCCTGGTCCGCCACGACGATCCCCTGGAGGCAGGACTGGATCGTAGCGTGGCGGCGCGAGACGCCGGCCTCGAAACCGTCGTAGGGGTCGAGGTCGATCTCCGGGGCGAAGCCCGCGGCCGGGTCGGAGCGGCCGATATGGACGACACCGCCGGCCGCCAGCGGCACCCGGATCGACGTCTCGCCGATGGTGACCCGCAGGATGCAGGACACGCCGCCCGGAGCCAGTTGTTCGAGCGAGAAACGCCGCGTCGTGCCCCGGCTCGTCGCCGGCCTGTCGGTGGCCGCGTCCGCGGGCCGGGCCGACTTGACGCCAAGCGAGCGCCTGACCGGCTCCGACCCGACCAGGGCGGGACTGTGCCCGGCTCCGCGGTCGCCCGCGGCCACATGCGACGCGGCCGCCGGGCTGAGCGGCGCGCCGCAACCGCGGCAGAACAGGACGCCGTGGTAGGAAGCGGCAGAGCATTCGGGACAGGTGATCATGGCTTGCCGGGGTCGATCAGGGCGCGCGTGCCGTACTTCAGCACCTTGCGGCCCTCGGGCGACATGCCCCCCATGCGCGTCAGGCGCTGGGCTTCCAGGTTGGCCTGGTGGGCCAGGTCGACTTCGCCCGTCTCCAGGTAGCGGGTACTGAGCTGCTGCATGCGCGTCGCGGCCGATTCCAGCTGGCCCGCCTGCGCTTCGTCCCAGGCCTGCTCCTGCAGGCGGTAGAGGTTGACGCGCCGGACGGCCTCGATCAGCTCGGCCGGCGGATCGCCACCGGCCGGCCCGGAGCTCACCAGGAGTTGCAGGTTGTGGCTGGCCGTCTCCGCCTTGAGCGTAGTCGAGATACGACCCGGGCTCGCCGGCGTCGCCTGCGGCGTCTGGAAGGTGAAGGTCAGCGGGATCTTGACCCGCGCGCTGACCGTTTGCGGGGCAAGCTGGAAGGCCAGGAGGACAGCCAGCGGCGAGCGACCCTCGACATTGCCGAGGGGGATGTCAGCCTCATGAGTCGCCAGCGGCTGGGCGAACGGGGCCAGCTTGAAGGCTTCCTGGAGCGTGGTCGCCGCCGGCCACTTCTGTGCCAGCCGCACGCCCTGGGCGTGGACAATGCCCAGGCCACGGAGCCGGTCTTCCAGGTGAACCAGGATGTCCTCCGGCTTGCGGATGAAACCCGACTGGCCGCCGGAGGGCGCGACCAGCGCGTCCAGGAAACTATCGTTCCAGTCGGAGCCGATGCCGAAGGCGCTCAGGCTGATGCCCTGGGCCGCGGCCGCCTCCGCCAGGCGCAGGCAGTCGGGCACGTCGCCATACGTCTGGCCGTCGGTCAGCAGGATGAGATGGCTGTTGGTCTCGGGCGAGGCGTGACGGCGGACTTCGCCCAGGGCAGCGGCCAGGCCGTAGAAGATCTCCGTCCCGCCGGAAGCGGAGACGCCGGCCAGCCGGTCGCGCCAGGCGGCGTCGGTTTGTTCGCGGCCGGCGGCCGTCGCCGCGCGCAGGACGACTTCCGCCCGGTCGCTGAACGTGGTCAGCGACAGGATGTCATCCGGCCCAAGCTGGTCGAGGATGAGGTTGACGGCTGCCTGGACCCGCTCCAGTCGCGCGCCACGCATCGACGTGCTGCGGTCGACGACGAGGCCGAGATTGAGCGGGCGGACCGCGGGCCGGCCGTCATCGGGCGGGCGGATGGTGACCAGGGCATAGACGACCTGGGGCTCGTCGAGCAGGGGCAGCCGCTCGGCGCTGAGCCGGATGTCGAAAGCCAGGGCCGGGGCCGCTGCCTTCTCGGCCACGAGCGAATCATACAGGCTGCGGCGCTGCGGGTTGGTCAGGACATCATAGGCATACTGGACGCGCTGCCAGGTCTCATCCCGTTCGATGTCGATCCCGCGGATGGCGGCCGCTTCTTTCAGGCCATTGTAGGCTTGCTCGATCTCGGCCGGCGACGAATCGCGGCCGATGCTCAAGAGGGCGTACAGGTCGGTAGGGTCGATGCTCATGGCGTGCGACGGGCCGCTTCTCCCACCGGGCGGCGCGCTGCCGGGCCGCGTCAGCCGCCGGCAAAGCGGACGACCACGACGGTGACGTTGTCGTTGCTGCCGGCCGCCAGGGCCGCGTCCAGGAGGCGCTCGGCCGCCTGCTCGGCCGACGGGGCAAGCTCCAGGACGGCCCGGATGGCCGGCTCCGGCACGAACCCGCACAGGCCGTCGCTGCACAGCAGCAGCCAGCCCTTCGGCGGCAGGTCGAAGGCCATCGTGTCGATCTCGAGGGCGACATCCTGGCCCAGGGCCTGGAGCAGGACATTGCGGTACTGGTAGTTGCTGGCCTCCTCGGGCGTCAGCTGGCCGCGGTCCTGCAACTTGCGGACGAGCGAGTGATCGGTCGTCAGGGCGCGTAACTCGCCGTCGACCAGCCAGTAGGCGCGGGAGTCGCCGACGTGGGCCAGATAGAGCCGCCGATCCATGACCAGCGCGGCCGTCAGCGTCGTGCCGCCGTTCTCGTCCGGCGAGGGGCGATAGACGGCATCATGGGCGGCCATCACGCCGCGCTCCAGCACGTCGAGCACTTCCAGTTCCCCGGTGACCGGCTTGCCTTTCAGCAGGGGCAGGTAGAGTCGGGCGGTGACGAACTCGGTGAAGGCGCGCACGGCGGCGTGGCTGGCGATGTGGCCGTCCAGCGCCCCGCCCATGCCGTCGGCCACGGCATAGAGGCCGAAGGGTGCCACCTGGAAGTGGCCGCCGGATTCGGTTGAGACGATCAGGCAGGAGTCTTCGTTGCGGTCGCGGGCGTTGCCCGTTTCGCAGCAGTAGGCGCTCTGAAGGCGGAGGGAGTGGGTCATGGGACTAGATGGGAAGGGCGTAGAGGCGATGATTGGTCCCGCCGATGAACAGGACGCCATTGACGATGGTCGGCGAGCCGATGATCGGGCTGCCGGTATCGAAGCGCCAGAGCAATTCACCCCGCCGCAGGCCGACGCCGTAGAGACTGCCGTCGGTGGAGCCGAAGTAGACGGTGTTGTTCCAGATGATGGGCGATGAGACAACCTGGCCGTCGGTCCGGTAGGCCCAGGCCTGGCGGCCGCTCTCGGCGTTGATCGCGTACAGCTGGCCGTCGGCCGAGCCGACAAACACCAGGCCGTCGAGCACGGCCGGAGACGAGACGACCGGCCCGTGGGTGGCGAAGCGCCAGATCGGCCAGCCGGAACTGGCGTCGGCGGCGTAGACCGTGCCGTCGAGCGAGCCGACATAGAGGATGTCGTCGGCCACGCGCGGCGATGACGTCACGGCGCGGTGGGCCTTGTTCTGCCACTTGGCCTTGCCGTTGCTGATCTCCAGGCTGATGATGTGGCCGTCTTCCGTGCCGAGGTAGACCATCTCCTCCGAGACGAACGGGGAGGAGCGGACGGAGCTATAGACGTTGGTCTTCCACGACAACTGGCCGCGCTGGGTATTGACAACATAGAAGAAGCCGTCATCGGCCCCGAAGAAGACGTGGTCGAAGCGGACCGCCGGGGAGGAAAAGATCGGCCCCTCGGCGCTGAACAGCCAGTTCAGCCGCCCCTTGCGGAACTGGAGAGAGTAGAGCTTGCCGTCTGACGAGCCGACCAGGACAGCATCTTCGTGGACCGTCGGCGAGCCGCCGATGCCGCCGCCGGTCGGGTATTTCCACAGGAACTCGCCCTTGTCGGCCGTGACGGCATACAGATTGTGGTCGTAGGCCCCGACAAAGACGACGCCCTTGCTGACCGCCGGTTTCGACCGGATCTCGTCTTCGCACTGGAAAGTCCACAGCGGCTTGATCTGGCTGATGCCGATCCGCTGCGGGGCGGTGATGACATCGAAGCCGCCCTCGTCCAGCCCCGGCCGCTCGCCCTTCAGGCCCAGGTCGCCCCGGTCGCCGTCCGACTGGCCCAGTTCCAGCAGCGCCTCGCGCAGGGCCATGGCGTCGGGGAAGCGGTCCTTCGGGTCATAGGCGAGGCACTGCATGATGATGGCTTCGAAGGCACGCGAGATGCCCGGGTTGGCGACGCGGATCGGCCGCTCGTGGAAGGTGAAGGGCGTCTCCTGGCGCGGGTCCTGGCGGGTGAGCAGATGGTGGAAGGTCGCGCCGAGGGCGTAGATGTCGACGGCCGGCGTGGCCTCTCCGCGGTACTGCTCCGGCGGCGTGTAACCGGCCGTGCCGATCATCGTGCCGCGGTCCTCGTTGGCCTCAAAGATCTTGGCGATGCCGAAGTCGATGAGCCGGATGCGGTTGTACGAATCCAGCATGATGTTGGACGGTTTCAGGTCGCGGAAGACGATCGGCTGGGGCTTCTGGCTGTGGAGAAAGGCCAGCGCTTCGCAGATCTGCAAGGCCCAATCGATGGCCTGCTGCTCGTCGAGCAGGTCTTCGGTGTTCTCCAGCCACTGTTGCAGGTTCTGGCCGGGGACGAATTCCAGCACCAGGTAACTGCGGTTGCCTTCGGTGAAGTAGTCGAAGATGTCGGGGATGGCCGGATGGCTGAGCATGGCCAGCATGCTGGCCTCGCGCTCGAACGACTTGATGGTGATCTGGCGCAACTCGGGATCGGCCGTGCCGATGACCATCTCCTTGACCGCGCAGAGCCGGGTGACCGACGGGAAGCGGAGGTCGCGGGCGCGGTAGACGGAGCTGAAGCCGCCCACGCCGAGCGAGCCGAGGATCATGTACCGTTCCTGGAGGACTTCGCCGGGCTGGTGCAGCCCGCCGCCGGCCGCGCGGTGATACGCCTCGTCCTGGCCTTTGGGCCTGCCGTCACGGGTTCCGCCGTCGCCTTCCTTGGGCGGAATCTGTCGCGTGCTTAGTCCCATAAGAGCACCAACGCCGGCCACCGGCAGCGAAGGGATGCGGTGCGCGGGTGCGGGTGTGGAAAGGATGTGGCCATGGCGCTTGAATTATAGTGGCAGCGGCGGATCGGGCACAACTATCCGGGCGAACATTCACGGGGATTGTACGGGAGCGACAACCGGCGACGGAAGCGGCCGGGCGGATCACTCGTCCGCCGCCAGCGGCACGTACGACCAGTGGTTGAGCAACTCGCGCGGAAAGCGCGTCGGGGCGGGGGTCGGCGTCGGCTGTGGGACCGGCGACGGGGAAGGCGTGGGGGTCGTTAGGCCGTCCAGCACGAACGGCTGGCGCGCCGTCCGGCCCTGGAAGGTGACCTCGAACGTCCACGTGCCGGCGGGCGCGGCCGGGCTGAAGTCGAACGCCCACCACCAGTAGGACAGGGTGTAACGCGCGGCCGTGCTGGCGTGGTCCCACTCGACATACAGACTGCCGTCGGGCTTGAGGATGCGGTAGGCGCCGGGCTGGCCGGCGAGTTGGTCGCGGTAGAAGGCGGTGAAGATGACGCGGCTCCCCGGCCTGAAGACCTCCTGTTCGTGGGTGACGTCCTGCCCGGGGCAACCGTCCGCCCACTCCACCGGCGCGCTGCCGGTCATGACCTTCAATACGGCCGAGTCGTTGTAGGCCGGCTGGGACTGCCACCAGCTGACGGTTGTGGTCGCATTGCAGCTCCCCGCGTAGGGGTCGATCCGGTTCCAGGCGGCGTCGTGGAGCTCGAAGTGCAGGTGAGGGCCGGTCGAGTTGCCGGAGCTGCCGACAAGGCCGAGGTATTCCCCGGCGGCGACGGCGCTTCCGACGCCCTTGGCGGTCAGCGAGCCGCGCTTGAGGTGACCGTACCAGGCGACCGAGCCGTCGGCGTGCTGGACATAGACGGCGTTCCAGCGCTCCCCGTTGAAGCTGCAGCTTTGGTCGGGGTGGCCGTCCTCGCGGTGGACGATCACGCCCGGGGCGGCGGCGACAACGTGCACCGCGCCGGCGGCCATCTTGTTCCAGGAGAAAGGCCACAGGTAGTAGTCGGTCCCGCCGTGGTTGTAGCCGCCGCTGGTGTCATAGGTGCGCGCGCCGCAGTTGAAGTCGAGGCGCTGTCCGGGAAAGGCCGGGTTGTGGTCGACGTAGCCGGTCACGGCCGCGAAGCCGGGATCGGTGAAGCCGGGCGCCGCCCGCAGCGGCGAGCCGAGGGTGACGGCGGCCCAGGTGCGGGAAGCGGGCAGTTTCCCTTCGCCACGCAGGCGGCTGATGTTGGCGTCGATCGCCCGGCGAATGGCGTCCCGGTCGGCATCGCTCAGGTGGTCGGCGGCCCCGTCATGGCCAAGCGGGTACTCGCCGCCGCCGGATGCGGCCGGCGCGGGAACGGCCGGGGCGGGCGACTGCGCCGCGACGAGGCGGACGAGGGCGAGGGCGAAGAGCAACGGCAGCGCGAGCAGGAGCCACGCGCGCCGGTCGCTGTAGGGCGTCGGTTGGTGCATCGGACGGTCTTCCCCGGGCGGCCGCGCTCAAGGCGCGGGCAGCCCGTTGCCCTGCGGGGCGCGGCCCGTGACCAGGGCACCGCCAGTATAAGCCCGCGCCTGCGGCAATTGCGTGCACAGCCCGTAAAAACCGGCGTATAATAACAGAGGTTTGTCGCCCGGCTCCCTGACCGGACGTCCTTCCCGCAACGGTAGTACCAAGTCCTATGGTTGATGAAAAGACCGTCTGGGACGAGATCTGGCCGGTCGTTGAGCAGCTCATCACCGCCACCCTGGCCGAGGATTCCCAGACCCTTCAACGCCACCTTACTCCCGGCGAACAGGCGGCCGAGGCCCTGGACCTTTTCGGTTTCCCGGTCTTCGACATCCTGCTGAAGACCGTCCTCGGCCGCGAACGGCTCGGGCTGACCCGGGCCATCGAAGCCGACGAAGGCTACGTCTTCCTCGAATACGCCTGGCCCGACCCCGACGAGCGCTCGCGGCAGTACACGGCCGTGGACGTCGTCACCGTCCGGCTTGGGCCGTCGGGGGGCGCGTGGCGGGTGGTCGAGATCAACCCGGCCAATGCCGACCTGCCGCTCAATTCCCTGCGCGCGGCGATGATCCTGGCCGGCAGCCGCGACCTGCTGGAGAACGGCGTGCCGGCAGAGCCGTGGATCCTGCCGCTGACGCTGTATGCCGGGGTGCTGCAACTGCCCATCCGCCCTGAGGCGACAGCCGACGAGGTCGAGCGGCTTCTGCTGCCCGGCCTGCAGAAGCGGCAATACGGCGTTCTTTCGCTCATCCGGGGCCGGCGGCTCTGGCGAGATTTCGTCGCCGCGGCCGCGCCGGATGCCGATCGGCCGGAAGCCTGGGCGGCGGCGGTCGAATTCATCCTCGGCGAACAAACCACACGCGAGCAAACCCAGGCGGTCGTCGGCCGCGACTACCGCGCCAGTCTTGGCGCGGTTTCCGCGCGGGCCAAGCAGATCAAAGCTGCCCTGGGCATCACCGGTCTCGATGACCGCTATAGCGAGCTACAGACCATGCAGATCGTCTACAAGGAGTCCGAATCATGAACAAGAAGTCAGTGACCGACATCGATGTCAATAACAAGAAAGCCCTCGTGCGCGTCGACTTCAATGTCCCGCTCAGCAGCAAGGACCCGGCGGCCACGAACATCACCGTCACCGATGACACACGCATCACGGCGGCGATGCCGACGCTCAATTACCTGCTCGACCGCGGCGGCTCGCTCATCCTCATGTCCCACCTGGGACGGCCGAAGACGGCTGAGGACAAGCAATATGCCATGGACCCGGTCGGCAGGAAGCTGGCCGAGATCACCGGTCGCAAGGTGACCAAGCTCGACGACGTCTTGAGCGACAAGGTGAAGGCGGCGGCGGCGGCGCTGCAGCCGGGCGAGATCCTGCTGCTGGAGAACACCCGTTTTGACCCGCGCGAGAAGAAAAACGACCCGGACTTCTCCGCGCAGCTGGCCGGACTGGCCGACATCTACGTCAACGACGCCTTCGGCTCGGCCCACCGGCCCGACGCCAGCGTCGACGGCGTGGCCTACGCCGCCCGGGCGCAGGGCAAACCGGCCGTGGCCGGGTTCCTGATGGACAAGGAGATCTCGGCCCTCAGCATCGCCGTCGAGAACCCGCCGCGGCCGTACGTGGCCATCATGGGCGGGGCCAAGATCTCGGACAAGATCAAGCTGATCGAGAACCTGCTGGAGAAGGCCGACAAGATCCTCATCGGCGGCGGCATGGCCAACACCTTCCTGAAGGCCCAGGGCCACAACCTGGGCAAGTCACTGGTCGAGGAAGAGGCGTTGCCGGAGGCGAAGCGGCTGCTGGAGATGGCGGCCGACCAACTCATCCTGCCGGTCGACGTCGTCGTCGCGGCCGAGGTCAGCCAGGACGCGCCGTCCGAGGTCGAGCTGATCTGGGCCATCTCGCCGGACAAGATGGCGCTGGACATCGGCCCGGCGACGCTGGAACGCTTCAACGCCGAGCTGCAGGGCGCGCAATTGGTCGTCTGGAACGGGCCGATGGGCGTGTTCGAGACGCCGAAGTTCGCGACCGGAACGTTCCAGCTGGCCCAGACGCTGGCGGCGCTGGTCGACCACGGGGCGACAGTCATTGTCGGCGGCGGCGATTCGGCCGCGGCCGTGCGCAAGGCGGGCCTGACGGAGAAGATGACCCACGTCAGCACCGGTGGCGGGGCGAGCCTGGAGTTGCTGGAAGGCCGGCAGTTGCCGGGCGTGGTGGCGCTGGACGACAAATAGGACCTGGACGCGGCGGAGAAGCCGGCGTTACGATTGTGAGGGATAGCCCGGCCGCGAGGTCGGGCTTGTCTCATTCTAGAGGCAAGTCGCCATGGAGCGCTAGTCGAAGTCTGTTATTATAGGGTTGTGCTCGTGGCAAACTGCTCTGACCATTCGTTGTGCGTCTAGGTTGAGACATGACACAGAAAAGCGACCTACCCTTTGGGAGCGAGTTCTCGCCATCCCAGATAGACCTGCCAGTGTTACTTGAATTGGCAGTCGTACACGAGGGAAATGTCCAAGAACTACAGGATGCGATCCAGGCACGCTATTTCTCAAAGCATGGCCAAGGCAACCAGAGAAACCAGCAAAAACTTGCGATGAACTGCCGCCTGGGCATGAAAGCCTATGGAATAATTGACGAAAAGTGTCGTCTCACCGATTTTGGGCACTTCTTGGTAAGCCTTAAGGACAAACCCGAAGATCTGTATGAGGCCCTTGGAAAGCACATTCTGCTCAACTTGAGGGGTATGGCAGTGATACAGTGCATTCAGGACATGGCTTATGCAGGAGAAGAAGTGAATCTCACCACACTGCGAGAGGGTCTCGAGGCGCGAGGGATTCATTACCCGCGGGGTGGGAAGCATCCGAGCATGATGCGCCTTTGGCTCGCGAATGCAGGGGTCTTCGTCGGAGATCGCTGGCAGATCGATGAGAGACGGTTGTCAGCCATCCTGGGAACAGACGAGGAACAATTCGCAGGACTTGCTAAGTTTTCACCCGCTCAGCGTGCATTTCTCCTGGCTTTGGCGAATACGGGTATCACAGAGCCGCAACCCGCCAACCAGATCGTGAAGCTAGCTACTGCGACCTTTGGGATCAAATTCCCCGAGAAGAGCTTACCAAAGCTTGTCTTAACAGCTCTTGAGGAGTCTGGCTACATCACTGCCACCAAGACAACAGGTGGACGCGGTGCCAAGCCATTCATGGTAGCGCCTACTCAGAAATTGGTTGCGGAGATCGTTGGTCCATTGCTCGACCAGCTCCAGACACAAACCGACCCAAAGCTCCTTGACCTTCTGCGCAAGCCGTTGTCAAAAATACTGCTAGAGATAGACTCCCAAGATCGATTTTTATCCGGGCTTGCCTTGGAAGCTCTCGCGTTCAAACTGATGCGCCTGCTGGATATGACCTATGTTGCAACAAGGTTACGAGCGCAAGCTACAGGTGGCGCTGAGGTAGACTTAATCTTTGAGTCCACTCGGTTGGTCTTCTCTCGTTGGCAAGTACAATGCAAGAACACGACCACTGTTGCGCTGGATGACGTGGCAAAAGAGGTTGGCTTGACACATTTCCTCAATAGCAGTGCGATTGTGATTGTTAGCACCGGTTCAATCGGCCCCGAAGCAAGGAAGTATGCCAATAGGATCATGGGGGCATCCAATCTGTGCATTGTGATGATTGACCGGATCGATCTGGAGAGCATTCGAAGCAATCCGTCTCACATCGTGGACGCGTTCAATCGAGAGGCTCATCATGCTATGACCCTCAAGAAGCTGGATCTTTGAGTAACTGCTATGAAGGATAAGCCTGAGACTCCTATGCCCCTTCGTCAATTCCATGAGACAGTTCATGGGCGCATTTTTCATGGGGACTCGCTGGATTTGCTGCGCACGACGGAATCGGACACGGTTGACCTCATTGTGACGAGTCCCCCGTTTGGTTTGGTTCGGAAGAAGGAATACGGTAATGCCCCAGCTGACGAGTATCTAGACTGGTTCAAACCCTTCGCATCAGAATTCCATCGGCTGCTCCGGGACAGCGGCAGTCTCGTGATAGATATCGGCGGCGCTTGGAATCCCGGCATACCAACTCGCAGCCTGTATCACTTCAAACTGCTGATCATGCTTTGTGAGGAGTTTGGTTTTCATCTGGCCCAGGAATTCTATTGGTGGAACCCATCACGCCTACCAACGCCTGCAGAGTGGGTAACAGTCAGGCGTATTCGTGTTAAGGATGCAGTGAATACGGTGTGGTGGCTCTCGAAAAGCCCTTGGCCAAAAGCCAGTAATCGGCGCGTACTGCAACCGTACAGCCCAAGTATGTTAGAACTACTTGAAAAAGGCTATTCGCCGAAAAAACGACCAAGCGGTCATGACATTTCGGACAAGTTCACAACTGACAATGGTGCTGCAATCCCGCCGAATCTGATCGCGATTCCAAACACCGAGAGTAATAGCGCCTATCTCCGTTACTGCCAGGAGCACGGACTGAAGGCACACCCAGCACGATACCCTGCGACGCTGCCGGAATACTTCATTCGAATGTTGACCGATGAAGGAGACTTCGTGGTCGATCCGTTTGCGGGCAGCTGCGTGACCGGCGAAGTAGCTGAGCGACTCTGCAGAAAGTGGATTTGCTGTGACTCTGTTGAGGAGTATCTTCAAGGGGCAATTGGGCGATTCGCGGGCCTAGCCGGGCAAGGCACAGAGCAACGGCGAGTAGACGAAACCAACTACTACCGTGTGCCACATCCAGGCATACTCTGGAATGGCAATGAGGGAGATTTGCTATCAACAACGGGCGGTCGTCGTCGCAGAAAGCCACCATCATCTACAGCGGATGAAATCCAGCGTCAATTACCGTTTCGTGATGAATCGGAGGAAGACGACACGTAAAACACTTTTCGATGCTTAACGCTTGACGAACAGCCCGCCCTGCTCGGCGTCTTCGGCGACGGCATCCGCCCTGCTAACACGTCGTTCAACGTGTCGATCTCCGGCGGTGCGACCAGCGTTGACAGCGATTTTCCCGAAGTCATCGGCGGGGGAATCGCCACCGACGTGGATGTGACGGTGGGCGACAACCCGACGCAGACGCTGACCTTCAATGTCGGCGCGGGTAAGGTGAACCTGCGGCAGAAGTAGGACGTGTTCAACAGGCTGTCTCGCCATGTCATGGCCTGCAGTGACGCGGCCGATCGGATTTTCGTTTTCGTTGGCCAGGTCGGAATGACGCAGTCCGAGTACAGCGACAAACTGTGGAGCTACGACTATAACAGCAATACCTGGACGAAGGCGGGACCGTAACGAGGGCCAGGGGCTGTTCGCAAACGTGGCTCTACACCGTCGATCAGCGATGATCCGCGTTAGAAACCGCGTTCATCGCATCCTATCGCTTCTCCTGCCGCGCCCGCAGTTCTGTCGAGGAGATGTCCCGCCGGAACAGTTCATCGGGGATGGCGCTGAACAGCCCCGCGTAGCCGGTTGGGAGGACGAGGTCCTCCAGCTCCTGGAACGCCCCGGCGCTGTCGAGCCGCCCGGCGACGAGGAAATGGTTGCCGCGGGACTGCATCTCGGCCAGGGCGGCCAGCATGGCCTCGTGGCTGTCGCCATAGTAGCGAGGGGCGATGACGCGCGCGGCCGTGTCGTAGCCGACGACGAACGTCGCGCCGGGATAGAGCGGCGATTTCTCGACGAAGGTCGGCGCATTGCTGGCATAGACGGCCTGGGCCCCGGCGAACTGGCTCATCCGGTCCAGCAACACGGCCGCCTCCAGCGGCGGCTTGTCGACGTTGGCGGCCGAGATCTCGAAGGCCACCGGCGCGCCAAGCATCCCCGCAGCGACGGCCGCCAGACCCAGATGGCCTTCATGCAGCGGGTTGAACGAGCCGGAGAGCAGGGCCGCCGGGCGATCATCCAGCCCTAGCAGACGGCCGTCGTCGCTGATACCGAACAAGGACCGCCGCCCGTCAAGCAGTTCAACCGCGGCCGCGGCCAGATCGGCCGTCTCCTGGCTCAGGCTATCGCCCAAACCCACGTCGAGCGGCAGCCGCTCATCCAGCCCCGATGCGCCGGCCAGGGCGTTGAGGATCAGCCGGCTGACCAGCCCCTCTTCGCCCGCCCGGTCGCGCGCGCCTTTCTCCAGCGTCAGGCTGTGGCTCGTGACGCGCTCGGCCGACCAGGCGGCGACGTGGGCGCGATGCTCCCCCTTCTTCGGCCGGTCGGTGACGATCGTCGCCGTGCAGGCAAGGCCGACGACCGGGTACTCCTCCACCCGCAGGGAACGCGCGCGGGCCAGGGCGCGCCCGGCCAGGCGGCGGGCTGTGCCGGCGGCGACATATTGATCCGGTTCGCGGCCGAGGAACTGGCTGAAGGAGGCGGCCGCGTAGGGCACCAGCGCTTCGAGCAGCGTGCGCGATGCGCCGGGCACGCCCAGCAGGTCGGCCAGCGCCTGGCCGCCCGCGCCGGCGGAAACGAAGACGACCCGCGAGGGGCTGTCGTGGATGGCTTGCACGAGATGGCGAACGTCCGGGTCCATGGCGATAGTGTAGCAGAAGTTCGCGTCGCGGATGAGCTTGCAAGCCGCCGGCCGACGAGGCGGGGCAGGGAGCGAAAGGCGCTTGCCCGGCCAGGCGAGCGAACGCACGGCATTCGCAGGGCGGCATCGCTGGAGCAGAACGCCGAAAACAGCTATCATGCACGGGTAGGTCGAGACGTTGAGGCGGAGGCGCGGGCAGGTATGGAAACGCTGACGTTATTGCTGCTGATCGGGCTGACGGCCGCGGCATTCGGCTGGCTGCGCCGCCGACTGGGCGAGCCGGAAGCGCCCGGTCAAATCCCTGACGGTAGCACTATGCGAAACAAGGAAATGGTGGAGCAGGTCGAACCTGCCGCGCTTGCCCCGGCCGCCGCGGTCTATGCCGTGCCCATCATCCCCTACGCGCCGGCCGAGCCGCTCCCGACGGCGGCCGTGGCCGGCGCGGCCGAGGTTGCCGCGACGCCTCTCCCTTCCGGGCCGGTCGTCGCGGCCGTGCCTGAGGAAGCGGAGGACCCGCTCAGCGCGGCCCGCTCGGCCCGCGCGGCGGCGCGGGTGCTGCTCCTCGGCGGCGCGGGGCTGCTGCTTCTCAGCCTGCTCGCGACGACGGACCTGTCGCCTGAGCGGCGGCTGGGCGGCCTGCTGCTGACCGCGATCGGCGGGGCGGCCATACTGGTGGGCGGGCCGGCGCTTGGGCGCGGGAGCTTGCCGGCAAGCGTCAGCCGGCCGCTCGGCGCGATGGCCCGCTTCCTTGAGGCCGACCTGAGCCAGGCGGCCATGCTCGTGCTGGCGTTTCCTTTCGCCGTGCTGGCCCGGGTGGCGTCGGGCGATGGCCTGCTGGCTTACCGGCCCTGGGTCGCCATCATCGCCTGGCTGGCGGCGATCGCCCTCGCGGTTGTCGGGGGGTTCGGCCGGCAGCGACGCGAGCCACGCCCGACCCTTGACCGCTGGGACGCGCTGGCCATCGCCGTCCTGTTCGCCGGCGCCCTCGCGCTGCGCGGCTGGGCGTTGACGAGCTATCCCTCGACCTTCTCCGGCGACGAAGGCTCGGCCGGGCTGTTCGCCCGTGAGATCCTGGACGGAAAGGTGACCAACCCCTTCACCCTCGGCTGGTTCTCGTTCCCGTCGCTCTACTTCGGCGTGCAGAGCCTGGCCATCATCCTCGGCGGACAGACCATCGAGGCGATCCGGATGACCTCGGCCGTGGCCGGGGCGCTGACCGTCGTCGCCCTCTACCTGCTCGTGCGGGCCATGTTCGACCGGACCACGGCGCTGCTGGCCGCTGCTTACCTGGCCGCTTCCCACTTTCACATCCATTTCAGTCGCATCGCCCTCAACAATATCTGGGACGGGTTGTTCGCGGTCGTGGCCAGCCTCGGGCTGTGGGTGGGCTGGCGCAGCGGCCGGCGCTCGGCCTTCATCCTGTGCGGGCTGGCCCTGGGTCTGGGGCAGTACTTCTACGTCAGCATCCGCCTGTTGCCGGTCTTGTTCCTGGTCTGGGCCGCGGCCGCAGCCATCTTCCAGCGCCAGACCTTCCGCGCCCGGCTGCCGGGGTTGGTGGTGGCCGCGGCCGTGGCCCTGGTCGTCTTCACGCCGCTGGCCCTGCGCTTCGCCGCACACCCGGACGAGTTCCAGGCGCCGATGAACCGGGTGACGATCTTCGGCCCGTGGCTGGAAGGGGAACTGGCCCGCGGCGAGCGAACGCAGACCGAGATCCTGCTGGATCAGGCGCGGCTGGCGGCGCTGGGCTTCGTCAGCGAGCCGCTGCGGGCCTGGTACAATCCTGGGGCGGCCCTGCTGCTGACGGCGGCATCCGGCCTGTTCCTGATAGGCCTGATCTGGGCGGTGCTTCACTTCGACCTGCGCTACCTGCTGCTCGTCCTGCCGCTGCTGGCGGCGGTGGTCTCGACGACGGTCAGCCAGGACACGCCCGCTTCGCAGCGGTACGTGATGGCCATGCCGTTCGTGGCAGTGTTCGTCGCCCTGCCGATCGCGCTGCTGATCGACTGGCTGGGCGAGGGAGAGCCGCGCTTCCGACGGGCCTTGCCGGTGCTGGCGGCGCTGGCGATCGGGATCGTGATGGCGGTCGACTTGAACTACTACTTCCGGGAGGTCTACCCGGGGTATGTGCTGGGGGGCGGCAACACGCTGGTCGCGACGGCCATCGCCGAAGACCTGCGCGAGCAGGAGGCGGCCGACGTCTACTTCTTCGGCTTTCCGCGCATGGGCTATTTCAGCCTGTCGACCATCCCGTACCTGGCCCCGCAGATGCGCGGCAGCGACATCATCGAGCCGCTGGCGGCCCCGGCCAACTGGCCGCTGGCCGGGCCGTCGCTGTTCGTCTTCCTGCCGGAGCGGCTGAACGAGTTGCCTTTCGTCGAGCAGAGCTACCCGGGCGGGCGCTACCGCGAGGTCACCGGGGCGGATGGGACGCTGCTGTACGCGGTGTACGAGTTGCGGTCTTAGGCAGGCGCAGAATAGAACGGCATCATCACGGGCCGGCCGGGATGCAGCAGGCTGTCCGGGGCCTTCTTTCCGGAGCCGTCGGCCCAGGTGCGCGATCGGCCGTCCTTCACCTCATTCCATCCCCGGCGGCCGTTGCAGTTCCGTCCCAAACATCTCGCTGCGCTTGGTCGTCCATGTCCCGCGGGCCGTGTCGTTGGCGACGTGGTCGAGGAAGCCCTGGACACGGCTGTCCATCAGGTCGATCTGGTGCAGCAGCACCGCCTCGAGCGTCTTCGGCACGATGGGCGAGCCCCATTCATTCGTGCCGTGGTGGGAGGCGATGAGGTGGACGAGCTGGCGCAGGTCTTCTTCGGGGAACCCGAGCTCGGCCGCGGCCTTTTCGACCATGACCACCGCCCGGGTGATGTGGCCGACCAGGCGGCCGTCGTCGCTGTAGGCGAAGCCGTCCTCGACGGAGTACTCCTCCGCCTTGCCCATGTCGTGGAACAGGGCGCCGGCCAGCAGGAGGTTGTAGTTGACATAAGGATAGAAGGAGGCCAGGAAGCGGGCCAGGCGGGCCATGCTGAGCGTGTGCTCCATCAGGCCGCTCACATAGGCGTGGTGCATCCCGCGAGCCGCCGGCGCGTTGGCGAAGCGGGTGGTCAGGGGCTCCTCAAGCAGCAGGTAGGCGACGAACGTCTGCCAGGGCTCCGCCAGCGACTCGATGTGCTCGCGGAGCTCGGCCAGCATTTCGCCCCGCGGCCGCTTGCTGGAGGGCAGGAACTCGCCCATGTCCACCGGGCCGCTCGGGTTCAGGTCGGTGATGGCCACCTGCAGCGCGTCCTTGTAGAGGTTGACCCGGCCGGTGACGAGGGTAACCAGGCCGGGGCGGATCCACCCGTCAACGTAGTCGGGGACATCCCAGTAGATGCCGCCAACCTGGCCGGTGCGGTCGCGCAATGTCGCCAGGATGTAGGGCCGGCCGTCTTTGGCGACGCGCCGGAGCAGGTCCTGCAGCAGGAACGGCTCGTTGAGCAAGTCCACGCCCGCACGGAGACTGGTGACTGTGTGTTTTCTCATGGGTGGCCCGCAGATTTTGGCTTTTGTCCCGCTTATCCTAGAATGTAAGGGTGGGCGCGCGTCCGCGCGGTCATCACTTCCGCCATTGTACTCCCTTCGGCCGCGAACGGCGATGCGAGCGCCCACCAGGACTTTCATGAAGCGACTGATCATCGGCATCTCCGGCGCCAGCGGTGTCATCTACGGCATCCGGCTGTTGCAGGTGCTGCAGGACGTAGCCGACGTTGAGACCCACCTGGTGCTGACCACGGCCGGGGCGACGACGATCGGCCTGGAGACGGACTATAGCCCCGATGAAGTGCGGGCCATGGCCACCGTCGACTACCGGTTCAAGGACATCGCCGCGGCGATCTCGTCCGGCTCGTTTCGGACAGACGGGATGATCATCCTGCCATGCTCGATGAAGACCCTGTCCGGGATCGCTTACTCCTTCAGCGACAACCTGCTCCTGCGCGCGGCCGATGTCGTCCTGAAGGACCGTCGCAAGCTCATCCTCTGCCCGCGGGAGACGCCCCTGCACCTGGGCCACCTGAGGGCCATGGTCATGGCGACGGAACTGGGGGCGATCATCGTCCCGCCGATGCCCGCCTTCTACCACAAGCCCGGCTCGGTGGATGACATCATCAACCAGACGGTCAACCGCCTCCTCGATCTGGTCGATGTCACGCTGCCCCAAGACCTGTTCACCCGCTGGCAGGGCGGGCGCATGGCCAATGAGCCGTAGTCCGGACGCGGGCCGCGGCCCGCACGCCCACGACCCCCGGGCGAACGCGCTCGCCTACCTGGCCGGCCACCAGGTGATGACCCTGGCGACCTACGGGCCGCTCGGGCTGTGGGCCGCGGCCGTGTTCTACGCCAACGACGGCTTTCGGCTGACCTTCCTGTCGGCCGGCCACACCCGCCACGGGCAGAACATCGCCGCCGCGCGGCAGGTGGCCGCGACGATCCAGGAAGATTATCGCGACTGGCCGGCGATCAAGGGCATCCAGCTGGAAGGGGCGGCCGAGAAACTGGAGGGGGCGGCGCGGGACGAGGCGATCGGCCGCTATGTGGCCAAGTACCCGTTCCTGGCGCAGCCTGAATCGGGCCTGGCGGCGGCGCTCGCGCGCGTGAACTGGTACTGCCTGACGCCGGAGCGGCTCTACTTCATCGACAACAGCCGGGGACTCGGCCACCGGGACGAGATCCCACTCGATTGACGGAAGAGGGGGCTGCCCATGAACGGCGAGGCGGCCGCGAAGCCGGGGCGATCCGCGCGTGGGCCTTACCCGTGCGAGCCGTTGCGGTCGATCGGGTGGCTGACCAGCCAGGCCTCGACTTGTTGCAGGTAGGGGACGAACGACGGGCTGTCATAGAGCGCCAGCGCCACCTGTTCCAGGTCGAACGGGTCTTCGAGGTCGCGGATGGCCTGCAGGTAGACCGCGTCGGTGCGAATGACCGCCTCCTGGAACGGCTTTGGCCCCTCCACGCCGAGCAACACCGGCGCGGTCGCCAGCGATTTGCCTTTCATCGTGCGGATGATGCCGGCGCGTCGGGTCACGACCATCATGGCGCTGACCACGTTGCGCGACGCGTCCGTCTCCTCTCCGCTGACCGACAGCTTGTCGATCAGCTCCTTCCATTCGATGCCCGGATCCTCCTGCAGGGTGGCGACCAGGTCTTTCAGGACGGCCAGCCGCTGGCGGTGGGGGATGACGCGCAGTTTCTGGTGCTTGAGCGCGCTGCGATAGCGCCGGTAGAGCTCGGTCGCCTCCTGTTTGGGCGCGGACGCGCGACGAACGTAGGTGGTCGTGCCGTCTTTTTCGACCGAGATCAGTCCGGGGTAGCGGCCGAGGAACTTGGTGAACGAGGTGTCGGAGTACTGGAAGCGGCCGAACTGCCCCTGGCTCAGCTCCATCATCCGCTCCTTGACGACGCTGGCGCGGACCGCCTCATCGCCGACCAGCAGCGCGTTGACGGCCTGCTCCAGCAAAGCGGCCGCCTGGTGGTCCGACATGGGCGGCGCGGGCAGCAGGTCCTCATAGAAGACGTACTCATCGCATAGCGCCGACAGGTTGTCGCTCGTGGTGCGGCGCAGCCCGACGCCGATGACATGCTTGCCTCGCCGGCGGAGGGCGTGGACAAGCGGCATGAAGTCGCGGTCGCTGGTGGCCAGGACGTAGTGGCTGTATTGCTGGCCGTCGACCAGCGTCTCCATGGCCTCGACGACCATGTACATGTCGATCAGGTTCTTGCCGAAGTTATTGAGCGTCACGGCCGACTGCATCGTGAAGCCGGCCGCCCCCAGCTCTTTCATCATCTTGGGGTCGGGCCGGGGATTGCCGGAGTAGGCGCGGCGAAGGACCACGCGCCCCTGGGTGCGCGCCTGGATGTGATCCAGTATGAGATTGACATCGAAATTCAGATTGGATTCTCGGGCTCCGATGACGAGGTTATCGAGGTCGAGAAACAGCGCCACATCATTGCCGGCCATGAGCAGTCCCGCGCTTACGTTCAGCTTCGTAGTTTGACCCGTATTTTAGCCTAATCGGCCCCCTCCGCAATGAAGAGCGCCCGGCAACAGGACGGCCTTTCGGGCGGTCGCGGGGCAGGGGCGCGCCCCGGCCATTGTTTCCCGTGAAACATTGTAATGCCCCGCTTCGGCCGCGTTGTTTCCCGTGAAACAATGGGCTTCGCAAGTTGAACTAATGTGCGATAATCTAGTGGCTTGTAGCGTATTCGCGTTCGTTTAACGGAGACTGGCAATAGATGGGTCAACTGGTAATGCCGTTCCGCATTAATCGGCCGGTGATAGAAGAAACCGGGGTCTTTTCGCACGACCAAGTCTGCGACGACACTGAGCGCATGAAGCTTGAGCAACGTTACGCTGACATTATTCAGGAAACGGATAGGTTCTCTCGAAAGACCGTCAGCTTTCAAGCGAACAAGGTCTCGTCGCTTCACAATTGGTTCAAGTATCGTGAAGGCTTCTCGGCTGAACTTGTAGAAATCCTGTTGCATGACTTCTCGCTCAGTCCAGGCGATACTGTGCTTGATCCATTCGCGGGTTCTTGCACGACACTCCTCGAAGCAAAGATGATGGGGATCAACGGAATAGGAGTGGAATTACTACCGCACTGTCATCTCGCCTGGCATGCAAAATCAAGAGTTTACGACTACCAGTTGGCCGAGATTGAGTACCTTAGGCAAAGAGTTGAGTTAGAGAGGCCGCCTCCCAGTTCAGTTCCTTTCCCACACTTACAGATTACCGCCTCTGCGTTTCCAACTGATGTAGAGCGCGATCTGGTCAGCTATTCAGAATGGTTTAGTGCCCTGCCCTTGAGCGATGACACAAAGTTGCTGGCACGAGCCATGCTGATGAGTATTTTGGAGGACGTAAGCTATACGCGCAAGGACGGGCAGTACCTGCGCTGGGACTCTCGTGCTGGGAAGATTGTCAGTCGAAATGCGCAACGAGTCGAACAAGGCCGTCCGACCTACAAAGGCATTGATAAGGGCAGGCTTCCTGATGTGCAGTCAGTTCTGCTAGCGCGCCTAGACATGGTCGTTTCTGATATCGCCAAGATGCAGAAGGATCCGCCAGCATTTGAAAGCCGTCAGCAGCTGGTGGAGGGAAGCGCCCTGTTGGAGCTTCCGAGGATACCAGGGGCGGTGATCGATGCGGTAATCACATCTCCGCCCTACGCTAATCGCTATGATTACACCAGGACCTACGCTCTTGAACTGGCTTTCCTGGGGGTGCACGATTCGATTTTCAGCTTAAGGCAAGATTTGCTCTCGTGCACCGTCGAAAATCGCACGAAGGAAGAAGCCCTCAGACAACATTACGCAATGCTCGGAGCGGAATCACGGCTTACAGGTGTACTTCAGGTCGTCAATCAGCAGCCAGCTCTACGAGAGGTACTCTCGGCACTGGAATTGCGGGATCGGCGTGGCGAAACGAACAATTCCGGGGTATTACGTATGGTAAAGCAGTACTTCGAGGAGCTGGCTATCGTCTACGCTGAACTATACCGCTTGTGTCGTCCGGGCGCGCACGTCGCCTTCGTCAATGACAACGTTCGATATGCCGGGGAGATTGTGCCGGTCGACTTAATCAGCACTGCTCTGGCTGAGAGCTTCGGGTTTGAGGCTATCAAGGTGTATGTCATTCCACAGCGAAAGGGCAACAGCAGCCAGCAGATGAAGAAGTTTGGCAGACAGGAGCTACGAAAGAGTATCACCATTTGGAGAAAACCGCCGGCAAGTAACTCATGATGGCTGCCACACCGCCACGCATAACTCATTGGTCTGAATTAGTCACTCCCTATGAAGAAACGAGAGCTGGCTTCCTGAAGCTTGCACTTGAGAAGAATCGCCTTGCAACGCCACACGTTGAGGCGGCAAAAACCCTGCAGGCTTTAGCATCCCGGGCAAAGGAGCCGATTGATCTGCTCACCATTCAGGAAGTCAGGTCTTCGCTTCTTGCCGCAGCGGGCTTTTCTGACAAGGCACGTGAGCATGTTCCAGAAGCCTTGCAGCTAGAGACAATCGAGCTGTTCATTGACAAGTTCCTCCTTCCTTCCGGGCCCTCGTTCGTTGACGAACTCGTTTACCGGTTCCTTTTGACGCGAGGCGACACCCTCGGCGGTCAAATGCGGAACCTGGGAGGTCAACTCGCCCAGCAGCAGTTCACCAGGAAGCTAATTTCAATCTTCGACATTCAGGGCTTCGAGTTTCTTTGGTTTCATCGAGGAATCAAGAAATGGGTCGAAGGCCAAGCCAAAGACACAACCATTGAGCTTCAAGCAAACGGTCTTCAATGGAAAACGGCGCAAGGAAGCCGAGCACTGATGTTCAACGCGAAGCCTGCGGTACTAGGCAAGAACGTCGATCTCTGCCTGCTCGATGTAGCCCAAGTTAGTGACAAGCAGACGAGAGCCATGATCATGGCGCAAGCTAGCGATTCGTACATTGCGCTAGGGGAACTCAAAGGAGGCATCGATCCGGCTGGAGCAGATGAGCACTGGAAGACTGCAAATAGCGCCTTTGGACGTATCCGCGAAGCGTTTGGCGAGGTTGGCAAACAGCCGCTTCTTTTCCTGGTCGCCGCGGCAATCGAAACTGCAATGGCACAAGAGATATACGCTCAACTCGACTCGGGCCTGCTGGCCTATGCAGCAAACCTCACGGACCAGGAACAGGTCGTTGATTTGTGTAATTGGCTCGTTCATCTATAACATGCCCACCAGTCTTGAACGGTCGAGTCAACGACAGATCCGTACGAAATGACCGACCAACCCCCTGTCTGCGACTACGAAGGCTCCGATTACCAGTCCCGCTTCTGGGGCAACCAGGGCCGCGACTATGAGGACCAGGCCGAGCGCGTCGCCCTGCGGCGGCTGCTGCCGCCGGCTGGCTCGACGCTGATCGACATCGGGGCCGGTTTCGGCCGGCTGGCCGGCGAATACCGCGGCTACGAGCGCGTCGTCCTGTTCGATTACTCCCGCTCGCTGCTGCGCGAGGCCCAGGCCCGGCTGAAGGATGACCCGCGTTACCTCTACGTGGCCGGCAACTGGTATCAGATGCCCTTCGTCGACGGCCTCTTCGCCTCGCTGGTCCAGGTGCGCACGCTCCACCATGCCGCCGACGCGCCGGCGCTGTTCCGCGAGCTGTCGCGGATCGCCCGGCCCTCGGCCGCTTACGTCCTCGAATTCGCCAGCAAGCACAACCTCAAGGCCATGCTGCGTTACTGGACCGGCCGCCAGACGTGGTCGCCGTTCGACCCGGAGCCGGTCGAGTTCGTCGACCTGAACTATGACTTCCATCCGGACTGGATCCAGGAGCAACTGGCGGCGGCCGGCTTCACGCCCGGACAGCGCCTGACCGTCAGCCACTTCCGCTTCGAACCGCTCAAAAAGGTCGTCCCGACGGGCCTGCTGGTCAGGCTCGACAGCTTGGCCCAGCCGACCGGCGACCTGTGGCAGCTCAGCCCGAGCGTCTTCGTCCGCAGCCGGCACACGGCCGGGAGCCTGCCGGCGGCCGACGGGGCGTTCTTCGCCTGTCCGGCCTGCCAGACCCCGCTCGGAGAGCCAACGGACGGCCGCCTGGCCTGTCCCAATGCGGCGTGCGGTCGCGTCTGGGCCGCAGCCGACTCCTTCTATGACTTCAAGGAACCGCTCGAACCGGGATGATTTTCCCTACCTGCAAGCCCTCCTCATCCCTGCCGCGGCCGCCGGGGGCGCGATGGCTGCGGCGGCGGCTGTCCGGCGCGTCCTGCACCGCTCTGTGCCCAGGACTTCGGGCAGCCTGACCGCCGACGGACTTCGCCGGCCGGTCGAGATCGTCCGCGACCGCTGGGGCGTGCCCCACATCTACGCCCAGAATGCCGATGACCTCTTCTTTGCCCAGGGATATGTCCAGGCCCAGGACCGCCTCTTCCAGATGGACCTGCATCGCCGGCTCGGTCTGGGGCGGCTGAGCGATGTCATCGGGCCGCGCGGGCTGGCCTACGACCGCTTCGCGCGATACCTGGGCTGGCCGCGGGCCGCACAGAATACGGCCGCCAGCAGCAACGGCGAGTCGCGGGATGCAATAGATGCCTTCTGCCTGGGCGTCAACAGCTTCATCCGGGACACCTTCAAGCGCGCCCATCCCCTGCCGCCCGAGTTCACGGCCCTGGCCTACCGCCCGGAGCCGTGGCGGGCGATCGACACGGCCGCCTGGGGCATCGTCATCGGCTGGGGGCTGTCGTGCAACTGGGAGACGGAGCTGCTGCGCTCCTGGCTGGTCGAAGCCCTGGGGCCGGAGCGGGCGGCCGACATGACGCTCGAATACGACGACGACTACCCGACGACCCTGCCCGACAACCGGGTCGGCAGGCGGCTGGCCGAAGCGCTCGTCGCCTGCTATCACGACACGATGGCCCACCTGCCGCTGGGCGTGCCCATGGTCGGCCAGGGCATCGGCAGCAACAACTGGGCCGTCAGCGGCCGGCGGACGGCCAGCGGGCGGCCGCACCTGGCCAACGACCCGCACCTGCCGCCCAGCCTGCCGGCGCTGTGGCACGCCTGCCACCTGGTCGGCGGCGGCTACGACGTGGCCGGCTTCTCGATGCCGGGCGTGCCCGGGGTCATCATCGGCCACAACGCCCACTGCGCCTGGGGGGTGACCAACGCCTTCCCCGACTTGCAGGATATCTTCATCGAACGCTTCGACCCGGCGGACCGGACCCGATACGAGGTCAACGGCGAGTGGCAGGCGGCCGAGATCGTCCACGAGTCGATCCCCGTCCGAGGCCGGAAGCCGGTGGCTTTCGATGTGCGCTACACCCGCCACGGCCCGGTCTTCTCCGACCTGCTCCTCGATGCCGCGACCACGAAAGCGACCGGCCCCGCCGCCGGCCGGACATCGGGCCAGACGGCCGACCTGTCCCTGGCCTGGACGCTGTTTGAGGGCGGCGATCACCTGCGCGCGGTGCTGGACACCAACCGGGCGGCCGACTGGAGCAGCTTCCGCGAGGGGCTGCGCCACTGGGCCTTCCCCAGCCAGAACGTCGTCTATGCGGACACGAGCGGGACGATCGCCTACATGATGCCCGGCCGCGTGCCGGTCCGGCGCGAGGGGGACGGCCTGGCGCCGAAACCTGGCTGGGACGACCGCTATGGCTGGGAGGGGTTCATCCCGTTCGAGGAGATGCCGGCCCTGGTCAACCCGCCGGAGGGGTTCATCGCCACGGCCAACAACTTCATCGCCGGCGACGCCTATGCCCATCACCTGACCAGCGAGTGGCTGCCCGGCTATCGCGTCCGGCGCATCCGCGACCTGCTCGGCGCGGGCGAGTCGCTGACGATGGCCGACGAGATCCGCATCCAGAACGACACCGTGTCGCTCATGGCCCGCCGCTTCCGGGCGGCCGCGCTGCCCATCCTGCGGCAGACGCACTGGGACAACCCGGCGGACATGGAGGCGGTGGGCTTCCTGGAGGCCTGGGACGGCGACATGCGCGCCGACAGCGTGGCGGCGACGATCCACTACGGTCTGCTGACCGGCTTCACCCGGGGCTGCATCGAGCAGGCCGCCGGGCCTGACCTGGCCGGACAACTGCTGGGCAAGGGGGGCGACGCCGGCTTTCCGCTGATGCCCTTCTACGAGATCGCCGCCGAGCTGGCCGTCCGCTGGCTGGAACAGGGCGCGCCGGCGTGGGTTGGCGACGTGCGGCCGCTGTCGTCGTTAGCTTTACATAATGCAGTCATGCTTCTACGGGAGACGCTGGGGAGCGATCCATACCGCTGGACCTGGGGAACCTTGCACCAAACACCATTCGAGCACCAGTTGAGCCAGCTGCCGGGCATCGGCCGGCTGTGGAAGCCGCTGCGCGTGCCGGCCGGCGGCGACGGCTACACCATCAGCCAGCAGGACACACGGCCGGCCTTCCCGCCCGAGCCGGTCACCATCATCCCCAGTTGCCGGCTGCTGATGGACGTCGGCGCCTGGGACGACTGCCTGGCGGCGCTGCCCGGCGGCCAGTCGGGTCACCCCTACAGCCCCCACTACCAGGACGGCATCGCCGGCTGGGCGGCGGGGCAGTACTTCCCGCTGCTGTATTCGCGCGAGCGCGTGTTGGGCACAGCAGAGGGGCGGTTGGTGCTGCGGCCCTCGCTCTGTTGACGATAATAACGCGTGGCGTTATTATTAGTGTCTGTGATTCGCAGTTTCGCCTCACGAGAGACCGAGCGGCTGTACCTGCGAGAACCGGTGCGCAAGCTGCCTCATGACATCGTTCGCAGGGCGCGTATGAAGCTGGAAATCCTGGGCGCGGCCGAGCGACTGGAGGACTTGAGAGTTCCTCCTTCGAATCGGCTGGAAAAGCTCACTGCCGATCGAGAGGGTCAATACAGCATACGAGTTAACGATCAATGGCGGATTTGCTTCATATGGCGCGACGGCGATGCATATGAAGTTGAGATTGTCGACTATCACTAGGTGAACCGATGAGTGATCCAGAGCTGCTCCCACCAATCCACCCGGGTGAAATCCTGTTGGAGGAATTCCTGGAACCGCTTGGCATCAGCCAGTATCGGCTTGCCAAGGATGTCGGTGTATCTCCGCGGAGGATTAACGAAATCGTCCATGGCAAGCGGGCCATCACGGCCGATACAGCGCTCCGTTTGTCGCGCTACTTTGGGCTGTCGGAACGCTTCTGGCTCAACCTGCAGACGCGCTATGATCTAGAGATCGAAAAGGATCGACTGCGCGGCCGTCTTGAGCAAGAAGTGAAAGTCCTCATGCCTGCGTGATGAGCTAGATTTGTCCCTCCTGGACCCAGTTCTCCATCGCTATCCAGGTCTCTATGAGCAAGCACACCTTTCTGCGCCTCATCCGCGTCCTCTGCCGGGCGATCCTGAAAGTCATCGCCCGGGTCGACCTTATCGGCAACATCGACTTTCCGGTCGGCGGCTACATCCTGACCGGCAACCACCTCGGCCGCCTCGACGCGTTCCTGCCCATCATCCTGGCTGACCGGGACGACATCGTCCTGATCATGGCCGAGAAGTATAAGGCGTACGCCATCTGGCGCTACTTCGCGGCCAAGGTTGACGCCATCTGGATCAACCGCTTCGACGCCGACTTTGCCGCCCTGCGCGAGCTGTTGAAGCGGCTGAAGGGCGGCGCGGTGGCGGCCATCGCCCCGGAAGGCACGCGCAGCCCGACCGAAGCGCTGTTGCCCGGCCGTCAGGGGGCGGCCTATGTCGCCTCAAAGTCCGGCCTGCCGGTCATCCCGGTCAGCATCACCGGTAGCGAGGACCGGGTGGTCAAGTACCGCCTGAAGCGGTTGCGGCGGTTGGACATCGTCATCCGCGTCGGCGCGCCTTACATGTTGCCGCCGATGCCGCGCGACGGCCGCGACGAGTTCTTGCAGGCGCAGACCGACCGGATCATGTGCGAGATCGCCCTGTTGCTGCCGCAGCAATACCGCGGCGTCTATGCCGATCACCCGCTGCTGCACCAGCTCATCGCCGAGCGCGGCAGCCCGTTCCCCGAAGACCAGGCCCCGCTCAATAACCAGAATAGCCCGCAGATAAACGCTGATTTACCCGCGGATTGACGCCGATCCAGACCGGGGTCCTCTCCGCGTCGATCTGCGTTCCTATCTGCGTTCATCCGCGTGCTATTCTTCTACCCATATGCGAATCGCGATGGTCGGGCCGTTCGGGCTGGGGCCCAAGCAAACCATGCGCAGCCGGGCGCTGGGGCTGGCGCGGCCGCTTGTCGCCCGCGGCCACGCCGTGCGGCTGTTCATGCCGCCCTGGCATACGCCTGAGGAAGCCGGCCGGACGTGGGAAGAGGACGGCGTCTCCCTGCGCTACGTGCCGCTGGACGGCGGCACGCTCGGCATCACCCACCGGCTGATCGGCGAGACGCTCGACTGGCAACCCGACGTCGTCCACGCCTTCAAGCCCAAGGCCTACAGCGGCCTCGTCGCCGCCTGGCTGTGGCAGTTCCACCGCAGGCGGGTGCGCGTCATCGTCGATACCGACGACTGGGAGGGCTGGGGCGGCTGGAACGACCGCGAGCCGTATAGCCGGCCGCAGAAGCACTTCTTCGCCTGGCAGGAACGCCACGGCATGACCCACAACCACGCCCTGACCGTCGCCAGCCGGGCGCTGGAGTCGATCGCCCGCGAGATGGACATCCCGCCCGCGCGCGTATTCTACGTGCCCAACGGCCCGGGCATCCCCGACCGCGAAGTGTCTGCCGCCGAACGCGCCGGCCGGCGCGAACGCCTCGGCCTGGGCAAGCGGCCGACGCTCCTGCTCTACAGCCGCCTGTTCGAGTTCGAAACGGCCCGGCTTCTGGCCGTGCTGCGCGGCGTCCGGGCGGCCGTGCCCGACCTGGCCGTCCTGTCCGTTGGCGCGGGCCTCTTCGCCGGGGACAGCGCCGCGCTGCGGGCGGGGCTGGCTGAAGCGGGGCTGGCCGATGCCGTCGTTGAGCTGGGCTGGGTCGAGCCGGATGAGCTGCCGGGCGTGCTGGCCGCGGCCGACGTCGGGCTATACCTGATGGACGACGTGTTGCTCAACCGGACCAAGTGCCCGGTCAAGCTGGTCGACATGCTGCTGGCGGGCGTGCCGGTCGTCGGCGAGGCCGTCGGTCAGGTGCCGGAGACGGTCCGCGATGGGGAGACGGGGCTGGTCCGGCCGAGCGGGGACATGGAGGGGCTGGTGGCGGCGGCTGCGCGGCTGCTGCGCGACCCGGCCGGGCGGGCGCGAATGGGCGCGGCCGCGCGGGCCGACGTCCGGGAGAGGTTCAACTGGGATGCGCTGGCGCAACGGCTGCTGCCGGCTTATGGGCTTTCATCCGGGCGCGGCACATAGCGCACCCAGGGCAGGCGTCCTCCAAGCGCGTTGACCAATCGCCTGTCCGAAGTCCACAAGGCCGCGTCGCTGTGTTGGGCGACAGCCAGGTAATGGGCATCGTAAGTTGCCGGTAGCGACCACGTTTCCGCCAGCCGGTGGGCAGACACATGGTATTCGAGACCGGCATGCAAGCGGATGGGCAGGGCCAGGGCCGCCTGGATCAACAGGCTGACGACTTCGCTGCCCACGTTGCCTGTCCGTTGCTGCTGATACAGCGCGTTGACGACCTCATAATGGAGCAGGGCGGGCGCGTGGACCGTTTCTCCGTCTTTCATCCATGCTCGCCAGCGGGAGTGGACGGGTTCGTCATGCCGGTCCAGCAGCATGCGGACGACGAACGTGGCGTCAACGCAGTGATTCGTCGAGCTGGGCATCACGTTCCTCGCGCATGGCATGAATGATCTCGTCGACGGGCGGCAAGCGGCGGCCGTCGAGTTGCTCCTCGAGCAAGCGATGGGCTGCTTCGAGCTTCGTCTCCCATTCCGGCCTGTCGGAGTGGCGTCTGAGCAAAGCCTCGTACTGGTCCATGGACAGGATCACGACCTGCGGCTCTCCGCCGCGTTCGACGATGACCGCCTCATTCGTCTCGGCCACCCGGCGCATCACTTCCCCGAAGTGGACGCGGGCCTCTGTTGCGCTGATCACCCGTTCTGCCATCCTGCCTCCATCGATCGATCAATCGATTGATCGATCGACAGTATACCACAGGCCGCAACCCCGGCTCAAGACCCCGCACGCCGTGTGGAGTAAAATCCGGCCATGCTCCCCCAACCCGACCTCATCGTCCATGCCGACTGGAGCCTGCGCGCGGCCAGGCGCCGGCAGTGCGCGGCCTGCCTGACCGCCGGCGGCTACCGCCTGATGCCGCCGGAGCCGGTCGGGCCGCTGGAGGACTGGCTGGACCGGCTCCAGGCGGGCGACCGGACGGTCCTGCTCGGCCTCGACTTCCCGATCGGCCTGCCGGTCGCCTATGCCCGCGCCGCCGGGGTCGATGACTTCGCCCACCTGCTGGCCCAGCTTGGCGCGGGGGAGTGGGCCGCCTTCTACGACGTCGCCGTCACGCCGGAAGAGATCGGCCTCCGCCGGCCGTTCTACCCCGCGCGACCCGGCTGCGCCCGGCTGCGCCACCTGCTTGACGGGCTGGGGCTGGCCGACGCCGGCGACCTGCGCCGCGCCTGCGACCGGGCGACACCCGGCCGGCGGGCGGCCGCGCCGCTCTTCTGGACGATGGGCGCCCAGCAGGCCGGCAAGGCGGCCATCAGCGGCTGGCGCGACCTGCTGGCCCCGGCGCTGCGAGCCAGGCGAGACCTGGCCCTGTGGCCGTTCGACGGGCCGCTGGCCGAGCTGCTCGCCAGGCGGCCGCTCGTCGTCGCCGAGAGCTACCCGGCCGAGTTCTACAACCACCTGAGCGTGGTCTTCCCGGCGCGGGCGGGGGGCAAGCGGAGCCAGACCGCCCGTGCCGCCAACGCCGGGACGCTGCTGGCCTGGGCGGCGGCGAACGATGTGGTGATTCATCCGGCGCTGGAAGCAGACGCGGGCGACGGCTTCGGCCCGGCGGCCGACGCCGAAGACCGCTTCGACGCCGTCGTCGGGGCGATGGGGATGCTCAACGTGGTGCTGGGCAACCGGCCGCCGGGCGAACCGGCCGATCCGGTCACGCGACGGGTCGAAGGCTGGATCCTCGGCCAGTTGGTCGAGGGCAGTCCGGACAGTCCGCCCTGAACGGGCAGAGCCGCCGGGGCGAGCCAGCGCGGCGGGTGTTGCCCGGCAGAGGCGCGCGTTGCCCGGCCGAGGCGTCTCTCGGCCGCCGCGCTGACCCGCCCCTAC